>JAFXZF010000010.1 GCA_017541365.1 Prevotella sp.
TATATATAATATATAATATAAAGTTCCTGTAAATCCTAAGTCCTAAAACCTTCTTGTCCTATTTGAATAATGAATAGTTGAATAGTTCGACCTTTTTTATGTTCTACTGAAATAGTTGACCACACACACTAATTGTTAAAAACCCCGCCACGATTTTAGGGTGGTTGAAGATTGAATATTGAAAATTGAAGATTTTTTGTTTATGTATCTGTAATGTAACTTATTATAAAACAATGAGTTGAGTATTGAAGGTAAAATCGTACATCTTGTGCCTTCCGGCACTGCCCCATGTACCTTCTGGCATAGCAAGATGTAGCTTCTGGCACTGTCAGATGTACCCTCTGGCATAGTCTCTGGGAGGGGAGGGTAGCGCAGTGTTAAATACCCCGTTTTGCTTGCATAGATTAAATTAAAGCAGTACCTTTGTATAGCATTTAAAGGTTGAGTTCAAAAAGTGTGGTACGGGGTGATTTGTCGGAGTGGCAGACGATGTGAAATCGGTAGCCAGACTCGACGTAGGTCTTCATTGAAGTAGAGTTTTTAATGCTTGATGTTAAAACGTTGGTTATCTTACTCTTATTGATTGCTACAATCTTCTCATCATCGAGCATATCGCAGAAGCTGTATGAGTATGTGAAGGTGTGATTTCGAGGGTTGAATGAGATGCTGTCAGTGCGCATGAAATTGACTACTGGAGTGGGGCAGTAGCGACGGTTAAATTCGCGTGCATCAGCAGTGGCTTTTTCTTCAAGAGTTTGGCGTTCGGTACATGAGGAAAAAGCGAGTGCAAAAATGAAAAATACAACTATTTTATGCTTCATGGTGCAAAATTACGAAAAAAAAATGACTTGATATTTGTCATTTTCAAAAAAAAAGATTAAATTTGCAAATTGAAATATCATATTACGGACAACACATACTGATGAATCATATAAGAAACTTTTGCATCATAGCCCACATAGATCATGGTAAAAGTACCATTGCCGACCGCTTGTTAGAGCGCACGGAGACGATACAAATCACTGAGGGACAGATGCTTGACGATATGGACCTCGAAAAGGAACGAGGCATCACCATAAAGAGTCATGCCATACAGATGGAGTATGACTACAAGGGTGATATCGCCGATAAGGGTGCTTACAGGCTCAACCTTATCGACACTCCAGGACACGTGGACTTCTCATACGAGGTGAGCCGCAGCATAGCAGCATGCGAGGGGGCACTCCTCGTGGTGGATGCTACGCAGGGAGTGCAGGCACAGACCATATCCAATCTCTATATGGCGATAGAGCACGACCTGGAGATCATACCCGTTATCAACAAAATAGACATGCCTGCCGCCATGCCCGACGAGGTGGAGGACGAGATAATCGAACTCATAGGCTGCGACCGCAGTGACATACTGCGTGCCAGCGGCAAGACGGGTGAGGGAATAGACGCAATACTCGATGCCGTGGTGGAACGCATACCGGCTCCTAAAGGCAATACCGAAGCACCACTCCAGGCACTCATCTTCGACTCGGTATTCAACTCATTCCGTGGCATAATAGCTTACTTCAAGATACTCAACGGCTCGATAAAGAAGGGCGACAAAGTGAAGTTCTTCAATACGGGCATGGAGTACGTTGCCGACGAGGTGGGAGTGCTCAAGATGGACATGGTGCCACGACAGGAACTGAAGACAGGCGAGGTGGGCTACATCATCTCAGGCATCAAGGATGCTAAAGAGGTGAAGGTGGGCGACACTATTACCCACATAGCACGTCCATGCGACAAGGCGATAGAGGGTTTTCAGGAGGTAAAACCGATGGTGTTTGCAGGAGTATATCCCATCGACCCTGCAGAGTACGAAAACCTCAGAGCGTCACTGGAAAAGCTACAACTCAACGATGCGTCACTCTCATTCATGCCTGAGTCATCAGTAGCATTGGGATTTGGTTTCCGTTGCGGATTCCTCGGACTGCTCCACATGGAGATTATACAGGAGCGACTCGATCGTGAGTTTAATATGGACGTGATAACCACCGTGCCCAACGTATCGTACATGGTATATGACAAACAGGGAAACAGCAAGGAGGTGCACAACCCCTCAGGACTGCCTGACCAGACGCTCATAGACCACATAGAGGAGCCCTACATCAGGGCTACCATCATAACCGATGCCAACTACATAGGGCCTATCATGAAGCTGTGCTTGGACAAGCGCGGCGAACTGATAAAGCAGGAGTACGTGAGTGGCAACCGTGTGGAACTGCACTTCTACATACCGCTGGGCGAGATAGTGATAGACTTCTACGACAAACTGAAGAGCATATCCAAGGGCTATGCATCGTTTGACTACCACATAGACTCCTTCCGTCCGTCAAAACTCGTAAAACTCGACATACTGCTCAACGGTGAACCCGTCGATGCCCTGTCAACCCTCACTCACAACGATAATGCAGTAGGTTTTGGCAGGCGCATGTGCGAGAAACTGAAGGAACTCATACCGCGACAGCAGTTTGATATAGCCATACAGGCTGCCATAGGTGCCAAAATCATAGCACGCGAGACCATCAAGCAGGTACGCAAGGACGTGACGGCAAAGTGCTACGGAGGCGATGTGAGCCGTAAGCGCAAACTCCTCGAGAAGCAAAAAAGGGGCAAGAAGCGCATGAAACAGATAGGCAACGTGGAAGTGCCGCAGAAGGCATTCCTCGCCGTACTGAAACTTGATTAGGCTAAAATAATACATAACCCACTTTAAAATATATGAAAGAACAGGCAATACCAGTCAGGGATATCGCGAGGGAACTATCGCGTAGGTTCAGCACTATGACGCATGAGGAGATAGACATACTCGAAAACCTCCTCATACCCATGAAGTTCAAGAAAGGCAGTGACATACTGCCACAAGGACAGGTGGCAGAGTATATCTACTACCTGCATACGGGACTCATACGTCAGTACTACTACAAGAACGGCAAGGAGATGACAAGCAACCTCGCCGTTGACGGCTCCATATTTATGTCGGTGGAGAGCCTCTTTCGCGAGACGCCAAGCAATGAGGTGATAGAAGCCCTCGAGACATGCCAGATATTCGCCATACCCAAGAAAAGACTGGAGAATGTGGCACTCCACAACCAGAATATACAGATACTGTACAGAAAGATATTGGAGGAGTCGCTCATAGAATGTCAGGTACATGCCGACCTAGTACGCTTCGAGACGGCACAGGACCGCTATCGCCGCATTTGCAAGCAGATGCCAAAGGTGGTGCTCAGAGCCCCTCTCGTATTCATTGCTTCATTCCTTGAAATGACACCCGAGACACTCTCAAGAGTGCGCTCCTCAACACTTATCGACTAAGGAGAGACGGTAGTGGAAATACTTCTTATTTTAGGTTTTATAATTCTTTTGGTGGTCATTCTGCTGATAGTAAAGAGGCAGACTGACCAAACCCTGGCTAATACCAAGGAGGCATACGAAAAACGCATAGCAGAAATCAAAGACTCCTACGAGCGACAACTGAGTGACGTCAGGGCACACTCTGCCGACCAGTTGAAGAACCTTCGCGAGATGAATAAGGAACAGATAGACTCGCAACTGAACCTTATTCGTGAGCAGATGAAGACAACATCGGAGGAGGTGCTGAAAGAACGCCAGAAAGAACTTGGAGAACGCAACAACGAGGAGGTATCAAAGATTATCGACCCACTGAAGCAAAGCATCAAGGAGATGCGCGAGGCACTCGACAATACCAAGGATCAGCAAAAAGAAGCGATGACCAGGCTCGATGAAGCTATAAAACTCAATATGGAGAAGAGCACATCACTGGGCGAAACGGCCGACAGGCTCACTCGTGCACTGACGGGAGAAGTGAAGGTGCAGGGTAACTTTGGAGAGCTGAAACTAAAACAATTGCTCGAAGACCTCGAACTAAGGGAGGGGGAACAATTTGATACCCAGGAAACACTGCGTGACAAGAACGGCAAGATAGCAAAAGGTGATGACGGAAGGGGACTCATACCCGACTTTATACTCCACTTCCCCAATAACCGCCACGTCGTGGTGGACTCCAAGATGTCGCTCACAGACTATGAGCGCTATATGAATGCCGACGACGACTCGGCAGAGAAAAGCATATATCTCAAGGCACATATAGACAGCGTGAGAGCACAGGTGAAGCGACTGGCGAAAAAGGAATACACCAAGTATCTGCCAGAAGGATACAACAGACTCTCATTTGCCATCATGTACATACCGATAGAGGGAGCACTGAACCTCGCACTGGTAAACGACACTACACTATGGCGCGAGGCATACGACCAGGGAGTACTCATACTTGGCCCACAGACGATGTACATGAATCTGCGAGTGCTCGAAATGATGTGGACACAGGTAAGGCAGCTGAAAAACCAACAGCAAATGATAGATGCCGCAAATACCATCGTAGAGCGAGTGCAAGACTTTGGCACTCGTTTCATGGATGTGGAGTCGAGCATGAATGATACCATCAAGAAAATCACCAAACTAAAGATTACAACCGCTGATAGCGGACCAAGTATCATCACAGCCGCACGAAGCCTCATTAAGGCGGGAGCAAAAGAAAACAAGAAGAAGAAATCGCTTGCCGATATGGAAAGTAACGATTTTCTGGATGAAACCAGTAATATGCTCGAAAATGAAGGTTAACCTTGACATAATGGAGTTTGTGGAACGCAATATATTAAAAAGGTATAATGCGTTTGACGAAGCACACAACATAGACCATGCCATGCGAGTGATAAAAGCCTCCATAGAATTGGCAGAAAACCTCGGAGCCAACGTCGATATGGCATACGTAGTGGCTGCTTACCACGACCTGGGACTGGAGAAAGAACGCGCTACGCACCACCTGGAGAGCGGCAAGATACTTAAGGCTGACAAAAGACTGGAGAAATGGTTTGATGCCCAACAGATAGAAATAATGAAACAGGCCGTGGAAGACCATAGGGCAAGCCTGTCGCGCATGCCACGAAGCATATACGGCAAGATAGTGGCAGAAGCCGACAGAGACCTCAATCCGCAGACGGTATTCCTTCGTACTGTACAATACGGCAAACACCACTACCCGGAAATGTCAAAGGAAGAGCACTGGAACCGCTTCGTGGAACACATGCAGAAGAAATACTCCACAGCAGGATACATACACATGTGGATACCTGGTTCGAAAAACGAACAGCACCTCAGAACGCTTCGCGGGATAATAGACGATAAGGCAGAACTGAGGAAACACTTCGAAAGGATATGGTCATCGATATAAACATGCGAAAGAACTCACCGAAGGCTTGGTGGCTCGCAGCGCGTCCCAAGACACTGACAGGTGCTGCCGTGCCGGTGATGATAGGATGCGCCTACGCCTTCTACCTCGGTGGAATGGAGGTTTTTACACAAGGAGGATGGGTGCCGGCATCATTGTGCTTGCTCTTTGCCTTTATCATGCAGATAGATGCCAATTTTATCAACGACTACTACGACTGTCTCAAGGGAAGGGACGATGAGATGCGACTCGGACCACTGAGGGCATGCCAGCAAGGATGGGTCACCATGAAGGCTATGAGAATGGCTATAGCCATAACAACCGTCCTGGCATGTATGATAGGTATGCCACTGATATGCTACGGCGGATGGAGCATGGTGGCAGTGGGAGCAAGCAGCGTGGTATTTTGTTTCCTCTACACAATCTGCATGGCGCAAATAGGAATGGGAGACATACTGGTGCTCGTTTTCTTCGGTATAGTGCCTACGGTATTTACCACCTATGTGACAGTGCCGCATGATATGCAGAACTTCGCCGTGATGCCGTGGAATCTCGGCGTGGCGACGGGATTGGTGATAGACTGCCTACTGCTTGTCAACAACTATCGGGACATAGACAATGACAAGAAGTCGGGCAAAAACACACTCGTGGTACTAATAGGGAAAAAATATACAGAGTATCTGTATATGATGATAGTGCCCGTAGCACTGGTGATGGTGCTGATAGAGTTTGGTTTCTCTAATGTCAATATGATACTGTCCTTTATCGTGTACTTCCTTCATATAAACACATGGAACAAGATGAAACGGATAGGAGAGGGAAAGGCTCTCAACAGGATACTCGGTGAAACAGCCCGTAATATATTTGTCTATGGACTTTTGATATCCATACTTATCATTTTGATGTAAAAATGTAAGAAATAGAGTAAAAATATGCGCAAAAAGTCAAATTTGAGCAATATAATTTGCTTATCTCGTAAAAAATGAGTACCTTTGCTTCGCATTATGATATACGGGGGCTATCGCTCCAGTTGACGTGTAAAGAGATATAAAAACCAAAAACTTTTAACAATAAAAGAAATGAAAAAGTACAATTTTAATGCAGGTCCTTCAATTCTCCCACGTGAGGTCATTGAACAGACAGCTGCAGCATGTCTTGATTTCGAAAATTCAGGACTTTCTCTTATGGAGATTTCACACCGTGCAAAGAATTTCCAGCCAGTAGTTGATGAGGCAGAGGCTCTCATGAAGGAGCTCCTCGACATCCCAGAGGGATACAAGACTATCTTCCTCGGTGGTGGTGCTTCGCTCGAGTTCTGCATGGTGCCTTACAACTTCCTTGAGAAGAAGGCTGCTTACCTCAATACGGGTGTTTGGGCAACAAAGGCTGAGAAAGAGGCTAAGCTTTTTGGTGAGGTTGTTGAGATCGCATCATCTGCTGACAAGAATTTTACATACATCCCACAGGGATACACCATCCCTACAGATGCTGACTACCTGCACATCACAACAAACAACACTATCTATGGTACCGAGATGCGCTATGACATAGACTCTCCAATTCCATTGATAGCTGATATGTCTTCTGACTTCCTGTCTCGTCCTATCGACGTAAGCAAGTATGCACTCATCTATGGTGGTGCTCAGAAGAACCTCGCTATGGCTGGTGTAACATTCGCCATCGTTAAGGAGGATGCTCTTGGAAAGGTATCACGTCAGATTCCTACCATGCTCGACTACCGCACTCACGTGAAGAAGGGCTCTATGTTCAACACACCTCCTGTAGTACCTATCTACTCTGCTCTGATGAACCTCCGTTACATCAAGGCTCATGGTGGTGTAGAGGCTATGGATAAGCTCGCTAAGCAGCGTGCAGAGATCGTTTACGGTGAGATAGACCGCAATAAGCTCTTTGTAGGTACTGCAGAGGAGGCAAGCCGCTCACTCATGAACCTCACATTCGTACTCAAGCCAGAGTATCAGGACCTTCAGGATGAGTTCATGGCATTCGCTACTTCTAAGGGTATGGTAGGTGTTAAGGGTCACCGTGATGTAGGTGGTTTCCGTGCTTCTTGCTACAATGCAATGTCTATCGAAGGCTGTGAGGCACTCGTAGCTTGCATGAAGGAGTTTGAGGCTCAGCACTAATCAAAAGAATAGTAGATAGTTCCTATAGTCACTATAGGCACTATAAAAAATAAAAGAAAAGAAAACAATGGCAAAAGTATTGATTGCAACTGAGAAGCCCTTTGCTGCTCCTGCGGTTGCTGGAATAAAAGAAATCATTGAGAAGGCTGGTTTTGAACTCGCTCTCCTCGAGAAATATACAGAGAAGGCACAGCTCCTCGCTGCTGTAGCTGACGTTGATGCTATCATCATCCGCTCTGACAAGATTGATGCAGAGGTGATGGATGCTGCGAAGAACCTCAAGATCGTGGTTCGTGCAGGCGCTGGTTACGATAATGTTGACCTCGAGGCTGCAACAGCTCGTAACATCGTGGTAATGAACACACCAGGTCAGAATGCCAATGCTGTGGCAGAGCTCGTTCTCGGTCTGCTGGTTTACACCGTACGTAACTTCTACAACGGTAAGGCTGGTGGTGAGCTGATGGGCAAGACTCTTGGCATACTCGCATTTGGTAATGTAGGTCGCAATGTAGCTCGCATCGCTAAGGGCTTCGGAATGGATGTTATCGCTTACGACGCATTCTGCCCAGCTGAGGTTATCGAGCAGTCTGGAGTGAAGGCTGTGGCTTCACAGGCAGAGCTCTTCAAGCAGGCTGACATCGTTTCTCTCCACATCCCTGCTACAGCTGAGACAAAGCAGTCTATCAACTATGACCTCTGCGGTACAATGAAGAAGGGCGCTATCCTTATCAATACCGCTCGTAAGGAGGTTATCGACGAGGCTGGTCTGCTGAAACTCATGGCTGAGCGTGATGACCTAAAGTACATCACCGACATCAAGCCTGATGCTGACGCTGACTTCGCAAAGTTCGAGGGACGCTACTTCTCTACACCTAAGAAGATGGGTGCACAGACTGCTGAAGCTAACACTAACGCTGGTCTTGCTGCAGCAAACCAGATTGTAGGTTTCATAAAGGACGGCATCACAAAGTTCCAGGTAAACAAGTAATGCAACTATAAGAACGATAATCCCTGTGGCAGTAATGCTACGGGGATTATTTGTCTTAACTCTTCAATCTAAACTCTTAACTCTTAACTCTTAACTTTTAACTCTTAACTCTTAACTCTCATACGTATGGCTATAGTAAAACCTTTCAAGGGTATTCGCCCTCCAAAAGATTTAGTAGAGCAGGTGGAGTCACGCCCTTATGACGTACTCGACTCTGAGGAAGCACGCGCAGAAGCTGGTGATAACGAGAAGTCTCTTTACCACATCATCAAGCCAGAGATAAACTTCGAACCAGGCACTTCGGAGTATGACCCAAAGGTATATACCGAAGCAGCACGCCAGTTCCAAATGTTCCAGGACAAAGGATGGCTCGTGCAGGATGACAAGGAGCAGTACTACATCTACGCTCAGACATCAAGTCTTCCTGCTAACGGTGGAAAGGAAAAGACACAGTACGGACTTGTCGTAGGCGCATATTCTGGCGACTATGAAAAGGGTATCATCAAAAAACATGAGCTCACCCGTCGTGATAAGGAAGAAGACCGCATGAAACATGTTCGTGTGAACAATGCAAACATAGAGCCTGTGTTCTTCGCTTATCCTGACAACGCCGTGCTCGACAAACTCATTATGAAGTATGCTGCAACAGAGCCAGAGTATGATTTTGTGGCTCCTATTGATGGTTTCCGCCATCAGTTGTGGATAGTATCTGACGATGCTGACATCAAGACCATTACTGATGAGTTTGCTAAGATGCCTGCCCTCTATATTGCAGATGGTCACCACCGTTCTGCTGCTGCAGCACTCGTTGGCACAGAGAAGGCAAAGAATAATCCTAACCACCGTGGTGACGAGGAGTATAACTACTTCATGGCGGTATGCTTCCAGGCAAGCCAGCTTACAATTCTTGACTATAACCGTGTGGTAAAAGACCTCAACGGCAACACCTCAGAGCAGTTCCTCGAGAAACTCTCAAAGTGCTTCGTAGTAGAGAAGAAAGGTAGGGAGGAGTATCGTCCTCAGCATGCTCATCAGTTCTCACTATATCTCGATGGCGAGTGGTATAGCCTCGATGCTAAGCCTGGCACCTTTGACGATAACGATCCAATAGGTGTGCTTGATGTTGATATCTCATCACGTCTTATTCTGCAGGATATCCTCGAAATAGGCGATTTGCGCTCTTCACAGCGCATCGACTTCGTAGGTGGACTGCGTGGATTGGGTGAGTTGAAGCGCCGTGTTGACTCTGGTGAGATGCGCATGGCTCTGGCTCTCTATCCTGTGAGCATGAAACAGATAATGGATATAGCCGACTCAGGTAATATCATGCCTCCTAAGGCTACATGGTTTGAACCAAAACTGCGTTCAGGACTGATAATCCATAAGCTTGACTAAACTTGTGTGCCAAGCATCTACACTTTTTGATTAGCCAATGGCTCAACATAATGATTTAGGAAAATGGGGCGAATGTAAGGCTGCCGAGTACCTCAGAGAGGAAAAGGGGCTTTACATTCGCCATATTGATTGGCGCAACAAACACAGGGATTTGGATATCGTTGCCATTGATGCTGATATGACAACACTCATTGTCGTAGAGGTAAAGACCCGAAGCTCTGATATATGGGGAGAGCCTGATGAGGCTATCGACCTCGAAAAGAAAAACAATATAATAAAAGCTACTGCACAATATGTCAGGGCATACCGGTTGGAGCACTTACAATTAAGGTATGATACCATATCAGTAGTAGGTACCCCTGATACAACTTGTGTGATTACGCATAAGGAGGAAGCTTTCTCTGTTCTCGATTCTTTCTTGTACTATGAGCAAAAGAGAAAGTCTTCAAGATATCGTTACAAACATAGGCCTGGAACATGGTAATGCTCTCACTAATATCATTTTATGCGCATAGATAATACGCCAATATCATTTGATACGTGATAGCATATTGTAAGCTACATGGCGAACGCCCATAGGAAGGGTGAGGTCATCGATGGTTGCTTTTGCCTTAATGGTAGCTCGGTTTATCTCATCTTCTGATAGATTGTTGAGCGTTCCCAATATACAAAAGGCATGTAACATGGAAATATCAGATGACTCATCCAACAAACAAAAAGCTAAATCTTTGGCGTATGGCAGCTTGCTGTATAGGTATTTGGATGCTATCTCCGCAATCTCCTGTGTGTGTGTGTTGCTAATCCATGTTTTTGCAATGTCATACGTAAAATCTTTTGATGGCATGAGTATGGTGGCGAGTATCTTGCACTCGCGAATATCATCATTCCATAGCAGTTCGGCTAACTCCTTCGAGGGCTCGTAATTATTAGCCATCTCTCTGAGGTGCAGAAGGTTGGCACCCCAGTTGAGGTGATAGTCCATGCCCTTCTCACGCAAGGACTGAGCTGTCACTCCATTCATCAATAAGCGGAGGGACTGCTTGATATCTTTATGAAGACCCTCTAAATCTCCCTTAAAGGGAGACTTTTTGATTTCATTATGTTGCTCTTCAATTTTCAAACTTCAATTTTCAATTACTCTACGCTGTAATCCCTTGAATAGCGGAGCATCTGCTCTGTATAAGACTCAGAGAAGTCGAGTTTTATGTCTGTTATCTCACCATTATTGTCGAAGACTGGTGTCATCTTTGGATTGAGGAAGCCCTTGTAAGGTGCTATATTGAGTTTCTCATAACGAGCAAGCACCTCTTTGTGCAATTCGGGATTTATCTTTACTGCATAAGTCTCCACCAAATGTTGGGCTGCTTCGAAGTCGCCCTCGCTCTTAATACGCTGAATCTCAGCGAGTAGGGTAGCGAAGAGCTGGCGCAGAGCTTGATAATTGTTGATTTTAATGTAGGTCTTCTCATCACGCTTTATGAGTTCGATGATAGGCGAAGGGAGTTTCTGACTCTGCTTATAACACCAATTGGCTATGAGGGCACGATTGCGCATGTGAGCCTCCTCAATGTTGTCACCCAGTTTGATGCGAACATTCTGGGTCATCATGCCATTCATGATGTAGGTGTAGTAATTGGACTTGTAAGCCTCAAGGTCAGGAGTCAGACCAAGTTCAACAAGCTTACTGTCAGCTATATAGTAAAGACCAAAGAGGTCGGCACGAGCCTCCTCGATGGTGTTGCCGTATGCCTTGAGGGCATCAGGACTAACACCAGGAAGCAACTGTCCGCTTCCATGACCAAGACACTCATGAAGGTCAGTATGCAGGTCGTCACAGATGTCACCATATTTGCGAATCATCTTAACAGTCTCATCATCGATAGCAAACTCCTCAAGGAATCCGCTACCCTTAGCAGACTTGTTGTAAGCAGAGGTGAAGTTGGTGATGGTGACAGACTTAGAACCATGCTGAGCCCTTATCCAGTCAGCATTGGGTAAGTTGATGCCTATAGCAGTAGAAGGATACTCATC
Source organism: Prevotella sp. (assembly GCA_017541365.1). The sequence continues at coordinate 11,843 of JAFXZF010000010.1, forward strand.
GCCTCCTAACATAGCACCACAGATGGCATTGGCCACAACACCCTTGACATGAGGTTTGCGGAAACGAGGGTCAACAGGCGAGTGATCCTCAAACCACTGGGCATTCTGACTGATGGTCTGAGTGCGCTTGCAAGCCTCAAGGTCTTTGTATTCCACTATACCCTCCCATGAAGCCTTGAAACCAAGCGGGTCGCCATAGACCTCTATGAAACCATTGATAAAGTCTATGCGTCCGTCGAGTTCCTTAAGCCATTCGATGGAGTATTCGTCGAAGGTGCGCAGATCACCTGTGGTGTAGTAATCTACAAGGAGACGGATGACCTTCTTCTGTTGCTCATTTTCTGCATATTCGCAGGCTTTGTTCAGGAAGAACACAATATTCTCGATGGTCTTGCCGTACTTGCCATTAAGAGACCAGGTTTCTTCCTTCAGTTCGCCATTATCCTTTACCAGTGTAGAGTTAAGACCATAGGAGGGAGGGGTAGGGTCATCACCTTTCTTGTCGGCATAGAATTGCTCAACCTCCTCTTGTGTTACTCCTTCATAGAAGTTACAGGCAGAGGTCTGGATAAGGTCAACTCCCTTAGCCTTGTTTACTCGCTTGGGCAATACTGTCTCATCGAAGATAACAGGACAGAGAGTCCTGATAATTTCGTCCTTGGACAAAGGAAGCTCATTTGCAGGAATCTCCTTCAGCAACTGTTCGAAGAACTCTTGACTAAAAGCGGGCTTGAACTTTTCACAACCATAGTGGTGGTGAATGCCATTAGAAAACCAAACCCTCTTCAGATACTCAACAAAGGCTAGGTCATCAGCAGAGAACGAGCCCTCGTCCTTTCCTGCGTACCTTATATTATATACAGCCTCAAGTGTCTTTCTTATTAGCAAGTTGTACTTGCCCCATTGGTCGAATATGATGTCTCTTCCCCAAAGAGTCGCCTCTGAGAGGTAGTATATGTATATTTTTTGCTTTAGCGAGAGTGTGTCATATCCTGGCAATTCATATCTGAGCATCTGTATGTCTGCAAAACGATCCTGTGTCATATCATTGAAAATTGTAAATTGTTGTGATGTAAATGGGAGTTTTATATAGTGCATTCTTTCGGCGTAGTACCATATATCTTCTTGTACTGACGATAAAACGAAGAGGGGCAGGAAAAACCTGCTAAAAATGAAATCTCTTCCAGTGTTAGTTTGCGCTTATTCTTTTGCATCAATCGCTGAGCATATTCTATTCGACATCTGTTGATGTAATCGGTAAATGTCGTCTTCATCTCATTGTTTATGATAATTGATAGGGTAGAACGAGAAATTCCAAGTTCTTTTGCTATAAAAGTAGAAGTGAGATGGCACTTCCTGTACATTTTTTTCTTTTCAACCAACTCTCTGACATTGGTTATGATAGAATCTTTGTCATACTGTTGGTATCTCATATTATAATTTGTTGATTTTGAATATTTAAAGAATAAATTGTGACGAATCGGTTTAATGTATTTGCCTTAGTGTGCTTAATTCCAGCACAAAATTACTACAATTTTTTTGATGAGCAAAGTACTTGTCATGATTTTTGTCATTATCTTTATTTTTATGGCAAAATATATTTGCTTTTGTTGTAAAAAATTATTAACTTTGCATGCAATAATTGAACAAAGACTAACTTAAACGGTGGAACTAGCTCATCACATAGAAATCTTACTCCTTGATAGTGACTGTGTAATCGTACCAGGATTGGGCGGTTTCATGGCTCATTATATTCCTGCAGAGTATAACGAAGATGAGGGCATTTTCTACCAACCCATGCGCTCTATCGGTTTCAACTCTCAATTGCAGTTGAACGACTCATTGCTCGCTCAGTCGTATGTGGAAGCCTACGACGTCAGCTATCCTGAAGCTCTGCGCATGATAGCATCTGATGTGGAAGAGGTAAAGCAGACAATTGCTGTTAATGGCAATTATGTTTTTCATGGGATAGGAACACTGAAATATACTTCAGAGGACAGGTATGACTTCACACCATGTGTTGCAGGACTACTTACCCCTTCTTTGTATGCACTGGGGTCTTATGATGTAAGGCCTGTTGTAAAAGCAAATGACGCAGTACTTACTGTGCAGACGAGTGGGGAATTTGTCAAAGAGGAACCAGAAGATGTTAAGCGGGTAAACTTATATACCTTGCGTAATGTTCTTGCGGTTGCAATGTTGCTGTTATTCTTTATATTTTCAAGCATTCCTGTAGGCACAGGAAGCAATGATGTACAGCAATGCTCTATGATTGATACTAACGTGGTATCTGACTTTTTAGCTTATGACAAGTCAGCAGACAATTCATCAGTGACAAGACTTAATGATTCTGTTTTTGTTGCAGAACAAAACATGAATGATAAAGTCGAGAAGACAGTAGAGGAGTCAGTTGATAAGGATACTGTAAACAAACAAGGATATTATACCATAATACTTGCAAGTAAAGTAAGTAAGAAAGGTGCCGAGGAATATATCAGAAAACTCGCATCTCTGGGGTATAATGACGTAAAGATCTACGAGCATGGTACAATGCGAAAGGTTGTGATGGGTAACTTTTCCACTGAAACACAAGCTGTTGACTCATTGAGAAAACTACGCAAAACTGACAGCCAGTTCTCCGAGGCATGGATTGACTACAAATCTTAAAGTATTTTTTCTATAGGCAAATATGAAACGAGTGCGTTGTCCCAAATGTGACAATTATATCACCTTTGATGAAACAAAATACCGTGAAGGCCAATCGCTTGTATTTCAATGTCCACAGTGTAATAAGGAATTTGGAATAAGGATTGGCGTATCCCAAATACGTAAACGACAGAAAGAGGAAAATCCCACATCTGAGGAGATAGATGAGGGAGTTGGCACTATAGTAGTGATAGAAAATATTTTTCACTACAAGCAAGTGCTACCCCTGAAAATGGGAGATAATATTATCGGACGGTACATGAAAGGCTCTAAGTGTAATACTCCGATTGAGACCAACGACCCATCAATAGACATGAACCACTGTGTGATAACGGTGTCAAGAGACAAAAATGGCAAGTTGAAATATGTATTGAGAGACGGACCAAGCTACACAGGTACTTTCGTAGATAACCAGATACTGGGAGATAAGGAGAAACGTGTCATAGAAAATGATACGCTGTTTACTATTGGTGCAACGTCTATAATATTGAAGACTCCGCAGAGTTCTGAAGGCAAGAAATAATAGATAAGAGATATGCAATCTTTCGAATCGATACTATCAGTAATAAGTGATGCATTATGGGGATATCCCATGATTATATTGCTTGTTGGTACCCATTTGCTCTTAACCATACGCTTGAAGTTTCCTCAGCGCAAGATTTTTACAGCAATAAAACTATCTCTCGCAAAAGATAAGGATGGCGAGGGAGACGTGAGTCAGTTTGGTGCTCTTGCTACGGCGCTTGCTGCTACCATCGGTACAGGTAATATAATAGGTGTAGGAACAGCAATAGCTTTGGGAGGGCCAGGTGCCGTGCTGTGGTGCTGGCTCACTGGTGTATTCGGTATAGCTACAAAATATAGCGAGGGACTTCTCGCCGTGAAATATCGCAAGACATCCAAAAAGGGACATATGATAGGTGGTCCTATGTACGCTCTGGAATATGGTCTCCATGCTAAGTGGGCGGGCATACTCTTTGCTGTCTTTACTGCTATTGCTGCTCTTGGCATAGGTAGTACGGTTCAGGCTAACGCTATCTCCACTCTTGCCAGCGACGTAATGAATGTGTCACCTTGGATAACAGGAACTATTGTGACTCTGCTTGTCGGACTGGTGCTCATAGGAGGCATTAAGAGCATAGCAAAAGTGTGCACAGCACTTGTGCCTTTTATGGCTATACTCTATGTAATAGGTTGTCTCATAATTCTATGCATGCACACAGACTATGTGTGGCCAGCAATAAAACTAATCTGTCTGTCAGCTTTTACTCCTGATGCAGTAGGTGGGGGGATTGCAGGAGGTGGTGTTATGATAGCAGCACACTATGGTATTGCTCGTGGATTGTTCTCTAACGAGTCAGGTATGGGTTCGGCACCACTTGTAGCAGCTGCCGCCAAGACAAAGAACCCTGTTCGTCAGGCACTTGTCAGCGCCAGCGGCACCTTTTGGGATACGGTAGTTATATGTGCTATCACAGGTGTCGTTATCGTGAGCAGTGTACTGAGTCATGCTGATGTTGCAGAACTCCACACGGTAACTCTTGGACGAGTGTTTAACCATATCCTCACAGATGAACTGTTTCATCTCGATGGTGGTACGCTTACAAAGTTCGCATTCTCCAAAATTCCTGTTATAGGAGCACCGCTACTTATGTTCGGTCTATTTACCTTTGCCTTTTCTACCATACTTGGTTGGAGTATCTATGCCCAGAGAGCCGTAGAATACTTTGCGGGCAACATAGGAGTAAAAGTATATACATGGATATTCCTCGTCGCAGTATTTATTGGTGCTATAATAGGCCTGCGCACCGTATGGACATTGGCCGATGTGTTTAATGCTCTGATGGCTATACCGAACCTCTTTGCTCTAATACTTCTAAGTAATGTGATAGTGAAAGATACCAATAAGTATCTGTGGGAAGGACATCTCGATGAGGAGTAAATAAAAACTGCATTTAAGATAATGGTCTTAAATGCAGTTTTTTTTTGCAGTTATTTTGTCATATTGCTTATTTTGCCTCAGGCTTGGGTACAGAATCCATATCTGTTGGATCTGGGAAAATCTCTCTTATATACTCCACGAAAAACTGTAGTGCCTTATGGGTCGCATTCTTTAGATTTTCCTCACGACCTTCATCACCTTCCAGTTTTATGGTGCGGATATTGTCAGCAGTTCCGCAAGCTACCCATATTGTTCCTACTGGGATACCTGGATCGGCACCAGGACCAGCAAACCCCGTAGTAGCAATAGCATAATCGGAATTGAGAATCTTACAAACACCCTTCACCATTTCTATAGCTACCTCTTCTGATACAGCATTCTTCTCTGCTATGAGGTCAGCATCAATTCCAAGAATTTTTATCTTTGCCTCATTGGAATAACAGATGGTGCCACCTTTATAATAGGTTGAGGCACCAGGTACTGAGGTCAGAACCTCGGCAATACGTCCACTGGTGCATGACTCGGCTGTACTTATCGTCTTGCCTGACTCGTATAGTTTGTAAAGAATCTCTTTACTAAGTACTTTGTTTTCGAATTCCATATTATATTGATGTAGTTTTTATTTTCTTTTTTACTTCATTGTGACTTTCGAGTATGCAGGAGCATCAATTAAGCAAAAGTCCTTATCTTTTAGTTTGTAAGATGCTACACAGCCAATCATAGCAGCATTGTCGGTGGTGTAGGAGAACTTAGGGATATATACCGTCCATCCAAAACGCTTTGCATAATCGTTAAAAGCATTGCGAAGCCCGTTGTTAGCACTCACTCCGCCAGCAACAGCTACGTGTTTTATACCTGTCTGTTTTACTGCGAGTTTTAGTTTCTTCATCAGTATATCGACGATGGTCCACTCAAGACTGGCTGCGATATCTTCCTTATGATGCTCTACAAAGTCAGGATCATCCTCCACCCACTTCTGTAGGCTGTAAAGAAACGACGTCTTCAAACCGGAGAAACTGTAGTCGAGACCAGGGATATGTGGTTCGGAAAACTTATAAGCCTTTGGGTTGCCTTGACGAGCCAAACGGTCGATTATTGGTCCACCTGGATACCCCAATCCCATAACCTTAGAACATTTGTCGATTGCCTCACCAGCTGCGTCGTCGATGGTTTGTCCTAATATTTCCATATCATCGTAGGAGTTGACCTTGATAATTTGTGAGTTGCCGCCAGAAACGAGCAGACAAAGGAAAGGGAATGGTGGATGAGGATTTTCCTGTTCAGGTTCGTCGATGAAGTGAGCCATCACGTGTCCCTGAAGGTGATTGACATCTATAAGAGGAATGTTCAAAGCGCGAGCAAATCCTTTGGCAAAGTTGACACCCACAAGCAGAGAACCCATAAGACCTGGGCCACGAGTAAATGCGATAGCAGACAGTTGTTCCTTCTTAACTCCCGCCTGCTTAAGAGCCTGGTCAACTACAGGCAATACGTTTTGCTGGTGAGCACGTGAAGCGAGTTCGGGCACCACACCACCATAAGCTTCGTGCACCTTCTGTGAGGCTGTAACATTGCTCAACAACGTTGTGCCTTGCATCACAGCTGCGGAAGTATCGTCGCATGACGACTCAATTGCTAATATGTATGCTCTGTCTTTAATAATGATAGTACCTCTTGAACTCTTGAACTTTTGAAACCCTTGAACTTTGAAACTCTTGAACTTTTGAACTCTTGAACTTTTGAAATCCTTGAGCCTCTAATAAGTCAGCACTTCCACTCCGTGTTCAGTCATCAGTAGGGTATGCTCCCACTGTGCGGAAGGTAGTTCATCTTCCGATATTACCTCCCAACCGTATGGGTCATCAGCATCAACAAATACTTTCCATGTACCCATGTTTATCATCGGTTCGATGGTGAACACCATACCTGGTACGAGGAGCATTCCTTCACCACGATGGCCATAGTGGTTCACCTCAGGGTCCTCGTGAAACTTCAGTCCCACACCGTGACCAGCAAGATCACGAACTATGCCGTAGTGATATTTCTTACAGTGCTTCTCTATGGCGTGACCTATATCGCCTACAAATCCGTAAGGCTTTGCAGCTTCCATTCCTATCTCGAGGCACTCTTTTGCAACTCGCACCAGTTGTTCCTTCTCAGGGGTAGTCTTACCTCCAATAATGAACATACGCGAAGCATCAGCATAATAGCCATCTTTGATTGTTGTGAAATCTACATTGATGATGTCACCCACCTCGAGAACGTCTTCCTCTTTAGGAATTCCGTGACACACTACTTCATTGATTGAGGTACATACACTCTTTGGAAATCCCTCGTAGTTCAGACAAGCGGGGATGGCATCATGGTCTTTGCAGTACTGCATACATATGTCGTCAATCTCCTGAGTATTCATACCAGGATGAATGGCGGCAGCAACAGCATCAAGCACGCCAGTGTTTATAACACCAGCGCGCCTAATACCTTCTATCTGTTCTGGGGTTTTTATCAAATCCCTCGTTGGCACGAGTTTACCCTTGTTCTCCCAATACATGATGGTACGATCCATCTCTGTGGGTTCCTGTCCGGACAGACAGTGCCAACGTCTCTTACGTTTGCTAACCAACGTTATCTAAGGGTTAAGGATTTTTCTTATTACCAAGCGAAGAGAGGATAGTTCTTCATCTCAGCATTTACCTCACCGCGTACCTTAGCTATAACAGCCTCGTTCTCTGGGTCGTTGAGTACTTCCTCTATCCAAGCAGCAATCTTCACCATGAGGTCTTCCTTAGCACCACGTGTGGTGATAGCTGGTGTGCCCAGGCGGAAGCCTGATGTCTGAAATGCTGAACGAGTGTCGAATGGTACCATATTCTTGTTGATGGTGATATCAGCTGCAACAAGAGCATTCTCAGCCACCTTACCTGTGAGGTCAGGATACTTAGAGCGCAGGTCAACGAGCATAGAGTGGTTGTCAGTACCACCTGAAACGATGCCGAAGCCACGCTTGATGAGTTCGTCGGCAAGTACAGCAGCATTCTTCTTTACCTGAAGGGCATACTCCTTAAACTCAGGCTTGAGAGCCTCGCCGAAGGCTACAGCCTTAGCAGCTATGACGTGCTCCAGAGGACCACCCTGCTGACCTGGGAATACGGCAGAGTTGATGAGCTGTGACATCTTCTTCACAACACCCTTTGGAGTCTTGTACCCCCATGGGTTGTCGAAGTCCTTACCGAGAAGGATAAGACCACCACGAGGACCACGAAGTGTCTTGTGGGTAGTGGTAGTTACAATGTGAGCATACTTAACAGGATTCTCAAGCAGACCAGCTGCGATAAGACCTGCTGGGTGAGCCATATCAATCATCAGAAGAGCACCTACCTCATCAGCTATTTTGCGCATGCGAGCATAGTCCCACTCACGAGAGTAAGCCGAGCCACCACCAATGATAAGTTTTGGCTTATTCTCCTTAGCAAGACGCTCCATGTCGTCATAGTCCACACGACCTGTCTCCTTGCTGAGGTTATAGCCAACAGGACGATAGAGAATACCTGAGGTGTTGACGAGTGAACCGTGAGAGAGGTGGCCACCGTGGTCGAGGTTAAGACCCATAAAGCAGTCACTTGGCTTCAGTACGGCAAGCAAGACTGCTGCATTAGCCTGTGCTCCAGAGTGAGGCTGTACGTTAGCATATTCAGCACCGAAGAGTTGACAAGCACGGTCTATAGCGAGCTGTTCTATTTGGTCAACTACCTGACAGCCACCATAGTAGCGGTGACCAGGGTAACCCTCTGCATACTTGTTTGTACAATAAGAACCCATAGCTTCCATTACTTGTTCACTTACGAAGTTCTCGGATGCGATGAGTTCAATACCTTTCAGCTGACGCTGATGTTCTGATTCGATGAGGTCGAAAATCTTCTGATCTCTTTCCATTGTTAGTTATTTGTTGTTGTTTAGTGATTATTAAATTTGAATAAGCCCCCAGCATATGTTGGAGGCTTTATTGCAGTTAACGGTTCATAGAGGGGTAGTGTCCGTTAAAGTTGTATCTTCTTGGTGTAGTTACCTATCTTGATAGGATAGATGCCTTTAGGAAGCGTGCTCAAGTCTATGCGCTTCTCGTAGGAATCCACATGTATTGCTATCAGCTGTACGCCCAGAAGGTTATAGACATAAACGGTCTTGCCAACAGCACCTGAAACGATGAGCGCCGAACCAGACTGTCTTACTGATGGCTGCTGTGTCTCTATGTCGCTCAACTCTATGCGAGCGTTTGCTTCACTTATCAATGAAGGCGCAAAACTTAGCGTTGATGCTATAAGAAGTGAGTAAAGTATATTCTTTGTCATAGGCGTTTGTTACTATAATGTATATTATCCTCTGCAAAGTTACTGAAAAAATATGTTTTATTGTGAGGATATAGAGGTTTTTGGCTTAAAGTTAAGAATTATTAACATTGTTAATACGTCTAAACTCCGCACATATTATTGCAGTAGCAATAGAAACGTTCAAACTTTCGGCTGTTTTCCTGTCAGCGGGGTAGGGAGGTATCAGTAATTTGTGAGTTACGAGTTTTCTTACTTCGTCAGTGATACCGTTACCCTCATTACCCATCACTATGACTCCGTTGGTGGAGAGGGTTTCGTGATAGACATCTGTCCCATCGAGCATGGTGCCATAAACTGGTGTGCCTTGGGGTAAAGACTTTAAAAAAGCGGGAATGTCTGTATAGTGCACCTTGACTCTCGCTATGCTACCCATAGTTGCCTGCACCACTTTTGGTGCAAATGCGTCTGCTGTTTGATGGCTGCATATTATATTCTTGATGCCAAACCAGTCAGCCGTCCTGATGATGGTTCCTAAGTTGCCAGGATCTTGCACTCCATCAAGGCAAAGTACAATCTCTTTTTCGGCTACAGAACCAAGAAAATCGTGTTGTTCCTGTGGTAGTTTGAATACACCTATAACCTGTTGAGGATGAAGCAGAAGACTTGCTTTCTTTAAATCTTCAGCCGAAGCCTGTATAATCTCCGTTATAGAGGGTAGGGGTATGGGCGATTTCCACTCCTCGGTATGCACTATGAGGAGAGGCTCGAATCCCTCTAAAAGAAGATCGCCGACAGTCTTGTGTCCCTCAGCGATGAAGGCGTTTTCCTGTCGGCGATTTTTCTTCTGTTCCAGCGAGTGGATAAATTTTATCTTATTCTTGCTGATGTTCAATTCCTAATTCCTAATTCCTAATTACTTCAACACTCCAAGCTCTGTGAATATGCCCTTGAGTATTTCTACTGAGCGATCTACTTGCTCCTTGGTGTGTGTAGCCATCAGGGCGTAGCGAACCAGTGTATCTGTTGGTGCGCAAGCTGGTGGCACTACAGGGTTGATGAATACGCCGCGATCAAACGCCATAGCGGTGATGAGGAATGTCTTGTCAACATCGCGTACATAAAGAGGAATGATAGGTGACTCTGTGTCGCCAATCTCGAAGCCCTCTTCCTTGAAGCGCTTGAGAGCGTAGTTGGTTACCTCCCAAAGCTTCTCTATAATCTCTGGCTCAGCCTTGAGTATGTCAAGAGCTTTCTGTGCTGCTGCTGTTGAAGCTGGAGTGTTTGATGCTGAGAAGATATATGTGCGGGCATTGTGGCGCAGGAAGTTTATAGTGTCCCAATCACCAGCGATGAAGCCACCGATAGAAGCGAGTGACTTAGAGAAAGTACCCATGATAAGGTCAACCTCATCGGTCAGTCCGAAGTGGTCACAAACACCACGACCGTTTCTTCCGAACACACCCAGACCGTGAGCCTCGTCAACCATTATAGAGCAGTTGTACTTATGCTTCAGTTCTACTATCTTTGGCAAGTTGGCAAGGTCGCCCTCCATTGAGAATACTCCGTCAACTACTATGAGTTTAATAGCCTCCTTGGGCAGTTTGCTGAGTATATTCTCGAGATCCTCCATATCGTTGTGCTTATACTTCAGCTGCTTAGCAAAGCTAAGACGGCGTCCGTCAACGATGCTGGCATGGTCACGATCGTCACAGATGATATAGTCCTCGCGGCCGCATACCATAGCTACTACGCCAGAGTTTACTGAGAAACCGGTAGAGAAGCACAGAGCCTCGTCCTTGCCTACGAACTCAGCGAGGTCTTTCTCCAGTTTTACGTGGATGTCGAGAGTACCGTTAAGGAAGCGGCTTCCTGCACATCCCGTGCCGTACTGGTCGATAGCGGCCTTTGCTGCCTCGCATATACGATTGTCGCCCACAAGTCCAGTGTAAGCGTTTGAACCAAACATGAGGACCTTGTGTCCGCCCATTTCTACCTCAGTGCCCTGTTTGCTCGTTATTTCACGGAAATAGGGATAAACACCTGCCTCCATGAATTTTTGTGGCAAGCGATAGCTTTTAAATTTTTCTGATAACTGTCCCATTACGTTTTTATAATGACTTTTATTTCTTTGCGCTTTGTTTTTGTATGAATGTAATGTGTTACGTGGCGGATTTCGCCTAATCAGATGCAAAATTACACAAAATATTTCAAATTGAGCATTTTTTGGTGAATAAAATGTGGTATATTGTGAAAATATATTAACAATATATCCCAAATTACGGAAAAATTTGTACCTTTGTGTGGTTATTTGTTTATTATCTCGGTAGTAGTAAACATAAGTCATGACGAAAAGAAGGATAGTTTTCATAATAAATCCTATTTCAGGAACTGGCAACAAGGACGTTCTCCCTTCACTCATAGAGCGTCATATAGACAAGGATATTTTTGACACAGCGATGCGGTTTACCGAGTACGCTGGTCATGCATATGAAATAGCCACCCAATGCAAGGACGAGGGTATTGACATCGTCGTGGCAGTAGGAGGCGACGGCACCGTCAATGAGGTAGCACGAGGTGTTATCGACAGTTCTACAGCACTGGGCATCATACCCTGTGGTTCAGGTAACGGATTGGCTCGTCACCTTATGTTGCCTATGAATGTTAAGGGTGCCATAGAGGTCATCAACGTTGGTTTGATTCATGAGCTCGACTATGGTGTCATCAATGACCATCCGTTTTTCTGCACTTGCGGTATGGGATTCGATGCTTTCATCTCCAAGAAGTTTGCTGATGCTGGCAAACGCGGCATGCTTACCTATCTGGAGAATGTGCTTCGTGAGGGACTTACGTACGAGCCTGACACATACGAGCTCACCATCGATGGCAACGAAACCGAGCCATACAAGGCTTTCCTGCTTAGTGTGGCTAATGCTTCTCAATATGGCAACGACGCCTATATAGCACCTCAGGCGAGTATGTCTGATGGACTGCTCGACGTGGTGATAATGGAGCCCTTCGACATACTGGAGGCTCCGCAGGTGGGTATCGAGTTGATGAATAAGACTCTCGACAAATCCTCACGCATCAAGTGCTTCAAGGCGAAGGATATAATGATTCGCAGGAGCAAACCTGGGGTGATACACTATGATGGCGATCCCGTAGAGGAGGGTACAGAACTCCATGTGGCTATCCACAACAAGGGCATACGAGTAGTGGTGAACCCCTTGGCTGACAAGAAGCGCAGAAAGCCTAACATGATGCAGTCGGCATTCAGCGAACTGTTCAATGACTTAAACGTGGTGCGTGAGGAAGTTGTCACAAACCCTGTAAAGCGTGTAAAGGCTATAAACAACTATATTCAGAACAAACTGTCGTAATGCGAGATACCTACCTAACAGTAGCTGATGTGGCTGAGGGCTATTACACAGAGAAGCGGAGCAAGTTCTATGCCTTTGTGCATCATGTGGAGTCAGCAGAGGAGGTGCGCACCTTGCAGCAGCAGTATAAGAAAAAATACTACGATGCCCGTCATGTATGCTATGCATACCGTCTTGGTGCAGAAGGCGAAACCTTTCGAGCTAATGATGACGGTGAGCCCAGTAGCACGGCAGGCAAACCTATACTGGGCGCCTTGATGAGTGCTGATATAACAAATGCCGTGATTTTTGTCATACGCTATTATGGTGGAGTGAACCTCGGAACTGGAGGACTTATAGTAGCTTACCGCGAGGCATCACAGTCAGCAATAGAGAATGCTCGCACGGCAAACCTCATAGAGGAGCGACAGGTTGAGGAGCAAATAACTTATACATTCTCCTATCCGCAGATAAATGCGGTGATGAAGATAGTAAAGGATATGGAGCCTCGCATCATAGCACAGGATTTCCAAACAACCTGTTCCATCACACTGTCCATAAGGCGTTCGCTGATGCCACAGCTGAAGGCGAGGCTTGAGACGATTTCTTTTTTGCAATAAAAGAATATTAAAACAAGATAAAGACTAACTAACTATTAATTAAATTAACATCAAAAAAACATTGAAGAATTTTTTTATCATACTAACGTTCACAATATTTTCTGTGATAATATTTGTTGCATGTGGTAATGGAAGGGCTGATGTTCCTGAGGGTTCTCAGGAGCTTAGCATAGGTGACAACGATATCATGATGGTTCGCATCGAGCCTGGACGTTTTACTATGGGAGGTACAGCAGAGCAGAAGGACTGCGATTTCTACTCAGAGAAGCCCGAGCATCCTGTTGTCATCACCAAGCCTTTCTTTATCTCGCAAACAGAGGTGACTCAGGAATTGTGGGAGCACGTAATGGGTTCCAACCCTTCGCTTTATAAGGCTCATGACGACTCAGAGCGCAATCTGCCTGTTGTCAATGTTTCGTGGTACGACTGTAAGAAGTTTATTGCCAAACTCAACGAAATGACAGGCAAGAAGTTCCGTTTGCCCACCGAGGCAGAGTGGGAGTATGTAGCACGTGGTGCTGGCAAGGGGTTCTCTTTGCCCTATGCTGGTTCTAAATATGTGGATCGTGTGGCATGTATGGCTACCAATAGTGATGGACGTCCACATCCAGTAGCACAATATGGTCCTAATGAGATTGGCGTGTACGATATGAGCGGCAACGTGTGGGAATGGGTAGAGGATAATTTTCAACAATACAAGCCTGGCGAGGCGAAAGATCCCATCATACAAGTCAACGATACACTTACTCACAGTGTTCGTGGAGGCTCTTTCACGGATAGGCAGGTTAAGTGTCGCACCTCTTCACGTGACAGTAATTGGCCTGACTATCGCCAGACCAATTTGGGCTTTAGACTTGCTATGGATGGGGAGTAAATCCTAATTTGGATTTACTACTATATCCCTCCTCCTCTCTCATGAAGGCACGAAGCATCTTTGTGGTTTGTGAGAGACGTGCGGCATGGAGTGGGCTGAGGGGTGATATAGTAGCAGCCTCTTTGTATAGACGATTTGCTTTGAGGAAATAATTTATTATAACATTAGTATTAGCTGTGTCAGAGGTAAGGGTGTCAGGGATGAGAGTGTCAGGGATGAGCGTTTCGTCCAGATAGTAGCAGAATGCCATGTGATAGTTGATGTCGGCGGCATCCAGCCCAGTGGTGAGTGGTAACGCCTGCTGGTAGTAGGGCAGTGCCTGCTGATAATGGGAAAGGTTGAAGTGACTCTCGGCACAGGCATAGAGATATACAGCCTGCTCGTGGGGGGAATAAGCAGTGAGTTGTGGTATGCTCTTTTCTAGATATTCTGTGGCCTCCTCGTACATACTCTCCTTGTAGTAACTGAAGCCAAGATAGGCAATGAAACGAGGATTGAGCTGATAATGGCGTTGTAGTTGTTCAAATGCGATCATGCTCTCATGGTATTTTCTTCCTTGATAATATTCTATTGCTTTACTCAATAGGGTGGTGGCACTTTCGGCATGAGCTCGCCCTAATGGGATAAATGACAGCACTAATAATGAAAAGGCAAGAAAAAGATGACGCAGGAGTTTCTTGACATACTGTCTCTGCCAATCAGATGTATGACGACGCTCATTGTCATACTGTAGCAAGTCTATGTCCATCATGACGATGCCCTGACGGCGCAGTGTAGAGCAAGAACCGAGCGATTGTTCTATATCCTTAAGTAGTATAGTGAGCGATGTCTCGTCGAGCGACGTGGTAAAAGTTGCGAGAAGGTTGGAGTAGTAGTTGACGGGAACAGAAACGACAGGCTCGGCTGGCATAGTAACCATAGGTGAGAACTGTGCATCAGGAAATGTGCGGATGATGTATTGACGTGCCCGCATCAATTGCACAGCCCTATCGGTATTGGCCCCTATGCTTATCAGTACTGTATGAAGCATTATACCCTTCCCTTTGATCAGAACTCACTGGTGAAGTGGAACTTGATATGCTCAAAGTCCTGCTGTGCCATTGAGAGAACGTAGCCCGAGTCGGCGAGGAATACGTCGCGTCCGTCCTTATCCTTTGCCATATACTGGTACTTGCGCTTCTTGAAGTTTTCGAGTTGCTGCTCGTCATCGCTCTCTATCCAGCATGCCTTGTAGAGGCTGACAGGCTCCCAACGACATTTAGCATTGTACTCGTTTTCGAGGCGGTACTGTATGACCTCAAACTGGAGTTGGCCCACGGTGCCTACGATGCGGCGGCCATTGAACTGGTTGACGAAGAGCTGTGCTACGCCCTCGTTCATGAGTTGCTCGAGGCCCTTCTGAAACTGCTTTGACTTCATGGGGTCGTCATTCTCGATGTACTTAAACATCTCAGGCGAGAAGCTTGGCAGTCCGCGGAAGTGGAGCTGTTCGCCCTCAGTCAGCGTATCGCCAATTTTGAATATACCGTTGTCAGGCAGACCTACTATGTCGCCTGCCCACGCCTCGTCGATGGTGCTCTTGCGCTGCGCCATAAACTGTGTGGGAGAGGAAAAACGCAGTGTCTTGCCCTCGCCGACATGGAGGTATGGTTTGCCTCGCTCAAACTTTCCTGAGCACACCTTGCAGAAGGCGATACACGAGCGGTGGTTGGGGTCTATATTAGCTGTAATCTTAAATATGAAGCCTGTAAACTTGTTTTCCTCGGGCGATACCATGCGCTCCTCTGCTTTGGTGGGACGTGGTGAGGGAGCTATCTCGACAAAACAGTCGAGGAGTTCCTGCACGCCGAAATTATTGAGTGCCGAACCAAAGAACACTGGTGCTACCTCTGCGGAGCGGTAGGTCTCAACATCAAACTCGGGATATACACCATCGACGAGTTCGAGGTCGTCACGCAGTTTCTGTGCGTCATCGGCACCCACCATTTCATCGAGTTGTGAGGAGGCGATGTCAACAGCCACCTTCTCTGTCACCCTCTGCTTGTCTGGGGTGAAGAGGTTTAGTTGCTTCTCGTATATGTTATATACGCCCTTGAATCGTGCACCCTGGCTGATAGGCCATGATAGCGGACGCACGCCGATGTGTAGCTCCTGCTCCAGTTCGTCGAGAAGGTCGAAGGGGTCGCGACCCTCGCGGTCCATTTTGTTTATAAAGATGATGACGGGGGTATTGCGCATGCGGCACACCTCCATGAGTTTGCGTGTCTGTGCCTCTACGCCCTTGGCGCCATCTACTACTATGATGGCCGAATCGACAGCAGTGAGGGTGCGGTAGGTATCTTCGCAGAAGTCCTGGTGACCAGGGGTGTCGAGTATATTCACCTTGTATGGTTGGTTGCCAGCCTGGCTATCAGGCAGGTAGTCAAACTCCATCACTGAGGTAGATACGGAGATACCACGTTGCTTCTCGATGTCCATCCAGTCGGATGTGGCAGTCTTCTTTATCTTGTTTGACTTTACAGCGCCAGCCACCTGTATCTGTCCGCCGAAGAGCAGGAATTTCTCTGTCAGCGTGGTCTTACCAGCATCTGGGTGTGATATTATGGCGAAGGTTCGCCTGCGTTCTATTTCTGGATTCATGCTTATTTATTTTGGAAATTGAGAATTGAAAAATGAAAATTGAAAATTATGATTACCGCGAAGCTAACTGTCAATTATCAATTATCAATTGTCACTTATTTTTAGTCTTCAAACTTGATTCCCTCCTCCTTGTCCTTCTTGTAGTAGTCGGAGAGCATGCCGAGGAAGGTGGTTATTTCTTTTACTGCGTTTTCGGTAGAGGCGCTGACCTCTTTGTGTTGCAAGCGGAGGAGCATCACTCCGTAGAGGGCATTGAGGCAGGTCTCTATCTCGCTGATGTCCTTGCTGCCCTTGCTGCGTAGCTCCACGATGAATGGGAGCACCTTGTAGTACTCTGCGTTATAAAAGGGAAATTTGGGCGATGCCATGAGTTGCTCATGGAGCTCTGTCATCTGCTGAACTACTATCTTTGTTATCTGTATGTGGCCCTGCTGGGTGACACCCTCTTCACGTATCATGCGTATGAGGTTGCCGTACCAATCGACCATCTCGTCGCGTTGCTCATCGCTAAGCTCAAAGCGCGATATGTATTCACGTCGTATAGCTGAGAGGTCGCACTGATAGGCGCGGATGATGTCTTCTATTTGCCACATGTAGAGCACATACTCCGCTATGTTGGTCTTTCTGAGTTGTTGGGATATTATCACTTATTTATATGTATAATGTATAATGTATGATGTTGGTAATAGTGCGTAGGGTGGTGCATCAGTATATGCTGAACAGATTAAATACTGTGCCTATAAATATGGCGAATGAGAACACCATGACGATTGTTCCTATGATACGGTTGATGAGGACAATGGAGTTCATGGAGAAGTACATCCTTACCTTGTCGATAAGCCATGTGAGGCCGTACCACCACAGCAGGGCGCCACCTACTATGCTGAGGTAGCCCAGCGACATCTTCCACGGATATTCTGGCACGATGAAGGCAAACTGCGCAAATGTTGCCATGAAGAGGAAGATGATCAGCGGGTTTGAGAATGTCACTATAAATGCGGTGACGAAATTGTGAAGCAATGTGCCCTTCTGCTTCTTCTTGCTGGTATGCACCTTCTTGCGAGGGTCGGACCTGAAACAGTAGTAGCCAAAACAAAAGAGCAGCACCGAACCGAAAATCTGCAGATAGAACTTATACTGAGGATTGTCGATGAAGTCCATCACAAAACTCATGCCGAAACCCGTGATGACGGCATACAGAAAATCGGAGGCAGTAGCTCCAAGACCCGTGACAAACCCATACCATCGACCCTTGTTGAGGGTGCGCTGCACACAGAGCACTCCGACAGGTCCCATGGGGGCTGAACAGAGAATGCCTACGATAAGTCCCTTGACGATGATGTCGAGGAAGTTGAATGGGAGAGGTATGTTGGGAAGTAACATAGTTTTCAGTTCACAGTGCACAGTTCACAGTTAAGTTTTCAGTGCAAAGGTACGTTTTTTTTGGCACATAGCCAAACATTTTTTTTATTCTTTCAACGTGACGTGGGAGCATGTGAGTTCAAACCCCACCTGCTCACGCACCTGCTGGAGGAAGCGTATGAGATGTGGGTCGCGCACGTCGAGGGATGCTGCTATCTCTGCGATGCTATGGGGCTTATGGTCGCCGATAATCTCCATGAGACGTGCCACAGAGGGATAGGAGGATGCAGCAGAGGATGGTGACAGTCCCTTGCCGTCGATACATACGTCGCAATGCTGACAGGGGGTGGAGCCGTACTCGCCGAAATAGTCGAGCAGCAGCATGGAACGGCATGTGTCGCGATTGGTGAGATACTCGAGCACCTTGCTGATACGCTCCGCCATGCGTTGTTGCAGGTTCTCATAGACGTCACGTGATATGGAGATTTGGCTTGAGGGTATGCGCTGTGTGAGATAGGTGATGACGGGCACGTCGCGACGTGGCACATAGCGTATGATATGACGCTGTGCGAGACTCTTGAGAATCTGGTGCAGACGATGCTCGTCGATATGGCATGCCCTTGCCATGAGTGACGGCACGATGAAAGTTAGTTCGGAGAACAGCGAACCGTAATAGCGCAGCAAGGCATCGATGACGGTATCCTCGGCTGGCGAGATGCCCGTGAGCTCGTACAGGTCGTGGCGCGACACCTGAAACATGACGCGGGGCAGTGAGTCAGGAGAGGGGTCGTAGGTTATATAGCCAGCATTCTGGAGTATGGAGAGAGCAGCCTCGAGGGTAGTGGGGTAGTGGTGAAACTTCACACAGAAGCGGTCTCTGTCAAACTCAAAGTGGGCTCCCTCACCCATATACTCGGGCAACTGAAAGTAGTAGGCGAGGTGGTCGTACACCTGGCGTATATACTCCTTCTTGGGAAAGGCATCAGCAGCTTGGCGCATGAGCGTCTTGCGGTCGTTGTCGTATGACAGCAGTATGGCATAGGAGCGCTTGCCATCTCTGCCTGCACGTCCTGCCTCTTGGAAATATGCCTCGAGAGAGTCAGGGCAGTCGTAGTGTATGACGAGTCGCACATCAGGCTTGTCTATGCCCATACCAAAGGCGTTGGTGGCTACCATTACGCGAAATTTGCCTTGCTGCCACTCCTGCTGACGGGTGTCCTTGATGGCAAAGTCGAGGCCGGCATGATAGAAGGTAGCTGAGATACCGCGCTCATTGAGGAGGTCGGAAATGTCCTTGGTGCCCTTGCGGTTACGGGTATAGACGATGGCGCTACCTGGTACAGACTGCAGGATGTGTACCGTCTCGGCAAACTTGTCATCAGTATGCCTGACGACGTATGAGAGGTTGTCGCGACGAAAACTCATTTGGTATAATCCCGTCTTGCCGTCAGTATATTTGCCAAACTCCAGCTTGTCCCTTATGTCATCAACTACGGCAGGTGTGGCAGTAGCTGTCAGAGCGAGAACGGGAACATCTGGCAGTACTTCTCTCACGCTGTTGATATGCAGGTATGACGGGCGGAAATCGTATCCCCACTGAGAGATACAATGAGCCTCATCAACAGTAATAAAACAGATGTCGATATAACGGAGTTTGGCAAGAAAGAGTGGGGATGACAGTCGCTCAGGCGATACATAGAGAAATTTCACTGCCCCAAAAGAGGCGTTGTCGAGTATGCGCAGTATATCGTCATGCGACAGACTGGAGTGTATGGCCTCCGCCTTGATGCCACGTGCCTTGAGGTGCATCACCTGGTCCTTCATCAAAGCGATGAGGGGGGTTATGACGAGGCATACGCCATCCATGGTGAGCGCAGGCACCTGAAAAGTGATACTCTTGCCGCCGCCAGTGGGCATCAGTCCGAGGGTGTCACAGCCAGAGCCTATGCTACGGATGATGTCGAGCTGTATGCTGCGGAAGGAGTCGTAACCAAAGTACTTGCGTAGGGTCTCTATGTAAAGTGTATCGGGATTACTCACTGAAATGGATGTCTTCAATCTGCAACTGCACGGTGCCGCGCTTATAGACATTCTCCTCAATGGTATAGGCTATATCGAAAGAGCGACGTGACTTGATGTAACGTGCTGACTGTGCCTGTCCGAAGGCTATACCGTTCATTACGGTGGGCGACTTGGAGTCAACGAGCTCGAGCTTGATGTGCTCCTGATTACGTCCCACCACCTTGGAGGTACCAAAATCATATACCCCACGAGTGGCAAAGACGGGTTTCGTGTTACCAGGACCGAAGGGCGAGAAGCGCTTGAGGTCGTGATACAGGCGACTGTTGATGCAGCTGAAATCTATTACGGAGTCAACGTGTATGGTAGGTTTCGTATGCTGCTCCATGATGTGGTCCTTCACATACTGCTGAAAGCGCTCCCTGAACTTGTCGACATCCTCCCAGCGTATGGTCATTCCGCAGGCATAGGTGTGGCCACCGAAGTTTATGAGTATGTCGCGGCAGCTCTTTATTGCGGCATATATGTCAAAACCTGACACAGAGCGTGCTGAGCCACAGGCAAACTGCCCGTCACGCGTGAGCACTACGGTAGGACGGAAGTACATCTCCGTCAGACGTGCCGCCACGATACCTATGACGCCCTTAGTCCAGTTTTCATCGCAGATGACGATGCACTGTGGATGCTGTTGCTTCTCTATCTTCTCCACGATATGGTTGGCCTCCACGGTCATTATCTTGTCCACCTCACGGCGCTGCTCGTTGTACTCATCGATATGCTTTGCCATAGAGAACGCAGCAGTATAATCCTTCTGTACGAGCAAATCTACCGACAGACGCCCATTCTCCATCCTGCCCGAGGCATTCAGGCGTGGGCCTATCTTGAACATTATGTCGCTCATAGTGATTTCACGCTCACTGAGGCCGCAGATGTCTATGATGGCACGCACGCCTATCGATGGCGTCTGGTTGAGCATCTTGAGACCATGATAAGCCAGTATGCGGTTTTCGTCAGTCACCTCCACCAGGTCAGCGGCGATGCTGATGGCGCACAGGTCGAGTAGGGAGATGAGTTTTGAGAACGGTATGCCATTATTCTTGGCAAAAGCCTGCATAAACTTAAATCCCACGCCACAGCCGCACAGGTGCTTGAAGGGGTAGGTGTCATCCATGCGCTTGGGATTGAGTATTGCGTATGCAGGTGGCAAAGTCTCATCAGGCATGTGGTGGTCACACACTATGAAGTCTATGCCGATGCTATTGGCATACTCTATCGCCTCGTGAGCCTTGATGCCGCAGTCGAGTATTATGATGAGGCTGATGCCCTGCTGCTTGGCATAGTCGATACCCTTCTTGCTTACTCCGTAGCCCTCGTCATAGCGGTCAGGTATGTAGTAGTCTATGTTGCTGTAAAACTGCTGTAGGAACTTATATACCAGTGCTACAGCCGTACATCCGTCAACGTCGTAGTCACCATATACCAATATGCGTTCCTTGTGACCTATGGCGTCATTGAGCCTGTCAACGGCAAGGTCCATATCCTTCATGAGGAAGGGGTTGATAAGGTCAGACAACTGAGGACGAAAGAACCTCTTGGCACCCGACTCCGTCGTGATGCCATGCTTCACAAGCTGCGAGGTGAGTACGGCCGACATGTTGAGCTTCTCGCTCAACTCCGTTGCCTGCTTCTGCTGCAACTCCGACAGTTCATCTATGTTCCACTTAAAGTTCATTCGGAAACCACCTGCTTCTTCATATTCATTTTGGTGATACGCCAGTCGGGCGTTATCTCAGCCGAGATGATGTATTTTGCCAGTTTCTCCTTTGTAGGGTCGGTACGCTCTATGTGCTGTTCGGCACCAAACTGCACCCTGACATTCTTGCCACCCTCACCGTTGTCCACCTTCTCAGCCTTGAAGTTGTCCATCATGTACCAGTTCATGTTGGTGATGTCATCCTTGTACAGTTTGTTCATGAAGCTCACCACATCCTCATTGCTCACCCCCGAACGGTTGAGAAATGAAGCCAGGAAGTCGGTTACCGTGCTGAGGAGCTTCGACTCGTTTCGCGCATTGATGGCCTGGAAGAATTTCCTACACACTCCCTTTGCCATATCGAGTTCCTCTGGGGTCAGCTCTATGCTCTTCAGTTCGCCTATTATCTCCTGTATCGTCTCTACATACCTGCCGTTAGGGTGCTCAGTGATATACTTCTGCAGTATCTCTATGGCGTGGCTGCTCTTGTACTCGCGCATGGCCTGGTTGTAGTCTATCGAGTCCACCTTGTTTTTCGCCTCAGCGAGGTGTGGCGAGTCAGGATTGTCGGCTATATACTGCATCAGTGCCCCTCGCGAACCGCTGTTTACCGCGTTCTGCCACTCATTATCATCCATCTTTATCTGTGTGAGCAGAGCATTTATCGAGTCGCGGTGCTCACGCGGAGCATCCTGGTATCGGCTCAGGTAGTTTTGCAGCACCATGGGGTCAGTGCTCTGCAGCGCATACTCGTATGCCTCGCGCTCCTTCTCCTTCTCAGCATTGACATTGTAGTAATACACCGCGCCAACCACCGCCAGGGCTATGACGAACGATACCACCCACACCGCCTTTGACTTACCCTTAGGTTGGTTAGGGGTAGGTTGTCCTCCATTAGGAGAATGGTTAGGGGTGAGGGTCGTTCCCGTTCCCGTTATCTCAGGATTACCTGAGATTTTTATCCCACAGTGAGGACATATCTCAGCCTTGTCGCTCACCTCATTATTACATTCCGGACATCTTATTAGCATATTACTTTTTTTCAAAGGTTCGTTATCGTAGCGAGCTATGCTCGCGTATTGTTATTCCTCCCCCTTACGGTGTTTAAACTTCAATTCTCGCAGCGTGTGGTTACCCATGAATCGTGACTTGTCCACATGGCCTCTCACGCCATTCAGGCTACCCTTGCCAGTATATTGCCACATCGTGATATCACGTTCATCCACCAGCTTCGGTTCCTCCTCAGTGTATTGCGCTATCATCACCAGGTACCTGTTTACCTTCTCCGCCAAGTGCTTGTTGTAGAAGTTCGTACCCGTGTATAGCAGCGGCCTCTGCCTGTAGGCATGCTCCACCAAGTCCAGAAACTTAAACAGCGAGTCACAAAACTCCTCCGTCTCCAGCCCGCTCGTCGTCTCGATGTCTATCATCGGTATCAGGTCCTGTTCGCTCGGTTTGCACTGCACCATGAAGTTGCTCAACTGCACCTCCTGCTCCGTCCTCGGGCGGTAGAAGTGGTACGACCCCATCTTTATGCCGTAGCTATGACCCATCTTCAGGTTGTTCTCATACCTCTCATCTATCCTGTCGCCACCCTCCGTAGCCTTGATGTAGCAGTAAGCCATCTTCGTGTCGCCCACATGATCCCAGAATACCTCACCCTGATAGTGCGATATGTCTATCCCATGTATGTGCGAACAAGTATCCTCACACTCCACCCACGCATCATCCTGAGCATGCGTGTTGAGAGGAAAGACTATAGTTATTACACTGACTACCAAATAGTTAAGTATATTTCGTATCGTCTTGCTCAAATTCATAACTGCAAAGTTACTATTTTTTTTGCACTTAGCCTAACTTTTACCTTATTAAAAAACTTAACAAACGCTTAATTTATTCGAAATAATCATCGGCTCACTATTAAGTTCTAAGACAAAGATTGAACTTTGAGTGTTGAATCCACCCAAATAACAAAACGTAAGCGAAATGCCCATTTTCGTGACACTCTGCTCACTGAAAAACCTCCGTTTCAAAATCAAATCTGGAGCATTCCAGCCCACATTTTTAACCAGAAATCGGGCAATTCTCAATTTTCAACTATAAAAGCATTACTTCTAGAGATAGAAGCATTACTTCTGCATGCAAAACCAATGCTTCTGCAACCAAAAATCCGACCCTTATTCGCAGATTATTACACCAATATCACAGCACAAAAATCATCCCATTTTTCAACCCTTTGACCACCAATCTTTTACAAAAATCGCGAGATTTCCGAATTTGAAACAAACTTCCCACTCGCCTCCAAATTCCTCACTCTCAGGCATTAAGAAAAACTCACTTTGATAGGAAAAATCGTTTTTTACTATCCTTGTGTTTGGAGGAATAAACACATTTTTTTACCTAGCAACCTCACTTTTTAGTGCAAAACACCCTCGAACGAGGATGTGAGATGAATTTTCCGAATAACCCTTATGTGCACTAACTGGGATGAAAAACACAGAAACAAGCAATTTCAGTACCTTTTCAGAGGCTTTTTAGAGGAAATTATTGAGATGATTTAGCCTATTTTAAGGGTATTTTCTTAGGTGTTAGTTATCGCCTATTTTTTTAACTATCTCATTATCAACTGTTTGAGCAAGAAAGAGTTCTATTTGTAGTCTCAATCTCAGTATCTCAGTTGTTTTTTAAGGTACCCCTTCACTCTCTCATTTTATATTATTATATATATAATTATTTAATTATTAATAAGTTATAAAGCTTATTAGAGAGGAGTGCAGGATAATAGGGTATCTACTTTTTAACTGAGATACTGAGATTTGAGATTGTGGCTAATGTAACTTTCCATTTTCCCCTATAAAGCAATAGTCACCATAGTTGGGTCAAAAGTGGGGTTGCGAGTGGGGTAGAGCACTTTCACCCCCACTTGCCTCATCCCAGTATTCATGCGCCTTGAGAGCCTCTAAGTGAGTAAGTGAGGTTGAAATGCAAAATTCTTTATTTTCTCTACTTTTTCTCCCCTTTGTTTGGAGAAATAAAAATAATTATTTAACTTTGCAAGGAGAAAATAGTTATTTATGAATAACAAGGAATACGACATACTTGAGGAAGAACGAGGAATGGTCAGTGAACCACCTGCTATTTCTGTAATGATGGATTCACGTAGTGACATCAGCCAAGCCATATCAGGTGACGAGTTGAAGGCGAGACTCCATGATGGCTTAAAATCTTTATTCGCATGAAGGTTGCTTTCTCTCCGCAGGTCTATTCTGATATTATAGGATTAGTTGATATACTCGTAGCAAAAGACTACATTTCATCTTATCCCTATGCTGTGAAATATGTTGATGACCTAATCGACTATATCGTAGCACATATAGATACTCGTCCACACAAAGATGCACCTGTTTTCTTTGATAAATATGGTACGAACTTACAATATATCACCTACAATAGGAACCATAATGTCACATGGTTCATATTATTTGAGTGCTATCCAACAGAATATGTTGTAAAGTACATAACAAATAACCAATACGAAGGTCAATATTTCAACCAATAACTAAACTGATTGCCTATGAGATAATTCCAAATCTTAAAGACATATTGAAATAGAAGCGTTAGCTTATATTCTTGCTTTCAGACAAATTGGGGAATTTAGATGAAAGCCGCAAGGGTAAAAGTAATAACGTTCACGTCAGTTCTGACGTGGACTTTTACTCGTAATATGCGGCATAAGGTTATCCCCAATACCATCTGAAAGCGTAGACGAAGTAAATTGTCCACGTTTTTTTTGTGTCTATACCAAAACAAAATATTAATAATGAAAGAACTATGAAAAAATTAAACATTACATTTCTCCTCACCATGCTCATGAGCATGGTAGGACTTAACGCTTCTGCACACGACATAGCTGTAAAGAATGCAGATGGCGTTACAATTTATTACAATTACATTAATAACAGTACAAAACTCGCAGTAACCTACCAAGGTTCATCCTCTTCCTCTTTTTCAAATGAATACACAGGTAATGTTGTTATTCCTGAATCTGTTACCTACAATGGAAATACTTATAGCGTGACAAGCATTGGAAACTATGCTTTCGATGGTTGCTCAATGCTGACATCTATAACCATCCCTAACAGCGTGACGAGCATAGGAAATTGGGCTTTCTTTTATTGCTCAAACCTAACCTCCATCACTATCCCTGAGAGCGTGACGAGTATAGGAGAACATGCTTTCCATGGTTGCTCAGGCCTTACATCAATAACAATCCCTAATAGCGTGACGAGCATAGGAGATGGGGTTTACAATAGTTGCTCAGGCCTGACCTCTATAACCATCCCTAATGGAGTTACAAGCATAGGAGAATGGGCTTTCTCAGATTGCTCAGGCCTTACATCTATAACAATCCCTAATAGCGTGACGAGCATAGGAGAATGGGCTTTCTATCGTTGCTCAGGCCTTACATCAATAACTATCCCTAATAGCGTGACGAACATAGGAGCGAGGGCATTCTATGGTTGCTCTGGACTTACATCTATAACAATCCCCAATAGTGTAACTACCATCGGAAAGGGTGCTTTTGCAGATTGCTCAGCCATTACCTCTATTAAAGTTCAAGAGGAAAATACGAAATACGATAGCAGAGAGGATTGTAATGCTGTTGTAGAAACTGCATCGAACACATTAGTCGTAGGATGTAAAAGTTCAGTTATCCCAAATAATGTGACCAGCATTGGAGAGAGCGCCTTTGAAAATTGCGCAGGACTGACATCTATAATTATTCCTAATAGCGTGACGAGTATTGAAAAAGATGCCTTTGAAGATTGCCGAGACCTTACATCCTTATCCCTTGGAGAAAATGTGAAAAGTATAGGAGTAAGAGCATTCAATCAATGCACGGCACTTACCTCCATTTCTATCCCAAATAGTGTAACAAGCATAGAAACTGATGCATTTGATGATTGCACAGCATTGACCTCCATATATAGTTACATAGAAAATCCTACGAACAATACAGGTTCAAACTTTGATAGTTCGAACTATACTAATGCTACACTGTATGTTCCTTTTGGTACGAAGGATAAGTATCTTGCTACAGATGGCTGGAAAAACTTTGTTAATATAGTGGAGATGGATGAAACGGCAGTTAAAGAGATTTCCGCTTCTAATACTAATGAAGCGAAATATTATTCCCTCGATGGCAAGCATTTCTCTCAACCTCAGAAGGGACTAAATATCCTCAAGATGAGTGACGGAACCACAAGGAAAGTGATGAAGTAAAAAATCTATTTACGGCATTATGGATTTACCATTATGGTATTTTCATAATGCGAAAAGGACTTTATGAGAAACAATAGTGGTTGACCGATAAGAAGCCAACCACTATTCTTTTTTATAGCATTTTTGCGTATGCCTGTATTGCCTGACGAGCTGTTTTCTCGGCTTCGTCGAGTGAACAGTAGAGTTTGCCACCAGAGGCATTCTTATGCCCTCCGCCATTGAAGAACTCCTCAGCCATCTTGTTGCAGGGGAAATCGTCAACCGACCTGAGACTTATCCAAATGAGGTTGTCTTTCTCTGTATCTTCACGCATAGAGATAGAGAGTCGGTGACCCTTTATCTGGAGTGGGAGATTGACCAATCCCTCTGCATCGCCTTTTATGAAATGGAAGCGTTTCTGCTCTTCGCGCGAGATAGTGTAATAGGACGCACGAAGAGGGGTGAGCACCTTCATCTTCTGGTAGAGGATATAACCAGTAAGTCGCAGTCTGTCAACGCTAAACACATGGTAGATATTGCGATAGATTCTGTCCTTGTCTATACCTTTGGCTATGAGCTGAGAGATGATGAAGAATATCTCAGGACGGGAAGAGTTGAAGGTGAAACCGCCTGTGTCGGTCATCATGCCACAATATATATTGACAGCCATATTCCTGGTCATACTCTCATAGCCCCCAAGTTGCCATATCAAGCGAAATGCCACCTCTGCCGTACTGCTCATAGTAGGGTAGGAGAGGGACAGTTTCCAGTTCGCAGTGCACAGTTCACAGTGCACAGTTCTCAGTTCACAGTTAGGGTTAGCGTTAACGTTAGTTAGCGGATGATGGTCTATGAGCAGGAGGGGTGTATGGGCTTCGAGCAGCACCCGTTCTATCTCTTCGGAAGAGCGCGAGAGGGTGTTGAGGTCCATGCAGCAGACGAGGTCAGCCTCTTGCAGGAGTTGGGTGGCGAGCTCCCGTTTCTTGTCGAAGCGAATGATATCCTGCGTACCTGGCAACCACTGGAGGAAGTCGGGATACATATCGGGCACTATGACAGTGACCTGCTTGCCCTGCTGTCGGAGGTATTCAGCCCACGAGAGGACTGAGCCGAGGGCATCGCCGTCGGCATTGGTGTGACAGATGTTTACTATGTGGGTGGATGTACTGACGAGGTCACGCAGTTGCGCAACCTCGTCTTGTGTCAAAAGGTCGATGGTCATTTAAAATAATTTCTGTGGATATACGCCGTCAGCTACGAGCTGGGCGATACGTGCTACGGTGTCGGGACGGTCTTCGGAATAGGTGACGCCAAACCACTTGGAGGTGGTGTCGAGCACCTTACAGGTGGCGGTGCCGTCATTGATCATCTTGTTGACCACCATAGGGATGAAGAACTCTGACTTGGGGTTGGCCATGTTGGCAGGGTCAGAGAGAAACTCCCTGAACATCTGCTCGGAATAGTCGAAGTAATCGGGGGTGAAGCCCCATACATTCATGCTGACAGGGCTGTTCTCATCGACATCGACCCACTCGCCGTCTTCCTTGTTGTCCTTGCGGTAGGCCACCGAACCGTCAGCCTGGCGTGCTATCTTGGTGCGCTCCACACAGGTGGTGAGGTTGCCCTGGGCATCCTTAGAACACAGGCCGCGTGATACGGTGCCATTCTCAGAGAGGGTGTTGCCGATGCGGAATCCTACCATAGCATACTGACCCTTGGCATCTGCTGGCAGTGAGGCGAGGTATCGGCCTATGACCATGAAGCAGTCACGATTGTAGAAGTCGTCGCAGTTGATAACGCAGAAGGGCTCCTTGATGACGTCCTTACCCATAAGGATGGCGTGGTTGGTGCCCCAAGGCTTCTGACGGCCCTCTGGCACAGCGAAGCCTGCTGGGAGGGCATCGAGTTCCTGGAAACAGAGCTCGCACTGTATCTTACCCTCGTACTTGGAGAGTATCTGCTCGCGGAACTGCTGTTCGAAATCCTTACGTATGACCCATACAACCTTGCCGAAGCCAGCCTGTATCGCATCGTAAATACTATAGTCCATGATGGTCTCGCCATTAGGGCCTACGCCATCGAGCTGCTTTAAGCCACCATAGCGGCTTCCCATACCAGCAGCAAGAAGAAATAATGTAGGTTTCATATTTTATAATCTTTATCTTTAATCTATAATCTTTAATCTTTTATAGGATTCCACCCCTGAGCGAGGAGGTCAAACTCGCCACCATCGCGAGAGATGAGTTTGAGTCCAAATTCGGGTTTGGTGATGTAGCCTATGACCTTGATGCCCTCCATGCTCTGGAGTTTGTCATTGTCGCCGATAGGACAGGTGAAGAGCAGTTCGTAGTCCTCACCTCCGTTGAGGGCGCATGTGGTGACGTTCATATTGAGTTCCTCAGCCATCACAGCGGTCTGATAGTCTATAGGTATAGACTTCTCGTATATCCTACATCCTGTGCCCGACTGCTTACAGATGTGATGCAGCTCGGAGGACAGTCCGTCAGAGATATCCATCATGGCAGTAGGACGGATGCCCGCCTCACGCAGCTGCTTGATGATATCGCCACGAGCCTCAGTCTGCATTTGGCGTTGGATGAGATACTCCTTACCCGAGAAGTCAGGATTCCAGGGTTCGTCCTTGCTCAGTTTGCCCTCCTGCAACTGCTGGTAATACACATTCTTCTCACGCTCCAGGAGCTGCAGACCCATGTACGCAGCACCCAAGTCGCCTGATACGCAGATGAGGTCAGTCTCTTTTGCTCCATCGCGATAGATGATATCGTCCTTCTGAGCCTCGCCGATGCAGGTGATAGAGATGGCCAGACCCGTCTTGGACGATGTGGTGTCGCCTCCGACGATGTCAACCTGCCACTTGTCGCACGCCAGCTTCAGTCCGTCATAGAAGTCCTGCAGATCCTCCACGATAAATCGCTTTGACAAGGCTATCGAAACGACCATCTGACGGGGCGTACCACCCATAGCAAAGATGTCGCTGATGTTGACCATCGCCGACTTATAGCCTAAGTGCTTCATATCGACATAGGTGAGGTCGAAGTGGATGCCCTCCATAAGCATGTCGGTGGTGACGAGGGTCTCGGTGTCGGCATAGTGCAGTACTGCGCAATCGTCACCTACACCCCTGATGGTAGAGGGGTTATGGGGTTGTATGTCTTTAGTGAGATGGTCTATCAGACCGAATTCTCCTAACTTAGCTATTTCCATCAACTGTGAATTGTGAATTGTGAATTGTGAATTGTGAATTAGAACTTGATTCTTTCAATCATTTGTGTGATGAGGAGGGTCATGCGAGGTTGCACGCTATTGCCTACCTCCTGCACCTCTTCGTGGGTGGCTTTCTCGGCTTCGTCGGATATGCCCATATTGGTTATCACTGAGAGGCCAAAGACCTTGATGCCACAATGACGGGCTACGATAACCTCGGGAACGGTGCTCATACCTACGGCATCGGCTCCAAGGAGGTGGTAGGCTCGGTATTCGGCAGGTGTCTCGTATGAAGGGCCTTGTGTGCCGTAATAGGTGCCATGAACCAGACGCATATCGTTTTCCTCGGCTATAGCATCGGCAAGGGCAACATACTCGGGGTCATAGGCCTCATGCATATCAGGAAAGCGCGGACCAGTAGGGATGTTGGCACCTCGGAGCGGATTGTCAGGGAAACCATTGATATGGTCAGTGATAACCATGATGTCGCCCACCTTGAATGAAGGATTGGCACCTCCAGCGGCATTGCTCACGATGAGGGTCTTGATACCCAGTTCGTACATCACACGTATGGGGAAAGTAACCTGCTGCATGGAGTAGCCCTCGTAATAGTGGAAGCGTCCCTTCATGGCAAGAACTTCTTTGCCACCGAGACGTCCGAAGATAAGCTTACCGTCATGCCCCTCAACGGTGGAAACGGGAAAATGAGGTATCGCCTTATAGGGGATTTCCAAAGAGGTCTCTATCTGCTCGGCCAGAGTACCCAGTCCCGTGCCCAAGATTATTGCTATCTGTGGGAGGGAGGCTGTTGGGGCTTGCAACAGGATTTGTTGCTTGAGCCATTCTGTCGTTTGCTTTATATTTTCGTACATAGTCTAGAATGATTTGGTTAAACTTTTCCTCTTCGCCTTGGAGAAACTGTACTTCGATAGGCAGGTAGTAGAGGTTTTCTCTTACTCCCTTAGACAATCCCTTCAGTTCCATCATCCTCATGGCATCCTTCTCCGTTGTGATGATGATACAAGGCTTTTTTTGCATCTTGTATGCAAAGTTTATCGACTCAGTATCAGAGGGCGTAAACTCATGGTGGTCAGGGAAAGAGATATGGGTGATGGACTGACAGTAATCCTTCAGATACTCCGTCAAATGACGTGGGGAGGCTATACCAGTAATCAACAGCACGTGGGGTAGCATGTTGGCACGAGTGACTGAGGACTTGTCATTAAAATCAGGCTGAACGAGAGGTCGGGCCTCGATGAACAATGGTGCCAGGGGACGGTACTTAATCGTGGTATAGAAGAGATGCTGAAAGGGGTATAGATTCATGCTGCGCTGCAGGACACGATAAGCCATAGGATTCATGTCGGCAGGACACTTGGTGACAATGACGATATCAGCTCTGTCCTTGGCACTGACGGGTTCGCGCAGTCTTCCCGCAGGCAATAATTTGTCATCAGTGATGATACGGTAATAGTCGGTGAGGAGGATATTGATGCCTGGTTTCACATAGCGATGCTGATAAGCATCATCAAGCAACACGACGCCCATATCCTTGGTCTCAGGAAGTGTCAAGAGTGTATCGATACCATGACACCTGTCAGCATCGACAGCCACATGGATGTCAGGAAATTTTTTCTGTATCTGATATGGTTCGTCGCCTATCTCGGATATCGGCGTACTGTACTTACCCAGTACAAATCCCTTGGACTTACGCTTGTAGCCCCTTGACAGCACGACGGTCTTGACACGGTTGTGGAGCAAGGAGGCGAGATATTCCACATGAGGTGTCTTGCCAGCTCCTCCTACGGTGATATTGCCCACAGAAATCACTGGAACGTCATATTTTCTGCTTTTCAATACCTCTGTATCAAAAAGCAGATTGCGTACCCACACACCAAAGCCGTAAATACATGACAGTGGGGTAAGCCAACGATTGATAGCTATGTGGTCACCCTCCATAGATTGGCAAGATAAATAGATTTATCGGGCAAAGTTAATAATAAAATGTCAAATAGACAAATTTTTGTATCCTTTATTTTGCAAGAGCAGATTTTAGGAAGCGTGCAGTATGACTGCTTGTGGCCTCCGAAACCTCCCCTGGAGTACCCGTCGCCACGATGGTACCGCCTCCGCGTCCACCTTCGGGGCCCATATCGATAATATGGTCGGCAAGCTTTATCACATCGAGG
The DNA here is from genome assembly GCA_017541365.1 of Prevotella sp. Next base: position 44,119 of record JAFXZF010000010.1, read on the forward strand.
TTGTGCTCAATGATAAGCACCGTATTACCCTTGTCAACAAGATGCTGCAGTATAGCCATAAGTAATCTGATATCCTCAAAGTGCAAACCCGTGGTGGGTTCGTCGAGTATGTAGAACGTCTTGCCAGTATCACGCTTTGACAGTTCGGTAGCCAACTTAATGCGCTGACTCTCTCCACCCGATAGCGTAGTACTGGACTGTCCGACCTTGACATAGCCCATGCCGACATCCTGAAGAGTCTTGAGTTTGTGCAGGATTTTGGGTATCGCCTCAAAGAACTCAACAGCCTGATTGATGGTCATATCAAGCACGTCGGCAATGCTCTTGCCCTTGTAGCGTACCTCCAGAGTCTCGCGATTGTAGCGCTTACCGCGACATACTTCACAGGGGACATACACATCAGGCAGGAAACTCATGCCGATAGTGCGGTAGCCATTGCCTCCGCATGCCTCGCAGCGTCCTCCCTTCACGTTGAAGGAGAAGCGTCCTGGTTTGTAACCCCTTATCTTAGCTTCGGGGAGATTGACATAAAGAGACCTGATATCAGAGAAAACCCCTATATACGTAGCAGGATTAGAACGTGGTGTACGGCCTATGGGATTCTGATCTACGCAGACCACCTTGTCGATATAATCCATACCCGTGATACTGGTGTAGGGCAGGGGCGACTTCTTAGACTTGTAGAAATGTTGTGACAGCAGAGGTTGCAGAGTCTCATTGACGAGGGTGGATTTGCCTGAGCCACTCACTCCTGTCATTACGATAAGTTTGCCGAGAGGAAACTCTACGTCAATACCCTTCAGATTATTGCCCGAAGCGCCATGCAGGACGATAGACTGGCCAAGGCCTTTGCGGTGCTCAGCGGGAGGGTCTATCCTCAGCGTCTTGTTGAGATATGACGCTGTCAGTGTATCAGTCTTGAGGAGTGCCTCGGGAGTACCCTGAAATACGACATTGCCTCCCTTACGCCCTGCTCCAGGACCGATATCGATGATGTAGTCAGCATTGAGCATCATGTCCTCATCATGCTCGACCACGATGACGGTGTTACCCATATCGCGTAACTTCTTCAGCGAATAGATAAGACGCTCATTATCACGCTGATGCAGGCCTATTGACGGTTCGTCGAGGATGTAGAGTACGTTGACGAGTTGCGAACCAATCTGCGTAGCCAACCTGATACGCTGACTCTCACCACCTGAAAGCGAGTATGAGGGACGGCTCAAGGCGATGTAGTGCAATCCTACATCAAGCATGAACTGCAAACGAGTGCGTATCTCCTTGAGTATCTCCTCAGCTATCTTACGCTGTTGTGGTTCCATGTGACGGGGAGCCTCGATGAGCCACTCCTGCAACTCATCAATGTCCATATTGCTGAGTTCGGCAATATTCTTGTCCCACACCTTGTATGACAGAGACTCACGACTCAGACGTGCGCCATCGCAAGCCGGACATACGACGTATGATGTTTCGTCGCTGTCATCGTCATTCATCTGTATCTCCGTCATAGATGAGAAATCGTCTGCGCTCTGTGCCATCAGAGGGTCATTGGCATCGACTATACCAAGTCCCTTACAATAGGGACAGGCTCCCTCTGGTGAATTGAATGAGAAAATATTAGGTGCAGGGTCTTTGTACGCCATTCCCGTAGTGGGACACATCAGACGTTTGGAGAAATACTTGGCTTCCTGCGTATCACGGTCCATTATCATGATAAGCCCGTCACCATGAAGCATAGCGACTGATATACTCCGTCTCAGCCTTTCAGATTTGGACTTGTCGCCTGCGCAAGAAACTTTCAGTTTGTCAACGACTACCTCGATATTATGATTCTTGTAGCGGTCGAGCTTCATACCGTGAACGAGATCCTGTATGTCGCCGTCTATACGTATCTGCAGAAAACCCTTCTTTATCATCTGTTCGAAGAGTTCGCGATAGTGTCCCTTACGATTTCTCACCAGAGGGGCAAGTACATAGATACTCTTGTCGGCATATCGTTGCTCAACCATACTGACGAGCTGCTCCTCGGTATATCGCACCATTTTCTCACCTGTCTCCCAACTGTAGGCAGTACCGGCTCTGGCATAGAGCAAACGCAGGTAGTCATACACCTCAGTGGTGGTGCCAACGGTAGAGCGCGGATTTTTGTTGGTGGTCTTCTGCTCTATAGATATCACAGGGGACAATCCTGTTATCTTGTCAACGTCAGGACGTTCGATGCCACCAAGGAAATTGCGTGCATAAGCAGAAAAAGTCTCCACATAACGTCTTTGACCCTCTGTCAGGATGGTGTCAAAGGCGAGTGATGACTTGCCCGAACCCGACAGACCAGTGATGACTGTCAGGCTGTTGCGGGGTATCTGCACATCCACATTCTTCAGATTGTGAGTCCTCGCTCCCCATACGTTTATGTATTGTTCCTCAGCCAAGCCTTTTAATCTTTAACCTTTAACCTACAAGTCTCTCATATAAGCCAACCTTATATGTATAGTTCCATTGTTTGACTTGGCAAATTCATCTCTCTTCGAATCACCATAGAGGTTTCCCAGTCCGTAGTAATAACGTGCCTCAAGCGAGAAACGCCCTACATACTTAATATCCCACTCTATGCCACCACCCATCGCTATGCCGAAATCAAAATGCTTCTCTACATCCATGGTTTCCTGAGCCACCTCAGTGTTGACTCTCGTCTTTCCCTCCTCATAGTCAGGGTAAACGTCAGGAATGTAGGGGGTATCATAGTTCTTGGTCACTTTCTCACTAAGGAAGAAACCTAACTGTGGACCAGCGTTAATGAAAGCATTAACGCCATGTCTCTCCTTTCCCCATGCAAGGTGAGCCAAAAGAGGAATCTGCAGGTATTTCACATCACGCTTATAACTCTCAGCTATTCCTGTGCCTGGATTGATTACCTCATCGCCATTGATGGTCTTGATGTCTTCCTCCCAACCCAACTCTGTCAGGTTGACCTCCATCTGTATTGAGCAGATTGTGGAGAAAAACTTCTCGCTGGTGTATCTTCCCATTACGCCAAATGAACTTCCCTTGTGCATCTTCTGAGTCACAGAGGGAGTGAATCCTATATTGTTCAGGGCTAAGCCACCATGAAAGCCTACAGCCCACACATGGCGGTAGTCACCCACCTGAGCTTTGGCGGAATTGAGAATTGAAAATTGAAAATTGAAAATTATGATTACTGTTACTATAACCAGTCGTCTTACCATAAACCTTATAACCCTTAAACTCTTAAACCCTTAAACCATTAAACTATTAAACCCTCAAACTAATACTGCAAAGCATCTATACCACCATCAGGTCTGTGGTGTATCAGCATGAAAGCCTTGTTGCGATAGCCGCCATTGGGTGTCTTCTGAAACTTCAGTGGTGTTTGCATCCATTGAGATTTGCCTCCTATGAAATACATGGCGTGATCGTAGCCAGTAGCAGCAAAGTGGGGTAGGGCATTCATCATATCTTGATGGAAAGCGCTTCTATAACTTTGTGCAAACTGCCTTGTCCTTTGAGACAGTTCGTTGTAGTAGAAATTTGTTGGTATATAGGTGTCGTATTTGGCAAATCGACTTTGGAGGAACTTGGCATACATCAACCATTCAGTATAACCATACAGTGTGACGCTGACATTTTGATTGGCAGAGAGCAGCACATCGAGTTTGTCCATAGCCGCTCTCAACTCTGGCGAACGTCCCGTATTGAGTATCACGATATTGGGTTGGGTAAGCGAGAAAGCCTTAGCAAACATCTCGCTTGAGGAGTGCAGGTTGGTGATGTTGTAGGGGATGTTCTTTTTCTCCAATACGCTCCTCAGTCCAAATGTGAATGCACCTTTTCGGGAAGTGGTATCGTTGCAGTCGATAAATACGGGGTGGTACTGGCTGAAATCTTCAGCAACACGCTGTATCGAGGTGGTGTACATCTCGTCAGGCGACAGATAGACCTGGTAGATATTGGGATTCTTGTCAACCTCGTTACCATTGATAGAGAATGGTATCACCATCTTGATGCCATAAGCACGGCAGAAATCACCTATAACCTTCACCTGCTTGGTATATAGCGGTGAGAAGATGATATTGCAGTCCTTGACACCATCTTGCAATAGGGTAATGCGCGGATCAGCATCGATGGCCACATTCCACGCCCTTACATTGACATTCATGCCCTCAGCCTTCAACTCCTTTACTGCGAGCAATATACCGCGATAGTACTCTATCATACGGCGTCCGTCACCATCATTGTCATGCAGGGGTAACATCACACCGACATTTATCTGAGAAAAAACCGATGTCACAGCCAATACTGACCACATCAGCATGGATAAGATATACTTTTTCATTATCGTCATAGATATAAAGACTTAATCGTAAGATTTTTTTCAAAATGCAAAAATACACATTTTTTTCTTAAAATCAGCAGTTAAGTCAAATTTTATTGTTAATTTTGTTTCGAATTACGATTTATTCAACCATAAGTTGTTCATCATGAGAATAAAATTATTTGCATTTTTCCTGTTGATTACCATATATTCATCCACTACATGGGCGAGCGGTGCCCCCTATATTTCGTTCGGTTGGACAGTTGTTGACGGCAGTGGTAAACAACAGACTGTATCAGGCATGGATTATGAGGGTTCGGCACCCATCAATACTACGATGGAGGCTAAAATGCTTTTTGTAGATGATGAAGGAAATGTACAGACATACCCTGATGCTACATTCTACGGAGCATGGCGCGTATGGAGCGAGGGAGGACAGATGGAGGAACCCGAAATATCCAATCCCAATAACCCCACAGAGTTTTATTTCAACACTGCAGGCACTGATAGCATAGCATACGTAGGTTATGTAGTAGTAAGTCACGATACATACGATGAGACTATACAGATAACCCCCGACTATAACCGTACCAATAAGTATATTTTCTCCGTTAAGACATACGAAAGCAAACTCACTTTCCCCAATGCCTTCTCACCTAATGGCGACCAATATAATGAGGAGTTCAAAGCCAAAGAGGCTCAGAGTATAGTGGAGTTTCACGCATCGATATACAACCGTTGGGGACAGAAACTATACGAGTGGGACAATGTGAATGAAGGATGGGACGGTACATACAACGGCAAACAGGTCAAGGACGGTGTGTACTACATTCAGGTCAAAGCACGTGGCGCTGATGGACAGGTATTCAATATAAAGAAAGATGTCAATATCATACGTGACTACGAAGAAACCTACTCTAATACCACTCAGTGAGATATAACGTAAGACATATAGTAGGGTGGGGGATGGCTGTTGTATTGGCAGCAATAGTAACGTCATGTGATGGGACTAAATTTGTTGCCGAGAATGATCTGTTACTATCGCACAACTATGTGGTATCTACAGATAAAAGTGTAGATGTCAGTAATTTGTCACCATATCTAAGTCAGAAAACAAACACACGATGGTTTTCTACCCTTAAAGTACCCCTCAGCATATATTCCTTAGCAGGACGCGATACTACAAAAGCTATAAACCGCCGACTCAAGAAATGGGGCGAAGCGCCTGTTGTGCTCGATACTGCACAGATGAACGTAAGCTGCGTAAACCTTAAGACAGTGATGCATAACCGTGGGTATCTTGATGCCGAGGTAAAACCATATATCGTAGCAAAAAAAAGACGAGCTTCGGTGATATACGAGATAACGCCAAAGGAGCAATACACCCTAAAGAGTTTCAAAAGCAGAATAGCTGACAGGAGAATTGACTCACTGCTAAATGCACAAGGTGTGATAGAGAGGGCATTTGAAGCAGGCGAACCATTCTCAGTCAATAAGTTGTATGCTGTGCGTAATGATATCACTACGCTACTCAATAACAACGGCTACTACTATTTTAATAAGGAGAACATAACGTTTGTTGCAGATAGCTCGTATAGTGACAAGACTGTTGATGTGACGATGTTGCTGGGACTATACAGACGAAGCTCTCGCGATTCGCTTACTCAACATCCTTATTATTATATCAGGAACATTTCGTATAGCGGAATACCTGGACAGGAACTCAACATCAGGCATTCTACGTTGGATAACAATAATCTTATCGAAGAAGGGGATTACTACAGTTCCAAGGTGGTACAGCAGACGTATAACAAATTTGCACGACTCAAAGCAATCCGCTCTACCAACATACACTTCAATGAGGTTGCTGACACTAATGCACTGGATGTAAACATACAGATAGCACGCAAAAAAACACACTCGATACAGATACAGCCAGAGGGTACCAATACTGCTGGCGATTTTGGTGCTGCGCTATCTGTGATTTACGAAAATAGGAACATCTTTCATGGTAGCGAACAACTGTCGATACAGGCAAGGGGAGCTTTTGAGGCTATCAGAGGATTGGAAGGATATGATAACAGCAATTATGAAGAACTGGAATTGGAAACGAAGTTGACTTTTCCAAAACTTATAATGCCAGGAATATCTAAAGAATTTCAAAAGCGACACGACGTAATCACTGAATTGCCAATAAGTTATAACATACAGAGTAGGCCAGAATTTCGTCGTAAAGTGTTGACAGCCACATGTAGGTACAAATGGAGTTCGTCAAAGGGCAGAGTAGGGTACACCTTTGATATTATTGACCTCAACTTTATCTCGATGCCTTGGATTTCTGAAACTTTCAAGAGAGAATATCTTGATAACGAAAGCAACAGAAATGCTATATTGAGGTACAACTACGAGGACTTGTTTATTATGAAGATAGGATTCGGATTGACATACAGTGACACTCACAACACGCTGAGAACCAATATAGAAACTTCCGGAAACCTACTGTATGCATTGGCTAATACGTTTAATTTCGCTCAAAATTCCCTTGGACAATATAAAGTGGCGAATGTCGCTTTTGCACAGTATGTGAAGTTTGATGCTGATTACACACATTTATATAATCTTGACAGTCGTAACACACTGGCATTACATGCTCGCATTGGGGTAGGTGTACCTTATTGTAATAGTAGCATGCTACCATTCGAGAAACGTTACTTTGCTGGTGGTGCCAATAGCGTTCGTGGATGGAATGTGCGTACCTTGGGACCAGGCAGATATATTGGTACAGACGGTCGTATCGATTTCATCAATCAGACAGGTGACATAAAGATAGATCTTAATGCGGAGTTGCGTACCAATTTGTTCTGGAAATTTCAGGGCGCTTTGTTTGTTGATGCAGGAAATGTATGGACTATAAGGGCATACGAAGACCAACCGGATGGTTATTTCAAACTAAAAAGTATATATGATGAAATGGCTGTAAGCTATGGTGTCGGACTAAGACTCAATTTCGATTATTTCATTCTTAGACTTGATATGGGAATGAAAGCTGTAAATCCTGCATATACTACAACCAAAGAACATTTCCCTATATTTCATCCTGTTTTCTCAAGAGACTATGCTCTTCATTTTGCTGTAGGACTTCCATTCTAACAGTAGTTAAAGGAGTTCGAGGAGTTAAAGACAATACCGATACTCAGACAACAAAGACAAATAAAATAAAAGTGGAGTATAGTTTCGAAATTTACTATTTATCATAATGCGTATTCGTTTATTTGAAAGGTACAACAAAAAAACACAAAAAAATAGCCAAAACAATACATACATGTAAAGTCTTGGCTATTCTTTATTGATTATTGAAAATTAGATCTTGTCAATACGCAACTGATGACGACCAGCCTCGAATGGTGTCTTGAGGAACTCATCTATCATCACGCCACACTCGCGGTTTGTGATAAAACGTCCAGGGAAAACTATGCAGTTAGCATTATTATGTTGGCGCATGAGGTGTGCTATCTCTACGTTCCATGCCAGTCCTGCACGTACACCATGATGTTTGTTGAGTGTGATAGCCATTCCCTGACCAGAACCACATATAGCGATTCCACAACTTACTACGCCAGCTTCGATATCTTCAGCAAGAGGATGAGCAAAATCAGGATAGTCACAAGAGCGGTCACTGTATGTGCCATAATCCTTATACTCAATACCTTTTTCTTCAAGATACTGTACTACATACTGCTTAAGTGGGAAGCCTGCATGATCGCAAGCAACACCGATAGTCTTAATTTCCATAGGTTGAAAGTTTTTTGATTATTGTTTGGGTTAAAGTATTTTTTTTACTTGATTATATACGTTTTCTGCGGTGTAACCGAGCTTTTCGTCAAGCACCTTATATGGTGCAGAGAAACCGAAACTGTTCAGTCCCCATATCATCGATTTAGGATCTGCTCCAATAAGAAAAGCCTGTAAATTGACTGGCAGTCCTGCTGTCATACCAAACACCTTAGCACCCTGCGGTACTATACTTTGCTGGTATTCAAGCGATTGCTCGCGGAACAGTCCCTCAGAAGGTACGTTGACGATTCTTACTTTTATGCCTTCCTTTCTTAGTAGCTCTGCTCCACTCTGTAATGTTGAAACCTCTGAACCAGAAGCTACACATATCACATCAGGATTTTCATCGGATTCACCGATGATATATGCTCCTTTACGAGCTTGCTGATAATCCGTTCCTTCCGGCAATTTCTCTATATTCTGTCGAGAAAGGATGAGAGCTGTAGGTGTTGATGTATTCTCCATAGCCATTTGCCATGCTACAGTCGTCTCATCAGCATCTGCAGGTCGCATCACCAACATTGAGGGTTTACCAGCATGGTTATGCAGTTTTTCCATCAGACGTATCTGTGCTTCCTGCTCAACAGGCTCATGTGTAGGTCCGTCCTCTCCTACTCTGAAGGCGTCATGCGTCCATATGAACTTTACTGGCAACTGCATCAGTGCAGCCATACGAATAGCAGGTTTCATGTAGTCTGAGAATACAAAGAATGTACCACAGGCAGGAATAACGCCACCATGAAGAGCCATACCTATACAGCAGCATGCCATAGTCAACTCGGCAACACCAGCCTGGAAGAATGCCCCACTGAAATCGTCACGCGTTATGGATTGCGTTTTCTTTAAGAAACCGTCGGTTTTATCGGAGTTTGAGAGGTCTGCCGAAGCACATATCATATTGGGCACTTGTTCTGCGAGTATAGACAGACAAGTAGCACTTGCGGCACGTGTGGCGCTACCAGCCTTTTGCTCTACCCCACTCCAGTCCACCTGTGGTGCTTTACCACTGAACCATTCCTTGAGTTGTTCAGCTTTCTCGGCATTTGCCTTTGCCCATGTATCTTCTTCTGCGTATCGTTCAGCACATATTGCGGCAAGTTCAGCCTCGCGCTGTGCATAGATTTCCTTTACCTCATCAAATATAACGAAGGGGTTGTCTGGGTCAGCTCCGAGGTTTTTGATAGTGTTGACATAGGCTCCGCCTCCAAGTGGTGCGCCATGAGTCTTACAACTTGCCTCATACGAGGTGCCGTCTTCCTTCAGGGCACCCTTACCCATCACGCACTTACCTATTATAAGAGAAGGCTTTCCCTTAACCTTCTGTGCCTCCTCTATCGCCTTACGTATCTGTTCAACATCATGTCCATTGATCTCTGATACATGCCAACCCAGTGCGCGATATTTTTCCGCTGTATTCTCATTCATGACAACACTGGTCTCAGTAGAGAGCTGTATGTCATTCGAGTCATAGAACATGATAAGGTTATCAAGTCCGAGATTAGAGGCTATGCGGGCTGCACCCTGCGAAATCTCCTCCTGTATGCCTCCATCAGATATGTAAGCATATATGGTTTCCTTGCTAAATGTAGGATTTCCAGTATGTGCAGCAAGAAATTTTGCTGCTATTGCTGCACCCACGGCATATGTGTGTCCTTGTCCAAGAGGTCCAGAGGTGTTTTCTATGCCTCTGGTTATTTCAAACTCCGGATGTCCTGTTGTAGGACTGCCCCATTGTCTCAAATTTGCCAATTCATCGAGCGAATACTTTCCGCAAAGACACAGTTGACTGTATAGCATTGGTGCCATATGTCCAGGGTCAAGAAAGAATCTGTCACGTCCCATCCAATTAGGATTTTTAGGGTCATATGTTAGATATTCGCTATAAAGCACATTGATAAAGTCTGCACCACCCATTGCTCCGCCAGGATGTCCAGATTTTGCTTTTTCAACTGCAGCGACAGACAAAATACGTATATTATCCGCTGCACGTTTCATCAGTTTGATATCGTTTTTCATCGTTGATATTTTTTGTTTGTGGCAAGAATTCTTTATATTTTGCCCTCAAAGTTAATATTTTTTTTTCGGTTGACAATAAATAATTAAGACTTTTTTGACTAATAAATTGTTTTTAATACATATTATGACATATTTATCATTTCTCATTTGCTCAATAAAATAAAAATTACTAACTTTGCGACTAAAATATCCCTCAAAACAAGAAAAGAATGGCCAAAAAGAAACAAGACAAGTCAACAAGGAAGGTGTCATTTAAGGATGCAATAGGTTTCAATGCTGTATTTGCCAATGAAAAGACAAATTTTACCGTAGGTATCACATTGTTATTCTTTGCGATACTGATGATAATCAGTTTTGTATCATACTTCTCTACATGCGACGCTGACCAGAGTTTGGTGACCAACCCTATGCCAGGAGACTTTGCCAATGCAGGCAGGGCATTTCAGAATACATGTGGCTCATGGGGTGCATACACCTCTTACTTCCTTATAGATGTATGCTTTGGTTTCTCGGCCTTTCTTATACCCACTTTCTTCCTTCTTGTTGCTGCAAATATGATGGGTGTTTACAAGTTTAACCTCTGGAAGTGGTTCTTCTCGCTGATGTGCATCATGATATGGAGCAGCATCACCTGTGCGAAGTTTGTCAATCCGCTACTCACCGACCAGATATTTAATGCTGGTGGTGGACATGGACAATACGTCAGCAACGCGCTGGAAAATGTAGTGGGCACCCCTGGACTTACTGCTATACTTGCCTTGACTGCTATATTCTTCTTGACATATCTGAGTAGCGAGACAATACAAATTGTCAGGAAGATAATGAATCCTTTTGAGCACATAAAGAAGATACCATTAGTATTCTCCAACGTTGGGGATAACGGTGAGTTGTTGGAACCTGAAACGAAAGATAATATCGCACAAGATGATAATGTAGTATATGACGATCCTGATGTGCAAGAGGTGACTTTCGATCTGGATAAAGATATAGCAACGGTGAATGACAATGGCTATAAGGATACTCACTTGGCGGGCAATCAGGTAAATGATGGAGCTGATTTCCAGATAGAACAGAGCATCACCGAAGATACTGCTGGTACACGCACCCTTGCAAACATGGAAGAAATGGGTGAATATGACCCCAAGGCTACATTGTCAAGATATAAATACCCTACCCTCGACCTGCTGAAGAAATATGATACTGACGGCCGTTCCTTTATCAATATGGAGGAGCAGCAGGCGAATAAAAATCGTATAGTACAGGTACTGGGTAATTTTGGTGTCATCGTGGAGAGTATCAAGGCCACCGTAGGTCCTACTATCACGCTGTATGAGATAACCCTTAAGCCTGGCATAAAAATCAGTAAGGTACGCTCCCTGGAGGATGATATCGCTCTGTCGCTTGCTGCAGATGGCATTCGTATCATAGCACCGATACCTGGTAGAGGCACTATTGGTATTGAGGTGCCTAATGCTAATCCGCAAGTAGTGTCAATGGAATCTATACTCAACTCAAAGAAGTTCAGGGAGTCAAAGATGACACTCCCACTGGCACTGGGCAAGACTATCAGCAACGAGATATACATGGTGGACCTTGCTAAGATACCTCATCTGCTGGTGGCTGGTGCCACAGGACAGGGTAAGTCTGTAGGTCTTAATGCCATAATCACCTCACTGCTCTATAAGAAACATCCTGCAGAGGTCAAATTTGTACTGGTAGATCCTAAGATGGTGGAGTTCTCCATCTACAAACCACTTCAGAATCATTTCCTTGCACAGATACCACCTGAGAGTGAAGCTGATGAGCCCATCATCACTGATGTAACAAAGGTAGTGAGAACCCTTAACTCACTATGTCAGGAGATGGACGACCGATACAGGCTCTTGAAGTCCGTAAACGCAAGAAAGATCGAGGAGTATAACGAGCAGTTTACAAATCGCAAACTCAATCCAGAAAACGGTCACCGCTTCCTGCCTTATATAGTAGTTATCATCGATGAGTACGGCGATCTCATCATGACTGCCGGCAAAGAGATAGAGTTGCCTATAGCACGAATAGCTCAAAAAGCACGCGCCGTAGGCATACACATGATTATTGCCACACAGCGTCCTACTACCAATATCATCACGGGTACCATCAAGGCCAACTTCCCTGGACGCATGGCATTTAAAGTGATGTCACAGATTGACTCTCGCACCATACTCGACGGAGGTGGCGCCAATCAGCTCATCGGACGTGGTGACATGCTTATACTTGACAAAGGAACGCCTGTGCGCGTACAGTGTGCATTTGTCGATACGCCAGAAGTCATCGCTATCAATGAGTTTATAGCCAAACAGCAAGGATATGAGGGACCATTTGAACTCCCAGAACCAGTAGTCAATGATGAAGGAGGCAGCAGCAGTTCTGAGGACCTGTCAAATCTTGACCAACTCTTTGGTGAAGCTGCAAGGGTAATCATTGCGACCCAGCAGGGTTCTACATCATTGATACAGCGTAAATTCTCCATTGGCTACAATAGAGCGGGCCGTCTCATGGACCAACTCGAAAAGGCTGGCGTGGTAGGCGCTGCACATGGTTCAAAGCCTCGCGAGGTACTTATACAGGACGAAAATACTCTGCAGTCACTGCTTAATACCCTTGGAGCAAATTAAAAAATAATGACGGACCTATGAATCTTAAACTGAGAATATTATTTATTGTTGCGATTATAACTACTGTGACAGTTTCAATGCTTGCCGGCAGTAAGCCCGATGCCAACACAATACTCGACAAGGCTACACGTAAGATCAGCGTAAGCACTGGTGCGCAGATGAACTTTACCATATCAGGTCCCAGAATCAATCAGAGTGGTACCTTGATGGTGAAGGGCAGGAAGTTTTGTGCCACAACCCCCATCGCTACAATATGGTATGACGGCAAGACACAGTGGACATACAACAAGCAAAATGACGAAGTCAATATAGCCACGCCAACAGCATCAGACCAGCAGAGTATGAATCCATACCACTTCCTTAACCTCTACAAGCAGGGATATACCAAAAGTATGACGACCAAGAGCGGCACATACATGATACACCTTGTAGGAAATGGAAAGAAAATCAGTGAGATGTATGTGACAATCGACAAGTACTATAACCTCAAACAGATAAAGGTAAAGCAAAACGGTGGATGGATGACCATCACTGTGAGCAATCTGAGAAACAAGCACCTTGCCGACTCCGCATTCCGATTCAATTCCAAGGACTACCCCAAGGCGGAAATTATCGACCTACGATAAATATGCAACCATTCAAAGTACATATCTTAGGATGCGGTTCGGCACTACCTACGAAGCATCACAACCCCTCATCTCAGATTGTTGAGATAAGGGGCAAGTACTTTATGATAGACTGTGGCGAAGGCACACAGACACAGGTGAGACGTTCGCGCACAAACTTTTCCAAGCTTTATGCCATCTTTATCTCGCATATTCATGGTGACCACGTATTAGGGCTTATTGGCATGCTCTCTACCTTCGGACTGCAGGGGCGCACTACCCCACTCCACGTCTATGCTCCCGAGGGTTATGAGTCGCTCTTCAAACTGGAGATAGCTACATTCTGCTCCACGTTGGACTACGACATCGTCTTTCATCCTGTTGACACCACTAAGCATAGTATCATTTACGAAGACCGTTCCCTCACAGTTGAAACAATACCCCTGAAGCACCGCATGCCGTGTTCCGGCTTTATCTTCAGGGAAAAGCAGGGACTGCGTCATATCAATCCCGATAAGGTAAAATACTACAACGTTCCTATATCGCAACTGGGCAACCTCAGAGCAGGCCTTGACTGGACAGATGCCGAGGGAAACATCATACCCAATGAAGAGCTCACCACCTCGCCTGATCCTGTTCGTGCCTATGCCTATTGTTCTGACACTCGATATATGCCTTCTTTGGCAAACAAACTGAAGGGTGTCACCACCCTGTACCATGAAGCCACATATTGCGAGGATATGAAGGATAAGGCTGAGAAATACCTCCACTCCACAGCTCGCGAAGCTGCTCTCACAGCACGCGACGCTGGCGTTAAGCAATTACTTCTCGGGCATTATAGTCAGCGATATATTGACGAGATGCCCATACTATCTGAGGCGCAAGCCGTCTTTCCTTCTTCTTTTCTTACCGACGAAGGAAAAGTATTTTCTGTATAAAACTAACTCTATACGTGGTAATCCCTAATCAGTACGGACTGTCGGGCACACGGGTGTAGAAGCGTTCTGCGCCTGATGCCTCAAGAATCTGAAAAAATAGGTCAGGCTTGTCGTTGACTATCAGTTCGTCAGGGAAATCGACTTCCCTCAGCAGTGGCAAGGCATACTGATAGTTGGCTATATCAAAGGATATATGAGCATCGCTGCCGAGTATCACAGGCATGTCGCGTTTGCGGCATAAGCGCAGTATCTCGAGGTTATTATGGATAGCTGCAGGCTTGTTGCGTATAGGACGTAGCGACGACGAATTGATTTCAAGCAAAGTGCCAGTACGATAGGCTGCATCAACGATGGGTTCAAAATATAGTTCGGCTACGCCATCACCAGGATGTGCAATAATATCGGTCCATGGATTTTCAATGGCAGCTATCATACCATCGGTATTTTGGGAGGGATCTCCCCCACTCCAGCAGAACTTGTGTATGCCAGCAATGCGTACGTCCATCAGTCGGTAGTAAAACTCCTCCAGGTCGAGAGTGCCACGGATATCGAGTATGTTGAGCTCAGCACCTATGAGCAGGCGCACTCCGTACATAGTGCGCGGTATTACGTGGGTATTGCGGAAATACACAGGCTCGGGTGCGCCAGGCACGGATGAAGCATGATCGGTGATGCCGAGTATCTGCAGTCCTTTCTCCGATGCCGCTTTTGCCATTTCCTGAAGGGTGGAATAGGCATGTCCGCTGGCAAGGGTGTGGGTGTGTATGTCGAGTTTGAAGGTCATGGGGTGGCTGCTAATTTTTGTACAACAAAGGTATTAAATTTTCTTGGTCTGTGCAAGGAAAACGGGGTATTTAACACATCTCTATCCTTACATTATTGAGACTATGCCAGAGGGTATATCTGGTCAACCATCAATTGTCAAAAATTTTGTCTCCATTTTTAACATTTCAGTAGGTGTGTACCTGTTGCAGTGTTGCAGAGCCAAAAATTCTGTTTTGTCTTTTCCTTTTATTTATTTGGTGGAATGAAACATTTTTTGTACCTTTGCAATAACATAAAAACAAGAAAGATCATGGCAGACAACTCACAGAATTTCATAGAGCAGAAGATAGAACAGGACCTGACTGAGGGTAAGAACGGAGGAAGAGTGCAGACGCGTTTCCCACCAGAGCCTAACGGATACCTGCACATAGGTCATGCAAAGGCGATAGCGCTGGACTTCGGGGTGGCAGAGAAGTACAACGGCGTGTGCAACCTGCGTCTTGACGACACTAATCCGCAGAAGGAGGATATAGAGTATGTGAAGGCTATCGAGAAGGACATAGAGTGGTTGGGCTTCAAATGGGGCAAGGTGCTCTACGCATCGGACTACTTCCAGCAACTGTGGGACTTTGCCGTGGAACTGATAAAGCGTGGCAAGGCTTACGTGGACGAGCAGACGGCAGAGCAGATAGCTCAGCAGAAGGGCACGCCGACCACACCTGGACAGGAGTCGCCTTACCGCAACCGCCCAGTAGAGGAGTCGCTGGCTCTCTTTAACGAGATGAACAGCGGAAGGGTGGAGCCTGGCAAGATGGTGCTGAGGGCTAAGATTGACATGGCGAGCGACAACATGCACTTCCGCGATCCTATAATATATCGCACCCTCAACCTCCCCCACTGGCGTACAAGCAACAAGTGGAATGCATACCCTATGTATGACTTCACCCACGGACAGTGCGACTACTGGGAGGGCGTGACCCACTCACTGTGCACACTGGAGTTTGTGAGCCACCGTCCGCTCTACGACCTATTCGTCGATTGGGCAAAGGAGTGTGCAGGCGATGACAAGCCAATGGATGACAACCGTCCACGTCAGACGGAGTTTAACAAGCTCAACCTCACACACATTCTGCTATCAAAGCGTAACCTGCTGATGCTGGTAAACGAGGGCGTGGTGACAGGATGGGACGACCCACGTATGCCTACCATATCTGCCTTCCGCAGAAGGGGCTACAGCCCAGAGGGCATACGTGCCTTCATAGACAAGATAGGCTACACGAAGTTTGACGCCCTGAACCAGATGTCGCTATTTGAGAGTGCCGTTCGTGAAGACCTCAACAAGCGTGCACAGAGGGTCAGCGCAGTGGTAAATCCCGTAAAACTCATCATAACCAACTTCCCTGAGGACAAAGTGGAGACATATACTGCCATCAACAACCCCGAGAACGAGGCCGACGGCACACACGAGATAGAGTTCTCACGCGAACTGTGGATAGAGCGTGAGGACTTCATGGAGGATGCTCCGAAGAAATTCTTCCGACTGGGTCCTGGCAAGGAGGTACGCCTGAAGAACTCCTATATCATAAGGTGCCCTGAGACTGACTGCTGTAAGAAAGATGTCAAGGGGAACATAGTGGAGATATACGCAGAGCTGATACCCGAGACAAAGACGGGCGAGGCAAACAGCAATATGAAGATAAAGGGTAAGACCATACACTGGGTGAGCTGCAAGCACTGCATAGAAGCAGAGGTGAGAAACTACGACCGCCTGTGGATGGTGGAGAACCCTCGCGACGAGGTGGCTGCTTACTCAAAGGAACAGGGCAAGGAGCGCATTGACATAGACGATATGCGCAAGTATATCAACCCTGAGAGCCTCGAGGTGAAGAAGGCTTACGTGGAGAAATACTGCGCTGAGTTCAAACCTCTTGACTACCTGCAGTTCCAGCGCGTAGGCTATTACACTCCCGACTACGACTCCACACCCGAACATCTTATATTTAATAAGACGGTGGGACTGAAGGATACGTGGAAAGGCAATTGAAGATTATAGATAAAAGATTGTATATTGGATTTATGTTGTCATCATTACTTCAGACATTCCTCGACAACCTCAACTATGGCACGATATTCTTCCTCATGCTGCTTGAAAGCACCGTGATACCCGTGCCGTCGGAGTTTGTAGTGACACCAGCGGCATTCAACGCTGCTGACGGAACCATCGACATGTGGCTCGTCATACTGTTTGCCACCATCGGTGCAGACTGCGGTGCCACCATCAACTACATAGCTGGCTTCTACCTCGGACGACCTATAATATACCGTTTTGCCAACAGCAAATGGGGCAAGATGTGCCTACTGAACCAAGAGAAGGTAGAACAGGCAGAGAAGTACTTTGACGATCACGGTGCAATAGCTACCGTAACAGGACGACTGATACCAGGCATCAGACACCTGATATCTATACCTGCCGGACTGGCGAAGATGAACTTCTGGAAGTTTCTGCTCTACACCACCCTCGGCGCTGGAGCATGGAACTGCATACTGGCAGGCTTAGGATGGTATCTGCACACGTTTGTCAACAGAGACGAGCTGGCAGCATATATCGAACTATACAGCGAATACATTAAATTGGGCATACTCGTACTTGTATTGCTCATAATAGCTTATTTCTGCGTAAAAAGCTTTAGGAAGAGACGTAAAAGTACAAAATAGGAAGTAAAAAACACAATAATTCGCTTTTTTCTTATAAAAAGTCAAGAAAAAATTTGCAGAATAAGAAAAAATACTTTAATTTTGTACTCGTTATCCTGAATACAATCTTTTTACCTTAAAGAAGGCTAATACCTATTGAGATTGGAACGCTTACATCGTGAGATGCAGGCGTTTCGTTTTTTTATGTCGCTTTGCTTGCCACTTTGTGTTGCAATCAATCAATTCTACAAGTTATAAGGATGTAGGGTTACAGGGTATTTATGCATAGATCAGCTGGCTAACAGAAACTGGATGGTGTGCGGAGGTTTGTTGGCGCATACAAAAAAAGGGCTCCGCTGAGCCCCAATCTTTGTTAACCTTAAATCTAATACTATGAAAAACACGATGCAAAGTTACAATATGAATTGCAAAATTGCAAGTTTTTTTTGAAAGAAATTTATTTGTAATGTTGTTTTCTTGATATTTGTCAAGGAAAATAGGTGGTTATCATTGAGAGTCGAGGTATATGCTTTGTGCCATGAGTTGGTAGATCTCCTTTGTGAGGGGATCGGTGATGAGGTCGAGCTGGCGCTGCATGACCTCGACGTCGTGACGTACCATGGGACCGGTCTGGGCGTCGCGCGGTGACATGGTGCATGCCTTGCGTGCCGTCTCCATGATGAGGGGCTGGAAGAGGGTGAAGTCGAGCCCCTCCTGCTGGAGTATCTTCTCGGCGAGGCGGTAGCAGTGGTTGGTGAGGTTGCATGAGAATACTGCTGCGAGATGCAGCTGGCGGCGCTTGGCGGAGTCGCAGCTGATGACCTTGTCGCTGACGGCGTGGGCGAGCTGGCTGACGATGCTCTGGCTGACCTCATCTGTTGCTTCTATGAAACAGGGTATATCGTTGAAGCACAGCTCCCTACCCTTGCTGAATGTCTGCATGGGATAGAGTACTGCGGCATGGGGGGTGACGTCGCTGAGGACATCGATGGCGACGCTCCCTGCGGTATGGATGAGGGTGGCCTCTGCCCTACCCTCGGCGAGCCGGCTGGCGATGGGGCGGATGGCGTCGTCCTTGATGGAGATGATGTAGGTGTCGGCATCGGTGATGACCTCGTCGAGGTTGTCGGTATATGGGCAGCCGAGCCTCGCGGCGAGCGTGGCGGCGTGACGCGGTGTGGGACTGTACACCTGGCATGGGGGCATGCCTGCGCCCTGAAGGGCGATGGAGAGGTGGGTGGCGAGGTTTCCTGAACCTATAATGACTGTTTTCATGCTGCAAAGTTACGAAAAGTCGAGCACAAAATAAAGAAACGGGTTTCTTTTTTTTGTCGAGACGGAGTAACTTGACTCAGAATGAGGCAAAGTTACTAAAAAACTTTTGTTGTTTCAACTATTTTTTGTAATTTTGCACCCGTAAATGCTTATAGCATTACGATAGTGGAAAAAAGAATTGTATTTTTATAGGATGAAGAAATCAATTAACGACCTGACGGAACGCAAGGGGGGCACCCCCATCAGTATGCTGACGGCTTATGACTACCATACGGCGATGACTATCGACGAGGCGGGCGTGGACATGATACTCGTGGGCGACTCGCTGGGCAACGTGATGTTGGGATATGAGAATACGCTCGCCGTCACGGTGGAGGATATGATACACCATGGAAAGGCGGTGTGCCGAGGCACGAAGGAGGCTTTTGTGGTGATCGACATGCCGTTTATGTCGTACCAGCCGTCGGTGGAGGACGCCGTGCGCAACGCTGGACGGATAATGAAGGAGACGGGTTGCCAGGCTGTGAAGCTGGAGGGCGGAGCGGAGTATGCTGACCGCATAAAGGCGATAGTACAGGCGGGCATACCGGTGGTGGCTCACATAGGGCTGACGCCTCAGTCGGTGAACGCGCTGGGCGGCTACAAGGTACAGGGCAGAACGGACAAGGCGGCACAGAAGCTGCTCGAGGACGCGAGGGCGGTGACGGCGGCCGGGGCTTTTGCCGTAACGCTGGAGTGCGTGCCGGAGGAGCTCGCCAAGACGGTGACAAGCGAGGTGAGCGCTATAACGATAGGCATTGGCGCGGGAAGATACTGCGACGGACAGGTGCTGGTATGTCAAGATATGCTGGGATATACGAACGGCTACACGGCTAAGTTTGTCAAGAAGTATGCTGACCTGCACAGCGTGATGCTGGAGGCCTTCAGACAGTATAAGAGTGATTGTGAACAACGGCTGTTTCCTAACGAGACGCAGGCGTATGTGTAGAGTGCACAGTTCACAGTTCACAGTTCATAGTTCACAGTTAGCTTCGCTGACAGGTTAAGGTTAGGGTTAAGGTTAAGGTAATGTACCTATCACTCCCATAAATAGAATAAATATAATAGAAAAAATGCAAGTAGTAAAGACTGTAAAAGAGGTCAGAGAGATTGTAAAGGAATGGAGAAAGGAGGGACTCACCGTGGGACTGGTGCCTACGATGGGTTACCTGCATGAGGGGCATCAGAGTCTCATCAGCAGGTCGGCAAAAGAGAACGACAGAACCGTGGTATCGGTGTTTGTCAACCCCATACAATTTGGTCCCAACGAGGACCTGGCGACCTACCCCCGCGACCTGAAGCGCGACATGCAGAAGGTGGAGGAAGCTGGCGGCAACATAATATTCAACCCGGAGCCAAGCGAGATGTACCCTGAGCACTTCACCTCATTCATCGACACGACGGAGACTACGGAACTGCTGTGCGGCGCACGTCGTCCGGTACACTTCCGCGGTGTGTGCACGGTGGTGGGCAAACTGTTTAACATAGTGGCTCCTGACCGTGCGTACTTCGGACAGAAGGATGCGCAGCAGCTCGCCACGATAAAGCGTTTCGCACGCGACCTGAACTTTGACGTGGAGATACTGCCCTGCCCCATAGTACGCGAGGACGACGGACTGGCGAAGTCGAGCCGCAACACCTACCTCGCTCCTGATGAGCGCAAGGCGGCACTGATACTGTCGAAGAGCCTCATGAAGGGCAAGGCGGCGATAGAGAACGGCGAGAGAAGCGCCGCGAAGGTCATCGGCATCATAACGGAAAGCCTCGAGACTGAGCCACTGGCAAAAGTGGACTACGTAGAGGTGGTAGATTTTGACAATATACAGAGGGTGGACACGATAGGCGACAACACTCTCGTAGCCATCGCTGTATATATCGGTAAGACAAGGTTGATTGATAACTTTATTATATGAATATAACACTGCTGAAATCAAAGATACACCGTGCTGTAATCACACAGGCGGACCTCGACTATGTGGGCAGCATAACCATCGACACCAAACTGATGCGCGAGGCGGGTATCGTGGAGTATGAGAAGGTACAGGTGGCCGACATCAACAACGGCAACCGCTTTGAGACCTACACCATAGCCGGCGAGGAGGGTTCGGGCATAATATGCGTGAACGGTGCCGCTGCACACTGCGTCAACGTGGGCGACAAGATAATCATCATGGCTTATGCCGACATGACTCCTGAAGAGGCAGAGAAACATAAGCCGGAGGTGATATTCGTGGATGACAAGAACAACGTGGTGCGCAAGGCTAACTACGAGAAGCACGGACTGCTCAGCGACCAAGAGTAGTTCACAATGCACAGTTCATAGTTAACTTCGTTGACCCTCTCGATTATTCGTGTGACTCATCACTTCGTGTTTCTCCCAGAGCCTTATGAGCTCTTCGCAGAAGCAACTTCGCTCAAGGCTCTCAGGTCGCCTTTCGAGAGCGTTCACAGTTCATAGTTCATAAAGTTATGCTTAAAGGAAAGACCATAGTACTGGGAGTGACGGGCTCAATAGCTGCCTACAAGACTGCTATGCTTGCCTCCATGCTCGTAAAGCAGCATGCCGACGTACACGTCATCATGACACAGAATGCATGTCACTTTATCAATCCCATCACATTTGAGACACTCACGCACCATAAGTGCCTCGTTGATACCTTTGACAGAAACTTTGAGTTTAAGGTAGAACACGTATCGCTCGCACAAGCCGCCGATGCCTTTCTTATAGCACCAGCATCAGCCAACGTGATAGGTAAACTGGCTGGAGGTATATGTGACGACATGCTCACCACTACCGTGTGTGCCACACGCAAACCCGTGCTCATAGCTCCCGCCATGAATACCGGCATGTACGAAAACCCTATAGTGCAAGACAACCTCAACAAACTGGCACGCTACGGATATACCATAATAGAACCTGCCACAGGACGCTTGGCTTGTGGTGACACAGGGAAGGGAAAGATGCCTGAGCCAGAGGAGCTCATGGACAATATCATGCTCGCCATAGCAAAGGACAAAGACTTTGGCGGCAGAAAAGTGATAATATCTGCAGGCCCCACACAAGAAGCGATAGACCCCGTGAGATACATCACTAACCACTCATCAGGCAAAATGGGGTATGCTCTCGCCAAGATGGCACTGCTGAGAGGCGCAGAGGTGACACTTGTCACCGGACCCGTAAGCATAACCCCTTTTACAGGTATCAGCGATATCGTGAGGGTGAAGAGCGCGGAGGATATGTATAACGCCGTAACACAGCGTAGCGCAGAAGCGGACATAATAATAATGTGCAGCGCTGTAGCCGACTATACTCCAGCCACATACTCTGAGCAAAAGGTGAAAAAGCATGACGACAACATGACGATAGAACTCATGCGAACAAAGGACATACTGAAAAGCCTCGGAGAGAAGAAATATGACGGTCAGGTGGTGGTGGGATTCTCAATGGAGACGGAAAACCTCATAGCCAACTCACAGGCAAAACTGCAGAAAAAGAACGTGGACCTAATATGTGCCAACTCCATCGCAACGGACAAGACAGGATTTGGTGTTGATACTAATAAGGTGACGCTGATTGCAAAAGATGGTATCACGGAACTGCCTTTGTGCACAAAAGAGGAGACGGCTGACCTCATTCTTGACAAGATAGTCACACTATTATGAAACTACTTATCGACATAGGCAACTCCACAATTGTTGTCGCTACGGTGACAAAA
Source organism: Prevotella sp. (assembly GCA_017541365.1). The sequence goes on from JAFXZF010000010.1 coordinate 66,985, forward strand.
ACGGGAGATATAGGCAAGACTTGGCGCTTCAAGACCATTAAGGAGGAAACAGTGAAATTTTTTCGCCACGAACTGTGGGCTGGTTTCAAGAAGCACAACATGCTCGTGACAGAAATCAACGACGTAGTGATAAGTTCCGTAGTGCCGGAGGTAAATGACGATGTGGCACAGGCTATATCAGACCTCACAGGGGTGATACCACACTTCTTTGGTATGGACGATGCACTGAAAGCCATCAAGGTGGATGTGGAGTCGCCGTTGCAGGTGGGTAAGGACCGCATAGCCGATGCTATCGGTGCCCTCAGTCTGTACGGAGCACCTGCCATAGTATTTGACTTTGGCACGGCAACGACGGTGGGTATCATCAACGAGAAACAGACATTCATCGGAGGCATGATAATACCTGGCGTCAAGACATCACTCAATGCACTGAGCTCTAAAGCATCACAGCTGCCAGCAATCGATATGGAAAGACCACGTAGCATAGTAGGAAAAAATACGTTGGAATGCATGCAGAGTGGCATAATGCATGGTTCGGCGGCAATGGTAGATGGACTCATAGATAGACTGATGCCACTCATACACTCAGATGACGTGAAACTGATAGCTACTGGAGGAATGGCTAAATATGTGGTGCCATTCTGCCAGCATAAGATAATTATAGAAGACTTCCTGCAGTTTAAGGGAATACTCGCATGCACGACAGCAAGCAGGTATAACCTGCATGTAGTATAATGATGACACTCACAGCCGACAGCGGAAGTACTAAAACCACGTGGCTACTCTCCGACGGAAACATATCGTGGACACTGACGACACAGGGTATAAACCCCTTTCATCAGCAGTATGACGTGATGAGTCGCATAATAAACCACGAGCTCCTCACACACTCTGACTTTCCGGACAAGGCACACATTGACGAGATTTATTTCTATGGTGCTGGATGCACCAAGGACAAATCGCCGATACTGAAGTCTATATTGCAGGAAACTTTCCCCCATGCTCATATAGAAGTGGATAGCGATATGCTGGGTGCTGCAAGGGCACTCTTTGGCGACAAACCAGGCATAGCATGTATACTGGGTACCGGTGCCAACTCTTGTCTATACGATGGTAGAGACATCGTAAGCAACGTATCGCCGATGGGCTATATACTCGGTGATGAGGGAAGCGGAGCAATGATGGGCAGAACCTTTGTCAATCTGCTATATAAGGGCGGACATCATGATGATATAAGGAATTTTGAACATGAGACGGGACTGACGCAAGCTGACATTATACAGAAGGTGTACAGAGAACCTATGCCAAACAGATTTCTCGCCTCACTGGCGCCCTACATCAAAAGCATCAGTGACAAACCTTGGGTGAAGGAGATGATAACAGACTGCTTCGGACTGTTCTTTCGTCACAACGTACGCCACTACAACCGCCCTGATCTATGTTGCTCATTTGTTGGTAGCATAGCGTATTATTTTGAGGACGACTTGCGCAAGGCAGCAAAAAAAGAGGGTTCTCTCATCGGGAAAATAATGAAAGAACCCCTTAACTCTTAATATTAGCTTACTTACTCTGCTCCGTTGATACGCTCGGCACTGGTGGCACCCATATTGCTGAGGCGCATCTGTACGTAGTAAAATTCCTCATTGGTCTCATCCGGTGAACCCACGCTGACAACAAACAGCAGATCGTTGCCATCAACTTTATCAAAATTCATGCCCAGTAGCACACCATGCTCGATAAAGTCCTTGGGTAGGACGGGAGCGAAGTTGGACTTTGAGAATGTCTTCTCGAAGAACACTGAGCCATCAGCCCTGTTGACGGTAAGCGTCACGCTATTGTCACAGTACTTGGTGTCGTGATTGGTCACCTGAGACAGATTGCTGTCAGCATAGCGCTTGATGGTGTAGCTATACTCTGCTCCCTTAATCCATGTTACCGAACCAGACTGTTCGCTGGATGCCATAGACTCGGGTCCGTCCTGAGGTTTCTCTACGACCTTCTCTATAATAATATCGTCAGTCTGCTCCTTTTTCTTGCAAGAGACGGTTACCACCAACGATAGGAATAATATGAGCGCTATTCTGTACATACTATTTACTTCAGTCTCTCGATGTACTTGTCGATCTCCTGTGCAGCAGCACTTACCATGTACTTCTTCTTTATCTCCTCATAGATCTTGAGGGCATCATCCTTTTTCCCTTGGCTCTCAAGGAGACGTGCAGCCTTGATGAGGAAAGTTGGTGAGAGTGAGTAGTTGGCGCCGTCCTTTGTGGCATCGTCAGCCATTTCTGCAGCTTCTTTGAATGAGCTTATCGCCTTGTCTATATTACCAGTGTTGGCATAGGCATCGCCCAGTGCAGCGGTGATAGCAGGGCTTATCATGGCATCATCCTTTGTAGAGAAGTCCTCGAGATACTTCACTGCCTCCTGCCACTTACCCAACTGCGCGTATGATAGTCCAGCATAAGCTTTTGCGAGGTTGGCAGCATCAGTGCCACCATAGTTGTCAATAACGGCGATGAAGCCCTCTGTCTGCTTGTCGCCATTGAGCGCCTTCTGGAAATCGCCCTGCTCGAAGAGGCTCTGTGCCTTTGCAAGTGCTGTTGATGCCTTCTCCTCACGAGGTCCAGCGATAAATGTGCCATAAACTATGCAACCTGCTATAATAATGATGATAGCAGCGATTGCAGTAATGATTTGCTTACGATACTTCAGAAAGAACGCTTCCTGTTTGTTGAGTGATTGCTCCGTAGTAGCAATGTTTTTGTTTGATTTAGCCATTATGTTTTTATTTTTTTTATTTGTTTTCTGATATATACAAAACCACAAATTTGTGCAAAGTTACAAAAAAATCCTTATATCAACAAACTTATCTCTTATTATTCTGTTTTTTTTCTCGTTTGCCGTGGGGTTTGCCGTGTCTATCGTCTCGCTGGCGATTTTGTCCAGAATGTTTGCCATGAGATTTCTTGTGATATGGCTTTTTAGATGGTGAGGACGATCTATACTCTGGGCTCTCGCCACAATCATTAGGGAGTGTATTTTTAGTGATGGTACGCTCAAGGAAACGCTCTATCCTACGGAAATACATCATATCGTCCTCGGCAACAAGGGTTATAGCGACACCATCGCGCTCAGCTCGTGCGGTACGTCCGATACGGTGAATATAATCTTCCACATCACGCGGTACGTCATAATTGATTACCATCTGTATATCATCGATGTCTATGCCTCGTGCTACGATGTCAGTAGCTACGAGTACATCAATATTGCCAGACTTGAAGCGGTACATGATATCGTCGCGTTCTGCCTGTGAAAGGTCAGAGTGCATAGCTCCGCAGTTGACCTTCATCTGCTGTAGGGTGCGGTTGATTTCTTTCACCCGCTGCTTTTTTCCTGAAAATATGATGACACGCTTCAGACTGTACGGCTGTCCTGACTCGGGCATAAAACCCTCACTGTATAAGTGCTTGAGTATTTTGTTTTTGAATGGTGCATGACACAGATATGCCGACTGCTGTATCTTTTCCGCAGGTTTGCTGACAGCTATCTTCACATTGACTGGATTGTGAAGTAGTGTGTTAGCGAGACGATTGATGTTGTCTGGCATCGTGGCAGAAAACATTATCGTCTGACATTTTATGGGACCCTTGGCTCCAGTCTTTGGGTTAACTCCGATTTGTTTTGCTATAGCGATGATATCTTCGGAAAATCCCATGTCGAGCATGCGGTCAGCTTCATCGAGTATGAAAAATGACAATCGCGATAAGTCGAGGTTGCCCATCTGCATATGGGAGATGAGGCGTCCTGGTGTAGCTATGATGACTGATGCTCCTTTGCGTAAAGCTTCCAGTTCCTGATCGTAACGGTTGCCGTCATTGCCCCCATATACTGCCACCGAACTAATGCCGTCGAGGTAGTATGAAAAACCCTGCATGGCTTGATCTATCTGCTGTGCAAGTTCTCGTGTGGGTGCCATGATGAGGCAGTTGACTGCATCCTCTGGATAACCGCCGTCGTCGAGGAGTGACAGTACTGGCAGCAGGTATGCAGCAGTCTTTCCTGTACCAGTCTGCGCTACACCCATGATGTCGTGTCCTTCGATTATATGATCGATGCATGCTTCCTGAATGGGTGTACACACATCGAAGTGCATATCCCACAGGGCATCGAGAATATTGTCGTTAAGCAATGTCTCGTCAAAATGCAATCTGTCTGCATTTTCCGTACCATTGGAACTTTTCTGTTGTGTTATGTTGTCGTTTTTTCTTTCAGTCATATTGTTTGTTCGGGGATTTCGATTTATATGTTTGTACGAAATATAGAGTATAAAAATAGATTCGATCAGTTGGGGGCCTTACGGTAGCAGAAGTATGCCACAAAGGCGAATATGATATTAGGCATCCATGCTGCCAGCATCGGTGGTGCTCCAGCATTGACGGCAAATGATGATGACACCGTTTGGAGCATGATGTACACGAAACTCAGCACCAGTCCCAATCCGAGATACATTCCCATGCCTCCCTTACGTTTCCTGGAAGACAACGAAGCACCTATTATTGTGAGTATGAACGATGCAAATGAGGTGGCGATTCGCTTGTGATATTCTACTTGGTATCTCACAACGTTAGATGACCCTCTGTCGATTTGCTTTGAGATGTAATCTGCCAGTTGTGGTGAGGTAAATGTCTCCTGCTGACCTCTCGAATATACGAGGTCCGTTGGTTCCATAAAGATTATGGTGTCCATAGTTGTGCCTGATGTGATTTGTTCACGCACTCCCCGCATGTTGCGTATTTTCCAATTACTTGCTTTCCAATGATACTTAGAGTCAGAAATGGTGTCATACTGTATTTCTATTGCCGTCATGTGCGACACTAACTTCTTGTTTTCAAACTTGTCAAGACAAAATCCATATCCTCGTTTACGAACATTATCATAATGTTGCATGTAGGCTATGACGCCTTTGTCAACCTGGAGCTGAACATTTTCAGCAGAAGTATTTTTCTTATTATTCTTGTATAGTGCCTCGAAGTTTTGACGTATTACTGTTCCGTGAGGTATGACATATGCTGACAAGCAATAGTTTAGACCCGAGATGAACATACATGAGATCATATATGGTTTCATCATCCTTCTAAAACTTACGCCAGATGCCATAATTGATATAATCTCACTATTGCCTGCCATCTTGGATGTGAAGAATATCACAGCAATAAATACGAACAGGGGCGAAAAGAGGTTGGCGAAATAGGGAATGAAGTTTGCATAGTAATCAAATACTATTGCTTTCCAAGGTGTATGAAACTGTTCAAACTTGTTAAGGTTTTCGTTGAAGTCAATGACGATACTTATACTGATTATCAGCAGGATAGAGAAGAAATATGTGCCGATAAACTTTCCTATGATATAACGATCCAAGCGTCCTATAATTTTCGAAAAATCATAGGAGCGAAGCGAGGCAAATATTTTGTTTGTGGAAAGTCTTTTTAACATGTAGTCACTTATAATCTTCTCTGCATATTATCAACAACACTCTTCTTCCACTGCGTGAAATCATCATTTTCAATATGCTTGCGTGCATCAGACACTAACCGTAGGTAAAAAGCGAGATTGTGTATGGATGCTATCTGCAGAGCAAGATACTCCTGAGCCTTGAAGAGATGGTGTAGATATGCTTTTGTGGTAATCTTATCGATATCGCAGCCATCAGGGTCAAGGGGGGTGAAGTCATCCTCCCACTTCTTGTTTTTCATATTCATCGTACCCTCATAGGTAAAGAGCATCGCATTACGGCCATTACGTGTAGGCATCACGCAGTCAAACATATCGACTCCTCTCTCAATATTCTCAAGTATATTCCAAGGTGTGCCCACTCCCATGAGATATCTTGGTTTATCCTTAGGTAGGATATCGTTGACAACTTCCACCATTTCATACATCACCTCTGCAGGTTCGCCTACAGCCAACCCTCCAATCGCATTGCCATCACAATTCTTGTCAGCTACATATTTTGCCGACTCCTGCCGCAGATCCTTGAATGTGCATCCCTGCACAATCGGGAAGAGGCTTTGATGGTATCCATACAGGGGTTGTGTCTCGTCAAAACGCCTCACACAGCGATCCAACCACTTATTGGTCAATGTGAGACTCTTGCGAGCGTACTGCCAATCGCTCTTTCCTGATGGGCACTCGTCGAGCGCCATGATGATATCAGCTCCTATAATACGCTCTGTATCAATGACATTCTCAGGGGTAAAGAAATGTTTCGAACCGTCGATATGACTGCGAAACTCGCATCCCTCCTCTGTCAACTTGCGTATGCTGGAGAGCGAGAACACCTGAAAGCCACCAGAATCAGTCAGGATAGGTCTCTCCCACCCTATAAACTTGTGTAGTCCTCCAGCCTTGCGCAAGATGTCAAGACCTGGACGCAAGTAGAGGTGATAGGTGTTTCCCAATATAATCTGAGCCAGCACCTGCTTACGCAGTTCCTCAAAGTGAACAGCCTTTACACTACCCACCGTACCCACAGGCATGAAGATAGGAGTGAGAATGTCACCATGATCGGTAGTTATCTTACCAGCACGTGCCCAACTATTGGCATCTGTATGTTGCAACTCAAACGTCATATGTTTTTTTCTTTATCACCTCACTTGGCATCGTGCTCCTCATCCTCGGGAATGGTGAAGTCAAGAGGATTGCTCACCTTTTGCTTTGTTAAGGCAAAATCGAGTACATCAGATACGCTCTCCACATAGTGGAATGATACACCTTTCAGATAATCTGGTGCAATTTCCTCAATGTCCTTCCTATTAGCATCGCAAAGCACGATATCTGTGATACCTGCTCGCTTGGCAGCAAGTATTTTCTCCTTTATACCACCTACTGGCAGCACTTTGCCTCGCAGGGTTATTTCGCCTGTCATCGCAACGTTTTTGCGTACTTTACGCTGTGTCAGAGCTGATGCTATAGAAGTAGCTATTGTGATACCTGCTGAAGGTCCGTCTTTTGGCGTTGCACCCTCAGGAACGTGTATATGAATGTTCCAATGACTGAATATTCTGGAATCTATACCCAACAATTCGGCATGAGCCTTGATATACTCTAAAGCTATCGTGGCACTCTCTTTCATCACGTCACCAAGATTACCTGTTAGGGTTAGTTTTCCACTCTTGCCTTTGGACAGGCTCGTCTCTATAAAGAGTATCTCTCCTCCTACACTTGTCCATGCTAGTCCCGTCACTACGCCAGCATACTCGTTACCCTGATATATGTCGCGGTAGAATGGTGGTTTTCCAATTAGGTCCTCTATGTTCTCAGGGGTAATCTTGTCGTATGGTAAATCAGTATCACGCATAAGATAGAATGCGAGTTTTCTGAAACATTTGTTTATCTGTTTCTCCAACTGTCGCACACCACTCTCGCGAGTGTATCTCTCGATGATTTTCTCCAACGCCGATTTTTTGAAATTGAGCTTCTTATTTGCTGCCATTCCCGTTTTCTCCTTCTCGCGTGGCACGAGGTGGCGCTTGGCGATTTCTATCTTCTCCTCTGTAGTATATCCGCTGAGTTCTATTATCTCCATACGATCCAACAATGGACCTGGTATAGTAGATAGAGTATTGGCAGTGGCAATAAACATTACCTTGGAGAGGTCGTAGTCGAGATCGAGGAAATTATCATGAAAGGCATTGTTTTGCTCAGGATCGAGAACCTCCAATAAAGCTGATGCAGGGTCGCCATGATTGGTGTTTTGCGTTATTTTGTCGATTTCGTCGAGAATAAATACGGGGTTGCTTGAACCTGCCTTCTCTATGCTCTTTATAATGCGTCCGGGCATAGCTCCTACGTATGTACGGCGATGACCACGTATCTCGGCTTCGTCATGCAGTCCGCCCAGACTCACTCTGACATATTTTCTCTTTAGTGCATCAGCGATGCTTTTTCCAAGACTTGTCTTGCCCACTCCAGGAGGACCATACAGACAAAGTATGGGAGACTTCATGTCGCCACGCAGGTTGAGCACAGCTATATACTCCAATATGCGCTCCTTAACCTTCTCCATACCATAGTGGTTGCGATTAAGTATTTTCTGAGCACGTGCTATATCCATGTCATCCTTGGTAAACTCGCCCCATGGTAGTTCCACTATCTGTTGCAGATAGGACAACTGTACATTGTAGTCGCTGGACTGTGGGTGCATCTGCTTGAGGCGCTCCATTTCTTTATCAAATGTCTCTCTTACCTTAGCATTCCACTTTTTTGTTTCAGCCTTTTCACGCAGTTTAGCAAGTTCTGGTGATGACTCTTCGTCACCCAGTTCCTTGTTAATCATCTTGAGCTGATGACGCAGAAAGTACTCTTTCTGTTCATTGTCGATGGTGTGTTGTGTGCGATTTTGTATGTCCAGCCTGAGGTTGGCATATTGTATCTCCCTGTTGACGTACTCAAGTAGTTTAAAGGCTCTACTCATGATGCTGTTTGCTGACAACAACTCCATTTTCTCGTTGAGTTTCAACGGGATATGGTAAGCTACCATGTTTATAAACAGCTCAGGGTCATCTATGCTATGCAGCGATAACTGTAATTCAAAAGGGAAGGTGTCACTCTTGTCGATCAACTCTGAAACTCGCTTTCTCAGGTCGCTTACAACAGTGAAAAATTCCATATCTTCTCCATTAGGCTTATCTTCTGGCATTGGCACCACATGTGCACGAAGAAATGGTTCTTCCTTCACTACGCTCTCTATACGACAACGTGTCAATCCTTGTGCTATAAAGGCATAACGGTTGAGTTGTCCAGGCATCTCAAATACCTTGAGGAACTGCGATATTACGCCATATTCGCACAGGTCCTCTGCGGAGGGTTCTTCTATGCTTATGTCCTTCTGACAGAACATAGCAAACTGCTGTTTGGGATGTTTCTCTATATATTTTACCAGTTGGCGTGTGGTGTCACGAGCTATAGTGACCGATGCCAGCACTCCTGGAAAACTCACAATGTTGCGAGTTATAAGAACAGGCATATCACCCTCTTTTCCCATGCTGAACATCTTTTCGATGTCACCTTCAAACTCTGCAAACATACGCATTTGTGATTCCTGTGGCTCACCCATTATGTCGTTGAATATATTCATTTACGTTTTTTTATTTTCAGTTTTGGAATAAGAAGCACATCGCCTTCTTTTACCTCTTTTTTATTGTTGTATGCCTCTACGTAGCATTCCATTTCTGGACCCAGATAAGCCTTTGATATACCCTTTAGGGTCTGTCCCTTCAAAACTTTTACCTCTGTTTCTGTTCCGATAATAGTGTAGGCACCATATTTTACACGTGGATCAGCATTGTATGTTTCCTGTGCAACATCCTCTTGCTCATCAGCAGCAGATTTTTTCTCAACGACATCCGCTGTTGTATTAGCTATATCTTTCTCTGTGTTCACTACAGCAGTATCGACTGTTGTTTTATTAGTTGCGGTGGTATCCAGCGCCACTGCTGGCTCTTCGGCGTTCTGTTTCTCTTCCTGGGTGAACCATCCTTTTTGTGCTGCAAAATATCCTATAGCAAAAAATAGTACTGACATTATCACACATGCGAGGATGGCATATAGCTTAACATTACTTTCTTTTTCAACGAGGGTTTCATCCTCCGTCTCTTCTTCTACAGGATTATTCTCTGCTGGTTCGTTTTCCGCCGTAGAGTTACCGTTTTCTGTTGGAATATCAGCAACAGGAGCCACAACGGGAGTCACAACAGGAGCTACCTCCTGCTCATCACTCTCCGCAGGAATATCGGCAACGGGAGCCACTACTGGAGTGATTTCTTCTTTTTCCTTCTTTTCTGCCGTAGCTGTGTCTCCATCCACTATGACTGTTTCAAAGTGTGCAAAGGGCTTATTTATCATATCACGCATGACATTGTCTGGAGTAAATATTATCTTATCGTGCGCTGCTATGACAACTTTCTCTCCCGTATTGACATTCACGGAGCTACGTTCTTTTACCTCTTGTAGTTTGAATGTTCCGAAGCCCTTTATCTTTACTATGCGGTCTTGCAGCAGTCCTTCATTGATTACCTCTACGACCTGTTGCATGAAAGCCTCGGAAGCTCCAAGTTTCATCTTATGTTTTTCGACGATTATTCGTGCTATATCTTTTATTGTAGCCATGATTCTATGTTGGGGGTATGATATTACTTTATTTTTTCCTTGAGTGAAGTCATTGGTTTGAAATTGACCACAAGTTTTGGTGGCACGAGCATTTTCTGCCCTGTAAGAGGATTAGATATAATGCGCTCCAGACGTTTTTTTACATCAAAGCTACCCAAGCCTGATATTGTGACGCTTGTATCATCACACAACATATCGACGATACCATGCATAGCCGTCCTTACTACATTCTGTGTCTCACTCGCAGTCAGTCCAGATTTATGCGACAGAGCTGCAATAAACTCTTTGTTATTCATACTGTACTATACTTTACTATTTTGTGGTCATCTATTTTACTAATTCTCCATACAAGTCAAATTCTTCAGCAGCGGTTATCTTGACATTATAAAACTTGCCTGTTTTTAGCTTGTTATCTGCATGAAGAAGCACCTCGGGATCTACTTCTGGTGACGAGTATTCGTTGCGTCCAACATACCATTCGCCCTCTTTGCGGTCAATTATTACCTTCATCGTCTTTCCGATGTTTTCTTCCATTATTTCAGCAGAAATACGTTGCTGCACTCTCATAAGTTTGTCCAGGCGTTGCTGCTTTATTTCTTCTGGCACATCATCTTCATAATGATCTGCGCTGTAGGTGCCATCTTCCTCAGAGTATGCAAAAGCTCCCATCCGCTCAAAGCGTGCCCATTTTACAAACTCCACCAACTCATCAAAGTCTTTGTCCGTTTCGCCAGGGAAGCCTACCATCAGAGTGGTGCGTAGCACTATACCAGGCACCCTTTTTCGCAAGTCCGATACGAGCTGCATGGTTTCTTCTTTGGTGGTATCTCGCTTCATGCGTTTGAGTACTGATGTCGATATGTGCTGCAAGGCTATATCCAGATACTTGCATACGTTATCTTTCTCACGCATTACATCGAGTAGTTCTATAGGAAACTGGTTAGGATAAGCATAATGCAACCTAATCCACTCCACGCCCTTTATATCTGCCATTTGCGATATTAGTTCGGCAATACTACGTTTCCCATATATATCCACACCATAGTAAGTCAGTTCCTGTGCTATGATCTGAAACTCCCTTACGCCCTCACTTACGAGTTCTTTGACCTCGCTGATGATATCTTCTATTCGACGGCTCTTGTGTTTTCCCGTCATCGCAGGTATAGCACAATAGGCACAATGACGGTCGCAACCCTCCGAAATCTTTATGTATCGATAATGGTTTATGTTACGCTTTGGAGTGATCTCCGTATGGTTTTGCTTGGTTCCCTCACTCTCAGGCATCTCATCCACCATCCTGCTCCAGTCAAACTTCCCATAATACTTATCGACCTCAGGTATTTCCTGCTGCAAATCTGCGAGATAACGTTCCGAGAGGCATCCCATCACGTACAGTGTATCTATCTCACCGTGCTTCTTTGCTTCCACAAATTGCAGGATAGTATTAACACTTTCCTCTTTGGCATCGCCAATAAATCCGCATGTGTTTATCACTACTGTTTTACCTTTGACCTCTGGTGCATCAACATAACACTCGTAGCCCTTCTTGCAAAACATTTTCTGCAAGCATTCGCTGTCAACAAGGTTTTTGTAACATCCCAGCGTGACTATGTCTATTCTATTATGTATCATTCTCCAAAGAGACTGTCCACAAATTCTCGGCGATTAAATTGCTGAAGATCTTCCATCCCCTCACCCAATCCTATATATTTCACGGGAACTTTCAGCTGATCAGATATACCTATTACTACGCCTCCCTTGGCTGTGCCATCAAGTTTGGTTATGGCCAATGATGATATCTGTGTTACTGCAGCAAACTGTTTAGCTTGCTCAAAAGCATTCTGTCCAGTGGAGCCATCAAGTACCAAGAGCACCTCATCTGGTGCGCTGGGTATTACTTTTTTCATCACTTCCTTAATCTTCTTCAGCTCGTTCATCAAGTTTACCTTGTTATGCAGTCTGCCTGCTGTATCTATGATGACTACATCGGCATTATTAGCCTTAGCTGATGACAGAGTGTCAAATGCTACACTTGCCGGATCACTGCCCATTTGTTGCTTTACTACAGGCACCCCTACACGTTCGCCCCATGCTACAAGTTGTTCTACTGCAGCAGCCCTAAAGGTATCAGCTGCACCAAGATATACTTTCTTGCCTGACTGCTTGAACTGATATGCCAGTTTGCCTATGGTTGTAGTCTTACCTACTCCGTTTACACCTACCACAAGTATGACGTATGGGGTGTTGCTGTCTGTTTGTTGGGAGTCACCGCTTTGTGTTTCATTGTCATGCTTGTTACCATTATCTACTTCCTCAAGTAGTCCTACTATCTCTTCTCGCAATATATTGTTGAGTTCCGATGTTGACACATACTTGTCACGTGCCACCCTTGCCTCTATTCGCTCTATCACTTTTAGTGTAGTGTCCACACCGACATCACTTGTTACCAGTACTTCCTCTAATTCGTCGAGCACATCGTCGTCCACAGTATCACGACCAGCTACGGCGCGAGTCAGTTTTTCAAACATGCTGTGCTTTGTTTTCTCAAGTCCCTTATCTAAAGTTTCCTTCTTATTCTTGTTGAAAAATCCAAAAAATCCCATTTTATCGTTACTTTTTTACGTTTTGACTGCAAAGGTAATAAAAATTATCCATTTCATCGAAGAATACACCTTATTTAAATATATTTTTTTGAGTTGCAAGAAAAAATTGCACATTTTATTTGGTTAGTGTGCAAAAAATAGTTACCTTTGCACAAACTAAGAAAAATTGTGCAATCAATGGAAAATATAACAGGCTTCAATGCTTGCATCGAGCAAGCCGTCAAAAATTATTGGAATCTCGATGCGCTAACTGATTACAAGGGTGCCACATTACAGTATCAGGATGTAGCACGCAAGATTGAAAAACTACACATACTGTTTGAGAACAGTGGAGTACAGAAAGGCGACAAGATAGCATTATGTGGACGAAACATGAGCAATTGGGCTGTAGCTTTTCTCGCTACGCTGACATATGGTGCAGTAGCAGTACCTATACTCCATGAGTTTACCGCCGATCAGATACACCACATAGTCAATCATTCTGATGCTCGACTCCTCTTTGTAGGTGATGTAGTGGCAAAACAGATAGACCCTACAAAAATGCCTGAGCTTGAGGGTATTATCAATATCATTGACTACTCATTGATGATTTCTCGAACAGACAAGCTAACCTATGCCCGAGAGCACCTCAATGAGTTTTTTGGCAAGAAATACCCCAAATACTTCCGCAAGGAGTTTGTCAACTATTATAAGGAGGAGAGCCCAGAGCAACTTTGTATCATCAACTACACTTCGGGTACCACAGGTTTCTCCAAGGGTGTGATGATCCCCTATCGTGCTATGTGGTCAAACCTCGATTTTGCAGGTAAGGTACTTGACGATCAGTTGCACCCTGGTAACAATACTATATCCATTCTCCCAATGGCTCACATGTATGGTATGGCGTTTGAGTTTATCAAGGAGTTTATGAGCGGTTGTCACATATACTATCTTACACGCGTTCCATCACCAGCTGTAGTTGCTCAAGCTTTCACTGACGTAAAACCGATTATCATCATCGCCGTACCTCTTGTCATAGAGAAGATAATACGCAAGAAGGTCTTCCCAAAGCTTACACCAACTATCAGGTTGCTCATGAAGACACCTGTCGTAGGCACCAAGATAAAGAAGAAAATCCATGACCAGGTGTATAATGCCTTTGGTGGCAAACTATATGAGATCATAGTAGGTGGTGCAGCCCTCAATCAGGAGGTGGAGCAATTCCTCAAGGATATCGATTTCCCTATCACCGTAGGATATGGAGCAACAGAGTGTGCGCCTATCATAACCTATGCCGATTGGAAGGAACATAAGGCTGGCTCTTGTGGACGTTCTGTTGTACACATGGAGGTCAAGATTGATTCTAAGCATCCTCATAACGAACCAGGTGAGATACTGGCACGAGGCATGAACGTCATGTTGGGCTACTATAAGAATGATGAAGTAACTGCACAGACCCTCGACAAAGAAGGATGGTACCATACTGGTGATCTTGGCATAATGGACAAGAAAGGCAACGTTTTCATCAAGGGACGTTCAAAGAATATGCTACTTGGCCCTTCTGGTCAGAACATCTTCCCTGAGGAGATAGAAGATGCACTCAACTCTCTGCCACTTGTCATGGAAAGTATTGTAGTACAGCGTGACCAGAAGCTTGTAGCCCTTGTTCACCCAGACCTTGAGGCCTGTGCTGCACGTAATATGAGCAGTGACGATGTTGACAAGCAGATGAAACTCAATCTGGAGCAGCTCAACGCTTCACAGCCTGCATACTGCAAGGTCGCATATATAGAGATACGTGATGAAGAGTTTGAAAAAACTCCTAAAAAGTCTATCAAGCGCTTCCTCTACACGTAGTTTATAGATAACAGATAATAGATAATAGAAAAAAACAGGTTACTTCATTTTTCGCAAGTAACCTGTTTTTATATTCCTAATTATTCGCTGAAGCTCATCACTTCGTGTTTATAATTCCTAACTACTAATTCCTAATTCCTAATTTCTAATTACTAGTTCCTAATTCTAAACCAATCAACGTCCACCCATCCTCGAACTTTCTTGCCAGCCTTTTCTGCAGCGAGAATGCCGACTTTAGCTCCTACCCATTTGCCTTGACGCATGCGGAATGTGTCGCCACACTCAGTATATTTCTTTCCGTCAGTAGAGTATGCGAAGGTCGCATGTGCCTCGTGCTTATTGTTGCCATCGCTGTCTTTTCCACCTATATACTTCACGTTGACACGCATATACATAGCGCAGTGTAGTGCTGGCTGATAGTCCACATTATCAGCTGCCGTTGGTTTGAAGGTCTTTATTACCTTTATCTCCTCTGGCTTTCCCTTGTCAGCACTTTTGCAAGTGATCTGTTGGAGTTGAAACTCATCCCCCACTCTGCATAGCACGAGTGCAGAATAATCCATTCCAAACACGGTGATGCCACCATACTGTTCTGCCTCTTTAGCAGTAACTTCAAGTTTTGCTGTAGCAGTAAAATTGTTGGTTGGAGTCTTCTGCAGGAGCAGATTGCCTGCCTCCCACATATTCTTATAGTCTGCTGACTGTCGATGACAGAACACGCGGTAGTATCCGTAAGGTGTTGGCATACCGTATGTTTGGTCATAGTTAGCATTCCATTGCCACTGTCTGCCGAGTGTAGTAGTATTAAACTCATCGCTCTCCACAGGATTACAAACGGGATATGATTTTCCTACGTTTGGTTTCTTATACTTGAGCACTGGCTGTCCGCAATACTTCTCTGTTTTGCCGTAAGCCTTTACTTTACCTATATTCTCACCCATTGCAGGCCACCCATCAATCCACTTCACTGGTTCGAGCCACACCACTCGGCCGTATGCCTCCTTGTCCTGGAAGTGCAGGAACCAGTCTTCACCACTCTTCAGGTGTACCCATCCACCCTGATGAGGACCGTTAATATCAGTATCACCCTGTGCCAGTACTGTCTTGCTCTCATACGGGCCAAAAGGCGAACGACTGCGCATAGCCAACTGGTGTCCTATGGGCACACCGCCTGCAGGATTCATTATCCAGTACCATCCGTCTCGCTTGTAAAACTTCGGGCCCTCTGAGGTACGGTCGTTGGTACCATTGCCATCAAACACTATTACTGGGTCGCTGATAGCCTTCATACCGTCAGCTGTCATCTCACGCACTGTGAGCACGGAGTTGAACTGACAACGGCTGTTTGCCCAACCATTGACGAGGTAGCATCTTCCATCCTTATCCCACAGCGGACAAGTGTCTATCATGCCTTTGCCTGACAATATACACTGTGGTTCGGTCCACTCACCAGCGGGGTCTTTTGCCGTAGTGACAAATATGCCGAGGTCCGGGTCACCCCAGTATATATAATATGTCTGGTTGTACTGGTTGTAGCGAATAGACGGTGCCCATACACCGTTGCCATGCTGAGGCACGTTATAGCGGTCATAGGGTGGCAGTTTCTTTATTGCATGGTTGATAATCTCCCAGTTGACGAGGTCCTTGGAGTGCAGTATCGGCAGACCAGGAATGTGGGCAAACGATGATGCAGTGAGGTAGAAGTCCTCTCCGCTGGCACCTACGCAGACATCGGGGTCGGAGTAATCGGCATCTATTACAGGATTGGTAAACGTGCCATCTCCGTTGTCTGGTGACCACACTTGTGACTTATAGTTTTCTGCACATGCTATAAGTGGTAATGCTACAAAAAGTGTCAGGATAGTTTTCTTCATAATTGATTATTCTATAATTAGCTTATACTTATATTCATTTTTATCATACATTATCTTCATCATGCCTCTGTGCCCTTTGTTCGTCAGTGCTATCGCCACATGTCCCATAGTGCGTCGCAGATTGATCTCCACACATGGATTGAGCAAATATGTGCCGCTTGAAGCACTTTTGCATATCATCATGTCAACTCCCAGAGGTCCCCAATACACTCCCTTCAGTCTTGGAGCTATAAACTGCTTTATCTGGTAAGACACTTCGTGCATCAGGTCGTCTGAGATATAGGGCCTTACCCTTTCACGTTTTTCCTCCTCGGGCAAGAGCAGATTACCAGAGTATGCACCATGTACCGTACTGAATACCGATAGCCCTTCGTAATGTATTTCGCCTTCTTTGTCCATTACATATTCAAGGGCCAAGTCAGCAATCTTATCACACTTCTTCTCAGCGATCACCGTACCCTGTCTGGCTATGGTGCCTTCTACGAATGACCTGCTCTTATCGCTATCACCACCGACCTTAAACTCCTTCACCCCTCTGCCACTGCTGCTCCAGGGTGACTTGACTATCGTTGCCCCATGCTCTGCATGGAAATGTAGCACATCATCATAGGAGTAGCACACCTTAGCAGTGCCCGTAGTGCCTTCCATCTGTCGTAGTGAGGCAAGCAGCTCCACTGCCTGGCTGCGGTTGGACAGAGTGCGTATAGCCTCCAACTGTTTCTCTGTAGGCAACTGCTCATCCGCCACACCCATCTGCTTCAGTTCTCGTACTATCGCCTTGTCCCATCCCCATACTGTTACCTCTCCCTCTTTCCGCCACAGGGCAGAGAGTTCTCCCAGTTCTTGACGTAGCTGGCGCACCACCTTGGGAGGGGTGTAGTTGCTCGTGCCGTCTGCCAGAGCGAGGTCGTGTTCGGGATTGAATATGCTGACAGTCATCACTTAAAACAAAGAGAGTTGTACTGGTCCCTTGGGCTTGGAGGCTTCGTCTTGTTCTTTGTTTTCGTAGCGAAGCGTTTCGTTTTCGTCTTCGTAGGAGCTATGCTCCGTTTCGTACGAGCGCAGCGAGTCCAGAAACTCGTCCTCTGATACTATTCTGATGCCCAGTTTCTCAGCCTTCTGGAGTTTTGCCGGTCCCATATTGTCACCAGCAAGTATGAAGGAAGTTTTCGCACTTATCGAACCGATGTTCTTTCCCCCGTGTTGTTCTATGATGAGTTTGTACTCATCACGGCTATGATGCGAGAATACTCCGCTTATCACTATCGACATACCCTCCAGTTCGGTTCCGAGCGACTTCTGTTGCTCCTCACTAAGCTGCATCTGCAGTCCGTAGGCAATCAGTCGGTCAACAATCTCCTTGTTCTTCTCGTTTTGGAAGTACTCCACCACATTCACGGCTATTATCTCCCCCACTCCGTCCACCTCCATGAGTTGTTCTACTGTCGCATGGCGCAGTGTGTCGATATTCTTGAAGTGGCGTGCGAGGAGTTTCGCCGTTGTCTCGCCCACCATACGTATGCCCAGGGCAAACACTACACGTTCAAATGGCACCTTTTTGGAAGCCTCTATCGCCTCCACTGCCTTACGTGCCGACTTCTCTCTGTTTCCCTCATAGTTTATCTGAGCTACGGTGAGAGTATATAGGTCAGCTATATTTTCTATTATACCTCTTTCATAGAAAGCATCTACCGTCTCAGGTCCCAGCGAGTCGATGTTCATCGCACGTCGTGATATGAAGTGCTCTATCCTACCCTTTATCTGAGGTGGACAGCCTGTATCGTTAGGACAGTAGTGAGCTGCCTCACCCTCTATCCTGCGCAATTCAGCACCACATTCTGGACAGTGGGTGATAAACTGTATGGGTTTGGCATCGGGTTGACGTCGGCTTACATCCACGCCTACTATCTTGGGTATTATCTCGCCCCCCTTCTCTACATACACATAGTCACCCTCATGCAGGTCAAATGAGCGTATGAAGTCCTCGTTGTTGAGCGTTGCGCGACGTACCTTGGTGCCTGCCAGTTGCACCGTGTCCATATTGGCTACGGGCGTGATGGCACCAGTGCGTCCTACCTGGTATGTAACCTCAAGCAGTCGTGTGCTCACGCGTTCAGCTTTATATTTATATGCTATAGCCCATCGTGGACTTTTTGCCGTCATGCCGAGAGAGCGCTGTTGGCGCAGGGAGTTGACCTTGAGTACTATGCCATCTGTTGCCACAGGCAGTTTCTTGCGTTCCGTGTCCCAGTAGTTGATATAATCATATATCTCCTGCAGGGTCTTCACCTTCTTTATCCCCTCGGATATTTTAAATCCCCATGAGCGTGCCATCTCCAGTGCCTCATAGTGTCCCTCGGCCTGAACCTCATCGCCTAACAGGTAGTACAGATATGCATCGAGTCCGCGCTCTGCCACCACTCGCGAGTCCTGACTCTTCAGCGTGCCCGAAGCAGCGTTGCGGGGGTTGGCAAATGGTTGCTCGCCTATATCCTCTCGCTCCTCGTTGAGACGGTTGAAACTCGCCCACGGCATGAGTATCTCACCACGTATCTCAAAGGTGTCGGGATACCCCCCGTCAGGTTGCAGCACGAGTGGTATGCTGCGTATCGTCTTCACGTTGGTAGTGACATCATCGCCGTGTGTGCCGTCACCGCGTGTCACTGCCTGCACCAGTCGTCCCTGCTCGTATGTAAGCGATATCGACAGACCGTCGTACTTCATCTCACAGCATATCTCAAAGTCCTCACCCTCCAGACCACGTTTCACCTGGTTGTACCACTCCTCTATATCGTGCTCATTATAGGTGTTGGCGAGTGACAGCATAGGATATCTGTGGCTCACCTGCTTAAATTCCTTTGTTATGTCGCTACCCACGCGCATCGTTGGCGAGTTGGCATCATACATCTCAGGATGCTTTGCCTCCAAGTCTTGCAGCTCATGCATCATGAAGTCAAATTCCTGATCGGATATTATGGGGCTGTTGAGAACATAATACCTATGATTATGCTCGTGCAGTTGCCTTCGTAGGGTTTGTATCTTTTCGGTTTCAGTCATCTTGTCTATACGTTTTCTCAAAAAAAACTTGCACAAAGGTACTAAAAAAAGTTGAAAGATGAGAGTTGAAAGTTGAAAGAATAATGAATTGTGAATTATGAATTGCGAATTATGAATTATTTTTATTACCTTTGCAACAAAATTACACCCATAATGAGAATCGACATCATCACAGTACTGCCCGAAATGCTTACAGGATTTGTCAACGAGTCAATCCTCGCACGGGCACAGAAGAAGGGGTTGGCAGAAATCCACCTGCACAATCTGCGTGACTATACAGCCGACAAGTGGCACAGAGTGGACGACTATCCCTATGGTGGTGCAGCGGGCATGCTGATACAATGCCAACCGCTCGATGCATGCATAGCAGCACTCAAGGCTGAGCGTCACTACGATGAGATAATATTTACAGCTCCTGATGGCGAGACATTCAATCAGGGTATCGCCAACGAGTTGTCGCTTAAGGAGAATATTATTATAATATGTGGCCACTACAAGGGTATAGACTATCGTATCAGGGAGCACCTCGTGACGCGTGAGATCAGTATCGGCGACTATGTGCTGACGGGTGGCGAACTGGCTGCTGCCGTGATGGCCGACAGCATCGTGAGGGTCATCCCTGGCGTCATAGGCGATGTGGAGAGTGCCCTCTCCGACTCCTTTCAGGACAATCTACTCGAGCCACCTGTATATACCCGTCCTGCTGAGTACCACCCCGTAGCCCATCCTGACGAGACATGGGGCATACCAGAGATACTGCTCTCGGGCCATGAAGCAAAAATCAAGGAATGGGAAATGGAGCAGGCATTAAAGCGCACGCAGGAACGTAGACCAGACCTGCTTGATAGTTAATAGTTCACAGTTCATAGTTCAGAGTTGATACTAAAAAGCATTTCCATACTAAATTATAAGAATATCAGCGAGGCAAAATTGGACTTCTCGCCCAAGTTTAATTGCTTTATCGGCAACAACGGCGTGGGAAAGACCAATCTGCTTGACGCTCTGTACTACCTCTCGTTCTGCCACTCCATGTTTTCCAACATCGACTCGCAGCTCATGAAGCACGACACCGACTTCTTTATGATACAAGGAGAGTATCTTCACGATGACGGCGAGACTACCGAGGAGATATATGCCGGCATGAAGCGTGGTAGCAAGAAGCAGTTTAAGCGCAACAAGAAGAGCTACAAGCGTCTCTCTGAGCACATCGGCATAGTGCCACTGATAATCGTTTCGCCCGATGATGCCATACTGATATCAGGAGGCAGCGAGGAACGTCGCCGACTGCTTGACATCGTCATATCACAGTATGACAACAACTATATCAATTCGCTCAACCGTTACAATAAAGCACTGCAGCAACGCAATGCCCTGCTCAAGATGGAGGATGTAGAACCCGACCCCACCCTCATATCACTGTGGGAAGAGGAGATGGCACGCGAAGGAGAGTATATCTACCAGCAGCGCAACTTGTTTGTACAACGCTTCATACCCGTTTTCAACGAGGTATATCGACAGATAAGCGGCGATGGAGAGAGCGTCAGCCTGCGATATGTGTCACACTGCCAGCGAGGACCGCTGCTCGATGTCATAAGGCGCGACCGTATGAAGGACCTTGCAGTAGGCTATTCACTGCATGGCATACACCGTGACGAACTCGAGATGATGATTGACGGCTATCCCATGAAGCGCGAGGGCAGTCAGGGACAAAACAAGACATACGTCATAGCACTCAAACTGGCACAGTTTGACTTCCTAAGCAAGACAAGCAATGCCACCACCCCACTCTTGTTGCTTGATGATATCTTTGACAAACTCGATGCCCATAGAGTAAAGAATATCGTAGAACTGGTATCGGGCAACAACTACGGTCAGATATTCATCACCGACACCAACCGCGACCACCTCGACCAGATATTATCCCACTCACAGTCGGAGTACAAGATTTTCCATGTTGAGTAGGGAGTTTTCAGCTAATCTTTTCTATAGTCACTATCGTATCTATAGTATCTATAGCCACTATAATATCTATTATGTTCAAGAGATACCCCATATCAGTTGACAGCATATTGCACAGCATACTGCGCAATCAGGGGCTTGAGACTCCCCTGCTCCAGCGTCGTGTCATCGGCGCATGGGAAGAGGTGATACGCTCACTCCTTGATGCCGATATGGCTGAGTATGTCATCGAGAGCACTGAGTCGAAGGATATACGCAATCAGACCCTGTGGGTAAAGATTATATCACCTGCCGTACGTGCCGACCTACAATTGAAATGCTCCGACATCGTTGCCACATTGAACAACAAGGTCGGAGCACAGATTATCACCTCTCTGAGGTTTTATTGATTCTAT
Organism: Prevotella sp.; assembly: GCA_017541365.1. The sequence continues at coordinate 88,879 of JAFXZF010000010.1, forward strand.
TTACTATAGTTACTATAGCTACTATAGCTATACTTGCTATTTCCCGAGTCTTTTTCTGCGGAGCTCATCACGTTCCCTTTGCATTTTCTGCTGCTGCTCCTGCATAGCCTGCAGGCGAGCGGCAAATCCTGACATCTTCTTCGGATTCTTCTTATTCTCAGCACGCTTTGCCTCAAGTATGGCAAGGAGTTTCTCGTCATTGGTGGTCTTGCGGAGCAGCCACATGATAGCAGCCGAGAAGAATAGTGATACGAAGTAATAGAAGTTTAAGCCCGATGAGTAGTCATTAAACATGAAGAAGAACATCAGCGGCATGAGCATCATCATCCATCGCATCATCTTCATCTGCTCAGCCTGTGCGCCTATCATCTGGTCCTTCTGCTGTTGCATGGTAAACCATGAGTAAAGCAGGTTGGCACCACAGAATAGTATGCACGTCAATGACAGGTGGTCGCCGATGAGCCACAGGTTCTGCTGCCATGATACTATGGGGTCGTATGTTGACAAGTCGTCAATCCACAGGAATGACTGGCGCCTCAATTGTATCGCATTAGGCACAAAGTTGAACATTGCAATCCAGATAGGCATCTGTATCAGCATGGGCAGGCATCCGCTCAGCGGACTCACGCCATACTCCGAGTACAGCTGCATCTGCACCTGCTGCTTCTGCAGGGCATCCTCGGGTTTGTCGAGATGCTTTGTCGCCTCCTCCAGTTTCGGTCTGAGCACACGCATCTTTGCCGATGACATGTAGCTCTTCTTCACCATCGGGTAAGTGATGGCCTTCAGCAGCAACGTAATGAGTATCAGTATCACGCCCATAGGTATCGCCATCGAGCGCAGGAAGTCAAAGACATACAGCGTAAACCAGCGGTTGATGTAGCGGAATAGTGGCCACCCGAGGTACACCAGGCGCTCCAGTTCCAGATCCTTGCCCATGGTGCTCTCCTCCTCTACGCTCTGCAGCAGACGGAAGTCGTTGGGTACGAAGTAAAACTCCAGTTCTGTGGCACTGACACCCTTGGGGTCAAAGTCAGCCTTTAGCTTAGCCTCGTACTGCTTGAGGTATCCCGAACCCTTCTCCTGGGGTATGGAGGTGAGGCGCACGTCATTGCCGAAATTGCCTTTTGTGACCATCACGGCAGAGAAGAACTGGTTTTTGAATGCCACCCAGTCTATAGGCTCCTCTACCGTTTCATCCTTCTTCTCGCTCGTTTCGTTGAGGTAGTCTGTGCCACCCTCCGTGAAGTGGTAAGTGAGCGAACTGTAGCGGTTTTCAAAGGTGAAGCCCTTCTCCTGCTGCTTGCATACGTCCTGCCAGTCTATGTCGATGGATGATGCGTTTGGTGCAAAGAGCCCTGCCATGCCGTTGGCGAGGATGGAGCAACTCAGCTTGTAGTCTTTGCTCAGTGCGTATCGTATCACGATATTCTTGCCTTCGCCAGCCTCCGCGGTAAATGTCACGGTGCTTGGCGTCACGTCTGATGGTGTGAAGAAGAGTTCTTCGGTTGATATATTCTGCTCCTTGCAGACGAGTGTGAAGTTGAGTTTCTGTGTCTCAGCATCAAAGAGTGTCACGTCCTTGTTGCCCTCATTGTCCTCGAAACCCTTTATCACAGCCTTGGTCACTGTAGCACCTTTTGTTGACAGTGTCAGCTCCACCTTGTCATTTTTAAGCACCACGTTCTGCGCACTGCCCTGCATGGCATCATGAAAGAGTGCCGTAGTATCAGCCACTGCCCGCTTAGCAGCCTCTGCCTTGCGCTGTATCTCAGCTATCTTCTGCTGCTCCTCAGCCTTCTGTTTTGCCAAATTTTCTATAGAGTCTTTCGTGCGCATGGCCTCCATCTCCTCCTGTGATGGCTGATTATACCAGGTGAAGCCAAAGAGTACTGCTGCGATGAGAACAAATCCTGTGATAGTGTTTTTATCCAAAACGTATATATTTTTTTATTATGTTTGTGACATTTCTTATTTCTCTACAAAGGTACAAAAAAAATGTGAGATACGCAAAATAAATCCACCTATATTTTGTGTAAAAGTTGGCAAAGTCAACCAAAATCAGGAAAAGACATTCTTATTTTTGTGAAAAGTTGCCAAGGTTTCCAAAGTTGCCAACAAGATTTTCAACACCAGAGGACTGATGATAGATGATAGATAACAGATAAAATTGAAGCTGATAAAAAAAGAAGAGAGAAACCAATATTTATATTAAGTATATTATTTATATTAAGTATATTATAATAACCTATACGTACACGTGCGCAACAAACAAGGAAACTTTGGAAACCATCACGACTTACCTAAATGTTAAAATTACACAGCACAAAATCTACAAAACGTGCAATTTTGAGGTAAAATGATTTTTTTCGCATTCCACATTTAACCTTGTAACGCATTGTAATACAGATAGTTGTGTGTTAATTATCGTTTACGTCTGCAAACGTGTGTTTTTGCGCCAGAAAAGCATATAGTTTGCAAGGGAAAAGCATAGGGGTTGCAATGCTAATAACAGGGCTCTCATGCACGCACCATGCAAAAATGTTAAATCTACACATTTTCTTGCATATATTAAGTTAAAGTCAAGTACCTTTGTACTTGAAAATTAAAATTTAAAAAGTTGAATGTTTAAGGTTGACATTAACTACCTGCCGCCCTGTTGTATCATCTCGGCAATATCGTCGCAGAAGCGGTGATTGGAGAGCATTTGGTCGATAGTGACGTGCATACGGTAACGCCAATAATGGTGAGGGTTGGAAGGTATATTGATACGCTCGGCATTGAGATCAGGGAGCTTTAGTTCGTCGCTGATGGCGAGCCAGTCTTGCAGGGAGAGGATGCATAGCATGGAGGCTGATTGGAGATTGCGCAGCACGATGTCGCGAGCCAACCAGGCTGGCAGAGGATGAGGTGCCTCATCACGCCTGCCGAGCATCTGGGAGTAATAACGCTGGGCACGCACTTTGTCTTCATCCCACCACATGCGGAGGGTAGGCATATCGTGACTGTCGATGGTGCAGACACTACGGTAAGGGTAGCGGTCAGGATAGCCGAACTGCTGGCCGTATTCTTTTGGCATGGACTGCACCTCGAGGGAGAGGATGCGCAGGTCGCTCATGACGGTGGGAACGCAGAGGGGTATCATGCCAAGGTCTTCGGCACATACGAGCATACGGGTGGCCTCGATGAGGCGAGGTAGTTTCTGCATGGCTTCGTGTTGCCAGTGCTGGTCGTTGCGGCGATAGTAATAGTCGTCGTAGAGACGGTTGAAGATACGGCGTTCGCTATCGCTTAGCAGCATCTTGAAGACGTAGGAGTGCTGAGCTGCTATGCGTGGGTGGTAGAGTTCGGGATTACGATGGTCACGAAGGAAGAGCACGTTGCTGATAAGGGTGTAGAGACCGTCTCTTATTGTTTGCTGTGAACTTTCAGAATTGTACCACGCTTCCACCTTGCGCTGGGTGTCAAACTCAGGACGCATGAGGTAGTAGCCGTCACGATAAGGGGTGACGAAATTGTCGCGGACGTAGACGGCTTGGTCCTTGAATACCTCCTGCAACACTTCCTGGGTGATGTAAGGACGTGTAAAGAGGTCTTTCTTAAACTCCAGTCCGTAGCCTTCCACCTCCTCTGGACGTAGTCCGAGGGAAGGCTGAAACTGTCCCAGCAGTCCGTGAACGGCATGGGTGGGTATCTCCCAGATGCGGAAGAAACCGAGGACATGGTCGATGCGATAGGCATCGAAGTATTTCTGCATATTCTGGAAACGACGCACCCACCACTGGCATCCGTCCTTGAGCATTGCCTCCCAGTTGTAGGTGGGAAACCCCCAGTTCTGACCGTTGATGGAGAAGTCATCGGGTGGTGCTCCTGCCTGTCCGTTGAGGTTGAAATAGTGGGGTTCCTGCCATACATCACATCCCTGACGCTGCACGCCAATGGGTATGTCGCCCTTGAGAATGATGTTCTTGGAGCGTGCATACTGCTGGGCACTCTTCATCTGCCGAGCGAGGACAAACTGCACGTAGTAATAGAGAGCTACCTGATGGTATTCCTTGGTGCGAGGGTTGGAGAGCAGGGAGCGATCGGCCTCGTTCCACTTGGTGTGGCCCTTCCACTGGAGGAAGTCGGCAGTCTTGTTGGTGTCGCGAAGGTAACAGTACTGCGCATAGGGCACGAGCCAACGCTGTTCTTCCTGAAACCAATCTTTGTACTCCTGGGTGGCGAAGGTGGTTTTGCCTTCCTGCTCGAACAGGAGCTGCAGGTATTCCTCTTTGGCGTGTATCATGCGCTCATAGTCTATTTGGCGCAGTTGGTTGAGTTGCTTGCGGAGAGCCTCAAACTCCTTTGCCTTATTGGCATCCTTGAGCGGGGGCAACTGACGGAAATCGACATACTGCGGATGGAGGGCAAAGATGGAGATGCAGGAATAGGGGTAGGAGTCGTTCCACGTATGGTTCATCGTGGTATCGTTGATGGGCAACACCTGGAGCACTCGCTGGTTGGTGTAAGCTATCCAATCAACCATGCGCTTTAGGTCGCCAAAATCGCCTACGCCAAAACTGCCCTCGGTACGGAGGGAGAAGACGGGAATCAGTGTGCCTGCCTTCTTCACGTTATATATTTTGAAGAATGCCTGTGAGAGTTCGTGTTCCTCCACATCGCCACGACGCAGGCGGGGCATGCGGAAATAGCGGTTGTCATCGGTTTCCCACATGGGGTCGTTGAGAATGTCGCCATCTTTTACGGCAACAAACTTGAAGTCGAGGTTCTCGCCAGCAGTATATTCAGCATCGATGTCGCAGGTCCACTCATTGGGCGCCTGTTCGATGCAGGGAATAGCACGGTCGAGGTGCCACTCGCCCAACACGGGATGGCCTCCGCAGAGCACCAGCCGCTGGTCGCCCCTCAGTTGTGGGGCACGCACCTTGAGGCGCACCACTGAAGGGTTGGGACGACGATATGCCTCGCGATGGGTGCGGCGATTGATGCACTCGGTGAAGGCTGAGCTGTAGAGGTAGGAGTCGTGGGGAATGCCTATCCACACATCGTAGGTGGTATATTGGCTGATGCCCTGCTGACCTATGGCTATGCGATGGGCCTGTGTGGTCCACTCGTGAGTGATCACCTCGGAATCGCGTTGCTCGGTATAGTAATAGTCGAGGTATTCTACGCCAGAGAGCTCAAGACGACAGTTGTACTGCCACTGACCATTGCCACACTGTGTCATGCGTGAGGTAGATAGCATACCGTCTGGCATACGAAAGTTGATGTAAAGATCGTTGCCGTACTGAGTGCTATAGGTTATGTTGAAGTAGAGTTGCACAGGTTAATTAGGAATTAGGAATTAGGAATTCAAGATGAGGTAGGTGTAGTATGCTATCACGAGGATAACGAAAAGGGAGCCCTCAGTGCGGGTTATTGTATAGTATTTCTTGCCAAAGGCGCAGAACCCCCACAACATGACGGATGAGCCAAGGAGGATTAGTATGTCGGCAGGGGTGATGCCGCCAATACCGAGAGGCTGTATGGTTGCTGCTGTGCCAAGCACGAAGAACACATTGAACACTACGCTACCTACCACATTGCCCAATGCCATCGCTGTGTCGCCCTTCTTTGCTGCCATCACCGATGCTGCAAGTTCGGGGGCGGAGGTGCCTATACTCACAATGGTGAGGGCTATGATACTCTCGCTGATACCTATAGTACTGGCGATTCCTGATGCTCCCTTTACCAACCCTTTGCCGCCAAGAATGAGGAAGACGAGTCCTACGACGACTCCCACTATGGCTTTCCACAATACCACTTCTTGCCTTTCCTGCTGGTCATTATTCTTTTGGTTGATGGCTATCGAGATGGTGTAGTAAATGAAGATGGCAAACATGCACAGCATCATCAGTCCGTCAGTACGGCTTATCTCGTTAGTAGCACACTGACCAGGAATAAGGGCAGTGATGGCTATTACTACGCTGGACAGGACTGCAAAGGGCACGTCATAGCGCACATTTCCACGCTGCACCTCGACAGGGCGCACCAAGGCAGTAATGCCCATAATGCCGAGTATATTGAATATATTGCTGCCCACGATGTTACCCAAAGCGATATCGACATTGCCCTGAATGGCGGAGAGCACGCTGACAACAAACTCTGGAGCACTGCTCCCGATAGCCACAATGGTGAGTCCCACTACGATGGAGGGAATGCCAAACCTGCAAGCTATGGAGGCAGCACCGTCCGTGAGCCAGTCGGCACCCTTGATGATTGCCAACAGACCCACGGAGAACAGGAGTATGTTGATTAGGAGTTCCACTTGTCTTTTAACTCCTGAACGAATTAAATTTTAGGCAGCTGAGCGAATGCCTGCTCCAACTCTTCGTCGGTAGGAATATAGTCGCCCATTTCGTGAGAGTTGTACTTCTCGTAAGCTACGAGATCGAAGTAGCCTGTGCCAGTGAGTCCGAGTACGATGTTCTTTGCCTCGCCTGTTTCCTTGCACTTCAGTGCCTCATCGATGGTAGCACGAATGGCGTGGCTTGACTCTGGTGCTGGCAGTATGCCCTCTGTGCGAGCAAAGAGAGTAGCTGCCTCGAAGACAGATGTCTGCTCTACGGCACGAGCCTCAAAGAGCCCATCGTGATAGAGCTGAGAGAGGATGGGACTCATACCATGGAAACGCAGGCCTCCGGCATGGCTGGCACTCGGTATAAACTGGCTTCCGAGTGTGTACATTTTTGCGAGAGGGCATATCTTGCCTGTATCGCAGAAGTCGTAAGCAAACTTACCACGTGTGAAACTTGGGCATGATGCGGGTTCAACGGCGATAATCTGGTAGTCTGCCTCGCCACGCAGCATCTCACCTATAAATGGTGTGGCAAGACCTCCGAGATTAGAGCCACCACCGGCACAGCCAATGATAGTGTCAGCCTTGACGCCGAGTTTCTTCAGTGCAGCCTGTACCTCAAGACCTATCACGGTCTGGTGGATGAGCACCTGATTGAGCACAGAACCGAGAACGTAGCGGTAACCTTCCTTTGAAACTGCTGCCTCTACAGCCTCAGAGATAGCACAACCCAGCGAACCCGTTGTGCCAGGGTGCTCAGCAAGAATCTTACGACCTACGGCTGTTGTCTCGCTTGGTGACGGTGTTACTGTAGCACCGTAGGTGCGCATTACCTCGCGACGGAATGGCTTCTGCTCATAGGAGCATTTTACCATATAGACATTGCAATCGAGTCCGAGGAATGCACATGCCATAGAGAGTGCCGTGCCCCACTGTCCTGCACCCGTCTCGGTAGTAACACCTTTCAGTCCCTGCTTCTTAGCCACGTATGCCTGAGCAATGGCGGAGTTGAGCTTGTGGGAGCCAGAGGTGTTATTGCCCTCAAACTTATAATAAATATGGGCAGGAGTATCGAGTGCTTTCTCGAGGAAATAAGCACGCGTGAGAGGTGACGGACGATACATTTTGTAGAATTCGAGTACTTCGGTAGGAATGTCGAACCACTTGGTATCGTTGTCAATCTCCATCTTGTTGAGTTCTTCACAGAAGATGGGGTTCATCTCCTCAAGCGTGAGAGGCTTGCCTGTGCCAGGATTGATTAGCGGTGCAGGCTTTGTTTTCATGTCGGCACGTACGTTATACCATTGTGTGGGAATCTCGTTTTCAGCGAGATAGGTTTTGTAGGGAATTTTTTCTTCCATAGGTTTATACTTGTTATTTTTTTATTTTTTTCTTCTTACTTTTTTACTCAGTTCTTTAGAACGAAGTAAAGAAATCATTACCCTTGTCGTCAACAAGGATGAAGGCAGGGAAGTTCTCCACGCGGATTTTCCATATTGCCTCCATACCCAGTTCGGGATATTCCACGCATTCTATGCTCTTGATGTTGCTTGATGAAAGGTATGCGGCAGGTCCACCTATACTGCCCAGATAGAAACCACCATGCTTCTTGCAGGCATCGGTCACCACCTTGGTGCGGTTGCCCTTGGCTATCATCACCAGCGAACCGCCATTCTCTTGGAACTCATCAGTGTAGGGGTCCATACGGTTTGCCGTTGTTGGTCCCATACTGCCGCAAGGCATACCCTTAGGTGTCTTGGCAGGACCCGCATAGAGTATGGGGTGATCCTTGAAGTACTGTGGCATGCCCTCGCCATTGTCAAGACGAGCCTTAATCTTAGCGTGGGCAATATCACGAGCCACTATGATAGTACCGTTTAGATTCACGCGGGTAGAGACAGGATATTTGCTCAGTTCCTTGCACACTTCGCTAATGGGTTGGTCGAGGTTTATCTGTATAGCATCGTCTTCGCCAGCCTGGCGCAGCGCCTTTGGTATGAGTTCGTATGGCTTGTCGTCCATCTTCTCAACGAATATGCCGTCCTTGGTTATCTTTGCCTTGATATTGCGGTCTGCAGAACATGACACCCCCAGTCCGATGGGGCATGAAGCGCCATGACGCGGCAGACGAACTACACGCACGTCATGAGCGAATGCAGTACCGCCAAACTGTGCTCCAAAGCCTATCTTCTTTGTCTCTTCAAGGAGTTGCTTCTCCAGCTCTATATCACGGAAGGCACGACCTGTCTCGTCGCCCGTTGTAGACAGGGAGTCATAATATTTTGTGGAGGCAAGTTTCACCGTGAGCAGGTTCTTCTCCGCCGATGTACCCCCTATGACGATGGCGATGTGGTAAGGAGGGCAAGCTGCCGTACCAAGACTCCTCATTTTCTCCACAAGGAAGGGTACCAAAGTACCTGGGTTCTGTATGCGTGCCTTTGTCTCTTGATATAGGTAAGTCTTATTGGCAGATCCCCCACCCTTCACTACACAAAGGAAACGATACTCCATGCCAACTGTAGCCTCGATGTCTATCTGTGCTGGCAGGTTACAACGGGTGTTGACCTCGTTATACATATCGAGGGGTGCATTCTGTGAATAGCGCAGGTTGTCCTGGGTGTAGGTGTTATAAACACCCTTTGCCAATGGCTCTTCATCCTCAAATCCCGTCCACACCTGCTGACCCTTCTCAGCATGAATTATCGCCGTACCTGTGTCCTGACAGAATGGCAGTTGTCCTTTACATGCCACTTCTGCATTTCGTAACATGGTCAAAGCTACATACTTATCATTGTCCGATGCATCTGATGCATTAAGTATAGCTGCAACTTTCTCATTATGCTCACGGCGCAACATAAAGTTCACGTCATGGAATGCCTGGGTGGTTAACAACTCGAGCGCTTCCTTTGAAACCTTGAGGATAGGCTTACCCTCAAACTCGCTCATTGTTATTCCGTCCTTGGATATAAGGCGGTACTCTGTCTTGTCTTCGCCAAGTTGAAACATTGGCGCATATTTAAAATCTACGTTTGCCATATAAACTGCAAAGTTACTAAAAAACGAGGGCAGAACAAAATAAAATTATATTTATTTTTATGGAAAAATATCATCGAGGGTCAGATGACGCACAGTTGTGAAATCAGACAAGGCATCAGAATCTTTCAGTTCATCCCCCTTACCCAGTATGAGGTAACGTAATGGTTTGCCCTTGATATACTGTTGTTCAAATCGTACGAGATCCTGCAGAGTTAATGTTGGAATTTTCTCATAAAGCAGACGGTTGACGTCATAGTTTATGCCAAGATAGCGAGCGTTGAGATAGCTGGCAAGAACCCCCATCTTGGTTGTGCGTGCAGCAGCGATAGTCTTCATCAGGCTTTGCTGTGCGGTGTTGAAGAGGTTGGGAGATTCTGGCAGGGTGTCGGTAATTTGTTTGAATACTTTTATGCAGTCAGCAAGTTTGTCCGTCTGTGATATGATGTGCTCCTGGTAGTATTCAGTTTCATTCTTCCTGCCAGGCATCACGTATCTTGCCCATGCGTTGTATGCCAAGCCACGTGATTCACGCAATTCCTGAAACACTATGGCGTTCATTGACCCGCCAAAGTATTCGTTGAACAAATTCACGGTATACAAGTTGTCTATATTCAAAGGCAGGTTTTCGTTGTGAATCATACGCATATTAATGTTCTTTGCATCGTAGGGTGCAACAAACACCTCATCCTCTGTGGTGACAGTCCTCTGGCGTATCTTGTTGACAGGAAGAGTGCCCTTGAATTTCTTGTCCTTCTTTATTTTCAGAACCTCCAGTGCCACTTCGTCAGCACTTGCAGGTCCCCAATACAGCACAGTGCTCGGCATGTCCCACAAGTCTTTTACCAGCTGGGTGAACACTTCAGGTCTGGTTTCCTTCAGCTCGTTCATAGTCATGACGTCCTTCATAGGAGTCTCTTCGCCATATAAGCCGTATGAAACGAGTGCATTGTAACATGCATTCTGGTTTGTGCGCACCTCTACACGACTTTTCTGTACCTGCTCTACATATTTGTTATATACGTCGTTGTCAGCCTTGAGTCCCATGATGAATTCATCAAGCATCTTTATGGCGCGTGGCATGTATTCCTGCAGACCTGAAAGGCTGAAGGTGATATTCTTTGCTCCCACGGAGAAAGAATAGTTACATGCTATGTCATAGAATTTGCGCTTTATCTGGTTGAGACTCTCTTTCTTCGTGCCGATAAGTTCGAAATAGTCGCCCGCAATGCCATATCGACGGTCTGCATCACTGCCAAACTCATAACGGAACTGTAGGGTGAAACGGTCGTCTTCCTTATTCTGTTTGTAAAGGAGTTCGTTGCCGTTTTTCTTTGACAGCTGCCTTATGGTCATGTCCTTGTCATAATCCACGAACTGTGGATGTATGGGCTCAACCTCGGTGTTTGTCAGTTTTTTGAGAAAGTCGCTTTGCATGTCGCGATTGCTTGGTATCGGTGTGATGGCGGGTTTTTCAATCTTCACGATGGAGGTGTCTTCGCCCTTGCGCTTATACACACATACATATCCGTCATTGAGATACTTCTTTGCCCATGCCGTTATCTCGTTTTTGGTCAGTTTCTCAAGTCTGTCGTTTTGTTCCACATGCTGCTGCCACGGTCTGCCTAAGATGTAGCAATCCACCATTTGGCTGACACGTGAGTCGTTGTTGTCATAGGCATTGAGCTGAGCCAGGCGCTCATTGGCTACGATACTGTGTATCAGTTTCTCGTCCCATTCTCCGTTTTGCAGTTTCTTTATTTCTGCAAGCAGCAGTTCCTTCACTTCTTCCAGCGTCTGACCTTCGTTAGGTCTGCCTTCAAGTACAAACATGCTGTGGTCTTTCAGGTCCCATAGTCCAGAACCAGCTCCCATTACCGCCATCTTTTGGTCAAGGTCCACGTCCATTAGTCCCACTTTTCCGTTTGAGAGCAGCATATCTACCATTGTGATAGTGTCGTTCTGCAGTGATGAAGCTCCCTTCAGTCGCCATGCTATGCGCACGTGTTCTGTCTCCTGTCCCCATACGGTGGTGTCCTTCGGTGCTGTCAGCACAGGTTGTGCGGGAAATGACGGCGGGGTGATGTTGTTGCCTGCTTTCCATGAACCAAAGTACTTCTTTATCAGTGCAACGGTTTGTTCTGGGTCCAGGTCGCCTGCCATACAAATGGCAATGTTGTTAGGCACATAGTAACGGTTATAGTAGTTGCGTATGTTCACCTGTGATGGGTTCTTCAGGTGTTCCTGCGTACCTATTGTGGTCTGCATACCATAGGGGTGTGTGGGAAAGAGCATCTTAAGGAGGGCTTCGGATGATTTGCGTGAGTCCTTCGTCATGGTGATGTTCTTCTCCTCATACACAGCCTCCAATTCGGTGTGGAAGCCACGCATCACCAGGTTCTGGAACCTGTCGCTCTGTATCATGCACCAGCGCTCCAACTCGTTGGAGGGGATGTTCTCCACGTAACAGGTTACGTCGTATGAGGTGAAGGCATTGGTACCTATGCTGCCCATCGTTGACAGCATCTTGTCATATTCGTTGGGAATATTGTACTGTGCCGCCAACTGCGAAACGGAGTCTATCTCGTGATATTTAGCCTTGCGCTGTGCAGGATCGGTTAATTGGCGATACTCCTCATACAGGTCGCTAATCTTGTTGAGCAGAGGCTCTTCTGCTGCATAGTTGGATGTGCCAAACTGCTTGGAGCCCTTGAACATCAGGTGTTCCAGATAGTGAGCCAGTCCCGTTGTCTCAGCAGGATCATTGCGCGAGCCAGTGTTTACTGCCACATGTGCCGTGATACGCGGTTTCTCCTTGTTTACTGAGATGAAAACCTTCAGTCCGTTGTCCAGTGTGTAGGTCTGCAGGTTTATGGGGTCGTTTCCTGCCTGCATACCAACGGCGGAGCACAGCAGGGATAGCAATAATATGAGGTGTCTCTTCATTATACCTTACACTTTATATTTCGTACCTTTAGTTTACTGAGTTAAGGAAGTCAGCAATCTGGTCTTCACTCACGTCGCCCAGTCCGTATTCGCGCTCCGCATCCAGTCTTATGGCATTGAGCCACTCCTCGTGTGCCTGTCCTGTTGCCGAGTCATTATCGCTGATGCCCTTCCATTGGTCATAGCTGTCATATATATCGCGGAAACGGCTTTCAAGCGTGGTGATATTGTCTATGTCCTCACTTAAGATGTCTTCCTTTATCTGTTCCACCGCTTCTGTCGGTGTCAGCAATCCCAACAGGTCTGTCCAGTCGTTGGTACTGTCAGCGTTGCCATACATGCGCAGGGCATGGCGATAGTATTCTATTCCATGTTGCAAGGCAGAAGCCGTAATGGTAAATCCCTTGCCTTCGTATTCTTCAACTTCATAGCCCTGTTCTTCCTGTATTTCCATAAGCCATTGCAGACCTTCTTTTACTCTCTCTATGACGTAAGGCGACAGCCAGTCATAGCTTATCAGCGACTTGCGTGAGTCGGGTGTTCGTTTGTCTCGCTTGGGCCATTTCATTACGTCTCGGTATGTTCCCACGGTGCACAGGTTGCGCCCTGGCACTACATATGTCTTTCTTCCCTCGGCTATTATGTATGAGAAGGGCAGCAGTGATGTGTCGGGGTGTGTCTGCACCTTGCCCATCACCATAGAGAAAGCACCTATGTGTGCAGGCCACAGGATGTGGGCACCGCTTGCCGTCTTTGAACCGCGCTCCATCAAACCATAGTGTATAGGTCCCATCTTGTATGCGTGGTTGGAGAAGTTGGTGCCCGATCCGGCATTATAGAAGGAATACTCGCCTCCTATGAGCAGTGACGATTTGTGGTGGCTCACAGAGAACGGTCCGCACAAGGCAGCACAACTCTCGCCGTTGTCCATGTGGCTGTTGGCAAAGAAGAGCGATGCCTCGCTGGTAAATCCTCGTCCTATGTGGCACGCCTCGCCAACGAAACTGTCATATAGCTTTGCTCCGTCAACAATTGTTGCTCCTGCCTGTGCCACCACGTTTTCCATAATCACGTCGTCGCCCACATAGATTGTTGCATCTGGGGTTGGGCACAGAGTGCAGTCTATCAGGCGTGATGCCCCGCACAACTCGCTGCCGTCTCCTATGCTCACGTTGGTCAGTTCCCTGCAATCCATTATGGTGACGTCATTGCCTATGGTAGTGCATTCGGGACGTGTCTCGCTGACATAGTCTGAGATCATCCCACTCAGTTTGGCGAAAAGTTCCGCATCCTCTTCCTCTGCCGTGCGTACCATCAATGCTGCCATCTGGGATGTCAGTCCCTTGTATATCACAACGTTGCCGTCGCCAGCCTCGTTCTTCACGCTTATCATGTTGTTCTCGCCATAGGTGGCACCGTCAGTGGTGCGTATTATACCCACGTTGCACATGCGCACTCCCTTGCCTATCCTCACGTCGCCGTCGAAGCACACGTTCTTCAGGTCTGTTGCGGCAAATTCTTCGTCCACCATCACTTGTGTCCATGAGGTGCTGCGGCATCCCTGCGACTCAAGTATGTCAATCTCGCTTAGTGTCAGGTTTCTGTAATTCATATTTTTATACTTCTTCAGGGTTAGTCCATAGGAAATCGTTGTAGGGGTATTTCTGCACGTGCAGTTCTCTCACCTTTTTATATATAGTGTCTCTAAACTCGTCAATATTCATTTTTTCTTTTGCCGAAATGAATATGCAGTTGTCATTGAGTCTCGCCATCCATGTGCGTTTGAGCTCGTCAAGCGAAATCTCGTTTTTCTTCACTGGTGTCAGGTCGTCTTCCTCCTTCTCGTCCCATGTGTAGGCATCTATCTTGTTGAACACTATCATGGAAGGCTTGTCGGCACATCCCAGATCGCTCAGTGTCTTCTCCACCACCGTTATCTGTTCCTCGAAGTCGGGGTGACTGATATCCACTACGTGCACCAGCATGTCAGCCTCTCGTGTCTCGTCGAGTGTGGATTTGAACGAATCTACAAGGTCTGTGGGCAGTTTGCGTATGAATCCCACCGTGTCGGCAAGCAGGAATGGCAGGTTCTCTATCACCACCTTCCTCACCGTAGTGTCGAGAGTGGCAAACAGTTTGTTTTCGGCAAACACCTCGCTCTTGGCGAGCATGTTCATGATAGTAGATTTGCCCACGTTGGTATATCCCACCAAAGCCACTCTTATCAGTCTGCCGCGGTTCTTCCTCTGCGTGGTCTTCTGCTTGTCTATCTCTGCTAAGCGTTCCTTCAGCAGCGACATGCGGTTGAGTATTATTCGACGGTCCATCTCCAACTGCGTCTCGCCAGGACCTCTCAGTCCCACCGAACCCTTTCCACCTCCTGAGCCCGAGCCACCACCTTGTCTCTCAAGGTGTGTCCACAGCCTCTGCAGTCTGGGCAGCATATAGCGATACTGTGCCAGTTCCACCTGCGTCTTGGCGTTTGCCGTCTGTGCCCTCATGGCGAAGATGTCGAGTATGAGACTTGTGCGGTCAAGTATCTTCACTTTCAGCTCCGCCTCTATGTTGCGCATCTGCTTAGCAGAGAGTTCGTCGTCGAATATGACCATACCTACGGGTTGTGGTGCATTCTCCTCTTCTTCTGGATAATGCAATTCTTCTTGCCACTTATCGTATGCTTCATCACATTCCTTTATATATGCAGCTATTTCCTCCAGTTTCCCCTTTCCCACGTAGGTTACGCTTGATGGTCCGTTCACTCTCTGCGTAAACCGTTTTACGGTAATAGCACCAGCCGTGTCGGCAAGAAACTCCAGTTCGTCCAGATATTCCTTTGTCTTCGCCTCGTCCTGTTGAGGCGTGATAAGCCCCACCAATACGGCAGTCTCTGCTTTCACTTCTGATATCACGAATTCTTTCATGACTACAAAGGTACAAAAAAAAGTATAAAGTACAAAGTATAAGGTCTAAAGTTTTAGCTAATCACTCCCCAGTCCACGCTGTTCTTGCGTATCTCAGCAAGCCGCTTCCACAACAGGGCATGTTCGGGAGCATTACATTCATGGTCGCTGTCTATTATCTTCTGTGCCTCGTCACGTGCCAACTGCACTATCTGACCATCAGTAGCTATATTGGCTATCTTTAGGTCGAATGCCATTCCGCTCTGTTGTGTCCCCTCCAAGTCACCAGGACCTCTTAGTTTTAGGTCTGCCTCAGCTATGCGGAAACCATCGTTCGTCTCACACATTATGTCTAGGCGTTTTTTTGTTTCTTTTGATAGTTGGTAGTCGCTCACCAATATGCAGTATGACTGGTCGGCGCCTCTGCCGACCCTGCCCCTGAGCTGGTGCAACTGTGACAGGCCGAATCTCTGTGCCTCCATTATCACCATCACCGAGGCATTGGGCACATTCACCCCTACCTCTATTACGGTGGTTGCTACCAAAATCTGCGTCTCTCCACTGGCAAAGCGCTGCATTTCCATTTCCTTCTCCACAGGTTTCATTCTGCCGTGCACCTTACTCATCTTGTATTGAGGAAATACTTCTTGCAGGTGTGCATAGCCTGCTTCAAGATCCTGCAGGTCCATCTTCTCGCTTTCCGTTATCAGTGGATATACCACATACACCTGCCTGCCCTTGCTTACCTCCTTGCGTATGCCTTCATACAGGCTCGTCATCTGGTTCTCGTATTTATGCAGGGTCATGATGGGCTTTCTGCCTGGCGGCAGTTCGTCTATCACACTCACGTCGAGGTCTCCGTATATGGTCATCGCCAGCGTGCGAGGTATTGGTGTTGCCGTCATCACCAGCACGTGCGGCGGGTTGTCGTTCTTGCTCCACAGCTTGGCCCTCTGCGCCACACCAAAGCGATGTTGCTCGTCTATCACGGCAAGCCCCAGATTGTTGAACACCACATTGTCTTCTATTATGGCGTGCGTGCCTACGAGTATCTTCACGTCACCATTCTGCAAGCCCTCCATCACAGCCTCCCTTCTCTTGCCCTTCACCATGCCCGTGAGCAGTTCCACTCTCACTCCCTCTGACTCTCCCTTTATTCCTCCTTTTACTCCCCCTAAAAAAACCTTTATCGTCTCTAAGTGCTGTTCGGCAAGAATCTCCGTCGGAGCCATCATCACAGCCTGAAAGCCGTTGTCCACAGCTATAAGCATAGCCATCAGGGCTACGAGTGTCTTGCCTGAGCCCACATCGCCCTGAATCAGACGGTTCATCTGTCTGCCTGTGTTCATGTCTTTGTGTATCTCATGCATCACTCGCTTCTGCGCTCCAGTCAGTTCAAAAGGCAGATTATGCTGGTAGAAGTCGTTGAAACAGTCGCCCACCTTGGGTAGCAGATAGCCATTGTATTTTCTGCGATTATTGGCAGCATAGCGCAGAATGTTGAGCTGTACGTAGAACAGTTCCTCAAACTTCAGCCTCTCCCTTGCGTGTTGCAGTTCATATTGGTTGCTGGGATAGTGTACCTTCCGCATCGCCTCATCCCTACTCATCAGGTGTAGCGGTAGGGTGATATAATCAGGCAGGGTCTCAGGCAGCTTAGGGAGTTTCTCCATCAGGTTCTTCGTCAACTTCTCCAGCGTACGGCTCGTCATGCCAGCCTTCTTCATCTTCTCCGTAGTGTTGTAATATGGTTGCATACCCATATTGTTGAGCTCCAGTGACGAGGCACTGTCTATCTCTGGGTGAGAAATCTGAAATCTGCCATTATACACCCCAGGTCTGCCAAACGCTATGTACTCTATTCCTACCTTGTATGTTTTCTTTATATATGGTACGCCAGAAAACCACACAAGATCCATCACTCTTTCGCCGTCAGAGAAATGAGCTACGAGACGCTTCTTGCGAGAGCCCATATCAAAGACTTCAAAGGAAAGTATTCTGCCTTTAATCTGCACAAATGGCATCTCAAGCGTCAGTTCCCTTATCTTGTACACCCTGCTACGGTCAACATGCTTATAGGGGTAATACTCCAGCAGGTCACCGAACGAGTTGATGCCCAGTTCCTTGCTAAGTATCTCCTTCCTCTGCGGACCAACACCGCTCAGGTATTTTATGTCTTGATCGAGAATGCTGCTCATTTTCTTGCAAAGTTACGAAAAAACGAGGGCAGAACAAAATAAATTCATGTATTTTTCATGCCGAATGCACTGTAACATGGCAAAAAATAATTTTTTATGCAACAAAATAGCGAAAAAATTTGTTATACATATTTTTTTTTCTTAACTTTGTGCACAAGTGTGAAGACAGGCAACTGTCGGAGCGTAACAAATAAAAAAAATCCTACTATAAAACCATCAATAACAAACTTTAAACAAATGGAAAACAACGAACAGTTAATTGCACAATGTGAAGCTGTTGCCAAACAGTGGTTATCCCCCTCTTTTGACGAAGAGACACGCAAGGACGTTCAGGCTATGCTTGACAATCCCGACAAGACGGCGCTCATCGATGCCTTCTACCAGAACCTAGAATTTGGCACTGGTGGTTTGCGTGGCATTATGGGTGCTGGCACCAACCGCATGAACAAGTACATTGTGGGTATGGCTACACAGGGGTTTGCCAACTACATTCTGAAAGCGTTCCCTGGAAAGAAATGTTCCGTAGTAGTGGGTCACGACTGCCGTAACAACGGACGTATGTTTGCAGAGACCGTAGCGGCTATCTTCACAGCCAACGGTATCAAGGCGTATCTCTTTGAAAGTCTGCGCCCTACCCCAGAGATTTCATTCGCTATCCGCGAGTTGGGCGCTCAGGCTGGTGTGAACGTTACTGCATCACACAACCCTAAGGAGTACAATGGCTATAAGGCTTACTGGGAGGACGGCGCTCAGGTGCTGGCTCCACACGACAAGGGCATCATAGACGAGGTGAACAAGGTGAAGATAGAGGACGTGAAATGGACACTGAACCCTGACCTGCTGCAGATTATCGGCGGAGAGATGGACTACAATTACATGTGTGCTGTTAAGGAGGGCATGGTTGACCAAGACGTGATACTCAGAAACAAGGACCTGAACATCGTTTATTCTGCCATGCATGGCACAGGTCGTCATATCGTTCCTATGTGCCTGCGCTCATGGGGGTTCCAGAATATCAACGTGGTGCCTGAGCAGATGGTAGTTGACGGAAACTTCCCAACCGTTGTTTCACCTAACCCAGAGAATGCAGAGGCTATGACGTTGGGCATGAAGTTGGGCACGAAGCTTAATGCCGACCTCGTGGTGGCTACCGACCCTGATGCTGACCGACTCGCCATCGTTTGCCGAAACGACAAGGGCGAATGGCAGATTCTGAACGGCAATCAGACGGCTTGCATGTTCTACTGGTACACCATCAAGAACAAGAAGGCATTGGGACAGCTTAACCCATCAGACTTCATGGTGAAGACCATCGTGACATCTGAGCTCATTGCTAAGATAGCACGTGCCAACGGTGTGGAGTGTTTCGACGAATACACAGGCTTCAAGTGGATTGCATATCGCATCCGAGTAAACGAGGGCAAGCGTAAGTATATCGGTGGTGGCGAGGAGTCATTCGGCTACCTGCCATACGACAAGGTGCGCGACAAGGACGCTCCTGCTTCTATCTGTCTCATCTGTGAGATTGCCGCTTGGGCAAAGGATCAGGGCAAGACGCTCTACGACCTGCTTCTTGACATCTATAAGGAGTATGGATTCCAGAAGGAGGCTGCCATCAGCGTAACAAAGCCTGGCAAGAGCGGTGCTGACGAGATAAAGAAGATGATGGAAGACTTCCGTGCTACTCCTCCAGCAGAAATTGCAGGCACTAAGGTTGTCTGCGTAAAGGACTACAAGACCTTGAAGCAGACTGCCGAGGGCAAGGTAACTGACATAGAGATGCCTACCACAGCCAACGTACTGCAGTGGTTCACTGAGGACGGCATGAAAATCTCAGTTCGTCCTTCAGGCACAGAGCCAAAGATTAAGTTCTACTGCGAGGTTCCAGTTGCAGGACAGTTTGACGGCGACTATGCAGCTGCTACAGCTAAGGCTGACGCTCGCATCGCTGAAATCAAGAAGTCACTCGGACTATAAGAAAAAAAGTAAGGAGTTTGTGGGCTCTTTGCTTGCAAAAGGTTTAAAAGGTTAATAAAGAAATCAGGGCACTCTAGTTTGAGTGTCCTGATTTCTTTATCATTATTTCGTTATGTCGATATTTCGATATACCGATATGTTGCTATTTTGAAATGTCGAAATTCCTTAGAAGAACATCACCCTATTGTCAGCAATGTCTGAGTTAAGGATGAGTTCCTGCATGAAGTTGCCCGCAGCCTGCATGTTGCGCTGTGCTATGCGCTGCATAATAGCTTTGGCATCGTACTTCTGTCCCTGACGTTGTTGCTTCTTTGTTACCTGGAAGAGATATACTCCGGCATTACCCTTTACAGGAGCTTTGGAGAATTGTCCCTGCTTAGTAGCAGCAACTGCACCAGATAGTGCAGGCTCAGTAGCTCCAGTAGCAACTACAAATACTGGCGAAGCGAATGTCACCTGATTGACATCAACCACCTGAGCACCCTTTGCCTTCGCACCAGCGATATTCTTCACGCCAGCCATCTTGGCAATGAGTTTATCAGCTTTCTTATCAGCAAGAACCTCAGCCTTTACCATCTCCTTTACCTGTTCATCGTCAAGGTCGCGGTAGCCCTTCTTATGTATCTTGGTGAGAGCGATGACAAGGAGGTTGTCATTCTCGCCACACTCATAAAGAGGTGATACACTATTTTCTTCTGCCTCATATACCCACTTCAAAGCATCGTGAGTGCCATGTATACCAGCAATATTGTGTTGTGAGGCACGAACGTCCTGATTCTCCAGCACCTGATAACCGTACTTCTTTGCATTCTTCTCTAGGCCCTCAAGGTCCTGGTTTTCTGACACATACTGTGAGAATTTATTGTAAGCTTGTGAGTATGTCTCCTTTGAGAAGTTGATAGGAGTCTTGATAACAGCAGCAAGATACTTTGTCTGGAAAGACTTACGGTCTGTCACTTTTATGATAATGTTGCCAGAGTTGGTAGCAAGATTTTTCATTTCACCAACCTGCATGGTGTTGAGGGCATTGATATATGCCTTTGTGTCAACATCAAGTGAATTAGCATTCTGATAATCCTTAGTAGTAAGCCACTGCTTAGCACCTGTCTGGTTGTACTTCTTTGCCAAAGCATCCCATTGAGTTGCATCAGAAGTAAGAGCATTTACTATAGAGTCAGCACGTGTATGTGCAGCATCGAGAGTTTCGCCACCCACCTGAATTACTTGGAACTCTACAGAGTCGGGCAATTCCTGCTTTGACATAAAACGTACAGCGGTGAGGGTACCGTCCTGCTTGTTTTCTTTCAATTGAGTGGTAGTTCCTACAGACACTGAGTCAAGTATCTCTACTACATCATTAGGAAATGCTGTATTCATTACTGGCACGCCAAGATAAGGTACTATGGAACCTGACTTGCGTATTATCTCTGAAGGATCCTCTGCAGTAGCGAGCTGCTGTACAAACTCCTGAGTCTGCTTGCCGATAGCTGCACGGTCGGTTGCTGATGCCTGCACCTTGACTGATACATACTTGATATCACGAGTCTCCTCATATTGCTTGAATGCAGCTTTCATCTCCTTGTATTTCGCCTTGAGATCGTCATCAGAAATCTGAATGTCCTTATCTTCTACTGAAGAGTAAGGCAGGGCTGCAAGCTGTATCGTTGCTTCTTCATTCTCCTCTGCGAATGTCTGCTTTGCCTCCACGCTGTTAGAAACGAAGGTAGCAGCAAGGAGAGTCTGATACTTCTGCGAGAGCAACTGCTGACGTAGATTCTTCTCTACGAAGTTCCAGTAATTGTATATGGGGCGCATCTGCTCAGCCTGTTGTGGGTTTGTTTGCTGTGCTTTCTTGTATTCTGCAACAAACTGCTTGAGCGAGTTGGCATCGAAACGACCTGTCTGCTGATTGACAAATGGCGTCTGCATGAGCATCTGGTTAGTGCCCTGGTTGAGTATGTCACGTATCTCATCATCGGTGACTCTGAGGCCGAGTTCTTTAGCTTCGCGTGCTAAAACGGCATTCTGTACGTACTGCTGCCATACCATATCCCTAACCTGATTGAGTTCATCTTCTGAGAGGTTATCACGCCCCTGTGTCATCTTGATGGCATCCTGATACTCATCTACCATCTCCTGAAATTCCTGATAACTAATCTTCTCACCAAGCACCTGAGCTACTTGCTGACGCTCGTTGTTCTTGGTAGACTCACATGAACGGACTGCCTCCTCGGCAATGAATGCGAAGAGACCCAGACCGATGATACCCACAAGGAGGGCACCTCTGCTTCTGATTTTTCCTAATACTGCCATTTTTATTTTCTTATTTTTGTTTTAGTTTTCTTCTCACATTATGTCTTACTGCACACCTACCTGATTCGGTGTCACAAGGCATAAACGGCGCAAAGTTACTAAATTTTCTGCAATTAAACAAATTATAGTGGTATTATTTTCACCAGTTCTATCTTTGTTTTGGTGTTTTTTAGTATTTTACATTGCCATCCATCTATCTTTATCACCTGGTTAACTTTTGGAAACGATTGATACCGAGCGAGTATCAGTCCGCCAACAGTCTTATAGTCATCACTCTCTGGCAGGTTTATGCCGAGGAGTTCGTTTACTCTTTCTATCTCCAGACGGGCTGATATGATGTATCCTCCATCTTTAGTAGCACGGCACTCAAACTTGTTGGTATCATGCTCATCTTCTATTTCGCCAAATATCTCCTCGACGATATCTTCAAGAGCCACTATGCCGCTTGTGCCGCCAAACTCATCTACGACGACTGCCAGCGAAGTCTTTTGTGCCAAGAGTGTCCTCATGAGTTTGTTAGCCGCCATCGTCTCAGGAACAAAGGGGATATGATGTACATGAGACAACCACTCCTTTTTTATACGAAAGAGTTCCGAAGAGTGTACATAACCCACGATATGGTCTATATCCTCCTTGTACACTATGACCTTAGATCGTCCACTCTCTATAAATTTCTGGCGCAGTTCATCAAGTGTTGCCGTACGTTCTATACTTGTGATCTCTGTACGTGGTATCATGCAGTCACGTACCTTGGTGTCACTAAGGTCAAGGGTGTTTTGAAATAATTCAATGCCTCCTCCTTCGTTGCCATTGAGACTTTGGGTGACGAGATAGTCCAGATCAACCTTTGAAAATTCCTCCTTGTCGGCATCCTTGTTCACCCTCACGCCAAGAAGACTCAGCATACCCTGAGAAATAAGTGTGCACAGTCGCGATATGGGATACAATATGACAAAGCATATTATCGCAGGGATGGCAAAAACTGACAGGAGGGTGTTGGCATTATTTTTAAATATCGTTTTGGGCAGGTACTCACCCGTAAATAGCACTATGACGGTAGAGATGATGGTATCTGCCATCACACGAAAAGCTTCTGTCTGACCCTCGAATATTGTACTGTCAAAAAGTTTGGCTATCAGTATGCCGTATATCACGAGGGCTATATTATTGCCCACGAGCATTGTATTGACATAGGTAATTGAGTGACTATAGAAAAATGACACTGTGCGATGTGTAATGCTCTCCTCATCACCATTCATCTCTGCCAGCATCCTGTTGCTTGACACAAAGGCTATCTCCATCCCCGAGAAAAAGGCGGAAAACAGCATCGCTATGAGTATGTATGTTATCAGTTCTATGTTCAATGTTTATCTACGTCTTGGCGTGGCAACTTGCCTCTTAGGTGTAGTATCGACGACGTTCCCGTTAACGTTATTATTTCCGTCAGTATTCCCGTTATCAAAATCCTCTCTCGTAAATGCACCCTTTGTATTTGTCACCTTATAATGGCGCATATGCTCATCACTGACAAAGTACGCCCCTTGCAACTCCCGTTCTGGTGTTATCAGGTGCGAAAATTTATTGGAGTACAACTCATGACGGTTCTGGTCCCAGTACAGCTCCTCGCTGGTAAATATCATACCGTCAACAGTCTTTATACGCACATTGCCAAACAGATACCACAACTTGCTCGTGGTGTAATAGTATGCTGTATCTGACTGTATGTATGTTTCCACGTGGAGGTTTTTATCAAACTGTTCAAGAAACAATCCTCGTGAAAATATCCATCGTGGAGGATTGAGGTTGTCGTTCACCTCCCATCGTTCGGATATTATCCTGTAGCGCATCACTCCCGAGTCACTTATCAGGGTGTTTACTCCGTAGGATGTCATCATCGCCACCGAGTCCTGCTCACGTATGGCAGGTGCTGTATGTTCCTTTGCGCTGTCGCAGGAAATGGGAACTATCGAGGCTATCACCACCCCTATAGTCCCTATCAATCCTATTGAACCTACGCCCTTCAACTTTTTGAACCCTCTTTAACTTTCTTGACACGACTCGAAGAGATGAGCCACAAGCGAATAATTTGCTAAGCTAACCCTTAGTCAAACTTCCATTTAGCAAACCATCGCTCGTTAAATGTCAGGCCTATATTGATACGAAAAGTATTCTCTTTGATGACAGAACCCGATTCGTTAACCCACTGAAATCCGACATTTAACACCGAACGGTTATTATAACTATTTATAATAGGAAGACCAAAGCCTATACTTGCAGACACCTCACGTGGACCATTTACAATACCATTGGTAGTATTGATTTTCAGGTATGACGAAGTATAGCTGATACCAGCACGGCATTTCACCTTATCAAGGAAGGAGCGTCCATTAGGATTTCGGCACCATTCGCCACCCACGTTTATCTTATGACGGTTATTGTAGCTGCCCGTGGTACCTACTATCGTACCATCTGACTTCAGGTAGTTGCGCACTGGTAGCTTGCTCCAATTTTGCAAACTGTAGTCAAGTCCTAGTTTCCACTTGTCGCCATGCTTGTATGCCAAGCCAAGAGCTATCTCGGTAGGCATCGACATACCATTAGTGGCTGCACATTGCACGGTGTCACCCTGTACGGTGTATGCATTATAAGAAATGTACTTCAGTTCGGCATCACTCCCCAGGTCGTGACCTGGTGTGACAGTAGCACCAACGGTGAGGTTGTCATGCTTGCCTATAGGGTGTGTGTACTGCGCAGCAAATGACAGTTTGTATGTATGTACCGTCTGCGAGTAAATCTTATATATCGAGTTTACATAGCCGTCCGAAAAAACACTTGACACTGACCTACCCAACTCACCCCAGAGGAATGAAACATTCGTACCTATTGACAGGCGCTTTACAGGTTCCCAGCCTATTCCCACAAAAACCTCATGCAGACCACCGTCTGAGGAGTATGAAGTAGTTTGGGTAGTGCTATTATATAGCGGGTCATATGGATACTGGGCATAATTATTCACCTTCTGCGTGCTCTCAAATCCAAAACCCATATCAGTATAAGGTATCAGTCCAAAACCTATGCCGAGATGACGAGCTGCACGAAATCCAGCAATGATATATTCAAAGTCGCCCACATTGGCACCCTTGGTGACGCTTCCCTCTTTAAATATGGTACGTTGCAGGGACATACCCACATCAAATATAAAAGTCAGCGAGTCTATACTTGAGTATGATGCTGGGTTAAGATAGTTTATCTGATTGCTCTCGCGAAAAGCCTGTCCCACACCATTCATACCACGACTGGCACCATTTGACTGGTCGACAAGCGAACCCAGACCGTACATGGAATATGGAGACAATGTGCCACTTTGAGCAAATAGCATTGTCGATGAAGTTGTCAACAGGAATAACAAAAGAAATTTTCTCATTATTTTCGTTATAGTGTAATTTGGTGCAAAATTATTCAAAAAAAATGAAATAAGCGAAGGTTTTACCAATAAAATAAGTTATTTTTGCATCGTGAAACGTAATATTTACTTTTTTTTCAAGGAGCCGTTATACATTTTAATGTTTTTTTTCTGTGGCTCTCAGCACGTTTTGTCAGCCGACGACTTACCACATTTGTCTGCTGACGCCATACGCGAACGTTTTGACAGCATTGACATCAGTCTGCTCACGTGCCAGCCACACGATGAGGTATATTCTCTCTATGGCCATACCGCCATACGCATGCATGACGGCAAGACGGGCGAGGACATCGCTATCAACTATGGCATTTTCGACCCCACCATAAGTTTTTTCGCCCTACACTTCATCTTCGGTCTTACTGACTACAGCATGGGCATCTGCCTCTATGCCGATTTCCTTGCCGACTACAAGCGCTACGGCTGTGGGGTATATGAGCAGCATATCGATATGAATGTCAATCAGAAGGCGGCATTCATCAAGGCTCTGGCTGAGAACGCACTACCCGAAAATACCGTATATCGCTACAACTTCTTTTATAACAACTGCACCACCAAGGCACGCGACATCCTCCTTGAGTCAATAGCTGCGATGCCGCTCACCGATAATATCGGCGACACAGGTGGTGCCGAGGTAGTATATCGCAGTATGCCCCCTATCCAGCAGGGCGAGCGCACCTTTCGCGATCTCGTCCACATGAAGGCTGAAGGACACCCCTGGACCAGCTTTGGCAACGACCTGCTACTCGGAGTGGGAGCTGACAGAAACACCAGCTTTGAGCAACGTGAGTTCCTCCCGGAAGTACTTTCTGTAGATTTCGATTCGGCAAACGTTGTGTTTCCTGCGAGCGGTTATTCTCATCACCTCGTTGACACTGCCTACTGGGCCCTCGCTCCTGGCAAACCATGGAAAAACCCCAACAACATCGACTTCCCTCTCACCCCTACTCAGGTGGCTGTAGCGCTACTTCTGCTATGCATACTCTATTGTGGTATTTTCGAGGGGTTGGTTATCAAGCGACCCGTCCTATGGGTACATTATCTTTATTTATGCCTATATGCCTTCATCGGCATAGTTTTATTCTTAATGCTTTTCTCTCAACATCCTACGGTACGCGTTAATTTTCAGATATTTATATTCAATCCGATATTCTTTATCTTTGCACTCCCAAGGTATATCGTGAGATGGGGTAAATATGCCATTCTGGCAAGTCTCGCCATCTTCTTCCTTGGCAATATTTTCCAGTGCTATGCAGAGGGAGTCAACATACTTGGCGTTGCCCTATTGGTTACATTTTTACCTATTTTATTTTGTAAAGTCAAAAAAATATAGTAATTTTGCGTCTTAAATTATAACCACTGTAGCCACTATAGTCACTATAGCTACAATAGCCACTATTAAAAAAACAACAAAAGAATATGAATTTCAATTCCATCCTCTCGGCTCTCTTTGGCAATAAGTCAAGTCGAGACATTAAGAAGATACAACCATTAGTCGATAAGGTCAAGGCAGCCTACCCTGCCATCGAGGCACTCTCCAATGACGAACTGCGTGCCAAGAGTCGTGAGATACAACAGTATGTACAGGGTACCGTGAGCGAGTTGAAGCAACAGATTGCCGACCTCAAGAACAAGATTGAGCAGACACCTATCGACGAGCGCGAACCTATATTCACCCATATCGACAAACTCGAGCAGGAAGTGCTCGACCGCCTCGAGGTAGCACTAGACGAGGTCTATCCCGTAGCCTTCTCTATCGTAAAGGAGACAGCTCGACGTTTTGCAGAAAATGAGGAGACCGTTGTCACCGCAACGGATTTTGACCGTGAACTGGCTTCTGACCCCTCCAAGGACTTCATCACCATCGACGGTGACAAAGCTATCTACCACAACCACTGGACTGCTGGCGGCAACGACCTCAAGTGGGAGATGGTGCACTATGACGTACAGCTTTTCGGTGGCACCGTCCTTCATCAGGGCAAGATAGCCGAGATGGCAACGGGTGAGGGTAAGACTCTCGTGGCTACCTGCCCCGTCTTCCTCAATGCCCTCACAGGCAATGGCGTACACGTCGTCACCGTCAATGACTACCTCGCCAAGCGTGACTCCGAGTGGATGGGACCACTCTATATGTTCCATGGTCTCTCCGTCGATTGTATCGACAAGCACCGTCCCAACTCAGAGGCTCGCCGCAAGGCATACCGTGCCGACATCACCTTTGGTACAAACAATGAGTTTGGATTCGACTACCTGCGCGACAATATGGCTATGCAGCCTGAGGACCTCGTACAGCGTAAGCACAACTACGCCATCGTCGATGAGGTCGATTCAGTCCTGATTGACGATGCCCGCACACCGCTCATTATCTCAGGTCCTGTGCCCAAGGGCGATGACCAGATGTTTGAAGAGTACCAGCCACTGGTGGAGAAGATAGTCGCAGAGCAACGCAAACTCGCCACCCAGCTTCTCGCCGAGGCAAAACAGAAGATTACCCGTGGCAACGAAGAGGGTAATAAGGAACTCGCAGAGGATGGTTTCCTCGCACTCTTCCGTTCTTACAAGGCACTGCCTAAGAATACCCCATTAGTAAAATTCCTCTCTGAGGACGGCATCAAGTCCGGCATGCTCTCTACCGAGGAGCACTATATGGAGAACAACAACCGCCGTATGCCTGAGGCGATAGCACCACTCTACTTTGTCGTTGACGAGAAGATGCATGGTGCCGACCTCACCGACAAGGGCGTGGAGTGGCTCTCCAAGCAGGTAGGCGACAAGGAACTATTTGTCATACCCGATATCACCTCACAACTCTCGGCACTCGAGGCAGAGACAGGACTTTCTGACGAGGAGCGTCTGGAGAAGAAGGATGCCCTCATAAACCATTTCTCTGAGCAGTCCGAGCGTGTCCACACACTGCAGCAGTTGCTCAAGGCGTACTCCCTCTACAACCGCGATGACGAGTATGTAGTAATCGACGGACAGGTGAAGATTGTCGATGAGCAGACAGGACGTATCATGGAGGGTCGCCGCTGGTCCGACGGACTGCATCAGGCTGTCGAGGCAAAGGAGCACGTCAAGGTCGAGGCAGCTACACAGACATACGCCACCATTACCCTACAGAACTATTTCCGCATGTACCACAAACTGGCAGGCATGACTGGTACAGCATCCACCGAGGCTGGCGAATTCTGGGACATCTACAAACTCGATGTCGTCGAGATACCCACCAACCGTCCTGTGATACGTAAGGACATGGATGACCGTGTCTATAAGACGGCACGTGAGAAGTACAAGGCAGTCGTTGAGGAGGTCATCGCCATGCGTGATGCAGGTCGCCCAGTACTCGTCGGCACCACCTCAGTAGAGATTTCTGAGCTGCTCCACAACATCCTCAAGCGCAATGGTGTCAATGCCCAGGTGCTCAATGCCAAGGAGCACGCCCGTGAGTCGCTCATCGTCGCCGAGGCAGGTAAGAGTATCAACGGTAAGGGTGTCGTAACCATCGCCACCAACATGGCAGGACGTGGTACCGATATCAAGCTCACCCCAGAGGTGAAGGCTGCAGGAGGTCTCGCCATCATAGGCACCGAGCGCCATGAGAGCCGTCGTGTGGACCGTCAGTTACGTGGTCGTGCCGGACGTCAGGGCGACCCAGGCTCATCAGTGTTCTACGTATCACTCGAAGACAAACTCATGCGTCTCTTCGGTTCCGAGCGCATCGCCAAGGTCATGGACCGCTTAGGCTTCGAAGAGGGAGAACGCATCGAGGCACCTATGATATCACGCTCTATCGAGAGGGCACAGAAGAAGGTAGAGGAAAACAACTTCGGCATACGTAAGCGCCTCCTCGAGTACGACGATGTCATGAACAAGCAGCGCACCGTCATCTACGAGCGACGTCGCCACGCCCTCATGGGTGAGCGCATCGGCATGGATATCACCAATGTCATCTGGGACCGCGTACTCTCCATCCTCTCCAATAATGACTATGAGGGATGCAAAGAGCGCTTCCTCAAGCTCTTCTTCATGGATGTACCATTCTCCGAAGACGAGTTTGTACAGACACCACGCCAACAGCTTGAGGAGGACACCTTCCAGAAGGTTATGGCAAACTTCAAGCTGCATGTTGACAAAGTACAGGCAGAGGCACAGCCCGTGGTAAAGCAGATATACGAAGACCCCAACGCCAACTTCGAACGCATCATCATACCTCTCACCGACATGCACCTCGTATATCGCATGAACTTCGACCTCAAGGAGTGCTACGACAGCGAGAGCAAGAATATCATGAAGGAATTTGAGAAGATGATACTCCTCCATACCATCGACGACAACTGGAAGGAGAACTTGCGCCAGCTCGACGAACTGCGCCATTCATCCCAAAACGCATCCTACGAACAGAAAGACCCGCTGCTCATCTTCAAACTCGAGTCCGTCAAGCTGTGGGATGCCATGATCAATCAGATGAACGACTCCGTCTGCTCAACCCTCTCACGCATACACATACACAAGGAAGAGGCGCCAGCACAGGCACCCGTCTCCATGCCTAAACCTGAGCCACAGCCACAGTATCAGACCAGCAAGCAGGAACTCAATGCCGACGGCTCCCCTGCCCTACCCCCTATGCCAGGTCAGACACCACGTGGCAGTATGCCCGACGGCATGAACCGTCCTGGATACATCGACCCTACAGCACCACAGATGCCACCACGCATACCTATCGTAAAGGGCAAGGAACCACGTCCCAACGACCCATGCCCATGTGGATCAGGCAAGAAGTACAAACACTGTCACGGAAAAAAATAAATGGACAAAACCACTAACAGCCTTACCCGCTTCATCAACAAGATAGCGGAGAAATTTCCTCCACGAGAGGACGGCACTTACAGCTTTACCGACATACACGTCCGCGTATCACAAGATACCGGCGATGTCATGGCATACGATGACGACGAGAAAGAGATAACACGCGTCATCGTCGAAGAATGGATCAATGCACCCGTTGAGACCGATGAGTTCTATACTATGGTGCACAAGGCATTCTCGCCCGTCATCGAGAATCACGGCATATACCTCAACATTGCCAAGCCCTACAACTACGTATTGGAAAACGAGAGTGGGCAGTACATCTCCGAACTATACATCGTTGACGACAGTGAGACCACCATCCTCGGCACCCCCTTCATGGAGAACCTCTCCGCCGAGCTTGATGACTTCATCGAGAAATTGCTTAAAGATTAGATCGTAGATTATAGATTATAGATTATAGATCGCATTTTCCAATGCTCATCGCTTGCAGGTCTTAATTATTTTTTGTACCTTTGCACCGCAAATTGCAAAACTAACAATAAAGGTCGGTCCGGTAGCTCAGCTGGATAGAGCAACAGCCTTCTAAGCTGTGGGTCCGGGGTTCGAATCCCCGCCGGATCACAAAGAAAGTAGTCCAAAATTCATGAAAGTTCACTTTCAATGAAAAGAAGGACTACTTTATTTGTAGATAGCCCGTGGCAGGACCTGGGGATATTCAATCCCCGCGGTCATAAGGATATCCAATCCCGCCGAATCTAATCCCGCCGTATTATCTCCCCTGCCATTTTTCGTGCATCTCGCCATCGAGGGAAATATCGGTCCATCAAGCCATAGAAGCGTTCGTTGTGGCGTGGCTCAATCAAATGACACATTTCGTGCACCACCACATGCTCTATGCACCATTCAGGCAGCAACAGCAGATACAGTGAGAAGCATATACTACATTTCCTTATATTACACACCCCCCACCGTGATATCATCGCCTTGTATGTTATTGCCGAAGGTTGATTTTTCATCAGCAGAGAGTATCTGTCCACCAGTGGCTCCACTATGTTTTTCAGTCTGAGTATAGCCTCCTCTTTCCTCTGACGAGTATCCAGTGGTAGTTGCCCGTAGAACTCGTCCCTCTTCCTTTGCCTTTCCGCAGTCTTCCGTCGAGCCTTCTCTATCCAGTCGCTATGTTCTTCGACAAACCTCTCCACCTTCTCCTTTGGCATACCGATAGGAGCCGACACATGCACGTCGCCGTTCTTCACTATGCGCATCGACAACCTGCTGGTCCTCCTGTATGTTATCAGTATCTCACCATCCATGCCATGAAGAGTAAAGTATTACATTTTCTTAGTAAAGTAATAAACTGCTATAGTAGGCACGATAACCAGCAGTAGCAAGGTTGCCTCTACCAAAGCGTATGAGCCGAAGTAGTCCACCAAAGTCTGGAATTTTATAACCCCATCCACAAGGAAAATTAGGAAGGCGAACCAACAGACAAAGAATATTGCCGAATATTTTATTTTGCGTTTTTTTAGCGTCATTTCAACGTTATCTTAAAATCTTCGCCTTCTGCAGGTTCGTCATCTCGTTCCAGAAGTCAGACTGCTCCGCTTCGTCAAAGCCGTCCATTGACATAGCATCCAATATAGCATCCAGCAGTTGCTCATTAGAGATTTGCAGTTCAGGGTCTAAGTCTATAGGCATCGTCAATATGTCACCCATCGACCCTATATGCACGTTGGTCACTGCTATGCCTTTGTCCTTCTTCCTCACCACTATATTCCTTTGAATGCAATATTCAGGAGCGGTGTTGCACAATTCCTGAAACAGCACATTCGACGCATATTTCCCTGCATCTACAGATGATATGAGGCTCGGAGAGTTATAACACAATTAGATATCAAAGTGAGAAGCAAGCCATTGTTCTTGCTCTTCAGTTAGTTTCTTGTACTGAACATATCTACTTATGCCATGCTCCTCTAATTCGTTATGATCAAGACCTTTGCCATAATATACAGGCGCAATATTCTTCAACTTGAAGCA
>JAFXZF010000037.1 GCA_017541365.1 Prevotella sp.
ATAACGCTGAGCCGAATGTCGCCAGGCGACTATGACTTCCGTGTCGTAGCCATCAATAATGGTGTCCGCTCACAGGAGAAGACCTTCAAGGTGGTAATCCACAATCCTTGGTATTTCACACCACTTGCCAAGGTTATCTATCTCCTGCTTGCATTAGCTGCCATCTGGTGGTATATACGCTTGCAGCGCATACGCAACCGCGAACGTCTTCTCATTCAGGAGCATATACACAAAGAAGAACTCAATGAACAGAAACTGCGTTTCTTCATCAATATATCACACGAGATACGCACCCCGATGACCCTCATCGTGACACCTCTGCTACAGCTCATACGCGAGGACAACGACCCTCACCGCCAGTCTGTATATGAGATAATGAAACGCAACGCAGAGCGAATACTGCATCTTGTAAACCAGATCCTCGATCTCAGGAAGATAGACAAGGGACAGATGATAATGCAGATGCGCGAGACCGACCTCATCTATTTCACAGAAGACATCCTGAAGACTTTCCAGCCACAGGCAACAAGCAAGAAGATAAATATCGAATTCGAACATGAAAGCGAGAAGATGCCTGTATGGATTGACAGGAGCCAGTTCGACAAGGTTATAATGAATCTGATGTCGAATGCGATGAAATACACCCCTGTATGCGGAACCATAAAGGTGACAATCGCTTCCGACGATAAGAATGCCACTATCACGGTATTCGACAACGGAGAGCAGATACCGGAGCAGAGTCTGGCAAGAATCTTCGAGCGTTTCTATCAGGCTACATCCCTCACAAACCAGACAAAGACAGGCACAGGCGTAGGACTCGACCTTACACGCTCCCTCGTACAACTACACCACGGCACAATCATTGTACGTAATGTGGAAGATGGTGTGGAGTTCGTTGTCACCATTCCTCTGGGATGTGAGCATCTTTCAAAGGAAGAGCTTGCTCTGCACGAAGAACAGAAGGCAGAAGAGGTTTCAAGCATCCTCGAACAGGAACTTGCGAACTCGGCAGAGGCTGAAAGCATGGAGGATAATTTGCCTCCAACGCTAAGTTCTAAACCATCAATACCAATCTCTAAACGCCCAACCATCGTTGTCGTAGAGGATGATGACGAGATACGCAGCTATCTCGTTACTGAACTTGAATCCACATATCGTGTCCTCAGTTTCAACGACGGTGCAGATGCTTTGCCTAACATACTGCGTGAGATTCCGGCACTCGTCATCTCCGATGTCATGATGCCTCAGATGGACGGTAACACGCTGTGCGCTAAGATAAAGAGCAACGTGAACACCAATCACATTCCTGTAATACTCCTGACAGCAAAGACACGCGATGAGGACCGTCTGGAAAGCCTTGAGACTGGTGCAGACCAATATTTCACCAAGCCTTTCAACATGGATATCCTCCGACGCAGCATCGCCAACCTCATAGCCTCACGCCGCCTCATGGAGAACAAGTTTGCCGGCAAGGAGGATCATAGCGACATGATCGATGATATCGAGGTTGAGAGTGCTGACGACAAGCTCCTGAACCGCATCCTTGCAGTTGTGAACGCCAACCTCAGCAACAGCGACCTGAACATCGATATGATATGCTCCGAGGTGGGTATCAGCCGTGTGCATCTACATCGTAAGATGAAGGAACTTACAAACCAGACTCCACACGACTTCATCCGTAACCTGCGTTTGAAACAGGCTGCTCGTCTTCTTAGCCGTAAGGGACAGAACATCACGGAGGTTATGTACCGCTGCGGATTCAACAGCACCACAAGCTTCTCCACCATGTTCAAGAAGATGTACGGACTCTCACCACGAGAGTATATGAAGGAACATGCGGAATAGAGGAACAGCAACCCCTTTCCCGCCCTACGGGCACCCTTTCCCCGTAAGGGGCAAGGAGGAAGTTACAATAAATCCCTAATACGTCCGTTATATAGTTATATAATCATAGCCCCATTGACTGCAATACTAACTTCCCCCTTGCCCCTTACGGGGAAAGGGTGCCCGTAGGGCGGAAAAGGGGCCTCTTTTTTCTTATGACACTATCCGATTGCAAGATTATAGAGCTTCCAAAGGAGGAAGACCCACGCGGAAGCCTTACCTATATATACGAGAATGTGCAGGTGCCATTCCCTATAAAGCGTGTTTTCTACATCTATGATGTGCCTGCGGGTAAGGATCGTGGAGCACACGCCCATAAGGAATGTTGGCAATTCATCATTGCTGCTTCTGGCGCTTTGGAGGTCTATCTGAGTGACGGAAAGGAAGAAAAGACCGTTACTCTCAACCGACCTTTCCAGGGACTTCTCGTCCCTCCTGGCATCTGGGCTCACGAACAGGAGTTTACCACAGGTGCCCTCTGTCTCGTTCTCGCCAGTCATCCATACTCAGAAGACGACTATATCCGTGACTATGATAAGTATCTCCAGATATACGCAAAATAAACAGACCGAATGGGATGATTTCGTTAAGGTGTCGAAAAACG
>JAFXZF010000038.1 GCA_017541365.1 Prevotella sp.
CGGTAGGCAGCACGTTCATCGTGGTGTTAAGATAGTAGGCACGTGGCTCATTCTGCCAAGGACGACCGAGGGTATAGTTTCCGTCGGTTATCATATCCTCGCCCTCTCTTGCCTTAATATTACATCCTTGGAACACATAGCCCCACTTAGTGTCGGCAGTAGTGTTAGGAGCAACAATGACATCACCCTTGTTCTGTGGTCGATAGAGGAGTATGAGGTCACACTCCTTGAAGAAGATGTCGCCTCCACCGCAGATGAAGTCAACGGTGCCGTAGATGTCGCAGTTCTCAAGGTAAGTGCGCTTGCCTGTTACGTAGGTGTCCTGGCACGCCTGCATGACAACATTCTTCAGCACAGCCTTATTGCCTCCGGTGACTGCCACGCTAACTCCCTTGTCAGCTGTGGGGTAGTCGTAGTTGTTGCGTATGGTAATGTCCTGCAGGTAAATGCCCGTGCCATTGCCCAGATTCAGTGTTGACGAGGTGATGCCGTCAGTAGTTCCCTCGATAATCACGCCATCCTTACTCTCACCGATGAGCGATACGTTATATACATCGTTCCAGTTGTCAATCTTCAGGGACACGTTATACTGGTAGCTGCCCACGAGGGTACCATACGTATAGCTTCCGTTTTTGAGGAACACTGTCTTGCGTGAGGCATCGGCAGTCTTGTTTGACACCTTGAGTTCCTCAAGCGCGGCATCAAGTTCTGCGGCATCGCTTACCACGTAGTCGTATGTTGCCTTTGCCACCATTGGCTTGGCATCGGTATTTACAGCAACATTAATTGCCTCAGCATTTGAGTTGCCATAGCTGTCAACAACGTTTCCTACAGGGATAGACATGGTGTACTCTGTACTGTAGTCAAGATTCCATATAGGGAATACCAGTACTGCGCTGCCGCCCTTTGCTGTCACAACGTTTCCGTTAATGTTAGCGTTAACGTCTGAGGGTATCTCACGGTCGAAGGTAAGCGTCACCACGGCATGGTTGTTAACCACATTGACATCCTCTGCCGTCTTCTGCGGAGCAGTGCCTGGATCCTGATTGATGATGGTGAGCTGTATCCATGCCATAGGCTGACCGCTCTTTGGCTGGTTGATGATGATATCGTTTCCTGCAGAATGATTGTCTATATTCACGATAATGTCGTGCTTGGCACCCTCTGACTCATGGTAGTACTTGTTGTCAACGGGTATATATGCCGTAGCACCTGTGGAGGTAACAGACACCACTCGTGCGTCGTTGCCTGCATAGTTGTTTGTCGCATCCTTGAATACAAGCTGCTTCACGACGACATCGGCAGGAAGGCTCAGCGTATAGCTGTTGCCGTTCAGTTTGAAGTACTGGTTGTAACCGTCAAGACTGGTGGTAGAGAACGTGTAGATGCCGTTGGTCCATGTATTGTTCTCACGTGTGCCCTCATTGTTCTTTATATCAACGGACTTCTCATCGCCTGCAGGTGTATATACATGTACATTATTCAGTACGAGGGTGTAGTCGCGCTCTATATCAGTGCCACCGATAGCACCGTGAATGGTGTAGGTGTATGTAGAACCGCTGATGACAGGGGCTGACACCGTAGCTGTCTCACCGTCAACCTGCGTAGCTGCTATAACGGGTGCCGTGGTGTAGCAGACACCGTATGTGGCTGTATAGCCTGTGCTGCTGTCGTTGATGTCATCGAGCACGTCAATGCTTGTGCCGTCAATGGTGATAGCAGTGAGTGACATCTCGCCGATACGGAAGAGCTTCAGCGTACTGGTAAGTTTAGCAGCAGTAGCCCCTGCATCGGGGGTAAGGGTAGCGGTAACGATGACGTAGTCGTTGAGAGCAGGAGTAGCGACGGTGTAGGTATCATCGCCATTGTCAGTCACGCTGACTGCAGAGTTGCTGCTGTCAACAGCAGTGACGGCAACAATGCCGTTGGTAGCACCTATACCGAATGTCGTCGTAGCATCGTAGGCAACAGGCAGGGTGCACAGGTAGTCTGTCTCTGTACCTGCGGTGACGGTCTGTCCCGTGACAGTATAGTCGGTAAACTCTGCTGCCGTGCCTGTGTAGGCAAACTCTATATTCTTATAATTACATATATAGCTGCTACCGTCAGAGAACGTAAAGGTCATGGTCTTATAACCTGCCGCGATACTCGGAATGTTGATGGTATTGGTGGTATATGCTCCTGGAGCATTGGAGGCGATGGTGTAGTCTTCATTATACTCTTCCGTGCCTGTTGACAAGTCTTGAATCTTCACATTCATTGTACCACCCTGATTATAGCGGTATATGTCGAGCGAGAGGTCATAGCCTCCCTCCATGCTGCTGTAGAAGGCGTATGCCGCCTTGCCGCCGTTCTGCACATAACCCACGTTGGCACCGTTGTTTTCGGTCTTAGGACCGTTATAAGTACCCTTGGTGAGGGTGATGCTGCCAGGTATAACGTCCATAGTAGCATTGAAGTCGTCCTTGGCGTACAGACCTATGCTGCCCACATTGCAGACGTAGCCACCGTTGTTGCTGAAACCGAAGGTGAGCGTCAGCGTGCCGGCAGGTACGGTGCCGAGGTCGAAGATGTGCTTGATGGATGGGGTCCAGCTTCCGTTTACCTCGACATCGACGGTCTTTGTAAACAAGTCGCTGGTGCCGTCGTTAAGGGTCACTGACACCTTCGGGGCGGCATTGTTGTTGGAACCCGTCAGGAAGTACAGCACCATATCCTGCGCCGCAGCGTTGGTGAGGGTAAAGGTAGCCGTAGCACCGCCGTAGATGCCGCCGAGGTTGCCATTGTCATTGTTGTTGATAGTACCAGTGGTCGTTGACTCGCTCGTGACAAGGTATGAACCCGTCGTGAGAGGTATTGCCGTATCAGCCCAGGAAGCGATGACTCCCAGCAATATCAAGACTGCGAAAGAAAATATTCTTCTACTCATAATTTTTATATACATTTTTATGTTGTTATATCATTTAGGGAAATCGCTTACTTCTTGAAATACTTCACACCATTGAGTACATACACTCCCTTGGGAAGGGTATCAAACCTCTCGGCAGAGCAGATGTAGGCACCCATGACAGAGTAGATATGGTCGGTCTGTAGCAACTGACGTGCACTCTTTATGGCAGGGAACTCCTCGATGTGGGTAGAGACGTAGGTCTCTTCTGCTACACCAGGTGCTGGAGTGACAGTGCATGTCTGCTGTATGTCGGCATCGGCAGAAGATGTGGCAACCTGCAACTTCACTGTCTGACCGTCAACAAGGAACTGGTGAGTAGCCTCGCTATAGTAGGCAAGTGAACGGTAGCTTACCGGTATCTGGACTGTCTTCTGCTCGCCAGGTTCGAGTTCTACGCGTTGGAAACCCACGAGGCGCTTGTTGAGAGTGCCGAAGTTAGAATCGCCGTTGAAATCGGCATAAATCTGTATCACGTCAGCACCCTTGCGGTCGCCGGTATTCTTTATCTTAACGCTGACAACACCGTCGGCAGACTTGGCAGGCGTAGTAGCTGAAGCATCACTGTAGGCGAAGGTGGTGTAAGAGAGACCATAACCGAATGGGAACTGCGGTGTGCCCTTCTGCTGCTTCTTGGTAGCCTTGCCATAGTACATATAGGTGTAGCCCCAGTCATCGATGTTGTACTCCAGCATACCGTCAGAACCAGCGTGGCTGCCTGTTCCAAATGAAGACTCACCCTTCTGTGGCAGTTCGTTGATATCAGCATACCATGTAGAGGTGAGGTGACCTGATGGGTTGATGTCGCCAAAGATGGCATCACAGATAGCCTGTCCCTGCGCCTGACCGCCATACCATGCCTCGAGGATGGCAGGAACATTGCTTATCGCTGAGAGATCGAGAGAAGAACCAGACTCAAGAACAACAATGACATTGCTGTTTACTTCGAGGAGTTTGTTGATAACCTGTGCTTGGTTGCCTGGCAGGGTGAGCACCCAACGGTCGTGACCCTCGGTGCCTGTCTCGTGGCTTGCCGGCTTAGACCAGTCGGTACCACCGAGGAAGATGACGTAGTCAGCCTTCTTGGCTACTGCCACGGCACGGTCGATCATAGCATCAGTGGCTGCTTCGTTGACACCTGCTGAGGTGCTTACCATATAGAGAGGGCCCTGTGTCTCCTCAGCTGGGAGCACTGTAGGAGCATTAGGATTGGTGAAGTTGAAGTACTGGTAGTTGCCGCAATAGCTGTTAGAGCCAGAGAACTTCACATACAGGTCGTGCTTACCTTTTACTACATCAGGGTCAACACTTGCAGTGACGGTGGTCCACTTGGTCCAGTTGCCCGTGTCCTCATTGCTGACAGTGAGGAACGGAGTTGCGTCCTTGGAGTCGAGGATGAAGCTTACCTGCCCCAGACCAGAAGACTTGGCACCACATGACATGGCGAAGTTGGTGCATCCTGCCTCGCCGAAGTCCACATCCTTATATAAGAAGATATCACCAGGAGCTGTATTTTCGAGGTTGCCTGCGCCCTTGTCATTGTTGGCAGCGCCACGCTTTGACACTACAGCCTCATCGAAAGGCACGGCAGGTATTTCACCTGTGCGCTTCTGCTCTACCACGAAGTTCATCTTCTTTGCAAATGCCTGATATGGTGTGGTGGTATAGGTAGGTGTGCCAGAGTAGTCACCGAGCTGTATAGCATTGGCGTAAGGACCTATGAGTGCTATTGTTTTATTCGATGGAATGGGCAAAACAGAGCCTTCATTCTTCATCAACGTCATAGACTGCTGGGCTGCCTTGAGGGCGAGAGCCTGATTTGCCTCACTCTCGATGTCACCCTCTGCAACGCTGTTCCATGGGATGCTTACATAGTCCTCATCAAACTCGCCAAGGGCGAAACGCGTGGTGAGCAGTTCGATGAGTGCGTTATCAACAGTCTCCTCGGTGAGATTAACATAGCCAAGTTCATCGGCTGTCTTGTACTCGTTGGAGAGGGCATTGAGCAAAGCACGCTGCAATACGGCAGAAGAACTGTACTGCTCGCAGTTTGAATTCAAACCGGCATTGAGACACAGAGCCGTAGCACGTGCCTCCATCATCTTCTCCTCACTATTAGAGTTTTCGTATGGATTCTTCCAATCGGCAGCACCAGTAGCGATGCTTCCCGCTGTATAGTTTCCGAAATAGAGGTGCTTGGTGGCACGATACACATCTGACACAGCGGCACAGTCGGAGGTGACATAACCGTTGAAGCCCCACTCCTTGCGCAGGATGTCGGTGAGAAGCATCTTGTTGCCGGAGCATGGAAGACCACCCTTAGCCTCTGTATAACCCTTGCCAACAGCATTCACCTCGCTGAGGTCAGTGGAGATGGCATTATAGGCTGCCATCAGGGACTGCACATTACCATCCTTGACACACATCTCGAATGCCGGCAGATAGTACTCACGCATATTCTTCTCACTGACGAAAGAGGTGGTGGAGTGACGGCCTGCCTCATAGTTGTTGGCAGCGAAGTGCTTGGCACATGCCACAATCTTATAATAAGGATTGGTCTCGTCCTGTGTGCCCTGTATGCCCTTGACAAACTGGGTAGCAAGCACACCGCAGAGGAATGGGTCCTCACCATAGTTCTCCTCCTCACGTCCCCAGCGTGGGTCGCGAGCCATATTGATAGTAGGAGACCATACGTTGAGACCTATCTTCCAACCTTTCACAAGACTGTTGCGCTGGTTGGTCTTATACATATGGTACGCACGTGCCTCGGTAGAGATAGCGTCGGCACACTGATATATCAACTCGGGGTTCCATGTGGCTGACATACCTTTTGACTCAGGGAATGAGGTGGCATTGCCCATACGAGCATAGCCGTGGATAGCTTCATTCCAATACTGATAATGAGGCAAGATGATGACACCGTCGCGTGTCACCTGGTCGGTAACGACGGAACCGAACTGTCCTGCCTTCTCTTCAAGTGTCAGCTCCTTGACAAGGAGTGTCGCACGCTCACGGAAAGAAAGGGAACGATTGAGCCAAGGATACTTCTCTATATCCTGTGCCATTACAGAAATCGCTACAAGCGACATGAGGGTTAGGAAAATCTTTCTCATATTGTTTTATTGTTTGGGGTTAATTATCGGTTTAGCTTCTTCTGCATGCAAAATTACTCCTTTAATCATATTCATAAGGTTGAAAAATATGGCAATAGGGTGCAATTTCCATATCTTTTTACTATCTTTGCAACAAAATTAGTACTTGACTGAAACAAAATTACACCATCATGGAAGTGCAGATAGAAAAAAGTTGGAAAGAAGCTTTGAGGGAGGAGTTTGAGAAGGAGTACTTCGCACGGCTCACCAGTTTCGTGCGAAGCGAATACAAACAACATACGTGCTATCCTCCTGGCAACGAGATATTTAACGCCTTCAACCTCTGTCCTTTAGACAGGGTAAAGGTGGTGATACTGGGACAGGATCCTTATCACGGTCCTGGACAGGCGGAGGGACTGTGCTTCTCAGTAAAGACGGGTGTGGCATTGCCACCATCGCTGGTCAACATATTTAAAGAGGTGAAGGCTGACATCGGCACCGTGCCGCAAGTAGTGAAGGATGCACAAGGGCAGAGCGTGTACGATGGTTCGCTGCGTCGATGGGCAGAACAGGGAGTTTTTCTGCTTAACACATGTCTGAGTGTCAGAGAGCACGAGGCTAACAGTCACTCACGCCAGGGATGGGAAACATTTACAGATGCTGTGATAAATATTGTCTCTGACAAACAGGAACACGTAGCATTTATGCTGTGGGGAGGACCGGCAAAAACAAAGAAGAAAATAATAGACACCACCAAGCATCTCGTGCTTGAGAGTGTCCATCCTTCTCCCCTATCCGCCAACCGCGGTGGGTGGTTTGGTAACCATCATTTCAGCCAGTGTAACAAGTGGCTCACTAGTCTGGGACTAACGCCAATCATTTGGTAGATTTCTCGCTGCTTCGCATAGCGCTTCGTACCATTCCTCGCCAAAGCGTCTGATGAGAGGCTCTTTCAAGAATTTGTATAAAGGCATCTGCAGCTCTTTGCCCTTCTTTACTGCATCCTTACACACGTGCCAACGGTGATATGCAAGGGCTGTCAGTCCGTTGCTGAGGGTATCTTCACGAATAGGATACAGAGCACATGATATAGGTTTCTGCCATTTTATCTTACCGCTGCGATATGCTTTCTCGAAAGCACAGAGACAGCAGTTTTTTATGGTTTCATCGGCAATATCTATATCTTCATAACATGTAAAGACACAGTCCTTGCCATTTACTATGCTGGTAACGAGGTCGCCATCGCGGTCGTTGTATGCCACACCCTGAGCCTCTACAACCAACTGGGCAGGGACAGACATGTCATGGCGTACGGCATCAAGATTTTCTTCTATCAGAGCCAACTCATCAAGGGTAATCGGCGCACCGGCATCGCCCTCTATGCAACAGATGCCCTTGCACTTGGCAAGGTCACAACAAAAATACTCCGTCAGTATATCTGACGAAACAAGAACATTGTCTATCTGTACTATCATCGTATGCTGCTTGTTGTATTGTCGGCGTACGGGCTAAGAAACAGACCGTCACTCTATGCCATTCCTATACTCAGAAGGGCTGACACCGACATTCTCCTTGAAAAACTTGCCGAAGAAAGACTGAGAAGGGAAATTGAGGTCGGCAGCAATCTCAAACATCCTCTTATTGGTATGACGCAACAGATTGCGCATCTCGGTAGTAACAAACTTGTCTATCCACTCGTTTGGCGTACGACGGCTAACGGAGGATATAACCTCACTGAGATACTTTGGCGTGATATTCATCTCCTTAGCATACCACTGCACCTGACGTTGCTGGCGGAAGTTCTTCTCTACCAACTGCACAAACTCAACGAATATATGCTCACCCCTCGACTGCTTCTCTTCCTTACGGGGATGGTTGATTACGTTTTCAAATACATTATTGAAATCATATAGCAAAGCGAGGATAAGCAGTCGTACCACCTCCTTGCGATAGCGATGATGAGATGTAAGGATACGTGTCTCTATGGCATCGAAATAACGACGTGCCGTAGCAATATCTTCTTTCTTAACCTCAAAGACTGGATGATTGTGACTCAAGAGGAAAAGGCTGCTCATATATGTGACATTTTGCAGCACATCATGCAACATCTTGTATGATATGAATATGCCGAATCCGTTGTAGTCATCGCTGTAACGAATGTTGTCAACGACCGACTCCTCCGTAACCACCATTACGCTGTCACTACTTACCACACGTTTCTTTCCATTCACATTCAGCGTCACTATACCCTCAGTGCATATTCCGAGGAACAGGCACAAGGACATACGGCGTGGCTCTGCCATCACAGGCAGCTGGCGCAACGATTTTATCACTGCGATGTCTTCACCTATATGCGGCACGTCATACGTCTTGATAATTCGCTCTATGTTTATGGACAGGATTTCTTTTCTTCTCATGTAACGTTTGGGGATTAGGATAAAAAAAAAGAGCAGTTTGCACTTTATACGTGCAAACTACTCTCCATCGTTTATTG
Organism: Prevotella sp.; assembly: GCA_017541365.1. Next base: position 8,534 of record JAFXZF010000038.1, read on the forward strand.
TTTAGGCATCGATATTTGCGTATGTAGCATTCTCCTCGATAAATATGCGGCGTGGCTCTACGTCATCGCCCATCAGCATGGAGAATATCTCGTCGGCATCAGCAGCATTCTGTATCGTAACCTGCTTGAGCAGACGTGTCTCCGGATTCATCGTGGTGTCCCACAGCTGCTCTGGATTCATCTCACCAAGACCTTTGTAGCGCTGGGTATGGAGACGGCTGTCGTCAGCATCACCGTCGCAGTATGTCTCGATAAAGCGTATGCGGTCCTCCTCGGTATAGCAGTACTCCTTGTGATTCTTGTAGGTACACTGGTAGAGAGGAGGAGTAGCGATATACAGGTGTCCCTCCTGTATCACCTTTGGCATAAAGCGGAAGAACAGTGTCATGATGAGGGTATCGATATGCGAACCATCGACATCGGCATCGGTCATGATGATAATCTTATCGTAGCGCAGTTTGTCGATGTTTGCCTCCTTGGAGTCTTCACCATCAACACCAAAGCGCACGCCGATAGCCTGAAGTATGATATTTACCGACTCTGCCTCGAAGACCTTGTGCCACTGTACCTTCTCTACGTTGAGGATCTTACCACGCAGCGGGAGGATAGCCTGGGTATTGCGGTCGCGTCCCTGCTTGGCAGAGCCACCTGCAGAGTCACCCTCGACAAGGAATATCTCTGTCTTCTTAGGATCGCGGCAAGAACAGTCAGCAAGCTTGCCTGGCAGTCCGCCACCTGACATGGGATTCTTTCTCTGCACACTCTCACGAGCCTTACGTGCTGCGATACGTGCCGTGGCGGCGAGAATCACCTTTTCACAGATGGTATGTGCCTCCTTAGGATGCTCCTCAAGGTAGTTGGTCATCGCCTCACCTACAGCCTGCTGCACAGCACCATTGACCTCCTTGTTGCCAAGTTTGGTCTTTGTCTGTCCCTCAAACTGTGGCTCTGCTACCTTAACAGAGATAATAGCTGTCAGTCCCTCACGGAAGTCATCAGGTGCTACTTCAATCTTAGCCTTGTCCATCTGCTTGCGCAACTGGTCATCCTCATCAGCATACTTCTTCAGGGAGCGTGCCAGTGCGACACGGAAACCCGTGAGGTGAGTACCACCCTCGATAGTGTTGATATTATTAACGTAAGAGTGTATATTCTCTGAATAGTCGTTATTGTAAAGCAGGGCTATCTCAATAGGTATGCCAGCCTTCTCTGTCTTGAGGCATATCGGTTCGCCAATGATTGACGTACGGTGACGGTCCACGTAGCGCACGAACTCCTTCAGTCCTTCCTTGGCATGAAAGACCTCAGGCTTACGCAACTGTCCCTCTTCATTGGGACGCATATCAGAAAGGGTAATGGTGATGCCGGCATTAAGGAAAGCGAGCTCACGCATGCGGCGTGCCACGATATCGTACTTATATACAGTATCGGTGAAGATAGAGCCGTCGGGCCAGAACTGCTGACGCGTACCGCGCTTCGTTGTCTCACCAACCACCTTGACAGGATAGAGAGGCTTACCCTTCTCATACTCCTGCTGATAAATCTTACCATCACGATACACCTGCGACATCATGTGGGTAGAGAGGGCATTCACACAACTCACACCTACTCCGTGCAGACCGCCTGACACCTTGTACGAGCCCTTATCAAACTTACCACCAGCATGGAGCACCGTCATAACGACCTCTAATGCTGACTTGTGAAGTTTCGGATGCTCGTCAACGGGAATACCACGTCCGTTATCCTCTACGGTAATAGAATTATCTTCGTTGATGACCACCTGGATATCTGTACAGTAACCTGCCATCGCCTCATCGATGGAGTTGTCCACCGTTTCGTTTACGAGATGGTGCAGTCCCTTCTCTGATATGTCACCGATGTACATTGCAGGACGCTTACGCACGGCCTCAAGACCTTCGAGCACCTGAATGCTACTGCCATCATAATTTCCCTTGTTCTGAATTTCTTCCATTGGATTAGTATTCGTTTTTTAAATATACCTTGCAAAGGTAGCAAAAAAAAACGAAACAGCCAAAATTATTTATATAATAAATAAAGGCGAAAAAGTTAAAAGTTGAAAAGAAAAAAGGTTGCTACCCCTCACGGGCTGCAACCTTCCGAAAAAAAATTATTATGGAAACAATCTTGTGTACTTATCAATTATCCAAGTTTCTGGATATGGAGTGCAAGGCTTGACTTGATGTTTGCTGCCTTATTCTTGTGGATAACGTTCTTCTTAGCGAGCTTATCCAGCATCTTCTGCACCTTTGGATAGAGTGCTACTGCCTCTTCCTTGTCTGTTGTTGCGCGAAGCTTGCGCACTGCGTTACGCATTGTCTTAGCGTAGTACTTGTTGTTGAGAGTTCTCACCTTGGTCTGGCGGATTCTCTTCTCACTTGACTTGTGATTTGCCATTTTAGTTCTTTTTTTTACCGTTCTCTGACGGCTGTTAATGATTAGCTTATGGGTCTTATGCCACTACAGCAGCCCTGGGCGGGAAATGACCGAGAGAAGCACCTCCTTCTTATTTCCCTTCGCCACCTCGTAGGGCATCACTGCCCGATGGCGAATAATTGTCTTTGTAGCGCGTAGGGGAGTCGGACCCCTCTTGCAAGAATGAAAATCTTGAGTACTAACCGATATACGAACGCGCCAAACCAGTTGACTAAGTGGTTTTTAACGGTGCGCTTTCAGGACACCTCCCACTTAGCGGGTGCAAAGGTACGAAGAAAAGTTGAAAGTTGAAAGTTGAAAGATACTACCATTTTAAGATTTATTAAGACATTCTTCACTGTAATTACTTATTTCTTTCGGGTAATATTATTATTTTTGCACAATAAAAGTATGGAGTGCAAGACGCGGGGCATAGTACTAAAGACGGTGAAGTATGGCGACAGCAAAATCATCGTGGACTTCCTAACGAGGGAGGAGGGACGCATATCTATGGTATGCAAGGTCTCCCCATCGAAGCGCTTTGGCGTGAGGCATCAGTATTTTCAGCCCATGACGGTGCTTGACATACGTTACATGCGTAATCCACGCCAGTCCCTGGGTACCATAAAGGAGGCACACATCGCGATGCCCTACACCTCCTTATATACTGATGGCATCAAGATGTCGATAACGTTCTTCATCGCCGAGTTTCTACACTACACCACCCGCGACCTACATACCGACGCACCACTCTATGACTTCATAGAACAAAGCATGGCGTGGCTTGACGCCAGCGAGAGGGGAGTAGCCAATTTCCATCTTATGTTTATGATACGCATGTCGCTCTTTCTCGGTTTTCTGCCCGACATGGACAGTTATCGCGAAGGTGCACTGTTTGACATGCGCGAGGGCATTTTCTGCCTCTCTGCCCCACTCCACCCTGACGTGCTCAATGCCGAGGATGCAAAAAAGATGCAGATCCTCATGCGTATGACGCCGTCGAATCTGCATCTTTTCCCCTTGTCACGCAATGAGCGAAACCGCATCATTGACATCACACTGCTTTATTATCATCTGCACATACCACAGTTTGGTGATATGAAAACTCTCGAAGTGCTCAGAGCTTTATAATAACTGTCAGCTCTCAACTTTCTTTATCTCCTTCACCACTTTCTCTGCACCACTGGTAAGATGTAGTGCCTCTGGATGTTCCTTGATAAACGACTCTATGTGTCGCACTCTCTTACTCTCGAGTATTTCGTCAACTGCTATCAGTATACCTGTTTCCTCTACATCGCCAAAGCCGTAATTGATGGCAGTGCCAAAGAGCTTCATTGTCGGCGAGAGGTTCATGTAAGCATTGACGAGTGGTGGTATATTGAATCCTAGCGCTCTGATGCCGCCATTGAGTATGCGGTAGTCTTCCTTGAAGTCCCTGCCACAGAATACCTGTGCCAGTTCCTCCTCTGGCGTTTCGAGCAAGAGTGGCTTCTTGGGGTATATCAGTCCCTCCTTGTCATCAAAATGTTTTTTGAGGAAGTAGAGTATTAGGTCCCTGCCAAAACGTATATAACTGGGATACATGGTCATCTTACCGAAGTAGTACTTCATACGGGGATTGATGACCGTCAGCGCACCAAGTCCGTCCCACAGATTATCGAGAGCAAAAAGGCTCTTGGCTCCCATCTTACTGCTCTGATATTCTGGGGTAACAAAAGAGCGGCCGAGTTCTATCGTGTATGGGGCATACTCCTTGATAAACTTCTCGGAGAATGTAAATAAGTGGCTGGTAGCAAGTTCGGGCTGCCCGTCCTTGTCGTATGACCACTCATCACCCATTAGATAACGGTAGCCACCGATTATCTCCTCCGACTCGGGATTCCACACTATAAGTTGTTTGTAGCAGTTGTCACAGGTATCATACTCATCCCAGTCGAGTTCCTTGCCTGTGCCACCGCCAGCCATACGGAAGGTTATCTCACGCAGACGTCCTATCTCACGCATCAGGTTGGGGGAATCGTGATACGTAAAGACATATATCTCGTTATTGCTCTTATTGGTCATACGGAGTTTCTTCTCGGGGGTCAACTCCGCCTTGATAAGCTCAAGAGGTACTGGTGCTATGATTTCTGCGTCCATTTATCAGGTTATTTTTCGTTATTTCGATATATTGTCATTTCGACATTACGCCATTTCGTAAACTCTTTCCTGCACCCACGCTGCCCATGCCTGGGGTTTGCGTGATTTATCAAAGGTCTGCCATGCTATCGGCTTGCCTATCGTCACCTCAAACGTCTCACCACTGTTACGAAACATCTCGTCGGCGAGGTACAGCATCGCCACATTGAATTTCAGGTGCAGAGCCTTGCATATGTTTGCTATGCGGTAAAACTTCTCGGAGTTCCTGCCACTAAAGTATATGGGCACCACATCGCGTTTCGTCTGCACGCTCTTGGTAATAAACGTCTTGGTCCATGGCAGGTCATGTATCTTGCCTTTTATCTTTCGCGAGCACAGCCCTGCAGGGAACATTACCATGTGAGCATCCGAGCTGAATCCTTCCTCCACCATACGCGGGAAGTCACGGCTCTGCTTACCGGTCTTGTTGATAGGTATGCAGAGTGGCGCCAAGCCTGGCAGGTTCATCAGCAGGTCGTTGACGAGGTATCTGAAATTGTCATTATACTTCTCTCCTATGATAGAACCTATAGCGATGCCGTCGATGCCACCAAGCGGGTGATTGGACACAAAGGTGTAGCGCTTGCCGTCACTGTCGTCAGGCAGATTTTCTGCTCCCCTCACCACGATCTTATTATCAAGGTAGCGCAAGGCATGCTTCAGCCATGGTGTGCCCACCTCGTCCTTCGCCTCCCACAGAAACTCGTTGACGGAATCTTGATGCAACCGTCTCTTTAACCAGCGGACCAGAAAACGGGGCACCAACCTCGACTTGTCACCGAGTTTGGACCGTAATATGTCGTCTATGTCGACTGTCTTTTCGCTTAACTCTACCATGAATTGTCTGCAAAGTTACAATTTTTTTTCCAAACAACAAAACACCTTATTAAAATAATAATAAGTATTTCACGCAAGGTCTATTACCTCCAGATCCTTTATCTCCGTCCCATCTATAGTAAACCTCACCAACGTACGCACCACCTGCTGACCATACAGTCCTGCTGCACCCGGATTAATATGCAATATGTGCAGTGAGTGATCATACATAACCTTAGTGATGTGCGAGTGCCCAGAGATAAACAATTTGGGAGGGTGGGAGTATATCAGTCTCGCCACCGAACGGTCATACTTGCCCGGATATCCACCTATGTGTTTCATCAGCACATCGACATCCTCGCACTTAAAGCGCAGCACCTCGGCAAACTCCCTGCGCACCACGTCACCGTCGATATTGCCATACACACCACGAAGGGGGGCTATATCCCTCAGTTTGTCGGCTATCTCTATCGTTCCAAAATCGCCTACATGCCATATCTCGTCACACTCCGCAAAATACTTTGCGTAGCGGTCATCCCAATGTGAATGGGTGTCAGAAAGCAGTCCTATCCTTTTCATACTCTTTTTTCTTGTTCCAGAGATGCAAAAGTAACAAAAAAAAATGAAAGAAAGACAGGAAAACTTCTAAAAAAACATGCAGGCACTGCTATTGCAATGCCTGCACTATATCCTCGTAGAGGTCATCCACATGCTCCAGACCCACGGAAAGACGCAACGTGGTATCTCTTACATCCATAGCCCTGCGCTGACTGCCCGAGAAGGCGGCGAAGATGGTGGAGGCTGGATGCAAGGCAAGAGACTTGTTGTCGAAAAGGTTAGAGGCACGGTGTATCACCCTGAAGCCCTCCAGCACCCGCAGAGCAGTCTGCTTGTCCTCAAGGTCGATGGTGAGCATTGCTCCTGCCGTCTCTCCAAACTGCCGACGGGAGATTTCATAGAAGGGATTGTCAGGCAGCCCCGTATAGTTCACCCTCTTTATCTCGGGCACTCCTTGCAGGCGCTTGGCTAACTCCAATGCCGTGGAGGACTGTACCCTGTAGCGTGCGTCAAGGCTCTCAAGCCCCACTGTCTGCATATATGCGGCATGGGGTGTCATGTAGTAACCCATGTTGAAGAGCAGTTCGAAGCGCGTCTTGCGGTTTATCTGGGGAAATGTGCCGTAGTCTATCACCAAACCGCCGAGGCTGGTGGCTCCTGCTGAGATGTATTTTGTGGAACTGACCACTTGTGCATCCATGCCCAGTGCCTTTGCATCAAACTTAGTGAATGGTATGAGGGTGGTATCGGCTATGAGTGGCACTCCCTTGGCGTGGGCTATTCCGGCTAAGGCTGAGAGGTCAGCCACCTCCATCTGAGGATTGGTGATAATCTCAAGAAAAACACACGCCGTATTCTCATCAACAGCACTGCGGACGGCATCGAGGTCGAGCAGATTGACCTCCCGCGTCTCGACACCGAGGGGACCGAGCGTATTGCGCATAAGACTGACGGTATTGCCAAACAGATGGTTGCTGGTGACGATATTCTTTCCAGCCTTGACGAAGCACAGCAGCACATTGGTAATTGCCGCCATGCCGGAGTTGAATGCAAATACATTGGCAGCAGCGGTTAGTGACTTTACACGGTTCTCGAAGAACGTCACCGTGGGGTTCACCACCCTGACATACTCGGGGGCATCTGAACGCCCGGTAAAGGAGTCGGTCATCTGCTTCGCCGTGTCGAACTCGAAGGCGCAGCAATGATATACAGGCATACTGAGTGCTCCGTATGCGTCAGGTCTCTGATAGTCTGTCCTTGTAGCAATAGTTTGTTTCTTCATCTGGTCTAATTCCTTTTTAGATTAATTCGGTGCAAAGGTACAATGCATTCTGTATATGGGCAATAGCCAAAGTATGGATGGAATATCACTAATGTATGTGATATAAAAACCAAAACAAAAGTGATTTGGTACAATCGCAAAAGCCCGTACCTTTGCAGTCGAGAAATTAAACTAATAAAAAGACAACAAAATGATTAGCATAATAGTAACTCTACATAACAATGAGAGTAGTATAATATCGGCTCTGCAGTCGATAGTGGCACAGACGGCTCAGAAATGGGAGGCAGTGGTGATAGACCGTGCTTCAAGTGACGCCAGCGAACATCAGGTGCGTTCATATCTTATAGACAGGCGAATGCGCTACGTGAGGGTGGACGAGGAGATAAGCGTACAGGAGGCTCGCAAACGCGGACTGGAACTGACCACGGGAGAGTGGGTGCTGTACCTTGACGGAGCAGACTATCTGGAACCTAATGCGCTGGAGTCACTCTACCTGACAGTGAAAAAGTATGGTACGCTGATAGCTGCGGGAAATTTCTTTGTAGAAAAAAATGGCGAGAAGCATCCAGACAACTTCCTGAAAGAGGGGAGATACAGAGGCAAGGATGCTACAGAGGGACGGTTCGGGGTAGTAACAGGAAGCGCCCTGCTGGCACGCCAGATAGCCCATCTGCCTGAGTCATGGCGCGACTTGGATTATGGCTATACTCACCGTATTACCGTAATTCACAGGGAAACGACAGAACCATTAGTAATAGTAAAGAAACATAAACCCTTTTGGAAAATATGGCAACATTTGACCCTATTCATAAATTCGCTCCTATAGAGCATGACGGCATCAAGGTGAAGGATCTGAACATCCATATAGGTGATGCCCACATACTGAAGAACGTAACGGCAGAGATACCCAAGAACAAGATAACGTGTATCATAGGTCCGTCTGGTTGTGGCAAGTCAACCCTGTTGCGCACCTTCAATCGTATTATCGACACTACAGAGGGAGTGAAGATAGATGGTAACATCTGGCTCGGCGAGCACAATATAGTAACCTCGCACGGTGCTGACAAGATAGAACTGCGTCGCCACATAGGACTGGTGCCACAACGCCCATGTCCGTTGCCTATGTCAATATATGACAATATAGCATACGGATGTAGGATTCATGGCATAAGAGGCAAGGAACGGCTTGGGGCAGTGGTGGAACATTACCTGAAAAGTATAGGCCTGTGGGACGAGGTGAAAGACCGCCTCAAGCAACCAGCCTCACGACTGTCGGGTGGTCAGCAGCAACGACTATGCCTGGCACGCTCATTAGCGGTAGAGCCCACGGTGCTGCTAGCCGATGAGAGTACCTCGGCACTCGACCCTATATCCTCAAAAAAGGTGGAGCAACTGTTTGTGGATTTGAAAAAAGACTATACGGTGGTTATGGTAACCCATACCCTGCAACAGGCTCAACGTGTGGCTGACTACGTCATCTTCATGTATCTTGGCGAGGTGATAGAGGCAGGACCAGCAAAGGACATATTTAATAACCCACAGGACGAGTTGACACAGAAATATCTTGACGGAGCGTTCTCTTAGTTTACAGTTAGTTTGCGAAAGCTCATCACTTCGTGTCATAATTCACAGTTTTTAGTTTCAATGAATTACAGGATAGCAAAAGATAAAATAGCAGGTGGCATAATGACAGCCTTCACGGTATTCTCCATGATACTGGTAGTGGCAATGGCTATAGGCTTATACATGAAGTCTGCTGACATACTGCAGGAGCACTCCCTATGGGATTTGCTCACGGCATCAGAATGGAAACCGATGAAGAATCAGTTTGGCTTTCTTGCCTTCATAGTAGGCACCTTCTATGTCACTGGTGTGTCTATCGTCATAGCCCTGCCCATATCGCTTCTCATGGCGGTGCTTCTCACGGAATACTCACGCTCGGCAATCAGACGTTATATCTATCCGCTGCTTGACATATTGGCTTCATTGCCTTCAGTGATATATGGTGTATGGGGCACACTGGTCATTGTACCGCTGATAAGTGATGTGGTGGGTCCGGCAGTAGGAACGGCAACATCGGGCTACACCCTCATTTCAGGAGCCATTGTGTTGAGCGTGATGATACTGCCCCTGTTGGTAAGTCTGTTTATTGAGATATTTGACAATGTGAGTCGCGAACTGCGTGAGGCATCCCTCGCTGTTGGGGCTACAAGGTGGCAAACAACCAAACACATCGTGCTCCGGGCAGGTCTGCCAGGCATCGTAGCATCTACGGTACTTGCCATTTCCCGCGCACTGGGTGAGACTATAGCGGTCTTGATGGTCTGCGGCAATCTTATTATCATACCCCATTCGCTGCTTGATGCCTGCTACCCTATACCAGCACTCATAGCCAACAACTATGGTGAAATGCTGTCGCTTCCTCTCTATGAGTCGGCACTGATGTTTGCGGCCTTCATCTTGTTTTTCGTTGTACTGCTATTTAATTTGGGGGCACGAATATATCTTAAGAGTCTGACGAAATATTAAAAATAAAATGAAGTTTATAGAAGAATACATATTCAAGGTGCTGATGTACTTGTCACTGCTCATCGTGGCAGGATTTGTTTTCAGCGTGTTGTGGAGCATATTCAGCAAGGGACTGCCCGTGCTCACATGGGAGATGGTGACCAGTTTGCCAGGCTCAGGATTCTATGTAGGCAAGGATGGTGGTTTTCTTAATGCCATTGTGGGTTCGGTATATATCGTTGTGGCTTCTACCGTTATAGGACTCGTGATCTCCATACCGGTGGTGTTCTTCCTCACCGTCTATCTGAAAGAAGACTCCAGGTTTGGTTATCTTGCCCGTCTGGCTTACGACGTATTGTTTGGCATACCCAGCATAGTGTATGGTGCCTTTGCCTTCACGCTGATGATACTCATGGGTATCAAGGCATCGCTGTTAGGTGGTATAATAGTAGAGACACTGCTGATAATCCCGATACTCATAAGGAGCATGGACGAGGTGGCTCGCACCATACCCAAAGACCTGTTGGAGGCAGCCTATTCGCTGGGTGCCACGAGGATAGAGACCATAGGGGTGGTAGTGCGTCAGATAGCCCCTGCCATAGCTACCGCCACGCTGCTCTCCGTGGGGCGTGCCATGGGCGATGCAGCAGGCGTGATGTTTACCGCTGGTTTCACTGACTATATACCCGAATCGCTGAGCGACAAGGCAGCAACACTCCCGCTGTCGGTATTCTTCCAACTGTCAGTGCCACAGACAGAAGTTCAGAATCGTGCCTACGCAGCTGCTGTAGTGCTCACCTTTATAGTGCTGGTGCTTAGCCTCTCAGGCAGACTAATAATGAGATATTTCAGTAAAAACAAAATAGCATAAATAAAAAGGTAATTAGACTGATATGAGTAACAAGACAACACATCTAAAAGAATTAGAGTCGGAGGCAATATACGTCATCCGCGAAGTGGCATCACAATTTGAAAAACCAGCCCTGCTCTTCTCTGGCGGAAAAGATTCCATAGTGCTGGCGTACCTTAGTTATAAGGCATTCTACCCGTCACCCATCCCCTTTCCTTTCGTTCATATCGACACAGGGCATAACTTCATCGAGACCATAGACTATCGTGACCAGCTGGTGGCACGTCTGGGCGTGAAGCTTATCGTTGGCAGTGTGCAACAGAGCATTGACGAGGGCAGAGTGGTGGAAGAGACAGGTTATAATGCCTCACGCAACAAACTGCAGACGGTCACCCTTCTTGATACCCTTGAGAAGTATAAGTTTGATGCCGCCATAGGTGGTGCCCGTCGTGATGAAGAGAAGGCACGTGCCAAGGAGCGATTCTTCTCTCATCGTGACGAGTTCGGACAGTGGGATCCTAAGAACCAGCGCCCAGAGTTGTGGAACATCTTCAATGGCAAGAAAAACCTGGGTGAGCATTTCAGAGTGTTCCCCATATCCAACTGGACGGAGATGGATGTGTGGCAGTATATACTGCAAGAGAACATCCCCCTTCCCTCATTATACTACACTCATGAGCGCGAAGTGTTCAACAGAGACGGCGTTTGGCTCGCCAAATATCCGTTCATCAAACTGAAGCCCGATGAGAAGGTTGAGACAAGGCAAGTGCGTTGCCGCACCATAGGCGACATAACCTGTACGGGACTCACCCTCTCCACAGCTCACACCATCGAGGATATTATTGATGAAATAGCATCATCGCGCATCACAGAGCGTGGCGGCAGAGCTGATGACAAACGTTCAGAGGCTGCGATGGAAGACAGAAAGAAAGAAGGATACTTTTGAACAGTGTCACAGTTTTTCAATATTCATTTTTCAATTTTCAATTTATGAACAAACGAGGATATTTAGATATGGAACTATTGCGCTTCACTACTGCAGGAAGCGTTGATGATGGCAAATCCACCCTGATAGGCAGATTGCTATATGACTCAAAATCAATATTTGAAGACCAATTAGAGGCTGTAGAGGCAGCATCAGAGCGACTGGGTAATGCCGAAGTGAACCTGGCGCTGCTTACTGACGGCCTGCGTGCAGAACGCGAGCAGGGCATTACGATTGATGTGGCATACCGATATTTTGCCACCCCCAAGCGCAAGTTTATCATTGCCGATACCCCAGGGCACATAGAGTACACCCGCAACATGGTGACAGGAGCATCCACTGCCGATGCGGCAATCATTCTTGTCGATGCCCGCAATGGTATCACAGAGCAGACCAAGCGCCACTCATACATAGCCTCACTGCTCAAGATAGACCACGTAGTGGTAGCTATAAACAAGATGGACTTGGTGGATTTCTCCGAGGAGGTATATAACAATATAAAGCAGGAATACGCCCGTATTGCTGAATTATTGCGACTGAAGAATGTCTATTTCATTCCCATTTCGGCTCTCAAGGGCGATAATGTGGTAAATCCTTCAGAACACACGCCATGGTACAAGGGTGAAACCCTCCTGCATCTTCTCGAACAGATACCATTGAAGGAAGGCATAACCCAACAGCCGTTCCGTTTTCCCGTGCAGTATGTGGTGCGCCCTCAGACTGCTGAGTGGCCCGACTACCGAGCCTATGCAGGCAGGATAGCCTCTGGCATCATCAAGGTGGGTGACGAGGTTACGATATTGCCGTCAGGCACCACCTCAAAGGTCAGTCGCATCGATGAGGGCACAAAGCAGCTGCAGGAGGCAGCAGCCCCACAGAGTGTAAGCATCAGTCTTGAGGATGATGTTGACGTCAGTCGTGGCAGTCAGATAGTAAAGACCAGCGAGCCAGCCCATGTAGGTCAGCAAGTGGAGATATTGCTGTGTTGGCTAAACCATCGTCCGCTTCAGCTCAGACAGAAATACATCATTCGCCACACCACGGCAGAGCTGCAGGGCATAGTAACCTCAATAGACTATAAGGTAAATATCAATACCCTTGAGAACGTTACTGACGATACCACTGTCAACATGAACGACATAGCCCGAGTAACGCTGAAGGTTTCCAAACCTCTTGCCTACGACCTCTATGCTGCGAATCGCACCACAGGCTCTCTCATCTTCATTGCTGAAGGTACCAACGAGACAGTTGGTGCAGGAATGATACTCCTTTAATCTCCTTCAAACTCCCCCCCCAAAAAAAAATGAACATTGACGAACTAAACAACCGCTTCAGGGATAGCAGTCCCGAAGAAGTGTTGGACTATTTCCTTCCCCTGTATGGCGACCGTATAGCCCTTGCATCCAGTTTGGGACTTGAAGACCAGGTCCTTACGTCCCTGATAGTGAAGAGTGCCAGGCGCACGGGGGTAAAGAATCCTCGCATCTTCACCATTGATACGGGGCGCCTGTTTCCAGAGTGTTATAATCTCATCGACCGCACCAATGACAAGTATGACATCCGTATCGAGGTGTTTTCGCCCGACCACAGAGGTGTAGAGGCTTATGTGGGTGAACATGGTGTGAATGCCTTCTACCAGTCGGTGGAACTGCGCAAGGCGTGCTGCCACTGTCGCAAACTCGAGCCACTGCGCCGTGCCCTCTCCACCCTCGATGTGTGGATATGCGGACTGCGGGCGTCGCAGGCAGTCACGCGCACAGGAGTGCAGGTGGTGGAATGGGATAGTAATAACAATCTCATAAAGGTCAACCCCCTTGCCCGTTGGAGCGAGGACGATGTGTGGCAGTATATCAAGGCGCACAAGGTGCCTTACAACAAACTCCATGATCAGGGTTTCCCCTCTATAGGTTGCCAACCATGTACCCGTGCCATAGAACCAGGCGAGGATATACGTGCAGGCCGTTGGTGGTGGGAGTCACCCGAACATAAAGAATGTGGACTTCATAAGAGATAAAAAAAGTATGATAGGATATAAATTACCAGACAGTCTGTCAAAGGACATAGACAAGTTTGCCTCCTTAGCCAAGGGCTATCAGGAGCACAGTGTCAGTGCCACGGAGTTTAAGGCATTCCGTGTGCCACTGGGTGTTTACGAGCAACGTAAGAACGAGGTCTATATGGCTCGCATTCGTGCTACGGGTGGAGTGATCACGCCCCGTCAGTTGCTCAGCGTTATCGATATAGCCCAAAAGGGTGGTTCCAACCTGCTGCATATCACCACTCGTGGCGAGGTGCAGATACTCAACCTCAATGTGAACAGCGTGGAACAAGTGCTTCGCAGTCTGCAGGAGATAGGACTGGCTACCAAGGGCGGTGGAGGCAATACGGTGCGCAACATCATCGTCAGCGAGTTTTCGGGCATCGGCAAGAGCGAGGTGTTTGACACCACGCCTTACGCTATGGCACTCACCAGTGCCATGGTGGCTGAGCCAGACTCTTATCTCATGCCCCGCAAGTTGAAGATAGCCTTCTCAAGCGATGAGAATTTCATCGACTATGCAGGAGTTAACGATATCGGACTCGTATCACAAATAAAAGACGGCAAGCGAGGCTTCCGTGTGTATATAGGTGGTGGCGCTGGCAGCAAACCCTCTGTAGGATGGCTGTGGCGCGACTTTCTGCCCGCGGAAGATCTCTACGCCCTTGTCAAAGCCGTCAAGACATTCTTCAATGCCCACGGCAATCGCAAGGATAAGTACAAGGCACGCCTGCGCTTCATCTTCTATAAGTTGGGTAAGGAAGAAGCCTTCCGCCTTATCGACGAGTATTTTGAGAAAGAAAAGGAGAAAGGAGACTCACCCCTAACCCCTCTCGTTAATACTTCCCCTCTAATTGTTCCCCTCTCTCCAAGAGAGGGGTTAGGGGTGAGTCCTGGAGAGGGAGTTGAGTCTTTCAGCCGCTATACCTATCTCCAACGTCAGCAGGGCTATGCCTCAGTGGTTGTTCCTATTACCCTTGGTAATATATGGCTTAACGACGCAGAGAGTGTAAGAAACCTCAGGGTGCTGCTGGAGTATGTCAGCAAGTTTGGTGATGACACGGTGCGCTTTACCCCCAAGCAGAATATCCGACTGAGGAATATTCCCGTCAGTGCGCTTGGTGAGCTCTATACCTTAATATATAAGTATGTGCCAGAGAATATTGACAAGCCGGCCATACTCAATAATATCGTCTCTTGTACTGGTGCCGACACCTGCCGCTTGGGCATCTGTCTGTCAAAAGGACTCACGTCGGCAATCACCAAGGCACTGGCAGACAGCGGACTTGACCTCGATATCTTGCAGTCGGCACGCATCAATGTCACTGGTTGTCCTAACCTTTGTGGTCAGCCCCTGTGGAGCGACCTCGGGTTTGTAGGCAAGGTGCTGCATACCGACCATGTGTATCCTGCATACCAGGTGTTTATAGGTGCCAACTATACTGACAACCCTGCACTTGCCGAAAGCATAGGCACCATAAGTGCCCACGACGTGCCAAAGTTCGTTGTCGATTTAGTGAGAGAATACGGTTCTCAATTTTCAATTTTCAATTTTCAATTTGGCGAATGGCTCCGCTCTGAGGCAGGCAAGAAGATAGCTGTTCAGCTCGTAGAGAAATACAGTCATGTGCCACTGTTCTCTGAAGACAAGAACTACTACTTCGACTGGGGCAGCGATGAAGTGTTCAACGTCACCAAGCGTGGCAAACCCGAGTGCTCGGCAGGACTGTTTGATATGATTCAGGTTGACCAAGACAGCATCAATGAAGCACGCGACAAGAATCCTTATGCCGTGATTTTCCATGCTTCGCGTATGCTGCTTGTCACTCGCGGTCTCGATCCGCAGGATGATGCTGGAGTATTCGATGCCTTCATAGACCACTTTATAAAGACGGGATATGTTGACGCTGGTTTCACTGACCTCATCAACCAGGCAAAAAGGTATGGTGAACAGGGCAGCTACGACGGTGACCGTGCCAATGCCCTTGCCGATGCAGTGATAGAATTGTATCGAGGTATGGATGAGAGCCTGAATTTTAGCTCCCCCCGCTCCGTCTCTCCCTTAAAGGGGGAATACTCCCTCCCTAAAACGAACTCTCCCTCAAAGGAAGAGCCAAAGAGGGTCAAAGACCTCCGTGGTGTGCTCTGTCCGATGAACTTTGTTCGAACAAAATTGGAGCTGGCAACGCTTAACAGTGGCGACCTGCTTGAGATATGGCTTGACGACGGCAAACCCATTGAGAATGTTCCAGGCTCTGTCAGGCTCGAAGGCCACGAGATACTGTCACAGACTCAGCACTCGGATGGTTATTGGCAGGTCATCATAAAGAAAAAGTAGGGTATATCCCTCTCACATACTCTTGTTATAATTTTACCCACTCACTGCGATTGCCCACCTCGGGTAATCGCAGTAATTTTGCACTCAGAAATCAACACAACACTTCATTCAGTCAGATAACATATTTAAAAAAGAAAAAAGAAAGGTAAAAAGATTATGCAGAAAAATTTCAGGACAACCATCGCAGCCGCAGCGCTGATACTTTCAGTAGGCACGGTGAGCGCAGAGACAAATGCTGATAAGGAAACCTTCCTTGGCGATGAAGCCAAGGTAAAGGTTGATCTCAGCCAGTTCAAACCCTCTGTTCCAAAGGTTGGCGGACTCATCAACGGTCGATATTCCTACGACACAGGCACTAAGGATGGCAATGGCGACAGCTACAACGGTTTTGATATCCGCCGTGCACGTGTAAGCATAAGCGGCGATTTCGGCAAGAGCATCGATTATAAGGTGCAGGCAGACTTCGCAGGCTCCAACGTGAAACTCCTCGATGCCTACGCCCGTTTTAAGTTTGCCAAGGAACTCAACCTGCAGGTGGGTGAATACAAGGTGGCTTACTCTCAGGAGACTCAGGACGGTCCTACCAGTTGGCTCACTATCGAAAATCCTACCGTAGTAGCAAAGCTCAATGGCTACAGCGACATCAGCGGCATCAGCGCCAACGGACGTGACGTGGGTCTGCGCCTCTATGGTAGCTTCATCCACAAGGAGGGCTACTCCGTCATAGGCTATAAGGTAGGCATCTACAACGGTCAGGGCATCAATGTCAAGGATAAGGACAAGTACAAGGATGTAGAAGCTTTTGTTACCATTAACCCTATCAAGGAACTCACCCTCTCGTTCGGCAACTATGCTGGTCGCTACTACAACGGCACGGAGAGCATCACCCGCAACCGTCTATCAGCGGGTTTCACCTACAAGCCAGGCAAACTCTTCCTGCGCTCAGAATACCTGCACGGCAAGACCGGTCAGACCAACCAGCAGGGCTTCTATGCCACAGCGGGCTATCGTCTGCCTTACGGACTGCAGCCAGTACTCAGCTACGGCTATTATCAGAAGGATACCGAACTCAAGGCTGACAACCAGAGCGACTACACCGTGGGCATCAACTGGTCAGTAAACAAGTGGATACGCCTCCAGCTTGACTACACCCACACCGACTATACCGCTTCCAGCAAGAAGAACAGCAACCTGCTGGAGACACAGTTGCTCGTGGCATTCTAAGACAGTTCACAATTCACAGTTCACAATTCACAGTTATCGTAGCGTAGCGTATCGTAGTCACCACAGGTGACGTATCGTAGGGGCATAGCCCCGTATCGTAGCAATCTCCGATTGCGTTTCGTACGAAGTTTTCAAAAAAAAAAAAAACGAAGTTTACAATGAGAAAGACAATTTATTCAGTACTCAGTTTGGCAGTGATACTTTCACTCGCTATTTCAACAGTTTCTTGCGGAGGCAAGAAGAGTGACAAATCAGGCGACGGCGAACAACTCGAAGGCCGCATCTCCATCTCAGGAGCTTTTGCCCTCTATCCACTCGCCGTGAAGTGGGCAGAAGAGTTTCAGAAACTCAACCCTGGCGTGAAGATAGAAGTGGATGGCGGCGGTGCCGGCAAGGGTATGACCGACGTGCTCGCAGAGCAGGTGGATATCGCGATGGTATCACGTGAGGTGAGTCCCGAAGAGGAGCAGAAGGGTGCCATCGGCTTCCCTACAGCCAAGGATGCCGTAGTGCCTACCATCAACCAGAACAACCCCTTCTATGCTCAACTCGTAAAGCACGGCATCAACAAGCAGGCAGCTGCCGACCTCTGGATTGAGGGCAAGATAAAGACTTGGGGACAGCTCCTCGGCACTCAGGACCAGACAAAGATTGCACTCTTCACACGTTCTGATGCCTGCGGTGCAGCAGAGACCTTTGCCAAGTGGCTCGGCAAACACCAGGAAGACCTCCTCGGTGAGGGCGTCAATGGCGACCCAGGCGTAGCAACAGCGGTGAGCAAGAACGAACTCTCCATCGGCTTCAACAACATAGGCTATGCCTACGACAACAACACCCTCAAGCCTCTCGATGGCATCCGTGTGCTCCCTGTTGACGGCAACGACAATGGCAAAATAGACCCTGACGAAGAGTTCTATGGCTCAAAAGACCAGATTACCAAGGCTATCGCTGAGGGACGCTATCCCTCACCACCAGCCCGTGACCTCTATCTCGTCACCAAGGGTCTGCCCACCAACCCCGTCGTGATAGCCTTCCTCAAGTATGTGCTCACCGATGGTCAGAAACTCAATGCCCCCGTTGGCTATATCGAGATATCACAGGAAAAGCTCGACAAAGCACTTGGCAAGTTGAAATGATAACACACACACTCTCTATTTGAGTCTATGTAATAAATGTCAGCAAAATCCATGTTTTGCTGACATTTTGATTATTCATACCTTTGCCCCACACTTCATGCAGCGGCGTCCATGCATCCCTAACGTATGTGATATGAAACCTTAACAAAGGGTATTGCCCGCATGAGAGAATGGAAGTAACTTTGCAGTCGGGAATTAAAAAAAAGGAATTTTAAACTAATATACTGATGACAACAAGGACGATTAGAATAGCGACAAGGCAGAGTCCGCTGGCGCTGAGACAGGTGGAGGAGCTGGTGAGGGTGGCTGGCATAACAGACTACGAACTGGTTAAGCTGACAGCGTATGGTGACAGGCATAAGGAACGTTCGCTGATGGAGGAGGGACTGGCACAGGACTTCTTCACTCGCGAACTGGATGAGGCTCTGCTAAGCGGCAAGGCTGACATAGCGGTGCACTCGGCTAAGGACCTGCCCTACCCCCTCACTGACGGCATAGAGGTGATAGCACTGACGGAGGGAAAGGATAAGACGGACAGCCTCGTGGCACGTGATGGACTGACCCTTGCCTCTCTACCCCAAGGAAGCAGGGTGGGCACAAGCAGTGCCCAGCGCAAGGAGGAACTGCTAAGGGTGCGCCCCGACATAGAGGTGGTGCCCATACGGGGTACGATAGAGGAACGTATAGCACAGGTGGACAGCGGCAAGGTGGATGCACTGATAGTTGCCACATGCGCGCTGGAACGTCTTGGTTTGCTACACAGAGCTACGGAACGCCTGCCCTTTAAGACGCATCCCCTGCAGGGAAACCTGGCGGTGACAACCCACTTCAGTTCACAGTTCTCAGTTCACAGTTCACAGTTGGAGGGTCTTGACATTCGCCGCCGCTACGGCAAGGTGTGGCTGGTGGGTGCAGGACCAGGTGACCCCGAACTGATTACCGTAAAGGGGCAAAGGCTCATCAATGAGGCTGACGTGGTGTTCTACGATGATCTGGCAGACTCACCCCCTGCCCCTCTCTCTGAGAGAGGGGTGAAGTATGAAAGAGGAGGAGGCAAGTGGTTCTACGTCGGTAAGCGCTCAGGCAAGCACAGCCACAGTCAGGAGGAGATTAACGAACTGATGTACAAGGCTGCGACAGAGGGAAAGACGGTGGTACGACTGAAAGGTGGCGACCCCATGGTGTTTGCCCACGGAAGGGAGGAGGTGGACTACCTGAAGTCGAGACTGGTGGAGGTGGAGGTGGTGCCTGGCATAAGCAGCGGTGTGGCACTTGCCTCGCTGACGCAGATACCGCTGACGCACAGAGGCGTGGCGCGCTCCGTAGCCTTCGTACTAGGACATGCCAAGGACATTCCAGCCCCCACTGCCGACACCTTATTATATTACATGGGAGGAGCAAAGGCAAGTGAGATAGCCCAAAAACTGCTCAACAGCGGTCGTGATGAGAACACCCCTGTGGCAATAGTGAGCAACGTGTCGCTACCCAATCAGCGTAGCATATTCTCCACGCTCGGCGAACTGCAGTGGGCTACCATCCACACCACCCCCGTACTGATAATGGTGGGCGAGGTGGTGGGGCTCAGTTCACAGCGCACAGTGCACAGTGCACAGTCAGAGAGGGTGTATGACACGACATCGACATCCCCTACTCCACTGATAACAATAACCCATATACCTTTTAAGACGATGAACATAGATCTGACGCAGTATGACTACATAGTATTCACATCCAGGCACGGTGTGCACCATTTCTTCGAGGAATATGATAAAGGTGATAACTCCCTCTCCCTTCGGAGAGGGTTGGGGAGAGGTTTTCCTAAGGTAATCTCCGTAGGCACAGTGACCACTGGTGCACTGAGGGAGAGGGGCATAGAGCCTTTCTTTGAATCGCCTACGCAGTCGGCAAGGGGCATCATAGACTTCTTCAGGGACAAACCGCGAGGAAGCCGCATACTGCTGGCACGTTCGGACAAGGGACTTAAGAAACTGCTCTGGGGACTGAGCCAGCATGAGGTGACCGACCTTGCCGTGTACACCAACACGCCTAATAAGGAGGCGGTGAAGCAAGACCTCACACAGTATGACAAGATAGTGTTTGGTTCACCATCGGGGGTGGAGGCTTTCCGCTCACTCTATACTACAGAAGAAATAAACGGATACAATGGACTGATAATAGCAAAAGGAGAAACAACGTATGAAGCGATTCAGACAATATAGAACTACACAGGCGGTGCGCGATCAGTGGGCTGACGTGCCAGAACTGACACCACAGGACTTTATATACCCATACTTTGTGGTGGACGGCAAAGGGGTGAAGCAGGAGATAGGCTCGATGAAGGAGGTGTATCACTTCTCTATCGACACGCTACTGGAAGACATAGCCCAGCTGCTCACGCTGGGCATAGACAAGGTGTTACTATTTGGAGTGATACCACAGGAAGAGAAAGACGAGCGAGGCTCCTTAGCCTACAGCCCCGACAGCATAGTGGCAAGGGCGGTAAGGACCATTAAGGAGGCTCTGCCCCAGGTGACGGTGATGACTGATGTGTGTCTGTGCGAATATACCTCGCATGGGCATTGTGGGCTGTTAGACTCACCCCTAACCCCTCTCTCCAAGAGAGGGGGACAGAATGCGTCCACTAACGGCAATAATAGCGGCAACTCTTCGCAGACAGATAGTTCATACTCCTCCCCTCTCTTGAAGAGAGGGGTTGGGGGTGAGTCTTTCGTCGACAACGACTCCACGCTGCCCCTTTTGGCCGAGATGGCTTACCAGCATGCGCTGGCGGGGGCAGACTTTGTGGCACCATCGGCAATGATGGACGGACAGGTGGAGGCTATACGCCAGCGACTGGACAGCGATGAGCGCACAAGGCACACCCGCATAATGGCGTATTCGGCAAAATATGCCAGTGCCTACTATGGACCATTCAGGGATGCAGCGCAGTCGGCACCAAGTTTCGGCGACCGCAGGAGTTATCAGATGGACTATCGCACCCGTAACCAAGGACTGGAGGAGATAGCGGCTGACATCAGCGAGGGTGCCGACTGGGTGATGGTGAAGCCCGCAATGGCTTATCTGGACATAATACAAAGGGCTACGGACAAATTTACCAAGCACCCTATGGTGGCATACCAGGTGTCGGGAGAATACAGCATGCTGCTGAATGCCGCCAAGGAGGGGCTGTTCGATGAGTGGAGCATATTTCACGAGAGCCTCACGGCTATAAGGCGCGCAGGGGCACAGTACATCATATCTTATTACGCTAAGCGATATGCACTTCTTACCAATCAACATTGACATAGAGAACAAAAAGCTACTGATAATAGGCGGCGGACGTGTGGGACTGCATAAGGCGCAGATACTGGCTCGCTTCACTGACACGGCGAGCGTAATCTCGCCTGAGTTCAGGGAGGGTTTCGACAGGCTGCCCTTCACGTTGGTAAGGAAGGAGTATGAAGCTGGGGACCTGGATGGTGCTTTCATGGTATATATATGTACGGAGGATGGCGAACTGAACAGGCGGATAAAGCGGGATGCCCAGCAGAGGGGTGTGCTTGCCAGCGTGTGTGACAACCCGTCGCTATGTGACTTTACCTCGCCTGCCATTTTTCGCAAGGACAACCTGACGGTATCAGTGGCAAGCGATGCCAAGGACGTGAGAAGGAGTATGCAGATCCGTGATGCCATAGCCGAGAATTTCGACCTGATAGAACAAAACGCTCCCGCCCCTCGCAGTATATATGACAAACGTTAGTGATATAATTACCTCGTGACAGCGATTGCCCATGAAGGGTTATAGCAGTACCTTTGCAGCAGGTAATCGGACGCACCGAAGGTGCTACGCTTTCCGAAGGAAAGAATTAAACTAATAATGCAAAATGGTACAGACACTGACACTTAAAACATGCAAGCGCACGGAGGAATACCGTGACGAGGGACGCATAGACACAGCCCAGGCACGTCACCTGTTTAGGGTGGCTGCAGGGCTGGAGTCGCCACTGCTGGGTGAAACAGCCATATTAGGGCAGGTAAAAAGAGCATACGACGAGGCCCGTCAGCAGGGCAAACTGACGGCGAATATGAACAAGTTGTTCCAGGCGGCAATACACGTGGGACACCGTGTGCGCACTGAGACGACGATATCACGCGGAGCTGTGTCATATTCGCAGGTGACGGTTGACATGCTGAGCCGACTGGTGCCTAATCTTGGTGAGAAGGTGGTGAGCATAATCGGGGTGAATGAGATGACGGAATCGATACTCAACTTCCTCACGGCACGAGGTGCTACGAACCTGATACTTGCCAACCGTAGCTTTGAGGCTGCTGAACGCCTGGCGGCACGATATGATGCCGTGGCAGTGCCGCTGAGCGACAAACGGAGGATTCTCAGACTGAGTGACGTGGTGATAAGTGCTACGTCAGCCCCACATAGCATAATAAGGAAAGAGGACGTGGTGCCGCGCTGCGGCGAGTTGTTGTTCTTTGACATGGCAAGCCCACGTGACATAGACGAGGGGGTTGAACGGCTAAGCGGCGTGCAGGTGTTTACTCTTGAGCAGATAGAACACAGTGCCCGGCAGAATCTTAAGGCGCGCAGCAAGGCAATAGCCGACTGTGAGCGCATTATAGAAGAGGAACTGGCTGAGCTGAAACGCTGGGAGGAGCGTAGATCAGTTCATAGTTCACAGTTCATAGTTCACAGTTCATAGTTCACAATTAAAAGTTGTTATCGTAGCCGAAGGCGTTTCGTAGGTGCGCAGCACCGTTTCGTTTTCGTACGAAGTTAAATTATGACACGAGAAAAATCAACCAAGGCGTTTGCCGAGGCAACAAAATACATACCTGGCGGTGTAAACTCACCCGTCAGGGCACTCAGGGCTGTTGGCGAAACGCCACTGTTCATAGACCGCGCCAAGGGTGTCACCATTACCGATATTGACGGAAACCAGTACACTGACTTCTGTCTGTCATGGGGGGTATTCATAGCAGGACATGCCAACGAGCAGGTCACCCAGGCTGTGGGAGAGGCTATAGAACGTGGCACCAGCTACGGAATACCCACAGAGTTGGAGACGGCGCTGGCCAAGAGAGTAAGCAGCCTTATTCCGAGTATGGAGCAGGTGAGGTTTGTCAACTCCGGCACAGAGGCGGTGATGTCAGCTATAAGGTTGGCTCGGGGATATACTCGGAGAAACTACATACTGAAGTTTGAGGGGGGTTATCATGGTCATGCCGACCACCTGCTGGTGGCAGCAGGCTCAGGGGTGGCAACCTACGGCAGAAGCGGCAGCGCTGGTGTGCCTGATGACTTCGTTCGCTATACCCTCGTGGCACCCTTCAACAACAAGGAGGCGGTCAGCGAACTGTTCACTGAGAAGGGCAGCGACATAGCAGCAGTGATAGTGGAACCCGTGCCTGCAAATATGGGTGTGGTGCCTGAGAGAGAGCAGTTTCTGCAGTTCCTGCGTGACATAACCAGGGAGTATGGCAGTCTGCTGCTGTTTGATGAGGTGATAACGGGATTCCGCCTTACACTGGGAGGGGCACAGCAGTACTACGGCATAGAGCCCGACCTGACCACCATCGGCAAGATTGTGGGCGGAGGATTCCCTGCTGCAGCGTTTGGCGGGCGAAAGGACATAATGCAGTTGTTGGCACCTGACGGTCCCGTCTATCAGGCTGGCACGCTGTCAGGCAACCCTGTCGCGATGACTGCAGGACTGGCAACTCTTGACGTTTTGAGTGAGCCCGGAGTGTATGAGCTTCTGAATGCCAAGGCAGAAAGCTTTATCAATCGTCTGCAGGAGGCACTCGCTCCCAAGGGGGTGGTGATAAACCATGTAGGAAACATGTTTACACCATATTTCACAAGTGGCAAGTCGCCTCGCAATTTCAGCGACGTCAAGCAAAGTAACCTCGATGAGTTCGCACGCTTTTGGCGCTATATGTTGCACAATGGGGTGTATCTCTCGCCATCGCAGTTTGAGGCAGACTTCATATCCCTACAGCACACTGACGACCAACTCAACCACATAGTTAAACTCGCAAAAGACTACAAATAAAAAAAAACTATAAATTATGGCAGAAATAAAAATTACCGACGACAATTACCAGGAGTTGTTAGCACAACAGAAACTGGTAGTAATAGATGTTTGGGCAACGTGGTGCGGACCATGTCAGCGTCTCTCACCCATCATAGCA
Organism: Prevotella sp.; assembly: GCA_017541365.1. The sequence goes on from JAFXZF010000038.1 coordinate 33,087, forward strand.
CAGGTAGCTGAGGAATATAGCGACAAGGCTATTGTAGGAAAATACAATGCCGAGAACAACGAAGAACTGCTCGATAAGTTCGGTGTGCGTAATATCCCTACCATCCTCTTCATAAAAAACGGAGAAGTGCTCCATCGCCTTACTGGAGTGGTCAATGCTACAAAGATAAAGGACATCATAGACCAGTTTTCTTAACCACCAGTTGTGTGAGTCACCTCTAAGGTGATAATCTGTGGCATATAATCAAAAAGCCCCGTGCGGAGAATACCTGCACGGGGTTTTTGGTGAACAAAGTGACATTTGTGACATTTCGGCAAAATGGGGTGTGGCTAACTCCAATGCCGTGGAGGACTGTACTCTTTATATTCCCGTTCCGTCCTCGAAGCCGCGATGTCCGCGGAAGTTGGTGTAAATCTTGCTGTCAGGAGCCACATTCTCGGTTATCCACTTATTTGCACCTATCACGGAGCGGTCGCCGATGGTTATCCTGCCCAAAATGGAGGCATTGCTATAGATTATCACGTCGTCGCCGATGATGGGGTGACGGGCGATGCCCTTGATGGGGTTGCCGTCCTTGTCGAGAGGGAAGGAGAGAGCCCCGAGGGTTACTCCCTGATAGAGTTTCACGCGGTTGCCTATGATACAGGTGGAGCCTATTACTACGCCAGTGCCGTGGTCAATGGTGAAATGACTGCCTATCTTAGCGGCAGGATGAATGTCGATGCCTGTCTCGGAGTGTCCCAGTTCGGTTATCATACGGGGTATGAGGGGCACACCCAGTTCGTGGAGCTCGTGGGCAAAGCGGTAGTTGCACAGGGTGCGGATGACGGGGTAGCAGGCGATAATCTCGCCAAACGAGGTAGCTGCGGGGTCACCCTTGTAGGCAGCCTCGATATCAGTGGCGAGCATCTCGCGGATGCGTGGCAGGCGCTCTATGAGCAGAGTAGTGATGAGGATAGCCTTCTGGCGTATGGGGTTGATGTCCACCTCGCCGTCTTCCTTGCGCAGGTCAAAGCATAGTCCAGCTACAATCTGCTTCTTCAGCAGACTGTAGAGCCTCTCTAAAGACACGCCGATATAGTAGTCGAGGGTATCCTGACCTACCTTGCACTGTCCGAAGTATCCTGGCAGGAGAATCTCGCGAGCCAGTTGTATAATCTCTTCCAACGCACCATTGGACGGCAACGGCACGTGGTCAAGTTTCTGATGAAGAAGTCCCTTCACGCTTTCAGGCGCGGAAAGGGACTTCGTCGTACTCTTTATGGTCTGTGTGAGTGATTTCATATCTACTTTCTGTCAGCCACAATTTTTTGTAAAGCGATTACGAGACGGTCCACCTCTTCCTTAGTGTTATAGACAGCAAAGGTTGGGCGCACGGACATCTCATAGCCCAGAGCACGCAGGGCTGGCTGGGCGCAGTGATGGCCTGCACGCACGGCTATGCCCTCCTTGTCGAGCAGTTGTCCCACCTCAGGGGCAGGAATGCCAGGAATGTCGAGCGAGATGACGCTGACACGATGCTTGGGGTTGCCAATGATGGTGATGCCAGGTATGCGAGATATCTGCTGGCGTGCATACTCGGTGAGCTCGTGCTCGTGGCGCTCTATGTTGTAGATGCCTACGGAGTTGACAAAGTCAAGGGCATAGCCCAGTCCGATGGCGTCGGCAATGTTTGGCGTACCTGCCTCGAAACGTGCTGGCGGAGCATTAAACTCAGTCTTCTCGATGGTGACATCCTTAATCATATTGCCACCACCCTGCCAAGGAGGAAGTTGGGCGAGCCACTCCTTCTTGCCATACACCACGCCGATGCCAGAAGGACCGTAGATTTTATGTCCAGAGAAGACGAAGAAGTCAGCATCGAGTTCCTGAACGTCAACCTTGGTGTGGGCTATGGACTGTGCTCCGTCGATGAGCACGGGAATGCCGTGGGAGTGGGCTATGCGGATGATGGTGCGCACATCGTTGATAGTGCCGAAGGTGTTGTTGACATGACCAACAGACACAAACTTGGTCTGGGGCGAGATGAGACGCTCAAATTCAGAGAGTATCAGGTCGCCGTTCTGATCAACGGGTATGGCACGCAACTCCGCTCCCTGTGCCTGGGCTATCTGCTGCCAAGGCACGATGTTGGCATGATGGTCGAGGGTGGAAACTATGACGTTATCGCCCTTGGAGAGAAACTTTCGGCCAAAGGTATGTGCCACGAGGTTGATGCCCTCGGTGGTGCCACGCACGAATACTATGTTCTCCTGTGACGGTGCGTTGATAAAGTCGGCCACCTTCTGCCTTGCTGCCTCATACTGGTCAGTAGAACGGGCTGCAAGGGTATGAGCGCCACGATGGATGTTGGAATAGTCTGTCTTGTAAAACTTAGACAGTCCGTCGATGACGCGCAGAGGCTTCTGGGTGGTAGCACCGTTGTCAAACCATATCAGGTCGTGGCCGTTCACCTTCTGATGGAGCACTGGAAACTGGTCGCGTATCTGGTTGGAGTTGACCACATCGGCTTCCTCGTAATGCAGATTTTGCACCAGTTCCGTCTCAGGTATGCCTATGCCGAAACCGTTCTCGCGAAGCACCGTCTCAGTATCGCTGAGAGCCACATCGTCGCCCTGCTCTCCTGCTGCTACTTCCAGAGGGTCTGGGAGAGACGCCTCACTGGGTTCTGAGTGAAGAGGTTGCCCAGCTTCGTCAGGGAAGTATTTCTCTACCACGCCTCTGAACAGTTGGCATTCGTAGGGGTTGAGCGAGCCTATGTCGCCCGTACCCAGTGAAGGTACGGACGGACTGCCCTGTGGCAATGCCGCACTCGCAGGAGTGGGTGTCACATCAGCAGGGTGAGGAGGCTCCTCAGGGGCTTCGTTAGGCACAGCTATCTGAGGTATGCTTCCGATACCTGGCAGGTTTGCTATGTTAATATCATCTATCATAATTATGAATTATGCACTATGAACTATGAACTATTTCTCAATCTGGTTTCTGTGCTGGTAATCGTGGTAGTAACCTACCTCCACATTCTCAAGCACGGCGATGGCATCGTCGGTGAGTGCTGCAAGGCTGAAATACTTAGTCAGCAAGTAGCTTGCCACACCAAACTGATCCAGACCCATGAGGCGTGCTGAGAGTGATGGCGCAATCTCGCCAGGGATGCCGCTCTGGTGCAGACCGATGACTCCCTGCTCCTTCTCGCCTACGCGAACGAGGATGATGTCGGTGGTTCCTACGCCGCGATTGGTGAGGTACTGTCCCTTGATTTCCACCTTGTCAGAAGGAATGATAGGCACACCGCGCCATGTGATAACCTTAGTGCCGAAGAGGTCGATAGCCACTGGAGGCACTCCGCGCCAGGTGCACTCGCGCTCAAAGGCAGCGATGGCACGTGGATTGGCAATGAAGAATGCAGGTTCCTTCCACACGAGTGAGAGGAGTTCGTCGAGGTCGTCAGGCGTAGGAGTGCCATAACGGGCGCTGATCTTGTAGCCAGGAGAAGCCTGAGCCAGGAGTCCGAACTTCTTGTTGTTGATAAGTTCCCACTCCTGACGCTCCTTGATAGACTCGATGGAGAGTCGCAACTGCTGCTCTAACTGGTTGTAAGGAGCATTGTAGAGGTCGCTCACACGGGTGTGTACACGTACTACGGTCTGCAGGGTGTTGAGCGAATACTCTGTAGGGTTCTCCTCATAGTCGATGTATGTCTCAGGGATAACGTTGTCCTCCTCGTGTCCGCTAACCAGGTCTATGTGCTTCTCGCCGTGGTCGTTTACGGTAGCCTTGATGCGGAGGTGTTCCTCAACGGCATTGCTAAACTGCTCGCGGAACTTAGGGTTATCTTTGATAATCTGTTCGAGCACAGGGGTGTCGAGCTGCAGGAATACAGAGTCAGTCACGGCACGTACAGAGACGGTAGAGTCAGCAGCGCTGAGCAGGTCGGCCTCGCCAAAATACTCGCCGTCACCCAACAGGGCTATGCGCAATTCCTCGCCGTGAGTGCCAGTAGAGATAACCTCAGCCTGACCGTTGGCAACGATGAAGAATTTCTGCTTATCCTTGCCCTGAGTAACGAGATTCTTGCCTCGCGCCACCTCAACAGGCTTGAAGTTCTGGGCAAGACGAGTCACGATGTCCTCGTCAATATGCTGGAACACAGGAACGGCGCGCAGATTCTTGGCTGTGAAACTTGGTTCGCCTTCGAAATACTGTATCTGAATGCGGTCAGCCTTTTTCAGTTCCACCTTAGTGCGGTTAACGCGATAGGTGCCACTTTCTACCTGAGTCCAAGGCAGGAGCTTAAGCAGAAGACGTGGAGTGATGGAGCCCATCTGAGGGGGCGTCTTGGTAGTGTTCGCAAGTTTGCGAGCTGTCTGGGTAGTAATACTACGCTGAATGTTGTTGTCTGCCATAATTGTAATTGAATTTTTTAGTTTTACGATTTGTTATACTTTTATTTCTCTATTGTCACCTTGTGAACGCCATTGCCTACGGGCTCTACGGAAAGCACTTTGTAACCCTGCTCAGTAGCTGAGCGTGGCACGTTTTCCAGCGGTTCGCCCTCGGCAAGCAGCACTTCGAGTATATCGCCAGCCTGCAGTTGTGCAAGTCTTAACTTCGTCTTAACGAAGGTCATAGGACAATGTTCCTTTGTAATATCTAATGTGTATGTAGCCATAATTGTAATTGATAATTTAAATAAACAGCGTTCTTCCTCCCTCACTTATGTTGAGGAATGTAGCCACTCCGAGCACGTCTTTCACCTCGTGAATGAAGTCACTCTTTTTGAGTCCGAGGATGTGCATCGCCATCTCACAGGCATACATGTTAACACCCAGGGCACCAGCCGCCTCGACAAGTTCTTCGAGGGTAGCCACGTTGTTCTTCCTCATAAGGTAGCGGAATATCTTAGGTCCGATACCCAGGAAGTTGAAACGGCTGTTAGGAGCAACGCTGAGTCCGCCCATCATGTAGCCGAAAGTCTTGGTGAGCCAGTTGCTACCGATAAAGGCACGACCTTTCTTCTGCTTTATGGCATCAAGTCCCCAGAAAGTGAAGAAGATATTTACCTCATAGCCTACAGCAGCCGCTCCCGTTGCGAGAGTGAAGACAGCCGTAAGTTTGTCAAAGTCGCCCGAAAAGGCGATGAGTGAAAGTTTCTTTGTTTCTGCCATTTTGATAGTTGATAATTGATAATTTAACTGTGCACTATTCCTCTTCCTCATACTCATATAGACCAGTGGAGAGATAGCGCTCGCCAGTATCAGGGAGCAGCACCACGATGTTCTTGTCCTTATTTTCCAGACGCTTTGCCACCTCGATGGCTGCGTATGCTGCTGCGCCAGACGAGATGCCAACGAGCAGACCTTCCTGTTCGGCAAGTACTCGTGCGGTTTCGAAAGCATCATCATTCTTCACACGGAATATCTCGTCATAAATATTGGTGTTGAGCACAGGTGGAACGAACCCTGCTCCTATGCCCTGCAATTTATGTGGGCCAGGCTTATGACCACTCAGCACGGCACTGTCGTGAGGCTCCACGGCGATAATCTGTGCATCGGGATTGTGCTGGCGCAACACCTCGCCCACACCCGTTATGGTGCCGCCAGTACCTACGCCTGAAATAAAAATGTCAACCTTTCCCTCCGTATCGCGCAATATCTCTTGTGCGGTAGTCTGGCGATGAGCCTCAGGATTAGCCTTGTTAGCAAACTGCTGTGGAATGAAGGCATTACCTATCTCCTTGGCGAGCTGCTGTGCCCTGCGAATAGCTCCAGGCATACCCTCGTAGGCAGGGGTCAGCTCCAGTCGTGCACCAAGAGCCTGCAACAGTTTGCGGCGCTCTATGGTCATAGCGTCGGGCATGGTGAGGATAATCCTGTAGCCACGTGAGGCAGCTACGATTGCCAGTCCCACCCCAGTGTTGCCGCTGGTAGGCTCAATGATGGTAGTGCCCTTATTGATTAGTCCCTCCCTCTCAGCCTGATTGATAAGGGCAAGAGCCACACGATCCTTTACGCTACGTCCAGGATTGGCAAACTCCAGTTTTGCCAGCAC
>JAFXZF010000039.1 GCA_017541365.1 Prevotella sp.
CCTCTTAGGTGAGCTCAAAGTTCCAGCAGACGCCCTCTATGGCGTACAGACACAGCGTGGTATCAACAACTACCATATCTCACGCAAGACCATGTCCATGTATCACGAGTTTATCAAGTCCATAGCCTACGTGAAACTGGCAGCAGTGGAGACCAACCGCACTCTCGGCGCTATCGACGGCGAGATAGCCGATGCCATAGCAGCTGCCTGCAAGGAGATAATCGACGGCAAATGGCGCGAGCACTTCCCCATCGACATGGTGCAGGGCGGAGCAGGCACCTCTGTCAATATGAATGCCAACGAGGTGATAGCCAATCGTGCTCTCGAGATTATGGGCCACGAGAAGGGCGACTACCAGTACTGTCTGCCTAACGACCACTGCAACTGCGGACAGTCCACCAACGATGTCTATCCTACCACCATCCGTCTTGCTGTTATCCGCTACAACAAGAAACTCATCGGTGCCCTCACAGGGCTCATCAGTGCCTTCCGCTATAAGGGCGACGAATTCAAGGACTGCATCAAGATGGGTCGCACCCAGCTGCAGGATGCTGTGCCTATGACCAGCGGACAGGAGTTTAATGCCTATGCCAACAATCTGGAGGAGGAGATAGCCAACCTTGATCGCAACGTCAAACTGATGCTCGAAATCAACATGGGTGGCACAGCCATCGGCACAGGACTGAATGCCGTACCTGGCTTCGCCAAACTCTGTGCTGCCAACCTCTCCAAACTCACTGGCGAGGCATTCGTCTCAGCCTCTGACCTTGTGGAGGCAACCCCTGACACTGGCGCATATGTCAGCTATTCATCAGCCCTCAAGCGCCTGGCAGTGAAACTCTCCAAGATATGTAACGACCTGCGCCTCATGGCTTCTGGTCCACGTTGCGGACTCAACGAGATCAACCTCCCACCTAAGGCTCCTGGCTCATCCATCATGCCTGGCAAGGTCAATCCTGTCATCCCTGAGGTGGTCAATCAGGTATGCTTCAAGGTCATCGGCAACGATACCACCATCTCCTTCGCAGCCGAGGCAGGACAGCTTCAGCTCAACGTCATGGAGCCTATCATCACCGAGTCGCTCTTCGAGAGTCTCATCTGGCTCAAGAAAGCTATCGAGACCCTCACCCAGGAGTGCGTACTCGGCATCACGGTCAATAAGGAACGCAACCTCGAGATGGTGAAGCACTCCATCGGCATCGTCACAGCCTTGAATCCTTACATAGGCTACAAGACCTCTACCAAGATAGCCAAGGAAGCCCTCGAGACCAACCGCTCCGTCTATGACATAGTGCTCGAGCAGGGCATCATGACCCAAGAGAAACTCGACGAGGCTCTCAACCCCGAGAATATGCTCGTGTCGCATAAATTGTAAAAGCCTTCCCCCTGCCTATTAACTATAAATCTTTATTACAACATGAAAATTATTGATTCTTCCACCTGAATGCCGAAAAGTATATTTTAAGTTAGCACTACTCACACACAAAATCGCGAAGATTTTAACATCTCACGGCTTTCCACAGCGCTAAGGGCATTGCTTCTATGTGCAGAAGCAATGCTTTTAGTATATTAAAATATTGCTGTGCCTTACCCCTCTGTACTGACAGCCCTCGCTATCTCTTCTGCCATAGCATTGAGAGCAGTGCAAGCCACAAAACCAACTCAAAAATGTCTCTTTTGTCCGTTTTGTCTTTTGTCTTTTTTTGTTTTGATAGAAATACCTAAAAAAGAAGAGAGGGGGTAATATATAATTTATTATATATAGGGGTAAGTAATAATTATAATAATATATATGCGCGTGAGAGAAAAGACAAAAGAGACAAAAGACAACGTTAAAATCTCGGAATATTTGGCTGGATAAGGCTTTCATAGTAACTTTGCACGTGGAAATCGGGATTTCCAACGATAACCTTAAGGGCCCAAGGTTGACATCGAGGTCTCCCGACTACTCCACAGAACGTTAATAATCTAAACCACGAATAGAACGAATATCTTGTTTATCGCAGAGACTAAGAACAACTCTTTTCAAGAGTGACGGCATGCGATTTATCCACTCACTAGTGAGCCAGCTCCCAGTGACTGTCTAACTCACCTGCCTATTGGTTGCACCAATCTGTTCTCAGTCTGCGCAAAGGGCAAAGGTCGTGCTTTCAGCACTCACGCCAAGCCATGCGGACTGTGTACTTCATGCGCCAGCCCCTTGCGTAAGCTTCTTTAGAAGCGTCTTGGCTCTTAGCGTAGAGAGATGAGGGCTGACGATAGTCAGTAGTGAATCGAGAGAAGGCACTTGCAGAAGCTTGCTTATGGCAAGGGGCTTATCGAGAGACACGTAAGGCTCGAAGAGCGGTCATCTCTCCTTTGTGAGAAATAATTCGTAGGATTCGTGTTCAACCCAAACAACTAAACCACTAAACAACTAAACCACTATGTCTGACAAAGCAAGAAAGAACTGGAGCGTTATCATCCTCCGAGCTCTGCTCGCCTGAGCACCCACTGCGCGCAAGAATGCAATCCTTACAGCAATCTGTACTATCTTGACTACCACCAGTTGCGTTAGTCACATGTAAGGTGACAAGGTGACAAGGTACAATTAATTTGAGACGCGTCGTTTTAGGTTGGACTGCAATCGGTTTAGGCTGGTTGCAGTCTTTCTCGTATTAAGACGATAACATAGACAGGGGAAATTTCTGCCTGAAAGGCATAGAATAAATAAAAAAATTATATTAACTTTGTACCCAAAAGTTGATTAAAATATATGACAAGCATCGAACTTGATATGATACAATCGGCTGGCGTGGGCGCCTTGGCTCTCTTCGTCGGCATGATCCTTACGCGTAAGGTGTCTTTCTTGCAGAAGTTCTGCGTGCCTTCGCCTGTGAGTGGCGGCATCATCTTCTCGTTGCTCACCCTGCTGCTGTATAGTGTTTTTCATATCGAGGTGTCGTTTGACGGCACACTGAAAGACTTCTTCATGTTGGCATTCTTCACCAGTGTGGGATTTCAGAGTGACCTGAAGGTTATAGGTCAGGGAGGCAAACTGCTGGTTATCATGTTAGGACTGTTAGTGGTGATCATCTCCATGCAGAATCTGATGCCGATGGGCATTACCCGCGTGATGGGTGTTGACCCGCTGATAGGCATGGCAGCAGGAAGCATATCAATGACTGGCGGACACGGCACGGCAGGCGGTTTTGCTGGCGTTCTTAAGGCTATGGGACTAGAAGGTGCCGACACCATAGGCATGGCAGCAGCCACCTTCGGACTCATTGCAGGCTCTATGCTTGGTGGTCCATTGGCAGAGAGAATTATCCGTGCGAAACTAACACATGAGCAGATGCAACCACACGATGAGGAGATAGACCCTGCCATGGCTGGTATAGAGAGCGACGAGGCATCGCCCACAGGTCGTGCCAAGCGTCTCAGTACGAACGAACAGGAGTTCCAACAGTATGCTAAAGCCATGTACTGCATCATCCTCGTCATGGGTGGCGGCACAGTATTGAGTTGGGTTCTTACCAAGACAGGCATCACCTTCCCCACTTATTTCGGTGCACTGATATTAGCCGCCATCACCCGCAACACGATGGGAATGGTGACACTGAACAGAAATGGCAAAAAGGTAAAGGCTGACAAACTGCTTGACATGGAGCGCATCATAAGTGTGGGCAACATCTGTCTGTCTCTGTTCCTTGGCATGGCTATGATTTCACTGAAACTGTGGGAACTGCAGAACCTTGCCCTGCCGCTGATAGTGATATTGGCAACCCAGGTGGTGATAATAGCCCTCTTTGCCTACTTTGCAGCCTTTCCGCTCTTAGGGCGCGACTACGATTCAGCAGTGCTCTGTGCAGGCATCTGCGGTTTCGCCCTTGGTGCCACGCCTAACGCCATGGCTAACATGAGTGCTGTATGCTACAAATACCACTATACCGTCAAGCCCTTCCTCATAATACCAATCATCGGCGCCATGTTTGCAGATATCATCAACACTGGCATCATCACCCTCTTCCTCAATATGCTGTAACATGCTTCGTAACTCAAAACTATACATACTGCTGAGCATGATTTTCTTATCTGCCTATATGCTGGCGCAAGACAGTCTGCCCATCGTCGAGATTAAGGCTGACAGAACCATCATCTATCCGCAACGCATGGAGCTGACTGGCGAAGAGACGCTGATGGATGTGCTGCAGATGGTGCCCGACCTCATGATAGCAGGTTACCAGGATGTGATATCCACCTACAACCTGCGCATAGACAATGCCCCCATAAACGGCGACAACCGACTCATCCTCAGCCAGATGAAGGCGAAGGACATAGACAAGATACAGGTATGTGACAACACTGGCGTGGCAAAGGGTACCATAGGCACGAACAATGTGCTCGACATAAACATGAAGATGCCCGACGGGGTGAAAGGCTTTGTAGAGGGTCAGGGCGACTTTGGCAATCAGGCAGAGGGCTATGCCACTGCCAATATGCTGTATGGCAGCAGGGGCACCGATGTCTATGCCAATGCCACCTACAGCTATCAGGAGGGCAAGAAAGACTATGTCACACTCCACATGACTAACCGCTTTGACGAACGCAACAAGCTGCTGACCTACTTCACCCAGCAGTTCATAGAACTGCCTTACAACATGACACGCAAGGTGATGGGCAGGGCACGCTATTTCCACACCTTCAACGATATGGGCACCGAACTGCTCATCCTGGGCGGCTATCAGTATTCGAGTGACCCATACGTGTCAAACAAACTGCCTATGTATGTGGTGGAGCTGAACACACCGCTGTTCACCAAGCGCCTGTCGATGATGCTGGGCACCGAGGGCGACTACCTCATAAGCAACCAAAAAGACAGAGACTGGGGGTGGCATATCTTCAACCACGACATTTACCTGCAGTTCACCTACACCCTGCCCCACTGGCGCTTCACAGCTGGTAACCGCACCATGTTTTACGGCTACAAACTGAGAGGCAACGACGAGAGCCACCGATATTCTGACACGCGCAACAACACCAATGCGTGCGTCATATTCGTGCCCAACAACCGCCACCAGTGGCAGCTGGGCTACTACCGCAAATACTACAACCCTGCCTACGAGGCACTCTTCCTCGACCTTATCACGCTGACCTATGACGACTGGCTGTTCATCGAAGGTCAGCTGGAAGAGTGGGACATCAACCAGTTTAAACTCGCCTACACATACAGCAAGCCGAGGCTGACCATACAGACGGAGGCAAGCCACTACATGGTAGAGGGCGATGATAACCTTACCGAGGTATCTGGTTCCGTATATTGGAAGCACCGCTGGCTCACTCTCACAGGGGGTACTGACTTAGCATTTTCAAGAGATATGGCATACGCCATTGTGCGTCTTTCGCCCACCGCACGCCTTCCTCACCAGTGGCAGATAGGCATGCAGATGGTTTATCACACCAAGAAGTCGCCACAGCGCATCATCTATGGCACTCCCGTGTATGGCTGTCTGTCAGTCAGCAAGCAGTTTGACGAGCATTGGTTCCTGAGCCTTGACTGGCACGACATGGTAGATGCCCTCAGCGGCGAAGCCATCACCAACCGCCATGCAGGCAACATCAAGTTGCAATACAGGTTTTAGATTGTTTCTTAAAAACTACTTAGTGTTTTAAGGTCATAATTTTTGTAGGGCAGGCACTCGACACATGAATACTGGTGAATGCCTTAGGCAGAGGCGCTTTCTTGGGAGCCACCCAACTGGAAATAGTACCCATAGGACAGAACGAGCACCAGGTGCGTGGGGCACATGTAAGCACAAGAGCCGACCCTAAGGTGTTAGGGTCGGCTCTAATGTGTCCTTATATTCGGGGGTGTGGAAGAACTAATAGCTGTCTTGTGTCATGAGGGTAATCTTAGAGAAGATTGCAGGGATGCCTGAGATGCTCTGGCTGGTGCGAATCGGAGAATTGGATATCAGACTGTTGACAATCATGGCTGTGTTGTATGCCATGTCCTTCAGGTTCTTGTCTATGGTCATGGTCTGCTTGCCATCCCTGATATAAGCCTGAGACGCAACGGAATTGTCCTGACCTGTTATAACTGGCTTTTTCGTAATACCTTTATCCTCCAGAGCCTTAATGGCACCCTGAGCAACATTGTCGCTTGCAGCAAGTATCATGTCGGGGCATTCACCAGCATAGTTCTCAAGACGGTCTAACATGGCTTTCCTGGCGTCGGCTACATCCCAACTGTCAGCCTTCACCTGGCTGTATGCCTTCTTGCCACTCTTGACTTCTATTGTTCCGTTGTCGATGTATTTCTTGAGCAGCTCCATGGCTCCCTCGTAATAATCCTTGGCGTTGACATCGGTCTCAGGACCTTGCAGGATTTCAAGGGTCATGTGATTCTTGCCTGAAGAGTGGAAATGGTTGAGCAGGAACAATGCCTGTGTACGTCCTACTTCCTTCGTGTCGGCTGATGAGAGATAAGCTATTTGGGGGTTGTCCTGTATAAAGCGGTCATGGCATACCACCTTAACATCGGGATGCTCCTTAAGCAGCCCTGACTCATTGATTTTCTTATAGTCAATGGCTGTCACCACTATATATTTCACGCCGTCGTTGATGACTTTTCTAAGCTGAGCGACCTGCTCGTCAGCACCATCTGAGGTCTCGGGAGCAACGTAGAATGTGGCATTGAAACCATACGCCTGCATCACCGCCTCCAGGTTTGCCTTGTCTATGCCCCAACGCTCTATGCGGGAATTGTCGGGAAGCAACACTGCCACGCGCTTCTGATTGTTGTTGTTGTCATCGTCGCTGCACGATGTCAGCCCAGTCATCATTGCCCCACACATCATGATGGTGGCAAGCAACCAAAAGAATCTTTTTCTCATAGGTAAGAAATATTTTGATTTAAGTTTTCGTTTGTTCTATAGTTTAACTCCATTTATAAGTACTTGAAGGTTAAATCCACATGGGGTTAGAAAACTTCCTCTGGATTCTCGATTGGCGGGTCTTCAGACTCTGTATTTACGGGGATTATCAGACTATCGCCGAGCAGTTTCGGCAGCACGATGTCAATGGTCAGTATTTCTGGTTTCTGATATATTCTTTTCATGACGTGAGCCTCCCTACTTTACTATTGTCTTCTTACCATTGTTTATATACATGCCAGGGGCACTGGGCTTGCCCTGAAGCCTCATGCCGCCAAGGGTATGCCAGATGTCATCACCTTGTCCCTTGTACTTTGTACTTTGTCCCTTGTCACCTTGTACTTCCTCGATGCCAGTAACAGCACTGATGAAGGTGATAGTGATAGCGTTAGAGGCTGGTGGGGGTAATGGCAGATACAGGAATGCCCTGTGGGCAGGGAAGGTCTCTGCTGTGTACCTGTGGAAGCCGAAGCCTTTACTCGTCACACCCATCACATATATCTCGCCTGTACCATGCTCTACATGTGCCCTGTCGCTCAGTATGTCTTTGAGGTTCTGTACGGGATAGTCTAAGTTTGAACCGTTCAGGTCGTTATCAGCTATCGTGCTGGTAGCTGTGGTAACAAACATCTTGGCGTATTCATTGTTTGCTACATCACTACCCATGATTATGACAGGCGTTTCCTTAGGTATGACCTTGCCCTCATCTTTCAGTATCAGCCATGAATGGTCAGCATCATATTTTGCCGAGTAAACCTTAAGGTCGTTGAAGTCATAGAGCTGATAGGAGTTCTCGTCGTCATAGAATGTCATCCATCGCCTGCCTTCAACCGCCTGAGTCTTCAGTCCGTTGCTGAGATAGCCGCCATCGCCCACTTTGGCGTATGTAGCGCTGGTGTTGGCAGAGTTGTATGTAGTGCCGTCTGCTCCTACTATTGCGCTGCAGCCGTGAAACATCAGACTACCACCAGTCACTGCAGCGGTGCTCCACTTAGAACCTACCCAGATGGTCTGCAGCTGAGTACAACCATCAAACATGCTGGCCATGCTCTCTACCTTTGAGGTGTTGAACGAGCTGATGTCTATCTTCTTCAAGCCTGCACAGCCCATGAACATCTCAGTCATCTTCGTTACGTTGCTGGTGTTCCAGCCACTGAGGTCTATAGCGCCCAGCTTGCTACAACCTTCAAACATGCCTATCATGCTCGTTACCTTAGATATATCCCATGCATGATGCTGTTCATTATACGGAAGGCTTAACGATGTAAGCGACGAACAGTTGTAGAACATATTGTCCATCTTCTCCACGTTTGCAGTGCACAGGTTTTCTAGAGAATTTATCCCTTTCAGCGCTGTGCAATTCCAGAAGAGGGCTTTGAGCTCTGTGCCGTCAAAGTCCTGACACGAAGCATCGATGGTGCAGTTTTGGACTGTCTCGTGGAAGGATGAGTTCCAGTTGGTTCCTCCATCGTAAACGCATCTGCTGTAGCCTGATGGCGGGGTGTCGTCAGGGTTACAGAACATTAAGTTCATTGACTTGCCATCAGATGCCACATAGGCGCAGAGTTTCTTAGTACCAGCATCAGCCATAGCCACCTCCACACCCACCATCAGCATTATGGCGAGAAGCCATCCCTTGGCAAGGGATGGCGATAATCTTATCATTTTCATGTTATTACTCTTCTCTTGCCTTAACTGTAACTCCATATTTACTATGTTTGCCGTCGATGGTGTACCACGTGATAGTATATTGAGAGATACCAAGGTCGAGGGCATACTCACGCATTGTCTGACCACCATCGGTGTTGTGGAGCACATTATCAGCCTGGTTTACCAATATCTTGATGGTGTTCTCGCTCTCTTCCGTGCGGTCTGCAATTTTTACCTCAGTCTGATATATGCTTGGGAACTGTTCCCCCATGCGTTGGGTGAGCAGTCCCTTATGACCCTCATGACCAGGCTGACCTATCTCAGGGAAGGTTATGTCCATGTACCATGTCTGCTCGGCACGGTTAGGGATGATGAGCTCATATTTATTATTCTCTGACGATGGTCCGTTAGTCGAGCTACATTTATGGTCATCTTTGTCGGTCCACATGCACTTCATATATGAGGAGCTTGTGACCTCAAGTGTGTATGCCCCTTCTGGATTTTCTACAGACCAGCATGCCTGGTTGTCAACGTTCACGTCAGTGGTGACAGACGCTGAAGCCAGTTTATGCTTATCATCATAATCATAAGAACCGTAGATATTCTGGCTGTTCTCATAGTTCCACTTAACCTTATTTTTATCAGTGTTCTTCTCCACCGTTATCTCTTTGGCATTGGTGGTAGAGGTCATGGTATAGGAGGTGCCGTCGGTCCATCCGTGAGAGTAGTTGGCGCTACCTGTAAGATTCCAACCTGAAAAGCCTAAGGAACCACCAATGGTGTTTGTCTCTGAGTGAGTCTCGCCCACAGCTATAGATGTGCTGGTGTTATTGTTGTCTGTCGTAGGAAGGGCATCCTCCAGCCTTATGGTGCCAGAACCAACAAGGTTCAACGAGTATTCGCCATACTGCCACCATGAACCATAGTATGCTTTGTAATGCTTGCCATTACGGCTGTAATCCGTTTTTATCCATTCCTTTTCTTTGTAAGGACCTGCATAAAGGGTCTTGTTGGGATCAAAGCGAGCATCACCCTCTTGCTCGCCTCCAACGGCTGACAGCGCAGATTGCTGCACGAAGTAATAGTCCTTGTTGGTCTTCATATTGTGGCTGCCCCACACGCGGATGACTTCAGAAAAGCCGTAAGGCTTTTTGCGCGTATTTTTATTCCAATCATAATCAAACAGGCTTCTATTATAGTAATGCTCTTCGCTGGCGCTCATCATTTCGTTGATAGAACCCTGACCGTCAGCCTTAGAGAGGAGTCTGCTCTTAGAAACGGCTGTTCTGTTGCCTTGATAGTTTAACCACTCGGCAACTCCGTCGGCAAGCAAGCCGCTGTTGAGTTTAGTATAGTCAGAATTGAATATCTCATCTTCTTCTACCTCTTCTCCATCATTATCTGAGTGTGAGGAATGGACCACTTCGTCCTGATAAGGGTCGCACTGGTAAAAGCCCATAGGAGAGAAGACGACCATCTCGGCAACTGCCTCGCTGCTGGCATTAGCTCGTGAGCCAGCTATCGTAGCGATGTTGACAATTCGGGCGCCCATACGTTCAGCATCAATGTTGATAGAGTTGCTGGACACCTGCTCAGGTGGAGTGATTGTAATGTGTCCACTCTCCTTCAACACATCGTGAGTAGCCTGCTCTAATTTATTAGACAACTGCTCAGCCACCTCAACGAGATGGGCATTATGAGGCTTTTCTACTGCTATGTAGCCACCCTTGAGGTATATCCTTGCTGCCTCAATCCACTCAGTCAGAGGGCGACTCAGTATGTCCTCGCCCTTGATGAGCACCATCTTGGTGTCACCCTGTATGGAGTTAGTGGTGTTAGGGAGACGGCGCACGAGGGCTGCTCCCATCGACTTGTCATCAAAGGAACTGAGCACTGCTGTGGGCACATTGGCAGTCACCTTGGTTTGCAACTGGTCGACGTTAGGGTCAACAATAACGTTGGTGGGGATTATAGTGGTATCATTTGCCAGGTCGTCGTCACAGCATCCTGAGATTGTCACCATGCTCGCAATGCCGATGGCTATTGCCACCCAAGAATTCAGGATAGTCTTTTTCATAATACTTTGTGTTTTAGTTACATATAAGTTCATAATTTCCATATTGTCGATAGTCCATTAGACATATCTCACGTTGCAAATTTACACCTTTTTATTTAAACTTGCAAATAATGATAAAAAAAAGTGACAAAATGACAAAAAAATAGGCACTGCCCTGAAAAGGGGCTGTGCCTATTGTGTTGTTATCGTTCCCGTTTAAAGGTCTATATCGAGACCTGCGGCAAACACACGGTTGGTGCGTGTGAAGTCGTTGTGCGAGCCATTGGAGTCACGGAAGTCTGCTGCCTCCTTGTAGTCGCGGTAGTTGGTCTGGAAGTAGCCGAAGTTTACTGCCATCTTCTCGTTGATCTTGTACTTCACACCTGTGCCGAAGCTCCATGAGTTGGTGACGAATGAGAGGTCGGTCATATACTCGTCGGTATTGCCGTAGGTGGTAGTCTGTATGCCACCGCTGACAGTCCAACGCTTATCCTTGCCGAAGTCGTACTCTGCACCAGCGAGCCACTCGTCAGTGCCCTTGGAGAGCATGGAGTTCTTGTCGTCGTGACGCACACCGTCAGCATCGTAGTAGGTCTTCTTGGCATTGCGGTCGTAGAAGTGGTGATAACCAGCGCTGATACGCAGTCCTTGGAGGGGCTCTATCTGCAGACCGAGGGTGAGCAGGGCTGGAGTGTCCTCACGTACCTTGGTGCCGTTGACAAACTGGTTGACGGCAGGCAGGAAACTTGCCTCCTCGACGGTAGAGTTGTTCTTCATATTCATCTTGGTGCGGAACTCATACTTCATGGCGAGGTTTACCCAAGCATACTTCACGTCGAGACCCAGGATAGGACATACACCAAAACCGTTCTGGTCACTCTGCAGGGCGATGCCATCGTAGTACTTCTCAAGGGGAGCAGACTGGGCAGCAAGCGTCTGGCCTACAGTCTGTACTACTGCCAATCTCTGATTTTGTACAGGGTCAGACGCTGCAGCCATAGCCTCGGCAGGTGTCATGCCGCTATAGGCATTAACCAGTGCTTGCTCTACGACAACTCTCTGACCAGCACTCTCTATAGTATTGGAAATGGCATTGGCATAGCCACGCAGTGAGTAGTTGGTGCCATCAGTAGCCATCACCTTTATATTATTGATCTCAGCCTTGTAGCTCGCCATACCATAGAGGAAACGTGCGCCTGCATAGCCTGACACCTTGAGATTCTTGGTATCTACAATCTTATATGCTGTACCGAGGGTGAAGCCAAAGTAGTACTGGCGTCCCTGCATATAGCTCTCACAGCTGTAACCCGTGGTGGCGGGTACCTCGCCGCTGATGCCGTATGTTGCAAAAGTATTGTTTACCAGTCCAGCGATATTCCTTAATTTGCCAGCCCATACGTTGCCCACGGCTGACTCGAAAGAGCCGAGACCATCCTGGAACTCACACTTACCACCACCGCCAGCTATGGCGAAGTTGAACTGAAATGAGAAGTCATTCCAATTGTATGCCAGCTGTGCTGATGGTATAACAGGTGCTGTAGCGACACCACGATAGCGCTTTGCATCGCTACCGCCATTGCGCGAGTCATTGGCGAGCACGGGGTTTTGCGTATCGATGTAACGTTTCTGCCATGCATACTGCCAATTGACTGACAGATGCCATCCTTCTGGCATCAATGCCACACCGGCAGGGTTGCTGTACACACCATCAATACCAATTGCCGCGTCACGCGCAGGATTACGGATGAAAGCCGCATTCTGATTGGTGTTTGACATCATGCCACCAGCGTGGGCAAGATTGAAAATTGAAAGTTGAAAATTGAAAACTACTAAAAGAAAGAGTACTTTTTTCATCATAATCTCGTTTATGTTATCCTTTACACTTTTTGCACATTTTTGATTTCGGTGTGCAAAATTACAACATATTTTACCATTCTTCCTCTATTTGCACTATATTTCCTCACGAACTTAACTTTCGTTAACACCTTTTGCACATTTCAACTTTTATTAGTACCTTTGCCCCAGCAACAATAAATTAAAAATTGAAGATACAATGCGAGCAGTAATACAAAGAGTGAGTAGAGCGTCGGTAACTATAGTCCCAGATAACCATAACGATAACCTTAACGAGCGTTTGAACCTTACGCCAAAGGCGGAGATAGGTCAGGGCTTCCTCGTGCTGTTAGGATGTTGCAATGACGATACGGAGAAAGATATAGAGTGGCTGTCAAGGAAGATTACGGGGTTGAGAGTGTTCGACGACGAGCAGGGAGTGATGAACAAGAGCATCATGGACGTCGGCGGCGACATACTGGTGGTATCGCAGTTCACCCTGTGGGCAAGCTACAAGAAGGGCAACCGTCCCAGCTACCTGAGGGCAGGCAGTCACGATATCACCGTCCCACTCTATGAAGCCTTCGTAAAGAAACTATCAGAAGACCTCGGCAAACCTGTCGGCACAGGCGAGTTTGGTGCCATGATGCAGGTGGAACTCATCAACGACGGTCCCGTGACAATATGTATGGACTCTAAGAATCCAGAATAAACTAAAAAAACCTCCCGCAGGGGAGGTTTTTTTATTTACTTAATATCTATAACAGGAATGTTGTCCTTGTCGTTGTAGTAGAGGTTCTCACCTGCCATACCCCAGATGAAGGTATAGTAGTAAGTGCCTGCTGCTGCATGGATAGACCACTCAGGTGACATGATAGCCTGCTCGTTGTGGAGCCATACGTTGCGTGACTCTTGTGGCTGACCCATTACGTGAGAGATGGTCTGACCTTCTGGCAGGTTAAAGTAATAGTAAGCCTCGATACGACGACCGTGGGTGTGAGGAGGCATGGTGTTCCACACTGCACCTGGGTTGAGCTGAGTGAGACCAAGCTGAAGCTGGCAAGGACCTTCCTCGAGCACGTCATTAACGATGAGCTTATAAACGGTACGGTTGTTTGCCTCTTCCACTGTGCCTACTGGTCCCCAAACGGCAGCCTTGAGCGAACCCTTACGTCCGTCGAGGGTAATCCACTGAGTCTTGTAGTGCTGGTGAGCTGTTGCTGAGTTGAGGTAGAACTTAGCAGGGTTCTTTGGGTCCTTAGAACGGAATTCAACAGACTTGTTGACGTCCTTGTCCTTGCTGATATGACCACGACCTACGTAGAGAGCCTCCTTTGGTGAGAGGGCATACTCCTTGCCGTCAACTATTACGACACCATCACCGAGACCACAGTTTACGATACCTATCTCACGATTGTAGAGGAAATACTTCTCCTTGATGTTCTTGTCAACGTCGAGACCGAGCTCCCAGAAGTTCTCAAGCTTCAGAGTCTTGGTGACAGGCATAGCACCACCAAAGATGAAACGGTCGTAGTGAGAATAGGTAAGAAGGATAGAGTCTGCCTCCATCACCTTCTCCATCACGAAACGGCTGCGCAGTTTCTTGGTGTCATAGTGCTTAACATCACATGGATGGCAAGCAGTCTGGAACTTTACGTGCTGAGCGCCAACAAAGCGGTCAGCCTCCTGGGCACTGGCAGTAAGCGATACTGCCAACAGTGCGATTGCAAGAATCTTTTTCATAACTATCTACTTTATTCTTTATACTATATACTACTTCTTGTTAATCCTCATTCTGTTCCAAACAACAAGTCCGCAGGTAAGGATAGTGAGGATGCCTGCTCCTATATAGGAAATGTACTTAACGCAAGCATAGATGAGCATGGAAAGTGGGCTTGAAGCAAAGTCGAGTGCACCTGCCTGGAATCCTGCTGGCACCTGTACGGTCTTATCATCTGGGTGTATCTGGGCCACGGTGTGGGCAGCACTGGTGAAGTCGCCTGCCATCCATGTTACGAAGTACAGACCTATAGCCATCATAACCAGACCCACGATGAATGAGCGGAGCACATTGCCGTTGGTGTAAGGCAGTATCATTACGAATACATAGAACATGCCTGCGAGTGATGCGAGTGGCAGAAACTGGTTGCCTGGCAATACTACTGCGAGGATGAGTGTTACAGGAATAAGGAGCAGTGATACCACGAGGGTAGTAGGATGTCCGATAACGAGTGCCGGTGACATACCGATGTAGAGTTCCTTGTCCTCTCCAAACTTCTTGGCGATGAGTTCCTTGGTAGCCTCAGCGATTGGCTTCAGACCCTCAATGAAGAGTGAGGTTATACGAGGGATGAGCTCCATAACAGCACCCATCTTGATACCTATCTGAAGGGTCTTAGGGATGTTAGCTACTATCTCGTCCCAGTCACGGCAAGCCAGACAACCGATGATGATGCCAATGAGCACACCAAGGAAGAGTGGTTCGCCAAAGAGACCGAACTTCTTCTTCATGCCCTCAGAGTCGATGTGTACCTTGTTGATGCCAGGGATGTAGTCGAGCACCTTGTTGATTACCACAGCGAAAGGCATGAAACCCTGACAGAATGGCTGTGGGATAGAGATGCCGTCCATGCCTGGATAGAACTTCTGGAATTTCTTAGCTGTGACATCAGCCAGCACGAGGGTGATGATGTAACAAACGATAGCAGCGAAGAAGCCCCATGCTATAGAATTAGTCATAAAGTAGCACACAGCGCCGATGAAAGCGAAGTGCCAGTAGTTCCACAGGTCGATGTTAACGGTGCGAGTGCAACCGAGCAGCAGCAGCACAAGGTTAACGCCCAAGCATACAGGGATGATGAAAGAACCTACGAGAGTGTTGTAAGCCACTGACGCAGCAGCAGGCCAACCCATGTCGAACACCTGAAGCTCCAGACCATATATCTCTACAACCTTAGAG
Source organism: Prevotella sp. (assembly GCA_017541365.1). Next base: position 15,413 of record JAFXZF010000039.1, read on the forward strand.
AGGGCTGGTGACATGGTGTCAACAAGCAAAGCAGTGATAATACTAAGACCCACGAAACCCACGCCTACGAAGAGACCTGACTTGAGAGCCTTTGAGAAGTTAATGCCGATACAAACACCAAGGATGGTGAAGATGATTGGCATCATGACAGCGGCACCAAGGCCGATGATGTAAGAAAATACAGCTTCCATTTTTTATTTAATTGATAATTGAAAATTGACAATTGAAAATTATGATTACAATTACTAATTGCTAATTACTATCGTCGCAGGCGATGCGAGTTCTTTCTTCCACTCGTCGAGATAATCAAACCACTCCTTTGAACTCTTGAAGCCAAAGCTTTCAAGATCGCAGGTGGCAGCAAACCAGTAGTTCAAGCGGTCATTACTTGTGCCTACGATATCAACAAGAGCTTGGTTGGGCATAATGAGTTTGCCAGTCTTGTCATTGATAGTGCCTATCACATCCTTATTGGCGGTATCTGAGAAACGTGTCTCATCCTTATAGTACTGCTCCGGGATACACACAGCAAGTCCCACGGTATGCTGTCCATACACCTTAGGATTGTTGCCTGCCCATGCAGTGCCCCAACAACCACGTAGGCCCTTGCAGTCGGAGTGTTCCTCTGCACCTTTGGGGTCAGCGATATCGACAGTGCCGATGGCAAGTGGCAAACCCTCAACATTATGAGAGAACTGCACATCAACCTGCACGTCACGATGACCTGCATATAGCGTGTAAGTGGTGATTACATCAACAGAGGCAAAATCCTTGAGCGGTTGCCAAGCGCGGTTGGTGATACGCAACACGGTGCGCACAGCACCCGCTGCAACCATCTCGACAGTGGTGTTACGCACGTTTTCGTACATCGCAGTCCATCCTTTCTTGGCATCCCATGCATGCATGGTGCCACAGCCTGGAGTGGAACCTGTCCACAACACATCGTCGCCTGCACCTGCCGCCTTCTGTTCCTCTGTGGGATAGAACGCCGTCTCGGCAATATCTGCTTTCAACTGCTGGTGACCATAGTAGTCGATAGACTGACGATGGTCGCAGTAGGCACGGAAACCCACCATATCATTTTCCATCACCACACCGTGAGGGAAAATATACTGGTAGGGATTGCTCGTCTTGGGGAAAGTAAGTGAGGTGATCGGCATGTGCTTCTGGTTCTTTGCTGCACGGTCGCGTATGGCAAGGGCGCCATAGCACATAACAGGATACTCACGTGGCATACCCTCATACGAAAAAACGACGGTGAACGTCTGCTTCTCTCTCTTTTTCATATCAGTGACAAAAGAGAGTTCGTCAAACAATCCATCATCGTCAAGGTCATCGAGTTGACAAGGAACCTCCTTGCCATCGAGCGTCACAAGTGCAGAAGCTACACTGCTGTCGGCAGATGCAACATAATCTTTCAATGCCACCACAACAGGCACAGCCTTACGTGACTTGCAGTAGGTATTGGTTACTTCTACCTTTATGGTCTTATCTGCCGCCATAGTGGTCATCACCGTCAGCAAGCAGGTTATCATCCAAATTATTTTTTTCATTATAGTTTAGGTTCTAACTATTATTATCTTTTATCTATAATCTCTCATCTATTATCTCCCTCAACGGCTTCATCACAAATTCACGTTCCTTCATCAACGGATGGGGAATGATGAGGTCAGGCTCAACAACCGTTATGTCATCATATAGCAGTATATCGATGTCTATGATACGATCGTGGTACTCTCCTCCCCTACTCTTCCTTGTACGTCCCATCTGCCGTTCTATCGCCTGAGTAGCCTTCAGCACGTCGTGTGGGGACAACTCCGTTTCCACGCATATCACTGAGTTGACAAAGTCATTATCCGACTTGAAGCCCCACGGCTCTGTGCTATACAGTGACGAGCGCTTTGATATCTGCCCTACCTTATGCTCAATCAGTTCGTAAGCACGGAGTACGTTTTGCTCCTTATTGCCCAAATTGGTCCCTATGCCAAGATATACCTTGTTCAACTCAACTGTGAACTGTGAACTGCTTAGTCATTCAATATCAGCATCACATCGCCGAAACACCCGACATTGTACCCTGCCTTAATTGCCTGCTTGTAGGCGTCGTACACCAGGTCATAACCTCCGAAGGCACATGTCGCCATCATCATCGTCGACTTAGGGTGATACAGATTTACAAGACAGGAGTCAGCCAGTCCATAGTCGTAAGGAGGGAAGATAAACTTATTTGTCCATCCGTCGTAAGGTTTGATGAAGCCATCGGTACCTACTACCGTCTCCGTAGCCTTGAGCACGCTGGCTCCTATGCAACAGATGTGGTGACCAGCCTTCTTTGCGCTGTTGATAGTGTTACAGGTATCTTCCGTGACATGCATCTCCTCTGAATCCATCTTGTGCTTGCTGAGGTCCTCCACCTCTATAGGATGGAAGTTGCCCAGTCCGCAATGCAGGGTGACAAATGCCGTCTTGATACCATGTATGTCAAGACGCTTCATCATCTGACGGGTGAAATGCAATCCTGTGGAAGGCGCTGTCACTGCCCCCTCCTCGGTGGCAAACACGTTTTGGAAATCCTCAAAATCATCCTCCGTCACAGGGCGGTCGGGTTGTCCGTCCTTACCCTTATGGTCTATAATATAGCGTGGCAGCGGTGCCTCACCAAGGGCAAAGATAGACTGCTTAAACTCCTCGTGAGGACAATCATAGAGGAAGCGCAGAGTGCGTCCGCGTGAAGTGGTATTGTCAATAACTTCCGCAACCAATGTGCCCTCTTGGTTAAAGAATAGCTTGTTACCTATACGTATCTTACGCGCAGGCTCTACCAACACGTCCCACAAGCGCATCTCCTGATTAAGCTCACGCAACAGAAATACCTCAATCTTGGCATCAGTCTTTTCCTTTGTGCCATACAGACGAGCAGGAAACACCTTTGTATTGTTGAATACAAACATGTCATTCTCTCTGAAGTAATCAAAGATATCAAGCAGGGTGAGAGGCTGTTTCTTACCGTCTTCACCCTTGATAGCCTTACCCTTGGCATCGGTCTTGTAGAGGTTTATCTTTTGTGACTTCTTATGCACAACCACCATGCGACACTCATCAGGTCGTTTCAAAGAGAATGTTGTCTCCTCGCCCTGTTCATTGGTCACAGTATGCTTTATACTGTGTGGATAGAGTGCCACTTGGTTACTTGGCAGGTTGTAATCAAACTGTGAAAGCTTCATTTAGTATAATTGAAAATTGACAATTGAGAATTGAAAATTATGTTTACTTATTCTTAACTCTTAACTCCTTCAAGCCACTGTTCAAAGTCATCGAGAGTGATGCAGTCCTCTATACGGACATCACCGAGACGGGTGCGGCATAGCTGGGTGAGATATGCACCGCTACCCAAGGCTCTGCCTATGTCGCGGGCGAGAGCACGAATGTATGTTCCTTTGCCACACTCCACCCGTATCTGCGCCTGCATCTTCTCGGGGTCAAACCATAGCAGTTCGATATCCTCGACGTGAACAGGTTTGGCATCGAGTTTTACTTCCTCTCCCCTTCTCCTTAGTTCGTAAGCACGGTCGCCGTTTTTCTTTACAGCACTGTAGGTTGGCGGCACCTGCATTATGTCGCCCTTAAACTGTTCGAGCACCGCCTTGATACCTTCCTCGGTGATATGCTCCGTAGGAAATGTAACATTGACAGGATGTTCCATGTCGTAACTCGGCGTGGTGGCTCCAAACTGCAAGGTGGCGGTATATTCTTTGGAGTGGTACTGCAAGCGGGGTATCTGCTTGGTGCATTTCCCCGTGCATAGTATCAGCACACCAGTAGCAAGAGGATCGAGTGTGCCAGCATGTCCCGTCTTTACACGTTTTACCCCAGCAGCCCTTGATATACGAGTTCGGACAAACGCCAAGGCTCCGAAACTCGACATGCCATATGGTTTGTTGATGTGCAGTATCTCGCCTTCTACGAAGTTCATATTAGGTTGGTTGCTATCAGCAGTGCACCAATGATGGCACAGTAGATACCGAAATATATCAGTTTGCCACGCTTCACGATGCTTATCATCCACTTACATGCAAGACATCCAAAGACGAATGCTGCGATGAAGCCTACTGCGAGGGGCAGCACTTCTATACTGCCAGCAACATTTTCACCCTTCGTCATCTTAAGCACATCGAGCAGTGCTTCACCGAGAATGGGAGGTATTACCATGAGGAAAGAGAACTGAGCCAGAGATTCTTTCTTGTTGCCCAGCATGAGGCCCGTGGCAATGGTGCTGCCTGAGCGTGACACACCTGGCAGTACTGCTACAGCCTGTGCCAAACCTATGATGAAGGCATCCTTCATGGAGATATATTCCTTCTGACGTGGCTTAGCGTAGTAGGAGAAAATGAGCAGAGCGGCTGTGATGAGCAGACAGATGCCTACCACCAACAGTCCCGAACCAAATATCTCCTCCACATAGTCCTTGAAGAACACTCCAACTATACCCACAGGTATCATCGAAATGATGATATTGATAAAGTAGCGTGTCTCGGAGTTCATCTCAAACTTGAACAGTCCTTTGAGCAACCATACTATCTCCTTCCACAGCACAACAAGAGTTGATAGCACTGTCGCTACGTGTACCGCCACCGTAAAGAAGAGATTTTCCTCACCATTCTGCATACCAAACAGTGCCTGGCCTATAGCCAGATGTCCGCTGCTGCTGACTGGCAGATACTCCGTCAAGCCCTGTAATATACCTAATATTAAAGCCTCAATCCAATCCATTACTTCTTCTTATGGTACATTATTCCGACTATGACTGACAGGAAACCCAAGAGGCACACCATTGGTGCCACCTTGGTGCGCATAGCAGAGAATATCCCTGCATCAAACTGCGTATCAGTGGACTGTGCGCCAGTCATCATAATAAAACCAATCACCACAACAAGCATGCTGATGCCTATCATGATGAAGTTTATCTTTCCAAAAGCAAAATTTTCTTTTTCCACAACTTAACTCACTTCGCTCGTACGAAGCGCTTGCTTAGCAAGCTACGAAAACGAAACGCTCCGCTACGAAAACTGTTATCTATAATCTTTTAATCTAAATCTTATACAGTCTCTTGGTCGGCATCTTCAGATAGCGTGTCACCGATACATAGACGCACACCAAGGATATCAGCAAACCGAACAGCAACACCGCTGCGCCCGTTATGGCAAGCACTTCCCATGTCACCACGATGGTGATATCGGGTTCATATCTGTAAAGCGCATACACGCCACCAGCCAGTATGAGGTCGGCAATAATGCCTGCTACCAAGCCCTCCAGCAACGCCATCGCCAAGAAAGGACGTCGTATAAAACTCCATGACGCTCCCACCAGTTTCATCGTATTGATGGAAAAACGCCGTGCATAGATACTCAGACGCACCGCATTGTTTATCAACGAGAAAGACACCAGTGTCAGCAACACTGCAATGACGAGCATCACGAGCATCACCTTCTGCAGGTTGCGATTTACACTATCCATAAGGTCTTTCTGGTAACTCACCTCTGCCACCTGACGATATGATTTCAGTTCCTTGGCAATCCACTTCAGAGAGTCACCGTTGGCACAACTCGCCCTCAGGTGCAACTCTGCTGTAGGCACAAAGGGATTGCCACCGAGAAACTCCGACGGGTCGGTACCCAGTGCCGCCGTCTGTTCCTTAAGTGCCTGCTCACGCGTGATATACTCCAACTTGGTAACATAAGGACGTGTCTGCATACGGCGGCATATCACTGCCGCGTCATGATTGGAGACATCCTCACCAAACATCACGGTCACCGTGAGGTTTTCCTTTACATAATTAGTAAGATTGTGAGCTGTAAGACCCGTAAACACCACGAGACCTAACAATATGAGGACCAATGAAGTGCTGATACATAGCGTCACCGCCTGCAAACCACGTCCGCTACTGTTCCTCCTCTTTTTCTTTGTTGACATATGTGTACATTTAGCCAAATTCAGTTGCAAAGGTACAACAAATGAATGAAATATCAAAAAAAACTTGTTTTATTTTGTATTTCTGAATGCAGAAACCTTATCTAAAGGTACAACAAAAAGCAAACACCGACTACATTTTAACTACGTTTAACAATAAGGCAGGCTCACCCTCTAAATGGTGAGCCTGCCCTGCTATATATAATAGTGTGTAAGTCAGAATTACATCTCAGCGCCAGCAGCGGTGAACTTCTTACCGTTCTTCAAGATAACCACCTTGCCGTTAGCCACAATCTTGCCTTCTACAACAGCAGCAGCGTTCTCAGCGTTAACCTCGCTGATACCCGTCTCTATTGTAACATCAGCAGCCTCGCCGAAGCCACCCATTGCGTTAGCAGCACGTACGGTGTAAGCTACAGCGTCAGTAATGCCGAGATCAATAGATCCTGCCTCTAACTCAGGAATAACGTATGTGTCACCCTGTACCAGAGCTACGAAGCCACCGTTCTTCTCCTCGATGAGGTAAATGCCCGTGTCACCACCGTCAGCAGGAGTGATAGAGATAGTATTACCTGAGATTGTTGCCTTTGGAGCAGCAGCCTGCTTTACAGCAGCCTGAGCTGTTGCAGCCCATTCGCCGAGAACGTTCTCGATAGAGTAAGTCTCAAGCGCACTTGCGTCGAGGATTGTCTCAAGTTTGGTACTCTTCTTAGCGAAAGTTACAATATTTGAAGCTGGAGTAATAACCTCACCCTTAGAATCCATTGTGCCATACTCACCAGCTACCGTGTAGTCAACGTTGATACCACTTGGGTTCCAGCGACTGCTCAACAGGTTAGCACCGTCATCAGCCAATGTAGTGTTGAGGAATACGCACTTAGGACCGTCGCCATCTGCACTCCATGCACGACCGAAGTTATACTTCTTTCCGTTTGGTGTAATCGTACAGTTTTTGAATACATAAAGCTCAGAGTTTGCTGTTATCGTAGCATCCTTTATGCTCTCGGTAACAATCTTGCAACCATTGAAGTAAACCTTACTGTCACCACAAAGGAAGTCAACAACACCATGCAGTTCACCACCCTCGAAGTAATAAGTAGCACCTACCTTATTAGAATAGTAAGTATCCTGATAAGACAGCATGTTTACATTCTTACAGATTGTATTTGTACCCTTGTCATGCAGTACGGCAGCACGACCTGTACCGCCATCGAATGGCATATCATTCCACAATGTTACATCCTGCAGATAGAGGTTGGAACCTGTGTTCAGGAGCATATCAGCAGAACCAAGACCTTCCTTCTCCTTTGGAGGTGCGTTCTTGATGATAGCCTTTGTGCTCTGACCTATGATAGAGGTATTGGTACCAGAAAGACCAATCGAAGTTGCCTCACCAAAGTCATACGTTCCATCTGGCAGGAATATCTTGGTGTCAGGAGTTGAGTTTGCCTCATTGAAAGCAAGCATCAAACCACCAGCATCGCCAGGTGCTACGATGAAGTAACCTGTTGCCTCATCCTTTACAGGGAACTCCTCAACATTATATACAGAAATCTTGTGAACGAATGTCTGAGAAGCGAAAGTCAAAGTGAGTGTCGTAGCTTCTCCGTCATACTGGAATGCCTGAGATGCGCCGTCAGCACCAGAAGCTGCCTTCGCATTAACATCTGCTGCTACTACGTTACTGTTAGCATCTGTTACTGTAAATGTAGTACCACTGCCATATTCGCACTCAGATACAACTACCTGTGCCTTACCAGCTACGTCAACAGAGATAGTACCATTTGCATCCATCGTCCAACCATGATTGTTGTAGTAGCTACCACCAGTAATTGTTATCGTCTCATGGTCTTCTGGATAGAAAGTCTTCTGAGTAAGGTCGTATGTCTGAACGGTTCCTACTGCAACAGACTCAATGTCAGTAACAAGAGCAGAAACAGTAGTGTTACCAGTTACAACGTCAGTTGCAACAACCTTAACCTTTGAACCATATACCCAACCACGGAACTTCTGTCCTTCAGCGATTGTGAGGTCTGCCTCAGTGTAAGGTGTCTCGCCTATAGCGTCTCCCTCATACAAATTCTTTGTACCAAGAGTCTTTCCGTTCTGATCCTTATAGGTAATCGTTGCAGGCTGAACCTCTGTTGCCTCAGCCTTGAAGTAATTAAGGTACTGAATATTGTTGAAAGTCAAGACATCAGCCTCACCAACATATAGGTAGGTGAAGACATATTCCTTGTCTTTATCCGTGTCATTCCAGCAACCATTAGCTGCATAAGACAGAGTGCTCAGCACATCACCCGCTTTATTAGTTACAGTAAATGTCTTATTACCATACTTACAGTCACCAAAGGTGAATTTCACTGTACCATCAACGGGCACCTTTATAGTTGCATTACGATAACCATGCTGGTCAGAATTGAAAGTACCAGAGAACTCCACTCCTGTAGGCAGAGTAGTAACATCATATTCAGCTGACATATTTGCCATCTTCATCTCGAAGTCTGTAAAATCACGCTGAACAGTCTCCTTGAAGACAACCTTTGAAAGCACGCCCTCTGCACCTGTGTGACGCTTGATATAAATACCTGTAACATCGGCAGGAATCTCTACATGAACGGCATTAGACTCCTGCACCTCATCTGTAGTAGCGATAAGGTCTGCATCTGCAGGTGTAGCGGCACCATCTGTAAATGTTGCCTTACCATCAGCTATGGTGCACTTATATACATCAACACAGTAGGCTCCGACACCGTCACGCTTACCTATTGTAAGGGACAACTTGCCTGCTACTGCCGGCTTAGCGAAGAATGC
>JAFXZF010000011.1 GCA_017541365.1 Prevotella sp.
GGAGGAGGAAGAAGAAGAAGAAGAAGCCAATAAGGATCGCGCCCCCCTACTCGACGAAAACGGCAACGAGGTAATCGACGTGAATAGCGAAGAAGCAGGCGAAGACGACGAGGAGGAAGAGGATGAGAAGGGTGTGTACGAGGAAGAGGAAATCGTGGTGACAGGAAAAGACGGCAACGAGGAAATCATCGAGGTGCCCGAAGGACTCATCATTGACGAGACAGGCGAGAATACTGACTTCCTGGAGCAGAAATACCTCACCTCAGATACCGCGGCGGTAATGCAAAACGTCATACCAGTGTATGACCAGCAGGTATATATGGACAGGCTGAAGCGTATGCCAACAGCAATAGAGATGCCATGGAACCCCATAGTACAGAAGTTTATAGACCGATACAGTGGCAGACTGCGCCGTTCGGTAAGCATAATGCTGGGAGCACAGAATTTCTACATGCCTATATTCGAACAGGCACTGGAGGTATATGACCTGCCACTGGAACTGAAATACCTGCCCGTGATAGAGTCGGCACTGAAACCCAATGCCGTGAGCCGAGTGGGAGCAACAGGACTGTGGCAGTTTATGGTGGCAACAGGAAAACGCTACTCGCTGAAGGTAAACTCCATGATAGACGAACGCCGTGACCCCGTAAAGGCATCATATGCTGCAGCACACTACCTCAGCGACATGTACCAGATATTCGGAGACTGGGCTCTCGTCATAGCAGCATACAACTGCGGACCAGGCAACATAATGAAAGCCATACAGAGGTCGGGAGGCAAAAGGGACTATTGGGAGATATACCCATACCTGCCGGCAGAGACACGTGGATACGTGCCGGCATTTATCGCCGCCAACTACATCATGACATACTACTGCGAGCACAATATAACACCTGCTACAGCAAGATTGCCCGAGGAGACAGACACCATAATGCTGTACCAGAACCTGCACTTCAAACAGGTGGCAGAGGTGCTCGGAATGGAGATGGACGAACTGCGCGCCCTCAACCCACAGTACCGCAGAGACGTGGTGACAGGATACTCCGAACCCACAGACCTGAGACTGCCAAAGGAGTATATAGCACAGTTTATCGAGAAGCAGGACGAGATATTCGCCTACGACGTTAGCGACATCATGAAGCGTGACGTGGTGGAGGTCAACGAGGCAAAGTACGCATACAAACCGTCAAAACGTTCGTATCGAAGCAAGAAGAATGTGCGTAGCAAGAAAAACCGCCTCTTAAAGAAAAAGAAGTCTAAGAGAGGTTCTTCAAAGAAATCTTCCAAGAAGAGCAAGAAGTCAAAGAAGAAGAAAGGCTCAAAGAAGAAAAGAAGACGTTAATAACACTATATTCACAATGCTAACTATACCTAACTATAACCAACTCTAACTATGAATGACAAACAGATGATAGATGAAGCCTACAACAGGCTGCTGGAGAGCTACATGAACTCCAATCATCGCAAGAAGGTGGACATCATACAAAAGGCGTACCACTTCGCCCTGCGTGCCCACGAGGGGGAGTGCCGGCCTTCTGGCGAGCCATATATCATGCACCCACTGTCGGTAGCCACCATCATATCCAAGGAGATGGGACTCGGCAGCACCAGCATATGTGCAGCACTGCTTCACGACGTGCTCGAGGGTACTGACTACACCATCGACGATATCGAAAATATATTCGGCAAGAAGATAGCACTCATCGTCGATGGACTGACAAAGATAGCTGGAGGCATATTCGGCGACAAGGCATCGGCACAGGCAGAAAACTTTAAGAAGCTGCTCCTCACCATGAGCGAGGACATACGAGTGATACTCATCAAGATATGCGACCGCCTCGACAATATGCGACACCTCGACTTACAGCCCGAGGCAAAACGCTATAAGATAGCTGGCGAGACACTATATATCTACGCACCACTCGCCAACCGCTTGGGACTCAATACCATAAAAACCGAACTCGAAGACCTGTCATTCAAATACGAACACCCTGAGGAGTATGCCGCCATAGAGAAAAACCTGGCACACACCAAGGAGAAACGCAACGAGCTCTTCGAAAACTTCACACGACCCATAAGGGAGGCACTCGACACGATGGGCATAACATACACCATCAAGGCACGCATCAAAAGCCCCTACTCCATATGGAGCAAGATGCAGCGAAAACATGTGTCGTTTGACGAGATATACGACATTCTCGCAGTACGCATCATCTTCACGCCACGCGAGGCGACCGACGAGGTCAATGAGTGCTTCAACATATACGTGGCACTATGCAAACTCTACGAGTCACACCCCGACCGCATGCGCGACTGGTTGGCCCACCCTAAGGCTAACGGGTACCAGGCTCTGCACGTCACCCTCATGAGCAATATGGGACAGTGGATAGAGGTGCAGATACGTTCGGACAGGATGGACGACATAGCCGAACAGGGATTTGCCGCACACTGGAAGTACAAGAGCGACAGCGACACAGAGAAGGTAGCCGAGGACGAACTCAACGGATGGCTCCAAACCATCAAGGAGATACTCGACGACCCACAGCCCGATGCTATGGACTTCCTCGATGCCATCAAGCTCAACCTCTTTGCCAGCGAGATATTCGTCTTCTCACCGAAGGGCGACATCATCACCATGCCGGCAAACTGTACAGCGCTCGACTACGCCTTTCAGATACACACCTTCCTCGGGTCACACTGCATAGGGGCTAAGGTAAACCACAAACTGGTACCACTGTCACACAAGCTGAAGAGCGGCGACCAGGTGGAGATCATCACCAACACCTCACAACACGTACAGCCCACATGGATCAACTTTGTCACTACGGCAAAGGCAAGGACTAAGCTACAGACCCTCCTACGCAAACAAAACAGGGAACTTGCCAAGAAGGGCGAAGATATGCTGCAGGCATGGTTGGAGCAAAACGGACTCACCATCACCACGTCAAACCTCGACAAACTGACAGAGCTGCACCAGACGAAGCACCACGACCAACTCTTCGTAGCCATAGCAAAGGGCGATATCCTCCTCGACCAGAAAGACCTCAACTATATATATTATGGTAAGAAGAGCGAGGAGAAAAACAAGGCACGCAAGGGATGGCGCAAGTACCTCTCACTCATGAGGGGCGTGAAGACTGCCGCCATCACCAAGGGACAGAAGCTGCTCATCGTAGGCAAGGACTTTGACAAGAGCCAGGCCGTCACCATCACCGAGGACAACATCACGCAGTACCTATTCCCCAAATGCTGTCAGCCCATACCTGGCGACGACATCATCGGATATATCAACAACAAGAAGCAGATCGAGATACACCGTCGCTCATGCAGCGAGGCAGCACGACTGCAGTCATCATTCGGCTCTGACATGCTCATGGCCAAGTGGGACATGCACGGCACGATGGAGTTTAGTGCCACACTCGAACTGCGAGGCATAGACCGCAAGGGCATCATACGCGATGTCACACAGATCCTTGCTGGCACCTTCGACATCGACATCTACCGACTCTCCACCATATCCGACGATGGCATCTTCAAGGCCGAGATAGAGCTCAAGGTCAAGGACGCCACATCTCTGCGCGAAGTGGAAGCGCAGATCCAGCAGGTCGATGGCATGCAGAGCGTGCACCGGATTTAGTTCACAGTTCATAGTTCACAGTTCACAGTTCACAGTTTATAGTGTAAAGTATAAAGATAAAAGATAAAAGATGAGAAATAACAGACTGATAGCAGCGCTAATCATAATTTTCCATTTTCAATTTTCAATTTTCAATACGATAAGCGCGCAGAGCAAGTACGACAATCCCGACACCATAGTAGTGTCACGTGACGGCACGGGTGACTTTCGCACCATCGACGAGGCGATAGAGGTTTGTCGCGCCTTTATGGAGTATCACAAGGTGATATACGTGAAAAACGGAGTGTATAAAGAGAAACTCATCATACCCTCATGGCTCACCAATATCGAACTGTGTGGAGAGAGCGCCGATGGCACCATCATCACCTACGACGACCATGCCAATATCAATAAGATGGGCACCTTCCGCACCTACACCCTAAAGATAGAGGGTTGCGATATCACCGTCAAGAATATCACCATCGAAAATAATGCCGCCAAACTCGGACAGGCTGTGGCAGTACATACCGAGGGCGACCGCATAAAATTTATCGGATGCCGACTGCTCGGCAACCAAGATACCGTATATACCGGTATGGCGGGCACGCGCCTATACTTCTATAACTGCTATATCGAGGGCACCACCGACTTCATCTTCGGACCCTCCACAGCATGGTTTGAGAAGTGCACCATACTCAGCAAGGCCAACTCATACGTCACAGCAGCATCCACACCGCAGGAGCAGAAGTACGGTTACATATTCCACGATTGCACACTCACCGCTGCACCTGGGGTGACAAAGTGCTACCTCGGACGCCCCTGGCGACAGTATGCCTACACCCTCTTCATCGACTGCAATCTGGGTGCCCACATCCTACCCGTAGGGTGGCACGACTGGAAGAAAGACCATGCCTCTATACGCTACATGGAGTACAATAACCATGGTGCTGGAGCCTCCACCTCACAACGAGCAGAGTGGACACGCCAACTCACCAAGAAAGAGGCACAGCAGATAACACCAGAGACGGTTTTCACAATTCATAATTCACAATTCATAATTCACAATTAGTTGACAATTAGCTTCGTTGTAATCATAATTTTCAATTCTCAATTTCAATTTGTCAATTAATTATAACTCCCTTATCACTCCCCTATAACTCCCCAAAAGAAACAAACAATATGAAACTAACAAACGTAAAAATCCTCCTCTTTGCCCTCGTAACACTCTTGGCATCATGCGGCACATCCAGAACTGTGCCAGTGACAGGACGCAAACAGTCACTCATGGTAAGCGACGAACAGATGCTCTCACTCAGCACTCAGCAGTATGCCGAGTACATGAAGACGGCAAAGAAATCCACCAATGCCCAGAATACTGCTATGGTACAGCGCGTAGGCACACGACTCGCCAGCGCCGTAGAGGCTTATCTCAAGAATAACGGACTCGCCAGCGAACTCAGCGGCTACAAGTGGGAGTTTAACCTCATACAGGATAAGAACATCAACGCATGGTGCATGCCAGGAGGCAAGATTGCCGTCTTTGAGGGACTCCTACCCGTCACACAGACCGAAGGGGCACTCGCCGTCGTACTGGGTCACGAGATAGCCCATGCCGTAGCAAAGCACTCTGCCGAGCAACTCTCCCAGCAGTACAAGCAGCAGATGGGACAACAGATAGCAGGCAGCGTGCTCGGCGCCGTCATCGGTACCAATGCTGCAAACCTCGCCACATGGGTGGGACAGCAGGGACTGCAACTGCAAAACCTCAAGTACTCACGCGACCACGAGCACGAGGCTGACCACATGGGACTCATCTTTGCCGCTATGGCAGGCTACGACCCACGCGAGGCCGTCACATTCTGGCAACGCATGGCAGCATCATCCACCACCAAGCAGAGCGAACTGCTTAGCGACCACCCCTCTGACGAGAAGCGCATAGCCAACATACAGGGATTGATGCCCGAGGCACTGCAGTACTACAAGCCACAGCAGCAGGTCACCACCACCCCAGCAAGCAAGAAAACTACCAAAACCACAGCAAAAAAGAAAAAATAAAGAGTAAAAGGTAAAACTTTATACTTTATACTTTGTACTTTATACTTTTTTTCGTACCTTTTAATAAGGTAATAATGCACTCGGTAATGCAAAAATAAATGAATTTATTTTGCTATTACGCTCGTTTTTTGTACCTTTGCACCCGCTAAAACAAAAATAAACAGAAAAATGGACGACGATTATTACGCGACATGCCCTAATTTTTTGCATAGCGTGGAATAACAGCCTCACACACATGATAGGTTGTTTTCCTCGCTACAGAGAGATTAAGTCATTGTCTCATTCACACACAAGAGGAAAACAGCCAAATGAAAAAGTTTTGGAACACCAACTATGGTATTCGCTCCATAGAGGAGTGGGAACCTAACTGCTGGATACAGGTGACGTGTCCTACAGAAGAAGAGCGCCGACAGCTGGAGGACGAGTATCAGATACCCGACTACTTCTTCAGCGATATCAGCGATACCGATGAGAGAGCGCGTTATGAGTTTGACGAAGGGTGGCAACTCATCATCCTCCGCATACCCTATATGAAAGAGGTGCGCTCACGTACCCCCTACACCACAGTACCGCTCGGCATCATCCACAAGGGCGACATCACCATCACGGTATGCTACTTCGAGACCGACATGATGATCGACTTCGTGAGCTATCAGCAGCGACGCGGCGAGGGCTTTACCGACTATGTCGATATGATCTTCCGACTGTTTCTCAGCACCTCGGTTTGGTACCTCAAGCGACTGAAGCAGATTAGCCTCTTGCTCGACCGTGCCAAGCGCTCTATGGACCACACCGTCAACAACACCTCGCTCATGAACCTCTCACGTCTGCAGGACTCACTCACCTACTTCATCACCTCCATCAGGGGCAATGAGACACTCCTGCAGAAACTGAAGTTCAAGCTACCCGTTGACGAACTCGATGCCGACCTCATCGAGGATGTCAATATCGAGATATCACAGGCACGCGAGACGGCGAGCATATACTCCGAGATTCTGGAGTCAACGATGGATACCTACACGTCGATCATCAACAACAATATGAACACCGTGATGCGTACCCTTACCTCCTTCTCCATCATACTCATGTTCCCCACCCTCATATCATCACTCTTTGGTATGAACCTCATCAACGGCATGGAGGCAAACTCATGGGGCTTCCCCGTTGCCATCGTCATCTCGCTCGTGGTGAGCCTCGGTTCGTGGTGGATACTGAGAGTCAAGAACCTCTTATAGTCAATTTGTCAATTCGACAGTGCTCCTTCCCGAATATACCGACATAAAGATACGACAGACGCAGGACCGAAAGCCAGAAGTGCTCGACGTGCTGCGTCAACGTTATGTGGCCCTCACCCCCGAGGAGTGGGTGCGCCAGCATTTTGTCAACTATCTCATACACCACAAGGGCTATCCCCCTGCCCTCATGGGCAATGAGGTGGAGCTGTGCGTAGGCTCCAAGAAGCTGCGCTGCGACTCCGTACTCTACGGCAAAGACCGTCAGCCACTCGCCATCATGGAGTACAAGGCCGAGAGCATACCCCTCACCCACAAGGTCATCACCCAGGTCGCCACCTACAATATGCTGCTCCACGTGCCCTACCTCATGGTGAGCAATGGCAATCAGCATCTATGCCTGCATTTTGATAAGGGGGAAGAAAAATGGGAATATCTGCCCGATATTCCCGATTACGAAGATTTATTTCTTAGGAGTTAACTGCTGACAGCTTACTCTCACTCCGGCTGCGCCAACTCGTTAGGCGTCTTAGGCTGCGGTAGCGGCATCGGCGGCATCTTAGGCTGTGGCTCCGCCACGCCTGTCATGATGTCACGGTTATGATTCGCCGCATCGATATACTCCTTCACGTAGGGGTCGTTCTTGAAGCGTGCCGTAGCCTTTGTCATCAGCACCTCTATCCATGTCGTCAGTATGGGGTACTCATAAGTACTCGTCGCCACCTGAAAAACGTATGGCCCGAGGCAGTTGTCGAAGTTGTCCGTTATAAAAGAGGTAACCAGTCGTTCCTCCTCACCCAGTAGCTTCTCCTCCTTCACCACGAGGCGACGGTTCACGGCATCCACATCCTCACCATTCATTATCGCCTGACTCTGCTGGTGCATGAGGTCCTCCAGCTGCTCGCTTATCTTGCCATATCGCTGGCTGAATACGCTGAGAGTATCGTTCATCGGCGTTCCCGTACACGTCTGTCCCTGCAGGTTGAGCGTGATGTTGATGGTACCCGTCTCGAGCACCACAGGCATCACCGGTTGGTCATCCATGCAGAGCGTCACTATGCGCGTGGAGTCCAGGGCACCTGAGAAGGCAAACTTCCCATGCACTATGTCGCACGAGTCGATGTTCACTATCTTGTCATCCACCATGTCCTTGAGGTACAGCTTCCTTCCATCGACATTCTGAAGGTCCGAAGCCCCCTGGATATCGTACTTCGTACATGCCGTCAGCAGTGACAGCATCGTAACGCTTAGTATGGTGGTGTATAACGTATAGCGCATTTGCAGTATCTTATATCTCTTGTCACAGGGCGCTGTGCCCCGAATGCCATGCAAAAGTAGAGAGAATTATTGACAATGAAAAAGAATTTCAAGGTATTTAATGAAAAAGTGCCCCGTTTATCTTTTTTTTACATTTATTTTTTGTACCTTTGCCCACATTATGCAAAAGACGGCTATACTATTGCTACACTGTCCTGACAAGGCAGGCATCATCGCCGAGATGACAAAGTTTATCACCGATAATAATGGTAACATCGTATATCTCGACCAGTATGTTGACACCGTGGACCACCGCTTCTTTATGAGGGTGGAGTGGTCAACGGAGAGTTTTGCCATACCCGATGACAAACTCGAGGAGTATATCGAGACTCTCTACGGTCAGCGCTACGATATGGAGTTCAAACTATACTTCAGCGACAAGCGCCCACGCATGGCCATCTTCGTCAGCAAGATGAGCCACTGCCTCTATGACCTCCTCGCACGCTACAAGGCTGGCGAACTCGACTGCGAGATACCCTGCATCGTGAGCAATCACGACAACCTGCGCTACGTAGCAGAGCAGTTTGGCATACCCTACTACGTATGGTCTATCAATAAGGACTGGTCCAACAAGCAGGAGGTAGAGCAGGCTGAGATGGAACTCATGAAGAAGGAGAATATCAGCTTCATCGTCCTCGCACGCTACATGCAGATTATCTCCGAGGAGATGATCAAGAGTTTCCCCAACCGCATCATCAACATTCACCACTCCTTCCTCCCCGCCTTCATCGGTGCCAAGCCCTATCACCAGGCATACCAGCGAGGTGTCAAGATTATAGGAGCCACCAGCCACTACGTGACCACCGAGCTCGATGCCGGACCCATAATAGAGCAGGACGTAGTACGCATCACCCACAAGGATACCCCCGAGACCCTCGTCCTCAAGGGCAAGGACCTCGAGAAGATAGTGCTGTCACGTGCCGTGAAGAAGCACATCGAGCACAAAGTACTCTCATATCACAACAAGACCATAATATTCAGTTAAGGTTAAATGACCATACTAATCAAAAACGGTACCATCGTCAACGAAGGCCAGCAGTACAGAGCCGACCTCATCATCGAGGGTAGCCACATAAAGGACATCATACCAGAAGGAATCGACGCACGCTACGACGTCGGTTCTTTTAGTAATATCATCGACGCCGAGGGAGCCTACATCCTGCCAGGCATCATCGACAGCCACGTACACTTCCGCGAGCCAGGCCTCACACATAAGGCATGCATGCAGAGCGAGAGCCGTGCCGCTGCCTATGGCGGTGTCACCACCGTCTTCGACATGCCCAACACCCTTCCGCAGACCACCACCCCCGAGGCGCTCCTCGACAAGCAGCGCATGGCACCGAGCCGTATGCACGTCAACTACGCCTTCTTCCCTGGCGCCACCAATGACAATCTCGACTTCCTGCGCCAGCTCGACCCACATCAGGTGCCAGGCATCAAACTCTTCATGGGTTCCTCCACAGGCAATATGCTCGTAGATCACGAGGAGGCGCTCGACAGCATCTTCGCCCTCGCCGCCGAGAAGGGGCTCACCCTCATGGCACACTGCGAGGACACCCATATCATCAATCACAACATGCAGCGCGTCAAGGAGGAACTCCTCACCGACGACCCACCCATACAGTATCATCCCTACATACGCAGCGAGGAGGCCTGCTACCGCAGTTCCGCCTTGGGAGCACGCCTTGCCCACAAGCACGGCACCCACTTCCATATCGCCCACGTCACCACCGCCAGGGAGCTTTCCCTCTTAGGTGACAACGTCACCGGCGAGGCCACCGTTGCCCACCTCCTCTTCTCCAAGGAGGACTACGATACAAAAGGCGCGCTTATCAAGTGCAACCCCTCCATCAAGACCCTCAACGACCGCGACGCCCTGCGCCTCGCACTGCAAGGACCCTCTAAATCTCAATTGTCAATTGTCAATTCTCAATTGTCAACCATCGGCACCGACCACGCCCCCCACACCATCGAGGAGAAGCAGGGAGGCTGTCAGAAGGCCATGTCAGGCATGCCCATGATACAGTTCTCCCTCCCCGCCATGCTCAGCCTTGTCGATAAGGAGGTGCTCACCATCCAGCGCCTCGTAGAGCTCATGGCACACGGTCCCGCACGCCTCTTTCACATCAAGGAGCGCGGTTTCCTACGCCCAGGCTACAAGGCAGACATCACCATCGTGCGCAAGGGCGAGCCATGGACCGTCAGCCGCGACACCATCCAGAGCCAGTGTCGCTGGAGCCCCCTTGAGGGCAAGAGCTTCAATTGGCGCATCACCCAAACCCTCGTCAGTGGCAACCTCATCTACGACAATGGCACCTTCCACGACACCCTCTTCGGCGAGCACGTCGAGTTTGCTGGGTAAATCTCCATTACCCGCTATGCCTGCTATCTTATGCAAATGCAAACAATACAAATCAGCCGTGTAATCAGTTTCTCACTCTTAGAGTGCCATTGATTACACGGCTTAACTTATGTAAAGAAATCGCCTTTATTACAGATGACTCACACAACTGGTGGTTGTCAGGATGGTGCAGATTGCAGTGAGTATAGCGTTGATGATCACGCTCCAGTTCTTCTTAGCCTGTTCGCTCATGGTTTAATCTCCTTTCAAATAACTGTGCACTGTGCACTATTCACCTTCCTCCTGCTTTGCCTTTGCCTCAGGGTCGATGACCACCGCCTTGTAGCCGAAGCCTATTGACTTGCCAGTCACTGCTCCAGTGGCGCCATCGCGGGTCTGCGTAGGCTGGAAGCGTACACGTACTGACTTGAGGTTTTCACGTACGTTCCACTCATCCTTGGCGAGTGCGCCAGAGGTTGTTGCCGATACATAGAAGTATCCGAAGTTGTCGATTTTGATTTTGATTGAGTTGGCGAGGTTGCGGTTCATCACCTTGACGAGTGAGGTGAGCACTGCATAGACATCAGACTTCTTTACAGAGACGTTAGCCTGTATGCGCTGTGCGAGGCCGTGCGTGTCGATGATGTTAGGATTGTAGGTACGTCCGTACCAGAGGTTGTTGGACTGCTTGCGCTTGTCCTGTCGTACTGCAATAAAAACTGCCATGATGTTAGATGTTTGGCCCCTCTCCGACTCCCCCTACACTATACTATATACTATATACTAATATTATATTAATAATAACTCTTATTACCCCCTATATAATAAATTATATATCCCCCCTCTTCTCCCTTCTTCTTTGCGGAAGTTCTTAATATTCACGTAATTACGTGTAAAATTTGAAAAGTCACGAGACACAAAAGTCACAGGAGACACATTTTTTGTGCTTCGATTATGCTTGCGATTTCAAAATCTTTTAGTAACTTTGCAAGGAATATGACTATGAAGAAAGAAAATAGTGGTGAAATAGTGATGTATCAGCCCGACGAGACCATCAGGCTTGAGGTTCGTATGGGTGAAGATTCTGTGTGGCTAACGCAGCAACAGATTGCGCTTCTGTTTGGAGTTAAGCAGCCTGCAATTTCCAAACATCTGATTAATATTTTCAAAAGTGGAGAGTTGCATGAGGCTTCAGTTCATTCCATTTTGGAATACACTGCTACCGATGATGAGGTCTATCACATAGGCGCCAGCATCAAGGACCTTGGCAAGAAATGGTTTGCCTTTACCCTGATGCATGACATCACTCCCTCTATGCTCGCTGAGCATCTGAGTGAGAAGGGCGGATTTACCCCCCCCCTATACAACTATTTAAAAATCAAGAAGTTACATACAGACGCCCTGCGGATTCTTCCGACAGAGTGCCTGACAAACTTTCAGGCATCTTATGCTTCAGCAGCATAGGGTGCCTTGCTCGTTTGTGCGCTTGAGCCTTACGGCACGAAAACGAAAACAATAAAAAGAGAAAACGGAATAAAATGAAGAAACTTATTACACTATCGCTATTGGCAATTGCCGTAAGCATGACGGCAAGTATATCATCAGACGAGAAGCCCTGCTGCAAGAAGTCACAGCCCTGTTGCAAGGAGAAGCCAGCCTGCTGCGACACCGCCAAGGCAGACACCCTGCCCCTCTGCATGGAGCAAAACGGCAACCCACAGCTATGATAGAGCATTGGTACGAATATCTCCCCGCCGCCTGGGCTACGCCTCAGGGTCGCTGGTATGTTATCGCCAGCGTGGTCGTCCTTGTCGGCATCGCCTACTGGGTAGGCTACTATATGGGGAGAAGAAAGATATAAACTTCATTTTCATGGAGCACTTCGGTGCTTTTATGAATTTGTTTTTAATGTGTGTTGTTCATGGTAGCACTTTGGTGCTTTCATGGATTAGATTTAAGGTTTGCACCTCGCGGTGCGTGAGCATAGCGAGGTGATTTTTTTGAAAAACTAAACGACTGAAATCTAAAACAAGATATGACAGAAAAAATTAGAGATACACGCTCGCAGGAGCGAGGCATTAGCAATTAGAGCTGATGTTGTTATTATTTACCAATAAGATCATCACCTCGTGGTGCTTGGGCATAGCGAGGATTTCAAAGAACTAAACACTAAACAAGATATGACATTTACAGAAGCAAAAATCGAATTTGATAATAAATATTGCAATTCTATAGAATTTAACTGTTTTTTACCAGAACATTTGACTTTTGGTAAAGTTACAACTTTTAGAAAAAAAGATGGTTCTAGGAATGAACAATATTATAAGTGGCAATTCTTGTATGGAATAGTTTATTCTGGACTATATCCGAAAGATCTGATTGGAACAGAAATACACTTCCCAAAAGGAAATAAGAACTCTTCAGATATTATCATAGATGCAGCAATATTCAGGGATGCTTCATGGTTGGACAAGTACAAAGATTATCATTATAACAATAATTCAGAAAGTCTAGATTGGTTAAGAAAGAATATGATTGCAACTCTTGAATTTAAAAAAGAGGATAACAAAAATATCTCTGAAGTTTGGGAGAAGCAACTTAAGGCTTATTTGAAAGAAAGTGAAGCTGATTTTTGTTTGGGTGTATTGTATGATACAGAAAGACTATATTTGTTCAGAAAGGAGAATGGCAAGTATTTGCGATTAAATGATGAATATAATCTCAAGGGTGATTCTAGCACTACGAAAGATATGTGCCTTCATCTCCCTGATCCTTATCGTAACATTCCCAATTTTGATAAAATCAATAATTGGACTCATACCAAGGATACAGATTATTCAAAAAGAACTATTTATGACTTAGATATCATATCTGGCCTACAATCTACGCAATTAAATGATGCAATGTCAGCAATTTTGCGTACACTTGACAAATTAGGTATGGCAGATACTGAAGCAGGTTTTGAAATTCTTATTCATATTCTTGCACTAAAAATTTATGATGAAAAAAGAAACGAAAAAACTCCTCGAAGGTATTTGGATTTTTATATCTTGCCAGAAGAAAGGAGTTACGACACTCTAGCTGACAAAGGAATCCAAACGTTCCTGGAAAGAATGAATAAATTACGCGAAGATGCGAAAAGTGTATATCATAGGATATTTCAGGGAGTATCCTTTGATATAAAAAACCAAAAACACGTTGCTATTCTAGTAGAGGTCGTAAAGCAATTCCAAGATTATTCTTTCAGAAGGTCACAGAAAACAGATTTATATCAATTAGTCTTTTACAAATTTGCAGGAAAGTTTTCCAAAGATAATCATGCCCAATTTGTCACCCCATTACCGATGATTGATTTCCTCGTTAATATAGTAAATCCTCGTAATGGTGAAACCGTCATAGATCCAACAGTAGGTATTGCCGATTTTTTATCCGTTTCTTATGTAAATTCTAATAGTAAACTTGATGATGGAAATATCTTTGGAATGGATATTAGTACACAGATGGTTATGCTGGCAACACTTAATATGTTGCTAAATGGAGATGGAAATGCAAAAATAGAGGCTAAGGTTGATACTTACGGATCATTACTGACAAAATTTGATTCAACAGGAGGGTTGGTTGAGTTAATACCATCCATGAACAAATATGGTGATTGGGATAATCGTCCAGATAATAGAGAATTAAAAAAATTTGACGTAGTACTTACCAATCCTCCATTTGGTGAAGATAGAGCTTATGTACCAAAAGAAAAAAAAGATTTGGAAGTAATTCAATGTTATGAGTTGTGGAAATTATATGGTCAAAAGAGTATAAAGGAAGTTGAAGAATCTAAAAAGAAGAGTAAGAAATCAAAAATAAAAGAAGCAAACAAAATAGATTTAGGAGTAGTATTTTTAGAAAACGCATATCGAATCTTAAGGGAAAATGGTAGGCTTGGCATAGTATTATCAAATTCAATTGCAGGCATTGATTCACATAGAGTGGCTCGAGAATGGTTAATGGAGAGAATGCGTATAGTTGCTTTAATTGATATGCCTGCTGGCATATTTGCAGAGACACCTGTAAAGACAACCATAATTGTAGCTTATAAGCCTTCTGCTGATGAATTGAAAAGACTAAATGAGCAAGACTACGAAATATTTGTTAGAAGTATTGCTAAGGTTGGATATGAAGTAAAAACAATTAAAAGAGTAAAGTATTTCGCAACGAAATATAAGATTAACTACGATACTTTTGAAACGGAGATAGATGAAGATGGAAATCCAGTTTTGGACGAAGATTTCTCACAAACAGTTAAAGACTTCCGTAATTGGTGTAAGAGCCAAGAGATTACTTTGCAGAATTTATTTATAAAAGAGAGATAAAAATGGGTAAGTATGTTCACATACAAGATAGTGTAAAAGTTAGTGATATAAAGGCAAAAGACTTTACACTTTCCTCATCGCAATATAAGAACCTCGTATTACCTAATTCGAATTACTGGTATGTAAGAGATTTCTTATCACGTCCGTTAAAACGTTCGGATTTAGGTACCGAAGTTGGTTCACTGAGTTATATTGATCAATCTCCATATCGTTTTATACGTACAAAGGCTTTACAGGAATATTCTTTTCTTTTGAATTTGAATGAAGAAACTGCTCTTCCGATAATGCCTTCAGATTTTATATCAAAAAATCTAAAAGAAGGGGACTTGCTAATTTCTAAAGACAGCAATATCGGTGAAATAGTAATACTTGACAAAGACTATCCTAATTGTATGTTGTCTGGCGCAATCTACAAACTACCAGTTAAAGAAGAGTGGAGATATTATTTATTAGCTTTTATAAAACATGATATATTTCGTGAACAACTGGATTTTATGGTGCCACAGGGCTCGACAATTCGGCACGCTAAAACGCTCTTCCTAGATTGTAAAATTCCTCTTCCTACTAACAACGATACTAATGTGGTAAAATTTGTTTCTTTGCTAACAAAAACTATTGTTAAAAAAGAATCAATAATACATAGTAGATATAACAATATAATAGAAAAAATAACTACTGAATTAAAGGAAAATCAATTAGATAATGGATTTCAATATAAGCTCCCACATCTTAAAGAATTAAGGGGAATTAATAGACTCGATGCAGCAATGTATACTGAGTATTTTAAAAGTGAAATTAATAAGATTAAAAACTACAAGAATGGATACAGTGATATAGAAGAAATGGGCTTTAGCCTTTCGAGGGGGCAGAATTTACAGGTCTCCAATATTGGTGAGAGTATATACACTTCTGATTGGCATGAAAATTTTTATAAACTTGTACTTCCCAAATACATATCAAAATATGGGACTATAAATGTCGATTCATACCTAGGAAATCGAAATAAACTAAAAACTCTAAAAGCCGGAGATTTAATATTTGGAGCAGAGGCATCTGGTCGGTCGTTTGTTGTAGTGGAGCAATTTGAGAATACTATAACTAATATACACGGTCTAACCATGCAACAAAAAAATCATGACCTTGTAAAGGCTATATATATAAAATGTTTCTTGGATTATTTATTATACCGTGGGTTGATTGAACTTATTTCCGTTGGAGGTAATGGCGGTAGTCTTGCAGAAAAATATTGGTCATTTATTCCATTCCCTAATTTTCCACAGAAAAAAAGAGAAGAAATAGCATTACTGTATTATAATCAGAAGCATTATAACTCAAAGGATTGCAAACTTGATAATTTCATGGACTATGATGCGGATTTTAATTCAACAGCTGGAATCTATGAGTTGGATAAGTCCGCAAAATATCTAAAAAAAATACTCAACAAGACAATAGACGATATTGTAAATAATAGAGAAGTTAAAATAGAGTTTTGATATAAAATAATCAACAGACTAACTCCATAAAAAATGCACCTCGCCATAATCGGTAGTAGGGAGTGCCCTGCTGTTGACATGGAAGCATACCTTGATGAACTGCCTGATGCTATAGTGTCAGGTGGAGCGAAGGGTGCTGATACTTATGCAAGGGAGTTTGCCATAAAGAAAGGCATAAGGTTGATAGAATACCTACCAGACTATGCTAAATATGGCAAAGCAGCACCATTAGTGAGGAACAGACTGATAATAGATGATTGCGACAAGGTGCTTGCCTTCTGGGATGGAAAGTCAAGGGGAACTAAGCAGACCTTAGACTATGCTGAAAGTAAAGGTAAGCCGATAAAGATAATAAGGATATAAATGAACGAACAAGAAATAAGGGAAAATCACTTATCGCCATAGTGACCGTAGGCAGAGAGTACGTCAACGTGAACCTCTGTTTCGAAAATCTCATATATAAGGCGATGTTTCTTAGTAATGGTTCTGCTCCATTGACCACTGCGATTGCCCTTCAAAGGTTCTGGATGCCCAGTACCTGTCATGGGATGTTCCATCAGTTCATTGAGCAACTTGATGGCTTTCTTAAGTGCAGCAGGCTCACTGTGGCGCAACTTTGCCAAATCCTCCTGAGCCTTTTCAGAATAAACAAGGGTGTATATGCTCAAAGGGAGTTAAGCCATTTATTCATTTCCTGAGGGTTTGAGAAACTAATGCTCTTGCCCTGCTTGATTTGTTCCCTTGCCTCATCAACACGGGCAAAGAATTCCTCCTTACTGAGAAGAGTAGGGTCTGCTTTTTTCTCAGCAATGAGTTTACGCAGATACTTGGCTGCTCGTTTCAGAAGGTTTTCATCTTCAGCAATAATGCTCATATTGCGAAGAATCTCAGCATTCATTTGTATGGCTGTCATAACTTGATTCCTTTGTTTAACGTTGCAAAAGTACAACAAATATTTGAATAAACAAACAAAACAGATAAAAAAAATATAATTTTGCTTGCAGATGCTTAGCTACCATGTGGGGGTGCATAGCTTCCGCATGTGGATGTTTAGCTTCAGCACGCGGGTACTTAGCATTTGCATTAAATTAACTAGTTAATTTTGCGAATTTACTAGTTAATTTTTAAAATTTACTAGTAAATTTGAGATAAAAGATTAGCAAAGGGGAAATAGATGTGTAGCTATAGGAGATATACTCATAGCTTTTCTTACACAAATCTTCACTCCTTAGTGTAGAGTTGTGAAAGGTTGTGAAGGATTAAAGAGCACTCTACACTAACCTATCTTGCATACTCTCAGCAGTTTACACGGTTTTAGTGAAGAGTGAAGGGTGGTTTGCGAATTTTATGGAAGTAAAAAAAATAGAGAATGACTATTCGGATGTTTCCTCCCTGCGAATCTCATAGGAAATGCGGTGCATGGAGTACATCTCGAGGATGGCGGCGATGAGGAGTGCCACTACCCAGTTGTTGTAGATGTAGTGGATGTAGGCGTTGTAACCATCAATGGTGGTGGCGAAGAGGGGGTAGATGATCTGAAAGACGTTTTCGACAAGCAACAGACCGGCAAGGATGAAACAGAGGTCGGCAAAAATCATAATGCGACGCAGACGACGGATGGTGAAATTGGCACCCGTATATACCTGACTGAGCTGCATGCCAGCGAAACAGAGGGCTCCGACGAGGTAACACACTGCGCCTGCCTGACGTACGGCTGGGGCGAGGGTGACGCCAAAGACTACCATGCCTACGCCGATGACCATGAGAAGGGCACCGAGGGCGAAGATGACGGACTGTGGTTTACTGAGCTGACGCATGGGATGATTCTTTTGATTGGTCACTCACCTCACGGCTGTCGGTACTGAGTACGAAGATATCCTCGCCTGGACGCTTCATGAAGTAGCGCTCGCGTGCTATGCGCTCCACTCCTTTGTGACCTGCCTCGAGGGCACGCAGACGGATGGAGTCGCGAAGGAACTGCTCCTGATATGCCTTGAGTTCTTGCTCTACTTCGTCCTGGTGTATCTTGAGCAGGGCGTACTTACGAAAACTGTTTTCATCGACAACGCCGACGAGCAAGAGCCCCACAATAATCGTTATGAGGTACTTGTGACGTGCGAGATAGTCCCAGATGTTGTTTATCTTTCCCATACTGTGTGCAAAGGTACGAAAACGAGAGCAAATGACAAAATAAATTTGTTTATTTCTGCATTACTGAGTGCAAGTTACCTTATCTAAAGGTACGAAATAATTTTCTCTTCCATACTTTGTGCCAGATGATGTACTGCACGATGCCTCGGAGAAGGAGGTATAGGTTGAAGGCGAGCCAGAGGAGATGGTTGGTTGACAGTTCACAGTTATGGTTAAGGTTAAGGTTATGGTTATGGTTAAGGTAATCAAGGTTGCAGACGAGGAAGAAGCCGAGGGCTCCGATGAAGGTGCCCCATAGCATGCCACGGGTCTCGGTGATGCCGACGAAGATGCCGTCGATGACGAAGGCAGCGACGCCACAGATGGGGATGAGGACTGCCCAGGGCAGATACTGCTGTGCTGCGAGATATACCTGCTGGTCATCGGTGAGGATATGGAGGAGCACATTGCCTCCGAAGGCGTAGGCCACGGTGAAGGCTGCGGTGAGCAGGAGCGACCACTGCCATATACCACGATGGGCGAGACGGAAACCCTGACGGTCGCCTGCTCCGTAGTACTTGCCACAGAGTGCCTCGGCGGCATAGGCGAAGCCGTCGATGACATAGGTGTAGAGGATGAACATCTGCATGATGACGGAGTTGACGGAGAGTATGTCCTCACCGCCACGGGCGCCGACGACGATGAAGTAGAGGTTGACGGCAACGAGGAAGAGGGTGCGCAGGAAGAGGTTGCTATTGACGGAGAGGAAGCGTCGCAGCTCGCCAAGCCGTACGGCGCTACGCAGACAGACACGCCTCCACACATCGCCATAGCGCCATAGGAGCATGATGACGGCGAGCAGCATGCCTGACCACTGGGCGAGGAGGGTGCCGAGGGCTACACCCTCTATCTTCATGCCGAGGGCATAGACGAAGAGGAGCGAGAGGAGGATATTGATGATGTTTTGCAGGATGGAGACGGTCATGGGCAGGGTGGTATTCTGCATGCCCACAAACCACCCTGTGAAGGCATAGAGGGCGAGAGAGGGGAAGGTGCCCCAGATGCATATGTCGTAATAGGTGCGTATGGTTGGCTCGAGGGCAGCGCCTGGCGCCACTACCCACATGAGGGCATCGAAGAGCGGTCGGCGTAAGGTGGTGAGGAGGAGGGCAAGCGAGAGGCACACGATGAGGGCTTGCAGGAGCACATGCTGACACTCCGTGGTATCGCTCTTGCCGTATGCCTGAGCCGTCATGCCGCCAGTGCCGAAGCGGAGGAAGGAGAAGAGCCAATAGATGACATTGAATACCATCGACCCTACGGCTATGGCTGCCATATAGCGCGTGTCGCCCATGTGGCCGGTGATGGCTACATCGACCAAACCCAGAAGGGGCACGGTGATGTTGGACACAATGGATGGTATGGCTAAGCGGAGGATTTGGCGGTGCATGTTTTGTCGATTATTTTTTTCAGTACCCTGACTGCCTCGGTGACATTGGGGATGCTCTTGATGACGAGGCGGTTGCTACCTCCGACGACCTTGAAGTCGCACAGACGGGGGTGGGAGGTGACATAGCCGAGGATGGCGGTGAAGAAGGGGCTCTTGTAGAAGATGCTGTCCTCATTGGACACAAACTGCATCTGCATCTGATGCTGTCGGAGGATGAGACGCTCGCAGCCGAGGGTGCGGCCGAGACGCCTCAGCAGCACTACCTGCATGAGGTCCTCACCCTCTGGTGGTACGGGTCCGAAACGGTCCTCCATTCTCTTACGATAGGCTTCAAGGTCGGCATCGGTCTCTATGCCATCGAGTTCGCGGTAGAGCATCATCCTCTCACTGCTGCCTGGCACGTAGTAGTCGGGGAAGTACATCTGGAGGTCGGACTCTATGGTGCAGTCATCGACAAAGTCATTGCCTGTGAGCGTCTCGCCATCGGCGAGTTGCTGGGCGAAGAGGTCCTGAAACTCATCGTTCTTGAGTTCGTTGACTGCCTGGGTGAGTATCTTCTGATATGTCTCATAGCCGAGGTCCTCCATAAAGCCTGACTGCTCGGCGCCGAGCAGATTGCCAGCGCCACGTATGTCGAGGTCCTGCATGGCGAGCGAGAAACCGCTGCCGAGGTCGGAGAATGTCTCGAGTGCCTCCAGACGGCGTCGGCTCTCGGCAGGCAGGTATGCCAACGGTGGTGCGAGGAGGTAGCAGAACGCCTTGCGATTGCTACGCCCTACCCTACCACGCATCTGGTGCAGGTCACTGAGGCCGAAGTGGTTGGCATCGCTGATGATGATGGTATTGGCATTGGGGATGTCGATGCCATTCTCCACTATGGTGGTGGAGAGCAGCACGTCGTAGTCGTGATTCATGAAGCCGATGATGACATTCTCGAGTTCGTCGGGCTTCATCTGTCCGTGGCCTATGGCTACGCGGCAGTCGGGCACGTGGCGTGCTATTATCTCCTGCATCTTGGAGAGGGTGGCAATGCGGTTGCACACGAAATATACCTGTCCGTCACGCGACATCTCGAAGTTGATGGCATCGGCAACGAGTTCGGCAGAGAAGGTGGCGACCTGCGTGTCGATGGGTTGGCGATTGGGTGGCGGAGTGCGCATGATGCTCATATCCCTTGCTCCCATAAGCGAGAACTGCAGGGTGCGCGGTATGGGTGTCGCTGACATGGTGAGTGTATCGACATTGGTCTTCAGCTGTCGCAGTTTCTCCTTGGTCGAAACGCCAAACTTCTGTTCCTCATCGATGATGAGCAGTCCTAAGTCATGCCACTTCACCCCCTTGGTAAGCATACGGTGAGTGCCGACGAGTATGTCGATGCGCCCTGCTGCGAGGTCGTCGGTGAGTTGCTTGACCTGTTTGGGGGTGCGTGCGCGAGAGAGGTAATCGACCCTTACGGGCAGTCCGCTGAGTCGTTTGGTAAAGGTCTGATAATGCTGGAAGGCGAGCACTGTAGTGGGAACGAGTACGGCGACCTGCTTGCCATCGACAGCGGCCTTGAATGCAGCACGTATAGCCACCTCCGTCTTGCCAAAGCCTACGTCGCCACATACCAGGCGGTCCATGGGGCGTGCCAGCTCCATATCGTGCTTCACCTCTTGTGTGGCCTTGAGTTGGTCGGGGGTATCCTCATAAAGGAATGAGCCCTCGAGCTGTGCCTGCATATAGGTATCGGGTGAGAAGGCAAAGCCCTTCTCGTGGCGGCGCTTGGCATATAGTTTGATAAGGTCGCGCGCTATATCCTTGATACGTGTCTTGGCACGCTCCTTGATACGTTCCCATGCCCCTGTGCCGAGGGTGCTCAGCTTTGGTGGTTCGCCACTGTCGGCACGGCGGTATTTGCTTATCTTGTATAGTGAGTGTATGCTGACATCGACGATATCGTTGCGCTGATACACTATGCGTATGACCTCCTGATAGCCCTTGAGCATGGTGCCGTCGGCCTGCTTGGTGATGGTGGGGACACGCACGAGTCCGGCAAACTTGCCTATGCCGAAATCGACATGTACGATGAAGTCGCCAGGCTCCATCTCCTGCAGTTCCTTCATGGTGAGTGCCATCTTGCCACGTCGTGCCTCCTGTCCTTTCAGTTGGTACTTGTGGAAGCGCTCGAATATCTGGTGGTCGGTAAATAGCACCGTCTTGGTGACATCGTCGATGAAGCCTTCGTGGATGGTGCCCTTGAGCAGTTCACAGTGCACTGTGCACTGTGCACTGTCTAATATTTCCCTCAATCGCTCCAACTGTTTGTCGGAGTCGGAGCAGAGGTATATGCTATACCCTTTGTGTGCATAGTCGCTGAGGGTATCGCGCAGCAGGTCGAAGTTTTTATGAAACAGGGGCTGAGGGGTGGTGGTTGCGCTGAGCTGACTGCTGGATAAACAGTTGGCAGTCATCTCTATGAGCTTGAAGCGCTGCAGGGCATTTTGAAAAATGCTCGCCTTGCAGAGGTTGAGTGAGGCGGTGAGTTCGCGCACTATCTCCTCCTTCTCCATCTCTGTGGCATCGGCGAGGCGGTCGGCAAGTGCCTGCTTGGAGAAGCCATCCTTATAGATATAGTCTATGGCATCTATGACGTAGCGCATGTCGCTCGCCATTATCACGGTGTCAGGTGGCAAGAGGTCAAGGAATGGCACTCTGTCTGCTTCATGCCTCGTCATCTCAGGCACTATGGTGACGGTGTCGAGGATGGCATCGGAGAGTTGGGTCTCAACATTGAAGGTGCGCAACGTGTCAATCTCGTCGTCAAAAAAGTCCAGACGGTACGGCTCCTCGCTGGAGAAGGAGTAGATATCGACGATGCTACCGCGGATGGCAAACTGTCCTGGTTCGTAAACATAGTCAACCATCACGAAACCCAATTCGCGCAGGCGCTCTCCGAGTGACTCGATGGTGATGATATCGCCCTTGCTGAGTACCACCATGTTGCTGTCAATCTCGGTACGTGGCGCCACCAACTCGCTGATAGCAGCTGGGTAAGTGACGATTATCAGTTCACAGTTCTCAGTGCTCAGTTCACAGTTTTCTGTCAAGGCTATTAGGGTTTCGGCACGCATGATCTCGCTGGCGGCATCGCGCTGTCCGAACTTTATCGCACGTTTGTAGGAAGAGGGGAAGAAGGAGGGGGGATGATGTAGGAGGGTCTTTAGGTCTTGATAGAGATATCCTGCCTCGTCGGCATCCTTCATGATAAACAACAGGGGCACACGGGGCTTGGAGGCTGCGACATTGACAGCAATAGCCGACTGCGTAAAACCGTTGAGAGTGGCTTTACGCAGTTTAGTATCATTGAGCAGTTTGCCGAGCGCCTTAGTTTGCGGATGGCTGGCATATCGCTGCAGTATGTCCTGTAAATGGTGTATCAGTCCTTTAGTGCGTACGTCACGGTGGTCACCACGCGTACTTTCTTTATATATGATGTGTTCTCATCACGATTGTCGATAGAGAACTGTCCCTGGTCGGCGCTGACGATCTTGCTGAGCTCAGAGCTGGAGTTGTCGGCGAACTGCTGTGCCGTCTGCTGTGCATTTTTTATTGCCTCGGCCATCATCTTGGGTTTAAGACTCTGGAATGACACGAGGTCGTACTTTACGGGGTTCTCATAGCCACCATCGACGATGGCGATGCCCTGCTGGAGGAGTTCGCCCTGGCGACTGATGAGCGAGCGTACCAGTTTCACATTGCCTGAAACGACGGTGATGGTAGAGGTGATATTATAGCGGTAGTCGCGCCTGTTGTCCATATAGCGCTCAGCATTCATATCGATAACCGTAGGAGCTCCGATGCTTATCTCGTTGTCCTTGATACCATTATCAATGAGGAAACGCTTTATGGTAGCTGTAGTATGATTGATCTTGGAATAGAGCATGGGGAGGTCATCGCCTATCTCCTTGGTCTGTATAGGCCACGTCACCCTGTCGGCATCCACGATATGCTCAGAGAGTCCCTTTACTGTCACCTTGCGATCCTTGTTGGTGAAATTGTCGATGCCACCCTTGAGGCATAGGCCCAAGATGAGCATGCCCAGTACCAAACCACATGCGATGATACCTGCTGCTGATGTGCTGTTGTTCTTCATAATCACTTGTTTTGTTGTCTATCGTTTGTTTCTATCAAGTCGGGATGACCAGACTCGAACTGGCGACCCCTGCGTCCCGAACGCAGTGCGCTACCAACTGCGCTACATCCCGTAATTGCCTGCAAAGGTACAAAAAACGAGTGTAATGGCAAAATAAATTTATTTATTTCTGCATTACCCCTTAATATATCTCAAACGCTCCGAGCAGGAGTATCACCAAGAGGACAGGTACTATGTACTTGAGCATGACGACGTACACCGGTTTGCGCCAGAAGTGGTAACCATTAAGTCGCATCTCACCAACCAGCAAATCCGGACCGGTCACCCACCCTATCAGTATGCATGTGCAAATAGCGAGGAATGGCATAAGCACGTTGTTGCTCACATAGTCGAAGATGTCAAGCACCTGTCCTACTGCCCCATTAGGCAGTTCGTACTCGAAATAGAGCACGTTATAGCCGAGATTGACCACTACGGCGAGTAGCATACCCCATGCTGTGATGATTCTGACGGCCTTCTTACGTTGCCACTGAAACTTATCTATCACGCCTGACACACACGCCTCGAGGATGCTCACCGCACTCGTAAGGGCTGCAAAGAGTACCAGGAGGAAGAATGCCAAACCCAACAAGTCACCCACGAAACCCAAGGAGCCAAACACTCTGGGGAGACTCACGAACATCAGTCCAGGACCTGCTGACATGCCCTCTGTGCCGCTAAACACATATACCGCAGGGATAATCATCAGGCCTGCAAGGAGGGCTATCGTCGTATCGCACATCTCAATGCGGTCAACGGCCTTTCCGAGATTTACATTCCTCTTCATATACGAGCCGTATGCCACCATTATACCCATAGCGATGGAAAGTGAATAGAAAAGCTGTCCAGTAGCATCAAGCGCTATCATGAGAAAACGTTTTACGGTAAGGCCTTCAATGTTGGGTATCAGATATACCAATGCGCCCTCCAAACCCGTACGAGTAATGCCATCATCATCGGTATGGCTCAGCGTGAGGCCATAGAAGGCAATAAACACCACAAGGAAAAGCAATGCCGGCATCACGATGCGAGAGAAACGCTCTATGCCCCTCTCTACCCCTCGGCTGACCACGTAGTATGTCATAAAGGAGAAAACGCCAAGACACACCATAGGCTGCCAACCGTCAGAGACAAAGGAGCCGAAATAGCCCTCCTGCTCAGCACTGCTGCCATCAAACGTGAGATACACGGTGAGGTATTTAAGCACCCATCCGCCTATCACACAATAGTAGGGGAAGATGATAAAGGGAATGACAAACGAGAGTACGCCAAGAAATGCCCACTTGCGATTGAAATATCCATAAGCCGTAAGCGGTCCCTGCTTGGAGCGACGACCTATCGCCACCTCGGTGATAAGCAACGTAAAGCCAAACGTCAGCGCCAGCACTACATAGATGCAAAGAAACAGTCCGCCACCATCACGTGCTGCCAGGTACGGAAAACGCCAAATATTTCCCAATCCTACAGCACTGCCAGCAGCCGCCAGTACGAAACCCAGTCCTCCGCTGAAGGTCCCACGACTGGCGTCACCTACTCTTCGCTTTGCGCTATGTGACTTCTTTTTAGTCATAACAGAGGTGCAAAGTTACTAATTTTCTGTTAAACAAGTGCGAAGCGACCCCTTTTGTTGACTTAAATCAATCTGGCATGTTAAAGTTTATCAAAACAGGCTCTTCTCTCGCTTGCCTATAAAAAATAATGTGTAATTTTGCAATCTGTTACGAAACTGAATAAAGTGTAAGGAGTTTTCATAGCAAAGATAATACTCCCCCAAAACTGACAATAAAAATAAGGAGAAAAAATAGATGAAGAAATTGATGACTATTGTTGCTGTTGCCGCATTGTTGGTATCATGTGGCGGACAGTCCGGTAAGCCAAACTTTGGCGACAATGAGTACGCAGTACGCACCATTGGAGCTTCAAGCGCCGACCTTGAGACCTCCTACCCTGCAACCTTCAAGGGTATGCAGGATGTGGAGATACGTCCGAAGGTGGCTGGTTTTATAACCAAGATTTACGTCAAGGAAGGTCAGAACGTGGGTGCCGGTCAGGTATTGTTTGAGATTGACAATATCACCTATAAGGCTGCAGTCAACCAGGCACAGGCTGCAGTAGTGTCAGCTCAGAGCGCACTCAACACGGCTAAACTGACATACGACAATGCTCAGAAATTATTTGAGGCTAACGTAATAGGCGACTACGAACTTCAGTCAAGCAAAAACCAGTATGAGAGTGCTCAGGCAGCTCTGGGACAGGCTAAGGCAAGTCTTATATCAGCTCGCGACCAACTGAGCTTCTGCTCTGTCAAGAGTCCAACAAGTGGTGTTGTCGGTTCACTGCCTTACAAGGTTGGTGCACTCGTGAGTGCATCGATAGCAGAGCCATTCACCACTATCTCTAATGGGTCACAGGTTGACGTGTACTTCTCACTCAACGAGAAGGATGTCATCGAGTTTACCAAACAGTATGGTTCGCTGCAAGCTGCAATCAACCAGATGCCTGAACTCAAGCTCCAGCTTGCCGACGGCACGGTATATGCCAGCAAGGGTAGGGTGACTAAGGCTTCTGGCATCATCGACCCTGTAACGGGTTCTACCAGCCTTATCGCTGCTTTCCCTAACCCTCAGCACATACTTAAGTCTGGTGGTTCAGGTAAGGTGCTCATTCCTTATCAGGCTAATGGCGCCATCATCATCCCTCAGGATGCTGTAGTCGAGGTGCAGGATAAGTACTTCGTATATAAGGTAGGCAAGGACAACAAGGTAAAATACTCTGAGGTAACTATCGACACTCAGAACGATGGTCAGAACTATATCATCACTTCTGGTCTGTCAAAGGGTGAGCGCATCGTTGTATATGGTGTGACTCAGCTCTCTGAGGGCATGGAGATTAAGCCTATAAGCGAGGCTGACTATGCCAAGAAGATGAAGAAGGCAGAGGAACTTTCAAAGGTGCAGGGCGATGGCGTACTTGCCGTTGTTAAGGCACTGAAGTCATAGCAGTTCACAATTCATAGCGTTTTCGTACGAAGTTAAAAAGTTATGAGATTAGATAATTTTATTAATCGTCCGGTACTCTCTACCGTTATATCCATTCTCATCGTGATCTTGGGTGTAATCGGTTTGGTGTCACTGCCCATTGAACAGTATCCGGATATTGCGCCACCAACCATCGTGGTGCGTGCATACTACCCAGGTGCCGATGCGCAGACAGTGCAGAACTCAGTGCTCGCACCTCTTGAGGAGCAGATTAACGGTGTTGAGGGCATGACCTACATGACCTCTTCAGGCACCAACGATGGTTCTGCATCTATCACCGTATATTTTGAGCAAGGCTCTAATGCCGATATGGCTCAGGTCAACGTCCAGAACCGTGTCTCTCAGGCTTCATCACTCCTACCTGCCGAGGTAACCAAGGGTGGTGTGACTGTCCAGAAGCGACAGACATCTACTGTGCTCATCATGGGTCTTACGTCGCCTGACGACCGTTACGACGAGAAGTTCCTGGGTAACTATGCCGACATCAACATCATCCCTGAGATGAAGCGTATCAACGGTATCGGCGACTGTGAGTCTATTGGTCTGAAGTCTTACACCATGCGTCTGTGGCTCGACCC
>JAFXZF010000040.1 GCA_017541365.1 Prevotella sp.
CTCGCCTGTGGCTGTTGCAGGTTCTGCTGCACGTACCGTACCGGGAGCTGCCGGCACTACTGTAGCCATTGAGCGCTTTGGTATTCCTGAGACTATCCTCACTGACGGTCCTGCCGGAGTGCGTATTGACCAGACACGCCCGGGAACTCAGAAGACATTCTATGCTACTGGCTTCCCTGTTGGCACTTGTCTCGCCTCTACATGGAACATCGACCTTGCACAGCGTGTGGGTAAGGCTATCGGCAACGAGACTAAGGAATACAACTGCGACGTTATCCTCGGTCCTGGTGTCAATATCCACCGTAACCCTCTCTGCGGACGTAACTTCGAGTATTATAGTGAAGATCCGCTCCTTACTGGTAAGATAGCTGCCGCATATATCAACGGTGTGCAGAGTGAGGGAGTGGGCGTGAGCATAAAGCACTTTGCCGTTAACTCTCAGGAGACAAGCCGTACTCGTGTTGACGAGCGTCTCAGCCAGCGTGCTGCCCGTGAGATTTATCTCAAGGGCTTTGAGATTGCAGTGAAAGAGAGTAATCCTTGGACAATCATGTCGTCATACAACTCAGTCAACGGCACTTACGCTCAAGGCAATTATGATCTGCTCACAACTATCCTCCGCGATGAATGGGGCTTCAAGGGAATCGTTATGACCGACTGGATCGGAAAGCGTGAGAGTCAAGGACTCTTCACTATCAATGAGGTGAAGGCTGGCAACGACCTTATGGAACCGGGTTCACCTGAACAGGTAAAGGATATCGTTGATGGCGTGAATAGCGGTAAGCTAAAGATTGAGGATGTGGATAAGTGCGTTCGCAGAATGCTCGAATACATCGTCAAGACTCCTCATTTTGCTGGCTATAAGGCATCTGATGCTCCTGATCTCAAGGCTCATGCTGCCATCACCCGTGAGACTGCTGCCGAGGGCATGGTGCTTCTCAAGAATGCCAACAACACCCTTCCTATGCGCAATATCAAGAAGGTGGCGCTCTTCGGAACTGGCTCCTACAACTTCCTTTCTGGTGGCGTAGGCTCTGGTTGCGTACATACTCCTTATATCATCGACCTTGTGGGAGGATTGAAGAATGCCGGCATTGAAACAACTGCTGATCTTACCGAACTCTATCAGAAGTATATCGCCTTTGCTAAACTGAAGTTTGAGGCTGACCGTACTCCTGACCGTTGGTTTGAGGCTCCCTATATGGGCGACCAGAAAGTGCCTGAGGTCGAGATTAGCGACCTCTGCATCTCTCGTCAGGTAGCTAATTCTGATGCTGCTATCTTCACTATCTCGCGTCAGGCAGGTGAAGGTATCGACAGAAGTATCAGAGGTGAGTTTGGTCTTACCGAACTTGAACTGAAGATGCTCCAGAGCGTTAGTGCCCAGTATCATGCTGCTGGCAAGCCTGTTATTGTTGTTATCAATTCTGGTAGCGTGATTGAAACTTCAAGCTGGAGAGGAATTGCAGATGCTATCCTCGTGGCATGGCAGCCTGGTGAAGAGGGCGGAAATAGTGTAGTGGATATTCTGACTGGTAAGGTTTGTCCTTCAGGTCGTCTCACTATGACTTGGCCTATCTTTGCAACTGATCATCCGTCAACAAGTAATTTCCCTATCGAAATGCCTGCTTTCGGTTATGAGAATCTGCTCAACTATAGCCGTGACAACATTCAGGGACGTGATTACACCAATCATGAGGAGGATATATGGGTTGGCTATCGCTATTTCGACACATGGAACAAGGATGTGGCCTATCCGTTCGGCTATGGCTTGAGCTATACCACATTCGAGTTTGGCAAGCCTACTGTCAAGAAGGTGGGCGACAAGATTACTGTCAGCGTTAGTGTGAAGAATACCGGTAAGGTTGCCGGTAAGGAAGTTGCACAGGTATATGTTGCTGCTCCTAACGGTTCTATTGAGAAGCCAGAGAAGGAACTCAAGGCATTTGCAAAGACCAACCTCCTTCAGCCGGGCGAGACACAGACCTTGCAGATGACTATCGCTCAGCGTGACCTCGCAAGCTTTGATGAGGCTAA
>JAFXZF010000041.1 GCA_017541365.1 Prevotella sp.
CGACGGTACCATCAAGGCATACGTTGTAACAGCAACCAGCACTACATCTGCAACAACAGCTGAGGTAGCTGCAGTACCAGCAGGTACTCCTCTCCTCATCAAGGGTGTAGCAGGTGACTATGACGTAGAGGTAGTAGAAAGCGCAGAGGCTCCTGAGACTAACCTCCTCCAGGTTTCTGACGGTAATGTAACAGGCGGCGACAACATCTACGCTTACTCTAAGAGCGCACTGAAGTTTAAGAAGGTTGCTGCTGAAGTGACTATCCCAGAAGGCAAGTGCTACCTCGAGATTGACGGCAACGGTGGTGACGCTCTCGACATCATCTTCGACGGCGAGGCTACAGGCATCAACGACGTTAACGCTGGCGCAGAGGCAGCAGCTCCTGTAAAGGTGCTCACCGCTAAGGGCGTACAGATCGGCAAGTTCAACGTAGCAGGCCAGCAGGTAAAGTAATAAGACTCACCCCCAGCCCCTCTCTTGCCACTGCGTTAGAGAGGGGAGGGAATTGAGGACTTTGCATTTTCAATATTTCAATATTCAATATTCAATTTGATAAAATCATGATTAAGAAAGAATATATTCAGCCAGAAGTGAAGGAGGTAAAGATTCTCCTTCCTACGATACTTGCCGGCTCTGAGCAGGTTGATCCTAATGATCCTATCGAAGATCCAGAGGATATCGCATCAATGGATCTCGACTTCGAAGAGGAGTAAACGACTCAACCCCGTCCCCTCTCTTGCCACTACGTTAGAGAGGGGAGGGACTTAATAGGGATGCAGGGGCTGATAACCGCTGCATCTCACAAATAAGATAAGTTTTTGACGGCTATCGTAGCCCGTGAGGAGAGGGAAAAGAGAAGCCCAGAGGCGCGAGCCTCTGGGCTTTTTGTAAGTTTTACTCAAAACTTTTGGCAGAATAAAAATTACTTCGTAACTTTGCAGAGAAAAAAGAAATAAAACTATGGCTACATTAGTATTACAGGTGCCTGATGAAAGCCTTGTTACAAAGGTGAGACAGGCTTGCAAAATGTTAGTGGGTGTCGCTTCGGTAAAGCTGCAACGACCAAAGCCACAATTGCGCAACCACGATATAACGAAGACAAAAGGTTTTCGCGAGGCTATGGACGATGTCAAGAATGGCAGGGTATATAAGGCTGAGAGTGTAGATGATATGTTCAGACAGATAATAGGCTATGTACCAGATTAGTTATTCAAAGCGTTTTGAAAAGGACTTAAAACGCTGTGTAAAACGAGGTCTGGATATGCAGCATATAAAGGATGCCATAGACATACTTGCTGCTACGGGAACGTTGCCTATGAAGTATCGACCTCACAAACTGTCTGGTAATTACGATGGCCAGTGGGAATGTCACATACAGTCGGATTGGCTTATGACATGGATGCAAAATGATAAGGAACTCACATTGTTGTTCCTGCAAACAGGTACCCACGCTGACTTGTTTTAAAGGAAAAGAGAAGCCCTGGAGCTCGCGCCCCTGGGCTTTTTGATTGCCTGTATGTCAGTGGGTTACTAAAACATATCCTTTTAGCTCCTAAAACATAATCTTTTAGGGGCTTAAAGTTATCCTTTTAGGGGCTAAAAGGATATGTTTTCCAAGGGGGGGGAGTGGGGATAGTTACTATAGTAGTGATAGTGACTATAGTAATGATAGTGGCTATAGTAGCTATAGTGACTATAGTGATATATAGATAGTAACCATAGTAGCTATAGTATATATAGGAACTATAGTATTTATTGTAATTATAGGTACTATCCTTATAGGCTATGGCTCTATGCCGTGCTGGCGGAGGAGCTGGTGGAGGCGTTCTATCTCGGCGCGGAGGCGTGGCACTTCCTGGCGCAGGTGGGCGAGTTCGTTCATCTCTGCCTGGCGGTAGCCAGTGCGGGCGGCGTGCATGCGTTCTTTTATGCCTCCTTGTTCTACGAATTCTTTTTCGAGGGCTTGCAGGTGGCGATTGAGCATGGTGTCGGTCATATAGCAGAGCGTAAGGGCTATGTTTGCCATCTCTTCGCCGTTCCACTGCGAGAGGTATGGCTGATAGTCTTCGAGGCGATTATGGTTGCGACAGAAGGTTTGCATCTGACTGAAGCGCTCATGGACTTGTGTCCAGATGGTCATGTTTCGCGAGATGAGGAAGTCGCGGTAGTCTTCGCGCAGTTCCTGTAGGCTGCTGCGTGCCACGTTGAGTAGCTTTATGTGCATCTCTGTTGATGTCTCGCCGTCTTCTGTGCCTTCTATGATATTTTGTTTGCCCGAGCGTGCAGCCTGAATCATCTGATCGACGGTGCGGTCACCATGCTGCGGAAGAAAACGCTGACAGAAGATATAGGTCATCTGATAGAGCACCTCGGTCTTCTGGTAGAAGAAAGCGTCGCGCCAGGGTTTCTGGCGCTTCAGGACTTGGTATTTCTTGTCGAGCATAGTTTTTTTCCTTTTTTTATAGTGAGTATAGTGGCTATAGTAGCTATAGTAACTATAGTAATTATAGGAACTATAGTGATTATTCTTTTCTCTACACCCTACACCCTATCGACGGTACGGACGCCCTTGATGCCCTGTATCTTGCGGATGAGGGAGGTGAGGCGTGCATTGTCGGCGATGGCGACGGTGATGTTTCCACGGAAGAGTCCGTCGTCGGAGTCGATATTGATGGAGCGTAGCTGCAGATCTGCCTCCTTGGATATGAGGGAGGTGATGGTATTGACAATGGCGATGTCGTCATTGCCTACTACACGGAGGGTGATGTCGTATTGCCCACTGCCCTTGTCGCTCCACTGCGCAGGGAGTATGCGGTAGCCGAAGCGACGGCGCAGCTCTGAGGCGTTGGGGCAGTCCCTGCGATGTACCTTGATGCCTCCGCTGACGGTGACGAAGCCAAACACTTCATCGCCGTATATAGGGTGACAGCAGCGTGCGAGGGTGTAGTCGATGCCCTTGACGCTGCGGTCTATGATAAGCACATCGGAGGGGGTATGCTTTTTCAGCACAAACTCAGAGGCTGAGACATGTCCCTTACGGTCTGAGACTTCTTCCTCCTTACGCAGTGATGCCGGTGAGAGATTCTCCTCCTTTTTGTTACTACTTACATACTCTTCTTCCGTGCGCTGCATCTCGGAGAGTGCCTTGCGTATCTTGGCACGGGCGTGTGAGGACTGAGCTATCTGCAACCAGTCGCGCTTGGGATGCTGCGTGGCACTGGTCATTATCTCGATGGTATCGCCGGAGTGCAGACGCTCACGGATGGGCACTGCCTTGCCGTTGATACGTGCTCCTACGCAGGTATTGCCTATGCGGGAGTGTATATTGTATGCGAAATCGAGCACTGTGGCTCCTGCAGCAAACTTCTTGATGTCGCCCTTGGGGGTAAAGACAAAGACCTCGTCGTCGTAGAGGTCCATGCGGAAGCGGTCCATGACCTGCATGTCGTCGCCTGCCTCGAGGGCGGTGCGTATGGCGCTGAGCCACTGGTCCATACCACCACCCGACTGCTTGATACCCTTATAGCGCCAGTGGGCGGCGAGTCCGTGCTCTGCGATGTCGTCCATGCGCTCGGTGCGTATCTGCACCTCCACCCACTTCTTCTCTGGTCCGAGCACGGTGATATGGAGCGACTCGTAGCCATTGGACTTAGGCACGCTAAGCCAGTCACGCAGACGCTTGGGGTTGGGCTGATACATATCGGTGACGATGCTGTAAGCCTGCCAGCACTCCATCTTCTCGCGTTCCTCAGGACTGTCGAGGATGATACGTATGGCGAAGAGGTCATAGACACCCTCGAAGGGACAGTGCTGCTTCTTCATCTTCTGCCAGATGGAGTGGATGGACTTGGTGCGCCCCTTGATATGAAACTTCAGTCCTGCCTCCTCGAGTCGTTGGCTGACGGGGCCTATGAAGTCGTATATATAGGTATCGCGTGCCTCCTTGGTGGCTGAGAGCTTGTCCTTGATATGGTAGTAGGCGTCGTGCTCGAGGTACTTGAGGGAGAGGTCCTCCAATTCGCTCTTGAGCTGGTACAGTCCGAGTTTGTGCGCCAGGGGGGCATAGAGGTAGCTCGCCTCTTGTGCCACGCGCTGTTGTGCCTCGAGTTGGTCTGTGTCGCGTATCTCACGCATGAGGTTCACGCGGTCGGCTATCATGATAAGTATTACGCGCATGTCCTCGGCAAAGGAGATGAGCAGGTTGCGGAAGTTCTCGGTCTCGATGGCAGGTGTCTTCTTATACAGTTCCTGCACTCGCTGCAGACCATGGAGGATGCGGTTTACTCCTTCTCCGAAGGAGAGTTCGCTGTGAACTGCATTAAGGCTGTACAGCATGGTGGCGATGATGGCATCACGCCCGAGTCCTATCTCGCTGACGGCGATGTATGCTGTCTGCAGTGACATGAGGAGGGGATTGAGTCCGAAGATGTCACGATGCACCTCGCCATTGTCTATGGCGTCAAAAAGAATACGGCGCAGCTTCTCCTCGTCAGAGGGAAGCAACGCCGTAGTGATACGCTGCTTGAGGTCGTCGATAATCTCAAGCGCCCTGTGTCTCTCTATGTCGGTAAAGCGGAGCATCTTTAACTCGTTTTGCTCGTACGAAACGCTACGCTACGAAACGGGGCAAAGCCCCTACGATACGCAGGGCAAGCCCTGCTACGATAACGAATACGAAAACTTAGCAACTGTCAATGGTCAATTATTTAGCCTCCTCCATGTCGCCCTCTATGTAGAGGCGCACCATCTCGGGTGTGCCGTTGGAGCGCACGGTGATAGTCTTCTTGAAGTGTCCTGGGAACTTGCCCTTGCCGTTGTATGTCACGTTGATGGTGCCCGTCTCACCTGGTTTGATAGGTGACTTGGTGTACTTAGGCACGGTGCATCCGCATGATGCTACGGCGGAATTGATCACGAGGGGCTGGTCACCAGTATTGGTAAAGGTGAAGACACACTTCTGTATGGGGGTCTTCTCAGAGAAGGTGCCATAGTTGTGCGTGGTCTTGTCGAACGTAATTCTGGGTTCGGCGGAGATAGAATTGAGAAATGAGAACTGAAAATTGAAAATTGTCAATAATAACAGCAGCTTTTTCATATTATGAATTGTGAATTGTAAACTGTGACACGAAGTGATGAGCTTCGCGAACTAACTGTGAACTGTGAACTGTCATTGTAGCTCATAGAGCTGTGAGGGAGTCTTGCGCTTGAGGTCTTCTACGATGAAGTCTTTGCCCACCACTATGCCATAGGAGCGTAGCACCTGCTCGACGGTCTTTAAAGCGAGTATAGGGTGGTTGTTCTCCTCGCTGAGGTGGCACAGCCATACGTGGCGTAGCTCGGATGTGGCGTAATTGGCTATCGCCTCGGCGCAGTCGTGATTGGAGAGGTGTCCTGTGGGGCTGTCTATACGAGTCTTGAGGTGCTGGGGGTATGAGCCTCCCAGTAGCATCTCCTTGTCGTAGTTTGCCTCGAGCACGAGGTAGTTTGCCTCGCCGATATACTGCTGCATCTCCTCTGTGACATGGCCTACATCGGTCATCAGGCAGAACACTACGCCCTCAGCCTCGATACGGTAGCCAACGTTGCCAGCGCTGTCGTGGGGCACCGCGAAGGGGGTGACATAGAAGTCACCCAGCTTCACTCGCTCACCTCGCTCTATGATACGGCGCTGATCTACTGGTACTTTCTTAGGCACGCAGTAGTTGCGCTCCATGCCGCCATGCACCTCAATGGTGGCATATACTGGTATGTCGTATTCGTTACTTATCACTCCCACCGACTTAATATGGTCGGCATGGTCGTGGGTTATCAATATGCGGTTGACGCTACTGAGTCTCAGTCCATATTCATGGAAGTATTTCTTTATGGTGCGTATTCCTACGCCGGAATCTATCAGCATCGCGTCATTGGCAGTTTGCAGATAGTAGCAGTTGCCGCTACTTCCACTGCCGACAGACAGAAATTTCAGCATTTTAAGTTAATATTTTGGGCAAAGGTAATAAAAAAAGTTGAAAGTTGAAAGTTTTCGTGTTTTCATACTTTTTTTATTATCTTTGTACCGAATTAGAAATCCTTAACTGTCAATTATGCTAACCATCTTTAAGGCGAGTGCAGGAAGCGGAAAGACCTTCACACTCGCCATAGAATACATAAAGCTGCTAATAGAAAACCCCGAGGCGTATCGTAGCATACTCGCCGTCACCTTTACCAACAAGGCGACAGAGGAGATGAAGATGCGCATACTGTCACAACTGTACGGGCTATGGAGGCAGTTGCCCGACTCGGAAG
Organism: Prevotella sp.; assembly: GCA_017541365.1. The sequence continues at coordinate 6,290 of JAFXZF010000041.1, forward strand.
CGTATATGGAACGACTGTTGGAGAAGTTCAAAGGTTCAAAGGTTCAAGAGTTCGAGAGTTCAAGAGTTCGAGAGTATATATCGAAGCAGGCGGGACGGGCACTGCACCTACTGCTCGACAACTACCACTTCTTCAGAGTGCAGACCATCGACACTTTCTTTCAGTCGGTGCTGCGCAACCTGGCTCACGAACTACAGCTCAATGCCAACCTGCGGGTGGGCATAGACCAGAATCAGATAGTCAACGAGGCTGTCGATGACATGATAGACTCCATAGCCGATGATGCAGAGCTGCGTAAGGTGGTGATGGAGTACGTAAGGGAGAGAATCAGCAACGACCAGGCATGGAACTTTATTGAGGACATAAAGGTCTTTGGCAGGGACATCTTCAAGGATTTCTACAAGGAGCACCGTGACGTCATCAATGAAAAGACCTCTGCGCCAAACTTCTTCAGGGAATACAAGGACGAGATTAACGAGAAATGCCGTGCGCTGGAAAAGAAATACGACGAGATAGCCGACGAAGCGGCACAGATACTTGAGGAGAACGGGCTGACGAATGCCGACTTCAGTTATTATAAGAATGGTGGTGGCATAACATATTTCGACAAACTGCGCGAAGGGAACTTTGCGGAGATAGATACGGAGGCAGGACGTCTGAAAAGCGCCAAGGACGACCCCGACACATGGGTAGCCAAGAAGGCTGAGCGACGTGAGGAGGCGCTGAGGGTAGTCCGCGAAAGCCTGCACCCGCTGATGCTGCGCACGGAACAGACTCGCACCCTCGATGCACGCTACTACTCCTCTGCGGAGAAGACGCTGAAGCACGTCAATGACGTGCAACTGCTGAGATACATCGAGGAGTTTGCCAAAAGGCTCAACGAGGCAGCACAGCGCTTCATGCTCAGCGACACCCCCACCCTACTCAGCGAGATGGTGAAGGATGATGACTCGCCATTTATATTTGAAAAGACAGGGGCATACCTGGAGCACATCATGATAGATGAGTTTCAGGATACCAGCACCATACAGTGGAACAACTTCAAGAAACTGCTCATTGAATGTCTGAGCAAGGGCAAGGACAGCCTCATCGTGGGCGATGTGAAGCAAAGCATATACCGATGGAGAGCAGGCGACTGGCGACTGCTCAACAATGTCGATCAGGAGTTTGCCAAACCGATGCTACGATTTGAACCCCTCAATACCAACTACCGTTCGGACCGTAGCGTGATATGCTTCAACAACGTATTTTTCGAGAAGGTAGCCAAGAAGGAGGCCAGCAACATAGCAAACGCCAACAATACCGCCGTAGGGATAGGTGCCCAACTCGACAAGGCTTACGCCGACGTGAGCCAGGAGGTGCCGGAGTGGAAGCCACAACGGGGACTTGTGCATATCGAACTGATACCCAAGAATGACAAGGACTCCATGCCCGAACGCACTCTCGACATCATACACACACTGCAGGAGAAGGGCGCCAAGTTGAAGGATATAGCCATACTGCTCAGAAGCAACAAGGATATAATAGGGCTTGGTGCATACCTGGAGGAAAACGGCATAAAGGTAATATCGGCTGAAGCATTTCAGCTTGACGCCTCAGCCAGCGTGCGCACCATCATAGAAGCCATGAAGTACATGGCTCACCCGAAGGACGAACTGACGTACCACCTGCTGCTGAAGGATGCCCACATGAGTGAACTGCCACAGGCATTTGTAGATAACATGGAGAGCATCATCACCCTCTCACTCCACGATATGACAGAGAGGATAGTACAGCTATTCCACCTGGGCGACAGGGAGGGGGCGTATATCACCACTTTCTTTGACGAACTGCACAACTTCTGCACTGATGACTCCAACGTACTTGAGGACTTCCTCCGAGCGTGGGACGATGGTATATGTACAAAAAAGATAGAGACCCCCGACTCTGACGGCGTGAGACTCCTCACCATACACAAGAGTAAGGGTCTGGAGTTTGGACACGTCATACTACCATACTGCAACTGGCAGTTGGAGAGAGGAACGACGCTATGGTGCGAACCTCAGGAGAGTCCTTTCAACAAACTACCCATAGTGCCACTGGCATACAGTTCGCCAAAGTCATTCGAGAAAACCATATATGCCGAAGTCACTGCCGAAGAACATGCGCAGAGCATGGTAGATAACCTCAACCTGCTGTACGTGGCGATGACGAGAGCATGCTCATCACTGTTTGTCATAGGCATGCGCGGTGCCAATGAGAACTATCGTTCACGTGTCATAGAAGATATCATAAGAGAAGGTATGCCACAGACCATCGACGGTATGCCTCTGCACATCGACATACCTGACACTGACGACAAGGAGATAGCGCTGACATACGGCTCATGGGAGGGTCTATTTGAGACAAAGGAGGAGAAGCGCAAGAGCGACAACGTATTTCTCCCCGACATCACTCCTGTACGCATCAAGGTGTCGTCAGCAGAAAGCACCGCAGTATTTCGTCAGAGCAACAAGAGTCTGGAATTTGCTGACGACGCCATCGATGACAGTGACCGTCAGAGATATATCAAAATGGGTACGGTGATGCACATGGTATTCTCACAGATAGCTACCTTGGACGACATCGACCCCGTGCTGCGACGCATGGAGTTTGACGGCACACTGTACGATGACAGTATAACCAAAAAGAAACTGCTCGACACGCTGTCAAGCAAATTTCAAGACACGCAGGTAAGGGAGTGGTTCTCCGACAAATGGACGCTATATAACGAATGTACCATCATAACACCTGAGGGCGAACACCGTCCCGACCGCGTGATGACCAACGGAAAGGAAACGATAGTGGTGGACTTTAAGTTTGGCAAAATGATGCCAGAGCACCACCAACAGGTGATGCGCTACATCACTCTGCTACGTGATATGGGGATGCCCGATGTGAAGGGGTACCTATGGTATGTGTCACTGAATAAAATAGAGAAAGTATGAACTCCTTCCTACACAACATAGCGACAGAACTATTACGAGAGCATGACGGCGACATGCATGACGTCACGATAGTGTTTCCTAACAAGCGCGCAGCACTGTTTCTTAACAGACTGTTGGCGGAACTCAGCGACCGACCGATATGGAGTCCTCAGTACACCACCATCAGCGAACTATTTCGCTCCATGTCGTCACTGGAGATTGGCGACCGCATACTGCTTGTCAGCGAACTGCACAAATCATACTGCAAGGTGACGGGCAAACAGGAGTCTCTGGAGCAGTTCTACGGATGGGGAGAGCTGATGCTCAGCGACTTTGACGACATCGACAAGCATCTCCGCGATGCCAAACAGATATTCTCACTGCTCAGCGACATACACCAACTGGACTCCATCGACTATCTCACACAAGAGAAGATTGCAGCTCTGCAGCAGTTCTTCAGCAATTTCTCTAAGGACCATAACACGGTGCTCAAACAACGTTTCCTCGAGCTATGGAACCGCTTCTATGATATCTACACCGACTATCGTCAGTCGCTGCTGGCACAGGGCATAGCGTACGAAGGCATGATGTACAGGGAGGTGATAGAGAACCTTAACCTTAACGATAACCTTAACTACGTTTTTGTGGGTTTCAACCTCATGACACCCGTGGAGCAACTCCTCGTGACAAAGGTAGGCGGAAAGGTCATCAATGACGATGATAACTCATGTCCACCTAAGCAGTTGACATTTCTCTCTTCACCCACCAACGACCTGCAGGCACGCTACATCACGCAATGGCTCACTCCTGAGCGCATCAAGGCTGGCAGACGCACCGCCATAGTGCTCGCCGACGAGAGTCTGCTCGAGACGGTGCTCCACTGTCTGCCACCAGGACTATGCCTCAATATCACCACGGGCTATCCCCTCGCACAGGCATCTATCACCTCACTCATCAAAGCGGTGGCAACCCTGATGCTGAAGAACAGTTATACCCTGCACAATATCAACGGAGTGCTGCGACACCCCCTCATGAAGTATATATCCGACAAGCAGGCGGAACTGCATAACGACCTTAACAGCAAAAAGATCTATTACCTCACAGCGGAGGAGATATCTGTCGATGACAACCTACGCCACCTCTTTGCCCCACTAAAGGACAGGGAGGATGTCACAGCTCTTATAGAGCGCCTCATATGGGTCACCAAGACTATTGCCAAGGCTGACAGACACGATGCTCTCACCACAGAGTCGCTATACCGCATGTACACACTCCTCAACCGACTGCAAACCCTAATCAGTGAGAATGGCATAGAGCTTACCATGACAATGTTTGGCAAACTGCTGCAGCAGGTTATACAATCAACTACTATACCATTTCACGGCGAACCCATCGAGGGCATACAGATTATGGGAGTGCTCGAGACGCGCAACCTTGACTTTGACCACGTACTGCTTCTCTCATGCAATGAGGGCATGCTACCTGCCAAGGTCAACGACTCGTCATTTATCCCCCACTCCATACGTATGGCACATGGGCTCACCACTATCGATAATAAGGTCGCAATATATCACTACTATTTCGACCGCCTGCTACAACGTGCAGACGATGTCACCATAGTATATAATAATGCCGTAAACGATGGCAAGGCGTCGGAGATGTCGCGCTTCATGCTACAACTCATAGCACAGGACACCATACCTATAAAGCGTGGCGCACTGGAAGCAGATGTCGATGTCACCACCAACAATTTCAGCGACATCAAGAAGACACCTGACATGATACGTAAACTGCTCGAGCATAAGTTTCTGTCACCATCGGCACTGGGCAAATACCTGCGATGTCCAGCAAGATTCTACTACACATACGTCGAGGACATACGTGATGACAACGAGAGCGACGAGGAGGAAATTGACTATGCCGTATTCGGAAGAATATTCCACAAAGCTGCCGAACTGCTCTACTCTGACTTTCAAGGCAAGGTGGTGCCACCAGAATATATACCGAGGCTGCTGCGCGAGAAGGGGCACCCTACCCTGCGCCGCATAGCCGAACAGGCTTTCCGCGAGATATTGTTTAATATAGGAGATACGCAGCGCAAGACTCCCAAACTGGGCGGACTGCAGGTCATAAACTTCGAGATGGTAGTGACATTCCTTATCCATCTGCTACGCTACGACCACACTCTCACACGACTGCAGATAGTGGGACTCGAAAAGACAGTATATGGCACCGTACCCGTCAATACTGCCAATGGCACCATCAATGTCAATATCGGAGGTACCATAGACCGACTCGACATGGTCAATGACAAGGACGGCATAAGGCGCCTGAGGGTGATAGACTACAAGACGGGCAGACTGTCCAGACCGCTCAATATCAACGAAATCAAGGACATCTTTGACCCCACAAAGATAGACTACCATACCGACTACTTCCTGCAGGCGTTGCTCTATGCTTATATTATCAACGAAGACGATAACTTCGTACGAAACGCTACGCTACGAAACGGCGCAAGCGCCTACGAAAACGAAAACGGTCTGCCCATCGCTACAGGACTGCTATACGTACAGAGCGCCACGAAGGAGGAGTACTCGCCACTGCTCAGCATAGCGGGGACTCCCATATGCGATGCAACACAGCATCTTGAAGATTTTCGTGAGGGGCTGTCACAACTCATAGGCGAGATACTCAATACCGACATACCATTCCGCCTCACCAACAACGTCCGACACTGCGAGCAATGCCCATACTACAATTTCTGCCACTAAAGTACAGAGGGTTTGTAACTTTAAATAAGTTTTTGCAAATAATTACTAATTCCTAATTACTAATTCCTATTTTTTTCGTAACTTTGCACCTTATATGGAACCATTGGCAGAGCGTCTGAGACCCAAGACGCTGGATGAATACATAGGACAGCAGCACCTCGTAGGTGAGGGGGCAGTGCTCAGACGCATGATTGACTCTGGGCGCATCAACTCCTTTATACTATGGGGACCACCAGGGGTGGGCAAGACGACACTGGCACAGATTATAGCCAATAAACTGCAAACGCCCTTTTACACCCTATCGGCAGTGACAAGCGGAGTAAAGGATGTGCGCGATGTCATAGAGCGTGCCAAGTCCAACCGCTTCTTCTCGTCAGCCTCACCCATACTCTTTATTGATGAGATACACCGTTTCTCCAAATCTCAGCAGGACTCTCTCCTCGGTGCCGTGGAGAAAGGTATAGTGACACTTATCGGTGCCACCACGGAGAATCCGTCATTTGAGGTGATAAGACCACTGCTGTCACGATGCCAGCTGTATGTGCTCAAACCTCTCGAAAAGGATGACCTGATACAGTTGCTGCAGCGAGCAATAACGACTGACGTGGAGCTCAAGAAGCTACACATCAGCCTGAAAGAAACTGACGCCATGCTACGATACAGCGGAGGCGATGCACGAAAGTTACTTAACATACTGCAGCTCGTAGTGGAGTCGGAGTCAAATGAAACAATAGAGATCACCGACGAACTGGTAGTCAACCGCCTGCAGCAAAATCCGCTCGCATACGACAAACAGGGCGAGATGCACTATGACATCATATCAGCATTTATAAAGTCAATCAGAGGCAGCGACCCTGATGCTGCACTGTACTGGATGGCACGCATGATAGAAGGTGGCGAACAACCAGAGTTTATCGCTCGACGGCTCGTCATCAGTGCATCGGAGGACATCGGACTCGCCAATCCTAATGCGTTGCTACTCGCCAATGCCGCCTTTGACACCGTCATGAAGATAGGATGGCCCGAAGCACGCATAGCACTGGCGGAGGCATGCGTATATCTCGCTACGTCACCAAAGTCCAACTCTGCCTACATGGCTATCAACGATGCCCTGCAGCTGGTAAAGGAGACTGGCAACCTGCCAGTGCCACTGCACCTACGCAACGCTCCTACCCAACTGATGTCACAGTTGGGGTACAGCGACGGATACAAGTATCCTCACGACTTTCCTAACCACTACACACCGCAACAGTATATGCCCGATGCACTCAAGGGGCACCGTCTGTGGACCCCTGGACATCACCCCATAGAAGAGCGACAGTACCAACAGTGGGATAAGATAATTCATAATTCATAATTCACAATTAAGGGGCTACTATCCATAATAATGATGATACTTGCTATGACAATTGTCGTAGCAAGGGGGATTGTTAACCCTAACCTTAACCTCAACCATAATGGTTCCTCCCCTGCAGGGGGAGGTCAGGAGGGGACTACCGACTCCATACGTCTTGCCATCATAGCCCACAACAAGGCGGTTGATGACTCCATAACAGCCGACTCCATCAATCGTGCACGAAAGAATGGCATCGATGCGCCCGTCACCTACGTGGCAAAAGACTCCATGATATACGATGCCAACACCAAGACTGCTTTTCTCTATGGCAAATCGAATGTGAAATACGAAAACATGGACCTCACGGCTGCTAAAATAAACATGTCGCTTGACAGTAGCATCGTGCGCGCTACAGGTGCAATGGATACGACGAAAAAAAGCCGTTACGACCTGCCTGTTTTCCTTATGGGAAATGACAAATACGAGACAGACACAATGGCATTTAACTTTAAGTCAAAGCGCGGACTCATACAAAATGCCTACACACACCAGGATGACGGATATCTGCTATCAGAGCTATCAAAGCGCGACAGCGCAGGAAACTTCTATATAAAACATGGACGATACACCACCTGCGACGACCCACATCCAGACTTCTATATAGCACTCTCACGTGCCAAAGTGCGACCTGGCAAAGATGTGGTCTTCGGACCTGCATACCTTGTAGTGCAGGACGTACCACTGCCACTCGCTATACCATATGGTTTCTTCCCCTTCACGAAGAGTTACTCCAGCGGCGTCATCATGCCTACCTACGGCGATGAGATGAACCGAGGCTTCTACCTACGTGACGGTGGCTACTATTTCGCCCTCAGCGACAGGATAGATCTAAAGCTACTCGGCGAGATATTTACCAAAGGTTCATGGGGACTAAGTGCTGCATCAAACTACAACGTACGCTATCGCTACTCTGGACAGGTCTTCGCCTCATACCAAGACAGCCGCACAGGTGATACGGATTTCGATGAGGCACGCACCACAAGTTTCAAGATACAATGGAACCACCGACAGGATGCTAAGGCAAACCCCTACTCTACATTCTCTGCCAGCGTAAACTTCACCACTACCAACTACGAGCAGAACAATCTCTCCTCCATGTATAATCCTATAACGCTGACACAGTCCACACGCACATCGTCAGTATCATGGAGCACACGGTTTAGCAGCATCGGCATGACGCTCAGTGGTTCCACCAACATTACGCAAAACATGCGCGACTCCTCCATTGCCGTAACCCTGCCAGACCTCAACATTGGAATAACGCAGTTCTATCCATTCAAGCGCAAGCATCTCGTGGGCAATCAGAGGTGGTATGAGAAGATCTCGATACAGTACACTGGTCGCATACAGAACTCCATAAACACAAAGGAGAACAAGCTTCTGCACTCAAATCTCATAAAAGATTGGCAGAACGGTTGGCAACACACTATACCTGTTAAGGCTACATTCCAAGTTGCGAAGTATCTGAATGTAATACCATCTTTCACATTCAACGACCGCATGTATTCCACAAAAGTAATGCGTTCGTGGGACGAAACAAACCAAAAAGAATTAGCTGACACCATACACGGCTTCTACAATGTGTACAATTGGAACGTCGCTCTCTCTATGAATACGAAATTGTATGGATTCTTCGTTCCTAACCGCAAGATATTCGGCGATAAAATACAGGCAATACGTCATACACTGACACCATCAATATCATTCTCCTATGCCCCCGACTTTGGCGCCTCACGCTATGGTTATTGGGAAACTTATCAAAAGACTGATACAGAGGGGAATGTTACCACAACAAACTACTCACCCTATTCAGGACAGCTATATGGCGTGCCTGGCAGAGGAAAGACAGGGCGCGTTTCGATGACTCTTGACAACAATATCGAGATGAAGATACTATCGGACAAGGACTCTACCGGCATACGCAAAATCAGCATCATAGACCGACTTGCAGCAACCATGTCATACAATATGGCTGCTAAGGAACGTCCGTGGAGCGACCTCGTTGTAGATCTCCGCCTAAAATGGTGGAAAAACTACACCTTTTCCATGAATGCCGTTTTTGCCACCTATGCCTACGACCTCGACAAGAATGGCAAGCCATACATAGGAACACACACTGAATACAGCCGAGGCAGGTTCGGGCGTTTCCAAGGGTTGTCGCAAAATATCCACTACACTCTCACTCCTGAGAAACTGAGGAAACTCTTCGGTGGTGGCAAGAAGAAAAAAGATGATGAAAAGAACGATGCTAATGACAAGGCTGACACAGGCGTAGAGTCAAATGTTGACCCCGTTATGATAGCAGCACAAAATGGAGCGGAGAAAAAGAATGCAGGCTTAGCACAGACCGACGATGACGGATACCTGAAATTCTCTATGCCGTGGAGCATCACCTTTAGCTATGGCATCAACATGCGCGAAAATACCTCCGGTTCTTTCAATTACGACAGAATGCGCTATCCTTATAAGATAACGCAGAACCTCAATGTATCGGGAAACATTCGACTATCTGATGGTTGGAACATCACTTTCAATTCAGGCTATGACTTTGACTACCATAAACTTAGCCTTACCACTGCATCTTTAGCACGCGATCTACACTGTTTCTCCATGTCATGCTATGTAGTAATTGCGCCTTACACCTCGTATAACTTCTCCTTCCGATGCAATGCATCCACACTCACCGATGCGCTGAAATATGACAAGCGTTCCAGTTACAGCAACAGCATAAAGTGGTATTGATGTAAAGATTATAGATAATAGATAATAGATAATAGATAA
>JAFXZF010000042.1 GCA_017541365.1 Prevotella sp.
CAGGCGCTTGCTCTGGTTGCGGTGAGACACCATACGTTAAGCTTATCTCTCAGCTCTTCGGCGACCGCGAGGTAATCGCTAACGCTACAGGCTGTTCTTCAATCTACTCAGCTTCTATACCTTCTACACCTTACACCACTAACGAGAAGGGTCAGGGTCCTGCATTCGACAACTCTCTCTTCGAGGACTTCTGTGAGTTCGGTCTTGGTATGGTAATTGGTAACAAGAAGATGAAGGAGCGCGTAGCAATGCTCCTGCAGAAGGTTGTTGACGAGAAGATGGGTTCTGCAGAGTATCAGGCTGCAGCAGCTGAATGGATCGAGAAGCGTGAAGACGCTGACGAGACAAAGCGCCTTGCAGCAATCCTCAAGCCAGAAATCGCTAAGGGTGCAGCATCTGGTTGCCCTGTATGCTCTGAGCTGAAGACTCTCGATCACTACCTCATCAAGCGTTCACAGTGGATTATCGGTGGTGACGGTGCTTCTTACGACATCGGCTACGGCGGTCTCGACCACGTACTCGCATCAGGCGAAGACCTCAACATCTTCGTAATCGATACTGAGGTTTACTCTAACACTGGTGGTCAGGCTTCTAAGGCTACACCTCTCGGCGCTATCGCACAGTTCGCTGCACAGGGTAAGCGCATCAAGAAGAAGGACCTCGGTATGATTGCCACAACCTACGGCTACGTTTACGTTGCACAGGTTGCTATGGGTGCTGATAACGCACAGTGTCTGAAGGCATTCCGTGAGGCTGAGGCATACCACGGACCATCACTCGTAATCGCTTACGCACCATGTATCAACCACGGTCTGAAGATCAAGGGCGGCATGGGTCGTTCACAGGAAGAGGAGCGTCGCGCTGTTGAGTGCGGTTACTGGCACCTGTGGCGTTACAACCCAGAACTGGCTGAGCAGGGTCAGAACCCATTCTCACTCGACTCTAAGGAGCCACAGTGGGATAAGTTCCAGGACTTCCTCATGGGTGAGGTACGTTACCTCTCTGTTAAGAAGGCTTACCCAGAAGAGGCTGATGAGCTCTTCGCTGAGGCACAGAAGATGGCACAGCGTCGCTATCAGTCTTACGTTCGCCAGACCAAGATGGACTGGGCTGAGTAATAATTATTCTCAGACACAACAAATACACTCAATAGAAAGGGCGTGCCACATACATCGTGGCGCGCTCTTTTTTTATAAATCACTACTTTTCATGAAAAATCAATAATATAATATATCAGTTATTCGTATTTTTTTTGTAACTTTGCATGCAAAACAAACTATACTATTATGACAGGAAAAGTAGATGTGCTCCTCGGACTGCAATGGGGCGATGAAGGAAAAGGTAAGGTTGTCGACGTGCTCACGCCGAAGTATGATGTTGTAGCTCGTTTTCAGGGAGGACCTAATGCAGGTCATACATTAGAGTTTAATGGCGAGAAGTATGTACTCAGATCTATTCCTTCAGGTATATTCCAGGGTGGAAAGATAAATATCATAGGCAATGGTGTGGTGCTGGCTCCCGATCTCTTTATGGATGAGGCAAAAGACCTCGAGAAGAGCGGACATGACCTAAAATCACGCCTGCACATATCAAAGAAAGCCCACCTCATAATGCCTACGCACCGTGTGCTCGATGCAGCGATAGAAGCATCTAAGGGTAAGAATAAAGTAGGCACTACCGGAAAGGGCATAGGTCCTACATATTCTGATAAGATAGCACGCACAGGACTTCGCGTAGGTGATATCTTAGATAACTTTGAAGAGAAGTATGCTGCGCACAAAGCTAAGCATGAAGAAACGCTAAGGGCGATGGGCTATACCGATTATGATATTACTGATGTAGAAAAACATTGGATGGAAGGTATAGAGTATCTTCGCCAGTTCCAGTTGGTGGATTCAGAGCACGAGATAAACAAGACATTAAAGGCTGGTAAGTCTGTTCTGTGTGAGGGCGCTCAGGGCACTATGCTTGATGTGGACTTTGGTTCTTATCCTTTTGTAACCTCTTCCAATACCATCTGTGCTGGTGCATGCACTGGTTTAGGACTCGGTCCTAACAAGATTGGCGAGGTGTATGGTATTATGAAGGCCTACTGCACCCGTGTTGGTGCAGGTCCATTCCCCACAGAACTGTTTGATGAGACGGGTAAGAAGATGCGTGATATCGGTCACGAGTATGGTGCTGTGACAGGTAGAGAACGTCGTTGTGGATGGATAGACCTCGTAGCATTACGCTATTCTATCATGGTAAATGGTGTAACTCAACTCATTATGATGAAGAGTGATGTGCTTGACACCTTCCCAACTATCAAAGCATGCGTGGCATATAAAGTGAATGGTGTAGAGACACCAGACTTCCCTTACAATATTGAGAGCGGTGTAGAACCAGTATATAAGGAACTTCCAGGCTGGCAAACTGATATGACACAGTTTACAAGTGAAGAGCAGTTCCCTGAAGCATTTAAAAACTACATCAAATTCCTCGAGGAACAGCTTGAGACTCCTATTACTATAATCTCTATCGGTCCAGATCGCGAACAGACCATAGTTAGGGGGTAAAAGGTTCTTGCGCTCCAGTAGGTGCTCAGGTGAGCAAGCTCGGAGCAAATTTTCAAAGTTTAAAAGGTTCAAAAGTAAAAAGGTTATGGCACAAAAACCTTCTATCCCCAAAGGTACAAGGGATTTCGGTCCTTTGGAGATGGCCAAGCGCAACTATATCTTTAATACTGTCCGTAGCATATTCGAACTCTACGGATTTCGCCAGATAGAAACACCTGCCCAGGAAAATCTTTCCACACTCATGGGAAAGTATGGAGACGAGGGTGACAAACTCCTTTTCAAGATACTTAACTCTGGCGATTTCCTGCATGGTATGACAGCTGAAGAAGTTGCCAACACAAGCACACTAAAACTGGCAACGAAGTTTTGTGAAAAAGGCCTGCGTTACGATCTTACTGTACCATTTGCACGTTATGTGGTACAGCATAAGGAAGAGTTACAGTTGCCATTCAAACGTTATCAGATTCAGCCAGTATGGCGCGCTGATCGTCCGCAGAAAGGACGATACCGTGAGTTTTATCAGTGTGATGTAGATGTTGTGGGTTCCGACTCATTACTCAATGAGGTTGATCTCATGCATATCACAGATGATATATTTACACGTTTTGGCGTGAGAGTGCAGATAAAACTTAATAACCGCAAGATACTCTCTGGTATAGCAGAAGTCATCGGTGAGTCAGAGAAAATTGTTGATATTACTGTTGCCATCGATAAACTCGACAAGATAGGACTGGATGCTGTCAATGAGGAACTACGCAACGATGGTATCTCTGAAGCTGCTATAGAAAAACTCCAACCCATCATAAAGTTGGAAGGTACCAACGCCCAGAAACTCGACACTATATCAACAGTACTTCGCGAGTCGGAGGTGGGTATGAAGGGTGTTGAGGAAGTTCGTTATATACTCACCCAACTTGGTGCCCTTGATACAGACGGTATCAGCGCCGTGCCTACATCTGAAGGATGGGGTAGCGCCATGGTACAGTTGGACCTTACATTGGCACGCGGACTCAATTACTATACAGGAGCCATATTTGAGGTGAAAGCTCTTGATGTGCAAATTGGCAGTATCACAGGAGGCGGACGTTATGATAATCTTACTGGCATTTTCGGCATGCCAGGCCTTAGCGGTGTAGGTATTTCGTTTGGTGCAGACCGCATATATGACGTACTCAACCAACTGGATCTTTATCCTAAGGAGACAGTAACAGGTACTCAACTGTTGTTTATCAATTTTGGCGAGAAGGAGACAAACTATTGTATGCCGATAGCACAGACCATGCGTAAGGCTGGCATATGCACAGAAGTATATGCAGATGCTGTAAAGATGAAGAAACAGATGTCATACGCTAATGCCTTGAACATTCCATACGTTGCGCTCGCTGGAGAGAATGAGATAAGTCAGGGCAAGGTGACACTCAAAGATATGGTCACAGGCGAACAACAACTGCTTTCTCCCGACGAGATGATTGCTGTACTGAAAAGATAATCGACAATAATAAAACCTATAACAGTGAAGAAGCTACTTTCTATAACATTGGTACTGTCATTACTCATCTTAATGACATCCTCCACCAGACAGTTCACCATTTATATGATAGGTGACTCCACAATGGCTGACAAAGACATGAAGAAGGCTCCAGAAGAGAGAGGATGGGGAATGGTGTTGCAGGGATTCTTTACGGAAAATGTGAAAGTGGACAACCATGCTGTTAACGGACGCTCCTCTAAGTCTTTTATAAACGAAGGACGCTGGCAGAAAGTGCTTGATAGCATGAGGCCAGGAGACTATCTCGTGATACAGTTCGGACATAATGACGAGAAGAGTAAGAGTGCCGATCGCTATACTCGTCCTTGGCAGGAGTTTGCCGAGAACTATCGCACCTTCATACGTGGTGCCAAGGAGAAAGGTGTTACTCCCATAGTGATGAACTGCGTGGCACGTCGTAACTTCTTCAATGCCAAGACGAAAGAGGAGATTGACGACGAGGCTTTGCGTAGTGTAAATCGTGATAAGTATCATGGTGATGAGAAAATAAACAGCGACACCCTTGTCGATACCCACGGAGATTATGCTAAGGTGCCTCAAACTATTGCAAGAGAATTCCATGTGCCGTTTGTTGATGCCAACAGGATATCAACCGAACTGGAGAACAAGCTTGGTGTAGAAGGCTCAAGGGAACTGCATATGATAAAGTATAATGGTAAGGACAACACCCATTTCAATGTGTACGGAGCAAGGATTATGGCTTCGTTGTTACTTGATGAGATGACAAAGGTTTGTCCAGAGCTCAAGAAGTACGCATGCCACTATGACTATGTTGTTTCTGCTAAGGGTAGGGGAAACTTCCTCACGCTTCAGGAAGCGGTTGATGCTGCACCTTCTTGCAAGAAAACTAAGATACTCGTTCTTGATGGGACATGGAAAAAACCACTTGTACCAAAGGGAAAGAAAATTAAATATATAAAATATAGTGGTGTGTGTATAGATTAACTCTCACCCCAGAATGATAGAAAAAATAATTCGGTAGCAGTTGAAATAAATTTGCTACCGAATTGTTGTATTTATGAAATAGTATTGTTATTTATAGTTCGTCGCTGGCGTATAGGAAGGGGAACAGTGGTTGTGGATAGTCAAAGATTTCGTCTTCTCTGAAGAAACGGCGAAGTTCTGTCTCTGCTGTTTCTGGTGAATCGCTGGTGTGAACTATGTTTTCTTGAAACGACATGGAGAAGTCACCACGTATAGTTCCAGGGAGAGCCTTGCGACCATTGGTGGCACCTGCCATCTGGCGTACTACTTCTACGGCATCGACGCCTTCATAGCAGCATACTATAACAGGCGTGACCATCATGGCATCCTTGAGTTGCTGAAAGAAAGGTTTGCCTTGGTGCTGAGCATAGTGCTGACTCATCTGTTCGTCTGTGAGTTGGCACATTTTCATTCCTGCAAGACGCAGTCCTTTCTGTTCAAAGCGTTTTGTCACTTCGCCTACCAGTCCGCGCTGCAGGCATGATGGTTTGAGTATTACGAGGGTTTTCTGCATTGTTGTTACATTAATTCTGAGTAATCTGAATAATCTGAATATTCTGAGTATTCTTATTAATCTGATATAAGGGAGAATCGATAAATTGTTGTGCTACGGAAAGTTTCACCCGGTCGAAGCAGGGTAGTGGGCCACTGAGGATTGTTGGGCGAGTCAGGGAAGTGCATAGTCTCAAAGCATATTGCATTCTGCTTGATGTAAGGTATGCCCTGCTTGCCCTTGATGGAGCCATTGTGACTGTTGGCGGTATATATCTGCATGGCGGGTTCAGTGGTAAGCACCTCCATTGATATACCCGTGGAAAGGTCGCTAAGGCGTGCAATGGGTGTAACGAGAGGCTTGCTGTTACGCAGCTTGTAGCAGTGGTCGTAGCCTTTGGTGATAAGTAGTTGCTCGTTATTGCTGCCTATGCGAGAGCCGATAGCGGTGGGCTGACGGAAGTCGAATGGCGTATCTGTGACGCTGGCAAGAAAGCCTGTAACACGTTTGTCTTTGTCATAGATTGCAGTACTGTCGCTGTTTATCCAAAGGAGTTCGTCAAGAACGGTGTCGCCGAGGTTGGCACTGAGGTTGAAGAAAGAATGATTAGAGGGGTTGAGTACCGTGGGCTTTGTGGTGGCGGCACTGTAGTCTATACGCAGGGCGTCATGCTGCAGGGTGTAGGTGACATCAAGAGTCAGTTCACCAGGAAAACCGTTCTCACCATCAGGGGAGACGAAACGCAGCACGCAGCTGCTATCAGTGTGCGCTACTAACTGCCAATATTGTTGTGAGAAACCAGGATTGCCACCGTGTGAGCAGTCGCCGTTGGCTCCAACTTGCAGTTGGATGAAAGCCTCCCCCTTCCTCTTACAGGTAGATTTTTTCCTGTTATGGTTAGGGTTAGCGTTAAGATAACTGCATGGCAGTTTGCCGCTTATGATACGTCCTATGTAGCGACCCACTATAGCACCAAAGTTTTGTTTCTTCTGAGCATAGTGACTGAGGGTG
The DNA here is from genome assembly GCA_017541365.1 of Prevotella sp. The sequence goes on from JAFXZF010000042.1 coordinate 6,596, forward strand.
TCAAACCCCAGCACCATATCCTGTCCAGCAAACTTAAGTGCTTGAATGCGAGCACCATAATTGATGACACTCATCTCCATATTGCCCTTGCGGAGAGAGAGGGACTGCATGTCCTGTGCCATTGCAAATTGACAAATTGACAAATTGACAAATTGACAAATTATGATTACTACAGCCAGTCTTCTTATCATATCATCTATCATCTATCATCTATAATCTTTCATCTATCAAATAGATCTCAGTGCTCCGAGCAGTTCGTTGTTTTCGTCTCTGGTGCCGATGGTGATACGCAGGCAGTTCTGACACAGTGATATACGTGTGCGGTTGCGCACTATGATGCCCTTCTCTACGAGGTAGTCGTATGTTTTCTGTGCATCAGTTACCTTAGCAAGGAAGAAATTAGCATCTGTTGGATATACCTTCTCGCATATCTTCAGTTCGGCAAAGGCACTGAGCATACGGCTACGCTCCTGTAGGAGCATTCTTACCCACTGTTCCACGTCATAGGTGTTGCTTAGCCTATTGAGAGCCTGCTGCTGGGTAAGGAGGTTCACGTTGTAAGGGTATTTCACCTTATTGTATATGCTGATTATCTCCTTTGAGGCGAACGCCATTCCGAGACGTATAGCAGCCGAGCCCCATGCCTTGGAGAGTGTCTGGAGCACGATGAGGTTAGGGTATTTGCTGAGCAGCCTCGAGATAGTCACTTCGCGTGAGAAGTCGATATATGCCTCGTCAACTATCACCAATCCGTCAAACGCCTCAATGACCTTGATGATTTCGTCGCGGTTGATGCTGTTGCCAGTTGGGTTGTTGGGACTGCATATCCATATCGCCTTGGTATTGCCATCGCAGGCAGCAAGGAGTTTGTCGGCACACACCTGGTAGTTCTCGTCAAGCATCACGTTGCGATACTCCACGTTATTGATGTCAGCACACACCTCATACATGCCGTACGTTGGGCATATTGCCACTACGTTATCCTTCTGAGGTTCGCAGAAGCAGCGATATACGAGGTCGATAGCCTCGTCCGAGCCATTACCTAGGAAGATACACTCGGCGGGCACACCCTTAATCTTACTCAACTTCTCCTTCACCTCCTCCTGGAGAGGATCGGGATAGCGGTTGTATGGATTGTTATAGGGGTTTTCGTTGGCATCGAGAAACACGTGAGCCGCATGTCCGCTGTATTCGTTGCGGGCACTTGAGTATGGTGCTAATGACCAGATGTTTGGTCTTGTAAGTTCTTGAAGGGATTTCATTTCTTTTAGAAGTTAGAGAAGTTAACTATATATTCTTTCAAAACTCTCAGCGAGCCTTGCGCGCTGTGTGGCAAGGTTTATGCGAATGAAGCGGTTGTCGCCGTAGATGGAGCCTGGACTAATGAATACGTTGCACTCCTTTTGGAATCTTTGGCATAGAGCATCGGCATCTTCTCCTACATCAACCCACAGGAGGTAGGTGCCTTCGAGAGGGTAGGGCTTCCATTGTGGGAAGTGCTTATGGATAAAGTCAACCGCGTAGTCGTAGTTGGCATAGATATATTCATTCAAGGCTGTCAGCCATTCTTCTCCATCCTCGGTGTAGGCGGCTTGCAAGGCTATCACGCCAAATGGGTTGACGTCACACACCTCATTGATGTTTATTGCCCTGTCTATGCGTCGGCGTATGCTGTCATCAGGACAGATGATGTTGGCTATCTGCAGTCCTGCTATGTTGAATGCCTTAGAGGGCGACACACAGACGGCATAGCGCAAAGGGTTAACGTTAAGGTTAGCGTTAACTTTTTCTGCTATAGTGGCGAAGGGTATATACCTTTTTCCGCATGAGGGATTGATGAACTCACAATGTATCTCATCGGCTATGACAAAGACATCATGTTGTTGGCATACCTCGGCGATACGTGTCAGTTCTGCCTCAGTCCACACATGCCCCGTAGGGTTGTGAGGGTTGCACAGCAGGAGGACTTTTACGTTTGGGTTGCTGCATTTCTCTTCTATATCGTCGAATACCCCAACACGCTCAGTCTTGCATTCGTTGTTTCTTATGCTTGAGAAGAAACAGTTGTATGCAGGGTTGTGGAGCGCCACACTGTCGCCAGGTTTAGTCATCGCCTTGATGATAGCTGAGATGGCTGGCACCACGCCAGAGGTGTATATGAACCACTCCTTCTTTATCCCCTTCCAACCATGCCTGCGGGCAAACCAATCGATGGTAGCTTGATAGAATGAGTCAGGCACGGCGGTATAGCCGAAGCAACCGTGCTCCATGCGCTTCCTTAGTGCCTGCATCACGCAGGGCGCAGTCTCGAAGTCCATGTCTGCCACCCACAGGGCTATAGGCTCACCCTTGCCACCATTCTCTTTGGGGAGTGTGTCATACTTATAGGAGTCTGTGCCTCGTCTGTCTATTATCTTGTCAAAGTTGTAACGCATGCATCAGCTGGCTGTTTCTGGTTTTTATCGAATATCAGTTCGCCTATCTTTCCCTCTATGGTGATAGTACCCGACGTAGGGTTCTTTATGGATGTCACGTCGCCTTTTATATTACCGTTTACTGTTGAGTATTCAAAGAGCAGGTTGGCATCCTCGCCGAAGGTGCAGTCCTCGAGGGTCAGACCATCAACATAGCATAGCAGCTGTTCGCCAGTGAGGTGGCAACGTATGAGGTGTATGTTCTTGCCATACCAGGCGAAGTATTCGCCGTTCACCTCGCAGTCGACAAGCGTGACGTTCTCAGCCTCCCAAAATGCGTCCTTGGAGTTTATCACCGCGTGGTGTATCTCCACATTCTTGGAGTACTGAAAGGCGTAGTTGCCATCTTGACGATAGTTGTCTATCCTAATGTTGTCGGTGTGCATGAAGAGATAGTCACAATCCTTGATTATTACGTCCTTCAGCCTTACGTTGTTGCAGTCCCACAGCATCTCCTCGCCTTTGTTGAATACGGTGTTCTCCACGCGTATATTCTCCATTCTGCGAAACATCTTGGGCGCATCGACCTTGCAGTTCGTCATCACGCAGTCCTTGGAGTACCACAGACTGGAGCGTGCACTCTCGTTGAAGTAGCAGTCGTTTATCTTGAAACCGTATGTTTCCCAAAACACATACTTTCCCTCAAAGGTGCAGCCCTCTGCCTCTATGTTGCTTGATTCCTTTACAGACGATTCGCCCACATGGATTGTCACGTTCTCAAGGCGCAGGTCATGAGAACAGTATAGTGGGCGCTCGCCTCCAAATTCCTTGTCTCTTATTATATTCATTTTACTCTTTACTCTCCTTAACTCCTCTTTTACTCCTATCCTTTATGTACGACCACTTCCTGGTACATAGTCTGAGGGTGAAGATGGTGCCGCGGAAACAGAGTTCTATAGCCATCGCTATCCACACACCACGCAAGCCCATAGTGGGGGCGAGTAGAAGGGTGAGTGATACTCTGACTATCCATATACTGCCCAGGTTCATAAGCGATGGTATGAGCGTCTTGCCTGCTCCCACAAATACTGCCGATGCTATTATAGCAGCAGCAAAACCAGGTTCTGCCCATGCCTCTATGCGCAGTATCTCCGTGCCGAGGGCTATCACCTCCCTGTCGGGTGTTATGATGCTGAACATCTCTGGGGCAAACATCCACATCAGCAGTCCCATCAGTGCCATGATGTTTACGCCAAGTGCCATACATATCCACGCAAACGAGTGCATCAGGTTGCGCTTGGAAGCTCCCTTGCTCTGTCCCACCAGTGTAGTGGCAGCCTCGGCTATTCCGTGCCCAGGCATGTAGCATAGCGACTCTATATTGATGCCGAACGTGTTGGCGGCTATGGCGATGCTTCCCAGTGGGGCGATGATTGATGATATCGCTATCTGTGCCGTACAGGTCACTCCGCGCTCCAGTCCTATTGGGAAACCTATGCGGAAAGTCTTCTTGAGTATCTTCAATTTAGGTTTGAAGTCGAGAATGGCATCCTGCTTGAAGTTCAGCACCTTATCCCTTACCGACATAGCATACACCATAGCACACATGGTGATAAAGTAAGCCGTTATTGTGCCGTATGCCGCTCCTGCCGTTCCGCAGTTGAGCATAAAGATGAAGATGTAGTTGAACAAAACGTCCAGCACGCACATCATCACCATCAGCATACTCGGCACCTTGATGTTTCCTGAGCATCTCAGACTGCCCGCCGCCACTCCGTTAAGCACTATCAGCGGAATACCCAGAGAGAAGATGGAGAAGTAGTGTGATGCCTCCTCGCATATATGCTGTGATGCTCCGAGCCAGTGGGGCAGGTGTGGCGCTATGCTCAGCCCTATTGCCATCATCATGCAGGCGAAGACGAACCCTGACAGCAGTCCCTGTCTTATCACACTGCGTGCTCCCGCCTTGTCGCCAGCCCCAATGCGGTGAGCCACCTGAACGGCAAAACCGCTGGCAAAGGCAGATGTCAGTCCGCCAAAGAGCCATATCGTGGTCGATACCAGTCCTACGGCAGCTGCCTCGTCAGTGCTGAGGTGTCCCAGCATGGCGGCATCAATCATCTGCATGGCGATGAAAGAGAACTGTGCTATTATGGCTGGTATGCTCAAAAGCACGGTGAGATGAATCTTCTCGCGAAGCGTCATCTCACAGCCTTCTTGCCTCAGCAGGCAGAGTAACTCGTCTTTAGTCATTCACTCTCACCCTCATTGCGTTGGCGTGAGCCTCCAACTCCTCATTTTCAGCCATGCACACCACGGCATTGCCTATGGACTTGACACCCTCCTTTGTCAGGTGCTGGAATGTCACCTTGCGGTTGTATGAGTCCAGGTTCACACCATTGTAGGCAAGGGCATAGCCGTGAGTAGGCAGCGTGTGGTTGGTGCCCGAAGCGTAGTCGCCGGCTGATTCGCAAGCGTAGTTGCCAAGGAACACTGAGCCGGCATTCACCACCTTCTCGGCAAGAGCCTCGTAGTCGCTTGTTGCTATGATGAGGTGCTCAGGAGCGTAGGTGTTGCTCAGCTCCATCGCCTCGTCCTTGTCCTTAACGAGCACAAACTGTGAGTTGGCGAGTGACTTTTCGGCTATCTCCTTGCGAGGCAACACGCTGAGCTGCTTCTCCGTTTCTTCAGTAACCTTGTTGAGCATGTCCTCAGAGGTGGAGATGAGTATAACCTGCGAATCCACCCCATGCTCAGCCTGCGACAACAGGTCGGCAGCCACGAAAACGGGGTTGCTCGTCTCGTCGGCTATCACGCAAACCTCACTCGGACCTGCAGGCATGTCGATAGCCACATCGTGCAGCGACACCTGTTGCTTTGCCGCCATCACAAACTGGTTGCCAGGGCCGAATATCTTATACACCTTGGGCACCGTCTCCGTGCCGTAAGCCATCGCGCCGATAGCCTGCACGCCGCCAGCCTTGAATATCTTGCTCACGCCAGCCACCTTCGCCGCCATCAGTATGGCAGGATGCACCTTGCCCTCGCGGTTAGGAGGTGTGCACAGCACTATCTCCTTGCAACCAGCTATCTTGGCAGGAGTGGCAAGCATCAGCACGGTGGAGAACAGCGGTGCCGTACCCCCTGGGATATACAGTCCCACCTTCTCTATTGCCACGCTCTTCTGCCAGCATGTCACGCCAGGAGCCGTCTCCACCTTCTCGCCCTCAAACTTCTGCGATTCGTGGAAGCGTGCTATGTTCTTGTGAGCCAGCACGAGGGCATCCATCAGCTGCTTGTCAACAAGCTGCTCCGCCTCCTGCATCTCAGCCTCAGTTACGGCGAGACTGTCGAGGCTCACTTTGTCAAACTTCTCCTCGTATGCCTTCACAGCCTTGTCGCCATTCTCCCTGACGTCTTTCAGAACGCCCTCCACTATGGCGTTCAGCTGCGAAGTGTCCATTTGCGGACGCTCGCATATTTTGGCGTAATCCTCTTTATTCGGAAATTTTATCGTATTCATTTTTTTATAGTTCCTATAGTTCTTATAGTTCTTATAGTTCCTATAGTTTTCGTTTTCGTAGCGAAGCGTTTCGTTTTCGTACGAGCGAAGCGAGTTAAAGTATCATTTTCTCAATCGGCAATACAAGTATGCCCTCCGCACCAGCAGCCTTCAGCTGACCTACTATCTCCCAGAAGTGCTTCTGATCCACCACTGTGTGTATGCTTGTCCACCCCTCAGTGGCAAGGGGCAGGATGGTAGGCGACTTGATGCCAGGCAGTATAGCGCAGATGTCCTTCACCTTCTCCGTTGGCGCATTCATCAGCACATACTTCTTGTCGTCAGCCACCAGCACAGACTGTATGCGGAAGAGGAACTCATCCAGCGTCTGCAGCTTCTCTGGTGTCAGCTCCTTGTTGCCTATGAGCAGGGCCTCGCTCTTCATCACCACTTCCACCTCGCGCAGTTTGTTGCTCACCAGCGTAGAACCTGATGACACGATGTCGAAGATGCCGTCAGACAGACCTATGCTCGGAGCTATCTCCACAGAGCCCTGAATCACGTGCACATCAATGTTGATGCCCTGTTCCTCAGCATATTTCTTCAGTATGTTAGGGTAGGAGGTGGCAATCTTCTTGCCGTCAAACCATTTCACTCCCGTGTATTCTATTGCCTCGGGAATGGCAAGCGAGATGCGGCACTTGGAGAAGCCCAGCCTCTTCACTATGTTAGCATCCACATTACGCTCCACAAACTCGTTTTCGCCCACTATGCCGATGTCAGCCACACCGCTTGCCACACACTCTGGTATGTCGTCATCGCGCATGTAGAGCACCTCTATGGGGAAGTTGCTTGACTGGACGAGTAGCATCCTGCTTGCCTTGTTTATCTTGATACCCGTCTCCTTGAGCAGGTCCATTGTGTCTTCATAAAGACGTCCTTTTGACTGTACTGCAATTCTTAACATATTTCTTTCTTACTTTATACTTTATCCTTTTTACCTTATTCATATAAGATGCAAAGGTACACAAAAAATCCTGAACTACCAAATCAATTCGGGAAATGTTGATTCTCATTCTCTTTTTGCCTTGTTAGCTGGACCACCTCACCCTGACGACTTATCGCGATTCGTAGTCGCTCCTGCAACGTTTCGTACGACCCTCAGGAAGTTGATGCAAAGTTACTACATTAACTTAATCCGTGCAAGAAAATGTGTAGATTTAACATTTCGCCCCCTTTCCATCCTCCTGCCTCCTACAAACCCACTTCCAGAGTCTTATAAAAGGGTACATAGAGTCTTATAAAAGCATACATAGACAGCCACTCTATATGCCCTTTTATCAGAACCCATTTTAGCACTTGGGGCGCTTGATGTAAATCAACGCGCAACGCTTTGACAGTCAATGCTTTACGTGCTAATTTTATTTAAAATGAAAATTTTGTGTTTTTTCACCGAAAATTGCACATTTTGTAGATTTTGTGCATAGTACATTTTAACGTTTACAGGTGTTTTGCGTGCGCAAATGTAACATTTGTAACATTTATAACATTTGTAACATTTGTAACATTTTCGACACACGCACGCGCCTATATATATATATATAATATACTTATAAAAGAAATAAGAAAGATAATTATATATATAATTATCTTTCTTACAAAGAAAAGTTTTCTTAGTCGTTGTATCGGGTATAACAGATAGAGAAAGGTACATGTACCCAGAAGTCACAAGTCACAAAAGTCACAAAAGTCACAACTAATATTTAAATTGCAAATAAATTTGCATTTTCGCTCATTTATTCGTA
>JAFXZF010000018.1 GCA_017541365.1 Prevotella sp.
AATAGATGTAAAAACAAATCATGGTGAACTTTTGCAATGAAAGTCCACCCTATTTGGTTGTATTTTACTCCCTGTGCCTATAATGTATGTATAGATAAAAGGATATTCTATTTTAAAGGCATAGTAAAAAAACTGCACCTTTTACTTGTGAGAGAGAAGAAAATATTGTACATTTGCATTAAAATTCATTACGTTACAAACGTAACGGTGTTGCCGTAATAATAGTAACCATCTGAAGATTAAAGAGTTTTCGAAGCATGACAAATCCTTTTTACACTACAGAGTATGCTGGAGCAGAGTATTTCTGTGACAGAAAAAAAGAAACAGAACGCCTAATCAGCCTGTTGACCAATGGAAACAACATAGTACTCATGTCGCCACGTCGTCTTGGTAAGACTGGACTAATACAGCATATTTTTAATCAGAAGGAAATAAAGTCTAACTACAACACCTTTGTAATAGATATATATGCAACGAGTACGCTCGACGAGATGGTGCAATGCATGGGTAACAGCATTGTAAGGACACTGGCAGGCAGAGGAGAGACAGCCTTAAAAAAATTCCTCAGCATTGTTTCATCGCTAAGAGCAATCATGACGTTTGATCAACTGGGCAATCCTACATGGGGCATAGAACGTGGCACAATACAGTCATCACAATATACTCTCGAACAGATTTTCAATTACATTGAATCCTCTGACCTACCATGCATAGTGGCAATAGATGAGTTTCAACAGATTGCCAAATATCCTGAGAAAAACGTTGAGGCAATAATGCGTACTCATGTACAACACTGCAAGAATGGTAAATTCATATTCTCCGGTTCAGAACAGTCATTACTGGGAGAAATGTTCATCTCTCCTTCACGACCATTTTTTTCATCTACCCATAACTATAATCTTGACGTTATACCAGAAGACACCTATGCAGAATTTGCAATAAAACATTTCGGTGCAAACGGAAAAGAAATCAGCAGGGAAGCAATACATAAAACGTATGAAATATTTAGTGGCGTTACATGGTATATGCAAAAGGTAATGAGCGAACTATTTGCACAAACACCTGTTGGAGCATCATGTGGTGAGAAAGACGTTATTAATGCTGTACAGACAATAATATCAGAAGCAGGAACCACCTACGCAGATATACTCTATGAACTCTCTCCAAGACAAAAACAACTATTGCTTGCCATAAACAGTGAGGGTAAAGCAACAGAAATAAAAGGAAACACATTCATAAGCAAATACCACCTTGCAGGAGCAAGTAGCATACAGACAACAATTAAAACACTCATAGATAAACAACTCGTGACTTCACGCCTTGGTGTATATGAAGTATATGACAAGTTCTTTTCAATCTGGCTTAGCCAAAAACATATTTGATTAACTATGGGGGGCTTTATCTATTTACAGTTGCAAAGCATCCATCTGCGGATGCTTTGCTTCCACGCGCAGAGGCTATGCTTCCGCAGGTGGAAGCATAGCCTCTGTAAATATTGGAACAACACTCGTGATTAATGGAAAATCTTCTTACCTTGGTAAATTAGTATTCCCTTGGTGCCAGGTGACACACGCTGACCTTGCAGGTTGTAGTAATAATTGTGAATTGTGAATTGTGAATTGTGAACTGCATTAACCTCCTTGATGCCCGTTGATACCTTCTCGTAGGTAAGGGTTATGATGGCATAGCACTGACGCTGAGGAGTTGGCGAACCTGAAGAAGGAACATCATTTGTGAATTTTACCGTAATGTTATTGGTAGCGTTCAGGTCGCTTAGAGTCACATTTGCAGTAGTACCAGTTGACTGCTGTGGCAGAGAGACATTGCTGCTCAGGAGATTTGAACCTCCATCGGCTGTTATTGAATTAATCTCTATTGTTGCCGTAGTACCGTTGTTGTTGCCGTGCTGGTATGCTACAATATTTATTCCCGTAATCTTATAGCCTTCATTTACTGTAAATACCCAGTCCTGATTGGTGCGCAACTTCAGGTAAGTGCCTGACGTGCCCGATGGGTTAGCTGCACTGCCCAAAGTGCATGAGGTACCAACGATATCGACATCCTTAGACGTAGTAGCCTTAGAGGAGTTGAAGACATCCTCAGTCTCCTCTATCTCATGTATCACGAAGTCAGGCTCAGTAGGGAAAGGGTCATCTGCACCTACGGTCTGCTCACCGAGCGGATAATACTCAGTGAAGGTCTCTGATGCGTTAGCACGTTCTTTCTGTGTCAGTTCCTGTACCAAAGAGTTAGCATATACCTCAAGGTTAGTGTATCTAACGCTGTGGGTGTTATTGGCATCGTTATCGCAAATAGTAAAAGCCAAGGCATCTGCTGCACTGTTTGGATTAAGTCCATGTGCAGTCTCCCATTCATCAGGTATGCCGTCTTTGTCTGTGTCCGTCAACTTGCCAGTATCTTCCAGTTCAGGCCAACCGCCAACATCCTTCTGAGAATCAATCATTCCGTTCTTTGAGCCATTGGAGCCCTGATAGTATGCCAAGCCCTTCAGAACTTCGTAACGCAGACGAAGGTCAACCTCATCGCGCTTATAGCTCGCACCTGCATAGCGCAGCACTTTCTCATAGGCGTTCTCCGCAGAGTGCATAGTTATTACATTGTAACTGTCAAAGTCATGCGAACTGCCCACGGCACGCTCCGATGCTGCATTGTTTGCAAGCCATGTGTCAAAGGTTGTTCCCTTGTCCGGATCTATTGCCGCATCGCAGAGATTGTTATTTGTAACCTCTGTTGAGCCATACATGTAGTTTCCCGCGATATAGAACTTGCCTGGGGTGACATATCCAACTGTAGCCTTAAACTTAGATTCATCCGTACAGTTGCTACATGACGTGGTAGGATTTAGCAGACGGGTCTTTGCAGATGATGCCGGACCTGGCTTGTAGTAGTTGTTCACCATGTTGATGTACTTGGGGAAACCGTTGCCTGACTCACCACCATATGCAGAGTTGCCTCCCCAGTTGTAGAGCACGTTGTTCACATAGTCTATAGGACCCTTGAGCGTACTCACGTAGTCATGATCGAAGCGCGGATTGCGACTGTCATGGTGCATGATGAGGTTATGATGGAACGAAGCGTTCTTTCCTCCCCATATACCACCGTATCCGTGGCTGCCCTTTGCATGAACCGAGGACTTCAAACTTTCAGATATTATGCAGTACTGCATGGTAAAGTCCGTATTGCCGTAGAAAGAGCAACACTCGTCAGTTGACCATGAAACAGAACAGTGGTCGATTATGATGTTTGAGCAGTTTTTTCCTCCAAGAGCGTCGTCACCCTCATAACTACTGTTTTCCTCTGCCTTAGCTTTTGAACCGACGTCGCCCATTCGGAAACGCAAGTAGCGAATGATGACATTGCTACCACCAACAGTCACTGGATAGTCTGCAAGACAAATACCATCGCCAGGAGCCGTCTGTCCCAAAATGGTCTTGTTGCCCTGTATCTTAAGGTCTGACTTCAGGTGTATCGTGCCTGAAACATCGAAGACGATAATCTTGTTGCCAGCCGTAGCAGCACCAAAGCGGAACGTACCCTGTCCGCTGTCTTCCAGACTGGTAACGTGATAGATTGTACAATCACCGTCTTCGTCACGTCCGCCCTGAGTATAGCGTCCGAAACCGTCTGCACCGGGGAAGGCTGGGGTTTGATCAAATTGTGCCATTACAGCGATACTGTTCATTAACACAATCGTAAGTATTGATAATATTCGCTTCATATTCTTCTTTGTTTATTGGTTAGTTTTATGGGTGCAAAGTTACAAACTTTTTGCGTAACATACAATTATTTGCCCATAAAAAAACGAGGGAAGCAGCTCACATAGAGTTACTTCCCTCGAGATTGTTATGTGTATAACAGCTATATGCTGCCACACTTCATTATTTACTCTGTCTGTCCTGCATTAGGATCATCTGGTACGAAGACGAAGCCGAAGAAGTACATAGAGTTGCTTGAGTCTATCTGCAAGATTCCCTCGCCCTCTACGACACGGAACTTGTAAGACTTGTACCACTTCTTACACGTTTCTGTTTCACTACCATATACTGGTATCACAGTCTTCTCAGCATCTGCTGCAACATTGAATACATAAGGATCCTGATCTGTCTGCGTCAGCATGTTCTCAGACTTACCATATGCATAGATATACAGACGACCAGCAGACGGGAAGTCGAACTTAACGGTACTGTTCTTCTTTATCTGACCACGGATAGCAAAGTTCACTGCCTGGTTCACAGGATTAGATACCCAGTCATTACGATTATCAGCCCAACCGCTCGCTGTCTCATTGTTTATAGTAACCTTGAACGGTTTTCCATTGAAGGTCTTTTCCGTGATGTAATGATAAACGAAGTTCTTGGTGGTAAACATCTGCTTACCCGTCATTTCTGTATCCATCACGTTACCTCTCTCATTAGCAACTGGCAGACCGGTAGCTGGATCTCTCTTTACTACCTTGTTGCCCTCTTCATCAAACTCATATACAGGGCTGTCGCTATCTTCTGCAAACTCAGCCATGGTAGCATACATCGCCAAATCCATGTTTGGACGATACTCCGTAGCGTCGGTGGCATCACCTATCTTTGTCTCGTCCTGATCATACAAAGTAAAGCGGTATGACTGACCAACAGTAAGACCTGTCCACTCGTACTGGTATGCCTCAAGTTCCTCTGCAGTGATGCTGTGCTTATACACTGATTCATCCTCACCTGCTTCCTTCAGAGTCTCGTTGATGATGTATGAAGGAGCCTTACAGTATGCCTTCTCTGCCTGCTTGCTGCTTGTAGGCAGCATGTACCAGTTGAGTTTCATACTCGTCTCCTCGATTCCTGTAATCCAAAGACCAGAAGGTGCAGCCACCTTCAGCGCAGCATTCTTCTTCAGCAAGGCTGCAAGGGTAGCATCCTGAACATAGCCCTCGTTATAAAGCATGCCGTTGGTTACCCACTTACTCTTTGATCCGTCAGCACTTATCGCACGGGCACGAACATAGAGTATATCGCTCTCGTTTATGCCCTGCTCACCAAGTCTTGAATCATTACGAGGGATTTCAACTTCACCAGTCTCTGTAGTGATGGTAGCAATGCCCTCAGTCTCGTCAAACCCGCTGTAGAGAGGTTCTCTGCTAAACTGCACCTCGTATGACTGTGCCGTTGTCTGCTTAGCCACTGTGATGTTTAAGGCGAGAGAGAAAGAGTCTATCTCTGCTTCCACAGATGATGGTGCATACGGACGCTTTACAGAAGGATCCGTGCTCCATTCGTTCTCATCTGGAGAGCATGACACCATCACGCCCATCAGGAGAACAGCAAATAATACTATGATATTATATAACTTTTTCATTTCTTCTTCTTGATTAAAGATTAGTAACCGTATGAGTTATATACACGTGGCTTCTTGTCGGAACCGATAGAAGAGTTCACCACGTTGCTGTAGATAGGCATGAGGTAGCGGTTTCTTACCGTTACGCCCTCGTCAGTACATACAGAGGTCGCAGTTATCGTCTTCTGAGTACCTACCAAACCGCTGCATATTGATGGCATCTCGGTATCATAGTTAGCGTATGCAGTCTTGAATGACGCTGTGCTGTAACTGTCACCATTAAGTCCCTTATAGCCCGTACCCTTACCAGGATTGTAGTCCTCCTTGGTAGTATGGTAACCCATCTGGTCGAGCCATGAGTAGTCAGTGCTGCCGCCATCAGCAACGGCTATGTCCGCTCCCTTCTTCTCGTTGGTACCATTCTCACCATAGTAAGTGATAGAACTCAAGTCAATGTACTTCTCTGTGTCATCAGTATATTTGTAGAACATCTTTGTCTGGAATATGTTCTCACCTGTCAAGCGCTGATACTCTGTCTTAGCCTTCCAGATAGCATCGTGCAGGCGGTTCCAACGGATGAGATCCCACTTACGGAAATTCTCACCGCAGAACTCAAGACGGTTCTCGAGGTCAATCATGTCGAGCATAGACTCATAGTCTGTTGCAGCATCAACCTTTGTAGCGAATGCGTCCATGTCCTCCTGAGGAGTGCTACCCTGATAAGCCTCTGTCGCATCGTTAAATGCGCGGTTGTGAACCTGCTTAACGTATGTAGCTGCACCTGAATAGTCACCACGATAAGCCAAGCACTCTGCATACCACAGCAGTATCTGTGGATAACGCATGCGTACTACGTTGATACCATAGCCAAACTTAGAAGATGCTGTGAGGTTCTGCTGCTTCCAGCGATCAGACATCTTACGTACATCCCACTTACCGATGTAGAGACCGAAAGGCTTATTTGAGATACGACTCTCGATTGTCACTACATCCTTGCCGCCGCTGTATTTCTCTTTCTCTGTTGCGCTTTGATAGCTGGAACGGTCAATATCTTTAATCTCAAAGTTGATACAAGTGATGTCACGACGTGTGTCGGTAGGCTGATAGGAGTAGAGCTGCACGGCAGTTGTTTTCAACTTACCTGAAGAGTTGTAGTTACCCCAATCTGCAGTGTTACCATTCATACGCACACCCACTGTATAACCAAGTTCACCAGCGTTACCAAATCCAAATGGAATCTCGAAAATATTCTCATAGTAGGTCTGGTCGAGTTCGAGTTTGTTTATCTTCTCCCACTCATTAGCGAACGACGGGTTCATCTGATGAACACCGCTGTTGATGATGTCTGCAAGTTGCTGCTCTGCCTTTGCATAGAGTGCTGCACAATCTGCATCTGATGGACGGAGAGTAAGGAAACCATAATTATCACCCGATGGATATGAAGCCCTTACATAGCCTGCTGCCTCTTTCTGTTGTGAAGAGTAACCTCCTGCAACGGCCTTGTCATTATTGTCCTCGCGAAGAGCATAGCCTGCACGTGTCATATAGATGTTTGCAAGGAGACCCTTTGCGTAACCCATGTTAATGCGCTCAGAAGAAACCTGACCACACCATGGCAGTTTGTTCTCCGCAACCACGTTTTCAAGGTCTTCGATAAGAGCATCGAGGATAACGTCACGATCTGTCTTACCTATATTAACGTTTGACAAGTCTGCCTGCGCACCGTGCATCATCATAGGTACATCACCCCATACACGGATAATGTCGAGATATACCATAGCGCGTATTACACGAGCCTCAGCAGAGAGTTCCATCATAGCGTCACTTTCACCAATGTCACTCTTGCTGATACCATCGATAATACGGTTGCAGGCTTCGATGGTTTCAAACTGCTTCTCCCACAGTGTTCCGAGCTTTGCCCATGATGTGGTAGCATTATAGTTCATACCATCACGCTCACTATTCTGACCAGTTGCCGTTGCACCGATACCGTCAATAAGTTCCACATCGGTACCAGCACCCTGATGTATGGTCATAAGCTGTGTGTAAGGGTCGGCACAAAGTTTTGCATACAGTCCGCACACAGCATCAGCTGTCATCGTCTCACTGCTGAACACCATATCCTCGTCTGCCAAGGAAGGTGATTTGGTGTCAAGCCAGTCGTTACATGCAGTGAGTGTCAGTGCACCCAGGCACAATACTGTTGTCTTAAATATATTCTTCATAATGATTTTCCTCCCTTGAATTAGAATTGTAAGTTGATACCCATGGTGTAAGAACGGGCCTTAGGATATGTAGCGAAGTCGATACCAGGACACATAGCGTTCTTATTGGTGCTAACCTCTGGGTCATAGCCTGAGTAACTTGTCCAACATGCTATATTGTAAGCTGTAAAGTATATTCTCGCCTTCTGCAGATAGAGTTTCTTTACCCATGCCTTGGGGAAGGTATAACCCACCGTGAGGTTCTGGAAACGAAGGAAGTCTGCCTTTTCAAGTGCCCAGTCAGAGATAACCATAGCACTTGTCGCAGCCGGATTCCACAGAGCCTTGCCAGCATTGATTTCGCTGAGGCGCGCTACAACGTTGTCTGTACCACCGTATGCAGCAACGGTATTAGCACTTGGACGGCCAAGATTCAGACCTGTTGCTGGATCTATCCATGAATAGCGGTTGTCAACATTGAAGTCTGATATGAGGTTGTAACCCTTTGATGAACCTGCAAAGAAAGAGTTTGCAAGTTTTGTACCATTTAGGATATCATTGCCAAGAGAATAGTTGAAGAATGCGGTGAGGTCGATAGTACCCCAAGAATTCTTCCATGTTACGTCGAAGCCAAAACCACCAGTCCATGTAGGTACGGTATTGCCAAGACGAATCTTGTCATCGGTAGTAA
This sequence comes from Prevotella sp., assembly GCA_017541365.1. The sequence continues at coordinate 8,236 of JAFXZF010000018.1, forward strand.
TCTTGCCATCACCGTTTTGGTCCACATACTTTGGTGCGCCAGGATAGATAGTACCACCTGCTGTCTGGTTCTTACCATCTTTGGTCTTCCATGTAGTACCCTCGAGGTTCAACTCGTCAGTAGTATAGAAACCATCATACTTGTAACCCCATACCTCGCCAAGACGACCGCCTTCTGTTACATAGAAGTCGTTGTACTCAGAGATTGTTGAGCCTGCAAAGCTTGAGCTCTGGAATGGGTCATCAGTGGTAAGCTTCGTAATCTTGTTGCTGTTGTATGCAACGTTAGCATTGAGGTTCAATGCCAGACTCTTTGTGTTGATAGCAGCATAGTTAAGTGAAAGCTCGACACCCTTGTTCTCTGTTGAACCAAAGTTCTGATACTGATAGAGGTAACCTGAAGAACTCTGTACGCGTGCCTTCATAAGCAGGTCGTTGGTTGAGTTCCAGTAGAAGTCGAAGCTACCACTGAGCTTACCCTTGAAGAAACCGAAATCAAGACCAACGTTACGTGTGATTGTAGTCTCCCACTTCAAGTTAGGATTGTATAGATAGCCGTTGGTCTCAATGAAGTAATAACGCTGCTCATTGAAGTAAGGTGCAACGCCCGTGTTGCCTGATGCCTGATACTGAGTAGCAATAAGTCCTGCATCGATACGGTTGTTACCAGCAGTACCGAGAGATAGGCGGAGTTTCAAGTTAGAGAGCCATTCTGCACTCTTCATGAACTTCTCTTCTGACAGACGCCAAGCAAGCTGAACAGCTGGGAACCATCCCCAACGGTTTCCTTCACCAAAGAGAGAACTGCCATCGGCACGAAGTGTAGCATTCAGATAGTACTTGTCGCTGATAGTGTAGAGCACCTGACCGAAGAAAGAAGTAAGTCTCTCGTTTGGATACTTATAATAGGTAGGAGCCATATGGTTTCCAGCGGTAGGATTATTCAGAAGCATATCGAAAGAGGTGAAATTCTCGCTGAAACCAGTATAAACATCACCGTTGGTCTCTCGCTTGATCTGCTTCCACTCCTGGCCAGCGATAACCTTCAGGTCGTCATCGCTGAAGAACAGCTTCTTCTTAGAATACTGGAGAGTATTGGTATTTGACAGTGTAGTTCTGTCGTCAGTGTTGAATACTACAGCAGGCATACCTGAGTCAGGATACTTTGAGTTACGGTTTGCGATAGCAAGCCATGCCTGATCTGTATCCTTGTCCTGGAAAGCCATAGAGAAGGCTGTCTTGAATTGCCATCCCTTCCAAGGTTTCCATGTCAAACCGAAGTTGTAGTTGTGCTTTAAGGTTGAAACCTCCTTGTATGTGTTAAGCACACGTGTGAGAGGGTCAACACGTGTAGAGGTAGAGTTCTCTTCATCCTCCTCACCATCGTCTGAGATAGCATTGATTGGAGCATAGCGAATAGCCTGGTTAGACCAAGAGTTCGTAGCATTAGACTCATTACTGTCTGTACCAGAACTCAGACCGTCAACCTTCTGTTTTGAAAGGGCAAACTTAAAGTCTGCAGACAGGTACTTGTTGAACTTAGCCTTGAGTTTTGCAGTCACGTTGTTACGGCTGAAACCAGAGCCAACCATGATAGCATCCTGGTCAGTGTGAGCAAAAGAAACATTGAAACCCAGTTTCTTTGTACCGCCATTAACGCTCACGTCGTAATTGCGCTGTGAACCTGTGCGTCCGAAGATTTCGCTTTGCCAGTTATGACCTGCAAGAGCCTTCAACTGGTCGAGTTCAGCATAAGGACCATAGTTGCCCTTATCGGTGCTAAACTGAGAACTTGAGTCAAGTTCATACTGGTAAATACCAAAGTTGTATGGATCCATCACTCCGATTTCCTTTACAACCTTCTTCCAACCGAGTGAAGCATTGAAGTTTACATTAATCTTACCTTCCTTACCGCTCTTTGTTGTTACAATTACAACACCGTTAGCACCACGAGCACCATAGATGGCAGTAGATGCTGCATCCTTCAGTACGTCGATTGTCTCGATGTCAGAAGAAGCAATGTCGTTGATGGAAGAAACCTCGAAGCCGTCAACAATGTAGAGAGGTGAGTTGTCCTGAGAAAGAGAACCACCGCCACGTACACGGATGGTGATGTCTGCATCAGGAGAACCTTCGGTAGTTGTGACATTCACACCAGCCATCTTACCGGTAAGTGCCTCGGTGACGTTAGATACAGGGATGTCCTCAATCTGCTTGGCGCTTACCTGTGAGACAGCACCCGTGAGGTCGCGTTTGCGCACCGTGGTATAACCGATTGCCACAACTTCGTCAAGCATCTGAGCATCATCCTTCATGTTGACATTTACAGAAGATTTTCCTGCAACATCCACCGTCTGGTTCTGCATACCCACGTATGAGAAGACGAGCTTGTTGCTCTTGCCTTTCAGCGTGATGGTGAAGTTACCGTCAAAGTCTGTTACGGTGCCGTTCTGGGTACCCTGCTCCATGACTGTGGCTCCGATTACCGGTTCGCCCGTAGGATCCTTCACGTTACCGCTGATTGTCTGCGCCTGCAGTGCCGTGCAGAATAGCAACAGCATTCCTACGAGCGCATAGCGTACGTTTTTTGTTTTTTCAGACATAGTTTAATAGTTTATGATTAGTATTAAATGATTTTCGTTTAGCTCTTTGTCCATACTGATGCTCTGTTTTGGCTATCATGCACATAGTTAGTGGTGCAAAATTAAGAAAATTTTGCACCACTGGGAATATAATTAAGTTAAATGTTGTTAACCTTTTCCTTTTTAACTAAATTCTTTGCTCTTTTAAGGATATTGGGGGGTTACTTCATCGAACTAAAGAAAGCTTTTGCTGAGCCAAACTTGAGGAAAAGGTCAAGGCGTATGGGGATATGGCGCTTGTCCTTGGTAACAAAGAAACGCACTATCTCCTTTTCTTTCTTACCCTCTTTTTCTATGTACGATATGACGTAGCAAGGGTATTTCTTGCCGTCGTCGCCTTTCACTGTCTTGTCATCGCGATAGAGCAACCGCGCCTTGACTATTTCGGAGCCTCCTGCTATACTGAGGTTGCGTGACTGTCCTTTCTTCCATCCTGATGTGTCGATATTGCGAAATTGCTGAAAGGCATGCAGCATGTCGGTCATACACTGGCTATAGGTATGTTTTTCTGCAGTCTTATGACCGTCATCGTGAGTATGGCGTGTGGTGGTGTGACACTTTCCGTCGCTATACGAATACCACATCTCATCGACATAGTAGCGCTTGCCCTCGCGTGCACCCTTTCTGTAGTATAGTGGCACCAAGCGGTCAGAAAAGATACTCATAATAGTATCGCGCATCATGAAGTAGCGGTCCACCTTCTTTGATGATGATGTTACGAGGCTTGTGGTGTAGGCAGGCTTCCCCTTGTAATCCTTCTGATGGGTGATGAGTGATGCCGTGCCTGCCTTTATCCATATAAACTGCCAGTTGAAATACAGGTTATAGTTGATGGTCTCACTACCAGAGAAAGCGGTGATGGGATATTCGCACTGGGCGTTAGCTCTGCACAGAATGCAGAAAGTAAAAAGTAATAAGTAAAAAGTAATAAGTCTTCTTTTCATCTTTACTTCAGGTATTCCGGCAGTTCTATTCCGAGGCTGCGTGCACGCTCTGCATTGCGTTGCTTGATGGTTTTTGCAGCATCGGGTTTCTGCTTGGTTATAGCAGATGGTTTCTGCTGATATAGTGGTTTGGCAGTAAGGTTCCATGTCTTGGTAATATCCCACTTTGCCTTACACTCCACTGGGTCAGGATAGTAACACACATTTTCTGGCTGGCAGTCAGTGAAGTAGTCGCCCGTATCCCATACACCATTGCCGTTACTATCGATGATGGCACGCAGATAGTAAGTACCTGGTGTTACGTAGTAAAACTCCGCAGTGCCGTCGGTGACAGGTGATGTCATCACCACATCGTCCTGTCCATTGAGAAGTTGGACTATAATAGGGAGGGATGCTGTAACGTTAACAAACAGCGAACCATAATCCTCCATTTTGCCCACCTGAATATCATTCTCGTATTTCCCGCTCTCCGTACCATATATATCTATAAATGCGAGCGAGTCCACCTTAAGGGAATACGTAGTGCCTGGCTGCCAGTCGGTGAATATCTCGCAACGGCGTTTTTCTATCGGCGTAATGACAAAAGGCACTGCATCCAACAGGGAGTCATGCTTCACGTAGAGATGTACTGCTGTTGTATCAAACTTCTCTATGGGCGATGGCATTTCTACCACGATACTTCCATTGGGTTTCATTGATGTGGGTGATAAGTATCTCACATCAAGTTTTTTGCGCGGCATCAGTGTGTCCACTATCTCATCGGGCTTTGCCCTGCGCAGCCGTTTAGCAAGATCCTTCTTCCATTCGTCTCTTTCCTCCTGCTGCTTCTTCATTCGCTTGGCATACGGTGTCTTGGCGAGAATCTCCAAGGTGTCGGTGGTGAGCCGTTGCACGTAGGTGCTATCCGTGATGTATGTCGTCATCTCTATACGCAGCGTGTCTTGGTTTACCAATGCCGTATCACGCAACCAGCATGTTACGGTGTCACACCTTGTTGATGAATCTATCACTCCCCAGTCCTTCGTGAGATGGGAGGGGGCATTGAGCAGTCGGAGCTGAGGCAGGGGCTGATTATACTGACTATCTACTGGGGCAGTAAAGAAAAGCGTGAAGTATCTCTCGTCTTTCCTTTCTGATTTCTGGAAATAGCGACTCGTCAACTGATGGTCAAAGGCTCTCAGCACTATATCGTCAGGCAGGAAATGGGTATATCCCGTGATGGTGATATCCTTGATATGGTCTTTATCCTGCCATAGGGTGTCCTGACGTGTATCGGGCTTACATGTCGGCACTACGATGTCGTGGCTGAATGCCATCTTCTCGCTGCGCTGCGTGAAACGATAGTCTCCGTCAGCATCCTGTACTGCGCCGACGGTGTAACTGCCAGGCGCTATGCCACGTATCACGAAATGTCCACGCGAATCACTCCTTGCCACGCGTCGCATTACGCTGTCGCCGTCGGCATAGAGTCCTACGAGTATGCCCTTTACGGGTTCGAGGTTCTTTGCTTCGAGCACATAACCGCTTACTTCCAGAGTATCTATCGCATCACCCGTAGAGAAGGTGTATGTGTAGTTGCCCATGGGATTGCTCTCGTTGTTGTCAACGATAGCATCGCTGAAGTCTATCGTATAGGTAGTATTGGGCAGCAGTGAGTCCAACAGGTTCACATATATATTTCTTCCCGTCACCTTTATCTCGGGTTGTTCGTGCTGTGGCGGTGATATCATCACCTTCTCGTTTGCCGACTCGAGTTTTATGTACTCATCGAAACTTATTACAATCTTCTTACTCGTCACATTAGTAGCATTCTCCTCAGGCACAGCGCCTACTACATGTGGCGGTCTCTCGTCATACCAACCGCCGTCAGGATGTCCCATGCGGGCACAAGAGGAGAAAAGAATTCCCCCTGCGACTCCCCCCAGGAGAGGGAGAACTATGTGCAATATTTTAGCTGAAAAGTTCAAAGGTTCAAAGGTTCAAAAGTTCTTCTATATGCTTGCGGGTGTTGGCAAGTCGCGGCACCTTGTGCTGTCCGCCAAGTTTGCCCTTACTGCGAAGCCAGTCGTCGAAGAGGTCTTTGCGTGCCTTCACTATCTTGAGGCACACCATATTGATGTCCTTGAATCGCTTCGCCTCATAGTCGCTGTTGAGTTCTTGCAGTTTGCGGTCGAGTATCGCAGCAAACTCATCGATGCTTTCCGGTTCCTTGGCAAACTCTACGAGCCACTGATGGTGGGGCACCACTCCCTCTGACCTAAACACTGGCGCTGCGGTATATTCACGCACCTGTGCCCCTGTCTGCTGACAGGCATACTGCAGGCCTTTCTCCGCATTATCCACTATGAGTTCCTCACCGAAGGCATTGATAAAACTCTTTGTCCTGCCAGTGATGACAAATTTATACGGTTTTATCGAGGTAAACCTCACCGTATCGCCTATCATATAACGCCACAGCCCACATGACGTGGTGATTATCATGGCATAGTTCTTACCAGTCTCAACACCCTCCAACGGCACCACCTTGCTCTCGTCGGTCAGCATGCCTTCGTCGTTGATTGCCTCCATTGGCGCAAACTCATAGAACACGTCATAGTCCAGCATCAGCATCATGCTGCTGTCCGTTGGGTCATTCTGTATTCCAAAGAAACCTTCGGAGGCATTGTATGTCTCCATATAGTGCATATCACCCTTGGTGATGAGTTGCTCGTACTGCTTACGATATGGTGTAAATGCTATGCCACCATGGAAAAACACTTCAAGGTTTGGCCACACCTCCTCCAAGTGCTGCTTACCCGACAGTTCCATGACGCGCATCAGCACCGACATCATCCACGATGGCACACCGCTGATGTTTGTCACGTTGGCATTCAGACACTGTCTGGCTATCAGTTCGCGTTTGCGGTCAAACTCGCTGATGAGTGCCGTTTTCTTGTCAGGAACCCTGACAAGATTCACTACGGGGTTGATATTCTCAATAAGAATAGCAGAGAGGTCGCCCACAAGGGAGTTTGCCACATTGTAGTTGGGACTGTGCGACCCTCCAAGTATGAGTGCCCTGCCGTCAAAGAGTTTTGATTTGGGGTTGTTTTGCAGATAGTATGCTACGACATCATTGCCTCCTGCGTAGTGTATGCGCTTGAGTCCCTCCTTGCTTACTGGTATAAACTTCGACTTGTCGTTGGTAGTGCCTGATGACTTGGCATACCACCTCACCTGACCAGGCCACAGCACGTTTTTCTCACCATGGCGCATACGGTCGATATAGTCCTTCAGTTCTTCATAGGTGTTTACAGAAACAAAGCGTCGGAAAGTCTCATAATTTGTACTTCCCGCTATGCCGTGCTCCCTGCCATAGATGGTGTTGGCAACCCTTGATGTGAGATGGCTTAGCACCTTCTCCTGCAACTCCAGTGGTGCAGCGAAGTGTTGCTCCAACTCTCTTTGGCGCTTACGGAAATACAGTGACGCTATAGACGTTATACTCATCTTTCTTCTTTGTATTTAATATGCAAAGATAGTGAGTTTTAGCAAGATGAAAAAATTTATTAGGTATATTTAACGATTGCAACCATTGCAGTCGCCACCACTGCACCCCTTACAGCAGTCACGCTTTGCGCCACCACGATGTATATAGCGGAGTACAAGAGCAAAGGCTACTATCACTATAGCCAACAATATGTAGGATTGCACATTCATAATGCTACAGCTATCTGATAGACTATCAGTGCCACGACGTAGGCTATGACGCACTGACCTACTACTACCGTCAGGGCATCGCGGTTGCCCAGCTCACGACGTATAGATGCTATTGCCGCCGCACACGGGGTGTAGAGCAGGCAGAAGACCATGAGCGAGAATGCTGCCGCGGCAGATATTACGTCTGTGAGAGCCACTCCGCCGAAGAGCACCTCTATCGTACTTACCACGCTCTCCTTGGCGAGGAATCCGCCCACAAGGGCTGTTGCCACACGCCAGTCGTCGAAGCCCAACGGACGGAATATGGGTGCCACAATGCTCGCCACCTGTCCCAATATGCTCTGCGACTGGTCGTCCACCATGTTGAAACTAAATGAGAAACTCTGCAGGAACCATATCACTATCGTAGCACAGAATATCACCGTGAACGCCCTCTGCAGGAAGTCGCGCGCCTTATCCCACAGCAGCCGCAGCGTATTGCGCATGCCTGGCATACGGTAGTTGGGCAGTTCCATGACAAATGGCACCGCCTCTCCTCTGAACACCATGTGCTTCAGCACCAGTGCCACCATGATACCCATGACGATGCCAAGCAGGTACATGGCACACATCACCAGTGCACCGTCATGAGGAAAGAATGCTGCAGCGAGAAAGGCATATATGGGAAGTTTTGCCGTACATGACATGAATGGCGTAAGCATCACCGTCAGCCTGCGGTCACGCTCCGATGGCAGCGTGCGACTTGACATCACTGCCGGCACCGAACATCCGAAGCCCATAAGCAGGGGCACTATGGAACGTCCCGACAGTCCGAGTTTTCTCAGCAGTTTGTCCATCACAAAGGCTATGCGAGCCATGTATCCCGAGTCCTCCAGCATGGAGAGGAAAAAGAAAAGTATCACTATAATCGGTACAAAACTTGCCACCGTGCCTACGCCGGCGTACACTCCGTCGATGATGAGCGAGCGCACCGAGTCATTGATGTTCCATGCCATCAGGGTCTTGTCACTCTCTTCGGTAAACCATTCTATTGCCCCTTCGAGCCACTCCTGCATGGTACCGCCGACTATGTCAAACGTCACCCAGAATATCAGTGCCATGATGATGGCAAAGGTGGGCAGTGCGGTCCATCTGCCCGTCAGCACCCTGTCTATCCTCTGCGAGCGCAGCGCCTCCTTGCTCTCTTTCGGGCGCACCACGGTCTTCTGGCACAGTCGCTTTATGAAACTGTAGCGCATCTCAGCCATCGCCGCAGCGCGGTCCATGCCTCGCTCCTCCTCCATCTGTCGGAGTATGTGCTCGATGGTCTCCTTCTCGTTGTTCGACAACTTCAATGCTTTCTCCACCATTCTGTCGCCCTCAGCAAGCTTTGCAGCAGCAAAGCGCAGCGGTATGCCGGCACGCTGTGAGTGGTCCTCTATGAGATGCATCAGGGCATGCAGACAGCGATGCACCGCACCGCCATGATCCTCCGGTGAACAGAAGTCCTGCCGTGCCGGTGCCTCCTGATAGCGCGCCACGTGCATGGCGTGGCTTACCAGTTCCTCAATGCCCTGATTCTTGCTTGCCGAGATAGGCACCACAGGTATGCCCAGCTCCCTCTCCATCTCGTTTACCCTCACCGTACCTCCGTTGCCCTCCATCTCGTCCATCATGTTGAGGGCAAGCACCATTGGTATGCCCAACTCCATCAGCTGCATGGTGAGATAGAGGTTGCGCTCTATATTAGTAGCATCGACGATGTTGATGATGCCCTTTGGCCGATTGGGAGTGGACGATTTCCCCAGTATGAACTCACGGCTCACCCTTTCTTCCTTAGTATATGGTGACAGACTATATATACCTGGGAGATCGGTAATCTCCGTATTCCTGTATCCACGTATGCTGCCACTCTTGCGGTCCACTGTCACGCCGGGGAAGTTTCCCACATGCTGGTTGGCACCCGTCAGTTGGTTAAACAGTGTCGTTTTGCCACAGTTCTGATTACCCGCCAAGGCAAAGGTGAGCGTAGCACCTTCAGGCAGCGGACTCTCGTGCGTAGGGTCGTGATATATACCACCCTCACCGAGACCAGGGTGACTGACCCCATCCCTACCCTCCCAAGGGGAGGGAGTATTGTTCTCCCTCTCTTCCCCTCCCCCTGAAAGGGGGAGTTGGAGGGGGGCTATTTCCACCTTCCCTGCCTCAGCCTTACGCAGTGTCAGGGCGTAGCCATGCACCTCAAACTGCATAGGGTCGCCCATGGGAGCATATTTCTTCAGCGTCACCGTGGCACCTGGTATGATACCCATGTCAAGGAAGTGCTGGCGCAGTGCACCTTCACCACCCACCTTTCTTATCCTTGCTGACTCGCCTATGTTAAGTTCCGACAGTTTCATA
>JAFXZF010000043.1 GCA_017541365.1 Prevotella sp.
ATGTACAACGGCCAGCGAGGACGGCTGAAGTGGCTCGGCAAGTTCTTCTACTATTACTATCCCGCCCACATGGCGGTAATAGGCCTGCTGGCCCGTTGCTTCCAATAACCGTGAGGTCGGCAACTTCCCTGAATGCCACAGGGACAGGAGAGTGACACAAGATGGAAGATGGATGAAGGCTGAAGGAAAATGAAAGAATGAAGAAATGAAAGAATGATGAATTGCGTAGGCTGCACATTTGCAGCCTACGTTTATTTTTGGGGCTTTAAAATTGGGGTTGTTGGAGGGAAGAGGTGAGGCGTTGCCTAAAAATCTCTATACTCCCTTGTGCTATTTGGGATTATTGCCATGCACTCCATTTCTATGAGCCATTGTGGACGGCATACTGGTGCGAGGGTAATGACAAAGGGTGTCTCAGGGAATTTCTCCTCAAACATCTTCCTAACAACATCATAGTCGGCACCATCTCTGAGATAGACTACTATCTGCGTGACATCACCAAACTCTGCGCCTCCTTCTGCCAGAAGGGTCTCGACATTCTCCCACATCCTGTGTGTCTGCTTCACAATATCTCCCACATGAACGACTTCTCCCTTATTATTTATAGACGCTGTTCCAGAGATATACAGGTGTTTCCTATCTCCAAACTCCACACAGGTGCCACGTTCGAATGTCACTCCGTACTCACTGGTGGGATTGAGGTGTGTCGGGGCATAGAGATAGTGCTGCTGATTGTTTGCAATGCCCTTAATGGCGTATGTATCAAGGACGAGGATGCTCTTGGTGTCTTGTGGTACACCACCAATGCCTGTGGAGGCGATATAATGGGTGTCTTCCCTCATTCCCTGACTGAAGAAATTAGCCTTGCGTGCTTCCACCATACCCTTATACAGGATGTCAACATCACGTACAAAGAACCATGTGCGTATGCAGTTACGCTCGATCGTCATACCATGTTTCTCCAGCATTTCCTCATAATCGCAGAGCATCACCTGCGTCTGAGTATAGCTATTGCCCTGGGTCTCATACCTGCCCATCTGCCAATAGTGCTCATAACCATTATTCCGTACTATGGCAACACCATCCTTGACAGAGACATCCTCTGCCTCCTGAAGGTATATCCACACAGCTACCTTAGAACCATCGAGTGGGGGCTGTTGTATGAAACAGGTGGTGCAACTGTCGTCTGCAGGCACGAGGGATGCCTGATTGACGATGTCACTGAAGAAATAGCGTTTGAAGACCTTCTTGAGGGACGGCTGAAGGGCAAGAATCTTTTCTTCTGCATCCTGCAGACGCTGAATCTGCTGACCAAACAGTTCTCCACGTGGCTCAACATGCAGCATCACATGGCGTTCTGTTGTCTTGCCATCAGGAGCAAAGGTAGTAAACTCTGCTGTTACTCCCAGGTCGTCGAAATATATATTTTTATAATTCATAATCTCCATAGATTCGATATTGTGATAAACCCAAGGAGGGCCAGTAGCATGCTCATTCCCACAGGGAATATCATGGCTGTTGCCGTTTTGGGTATGTATATCGGTGGTATGAGGGTTTTTATATTGTTGTATATTATTTCTGCTTTTATGCGAGTTGTACTGACATCTGTGCCGTTGTATGGCTGTATCAGCCTGCCTTTTACATCAGACTCAAAGAGGGCTATCTGTTCGTCTGCAGTATGTATTGCCTCTATCAGTGACGCATCCTGTGCAGCAGTGGGTTTGCTGTTTTCCTCGTCGAGTAATTGCTTCAGGCGGTATTCACCACGTTGGGTGAAGAAGTCCTTGACCCTTGCCCTTTGTGTCGTGATGCCTAACTTTTCTTTGAGGGTAGCATTGCTGATATGGAGCAGTTCCCTTTCAGACCACTGTTCTGGGGCGTAGGGAATGGACAACAGCAGCTGTTCTGCGCTGAGCCCTTGGTAAGTGTTGCTGCCAGTGAGCTTTCTTGTGAAGTCTAAGGCGAGGGTGTTGAGAGGGCATACACGTTCATTATATAGTATAGGGCGTGTCTTGGCCTCGTCAGCGTCCTCACGGGCAAGCACCGATAACTTCTGCGCAGATGCTGAAAGAATGAAAATATGAAGGAATGAAAGAATGAGAAATTTCATAACGGTTAAAGGTTAACGGTTAACGGTTAAAGGCTTACCTCTTACATCTTACCTCTTACATCTTACATCTAACATCTTACCTCTATTCTTTCGCTCCTGCATCAATCCATTGTTTCAGGATGTCGAGCATTGCCTGTTCATCTGTCATGAGTTGCGTATGAGAGTAGTGTACGTTTTCATCGCCGATGGAGACGACTTTGTACAGGAAACTGTTTTCAGCATCGCCAGCCTTCACCAACAGCTTGTCAGGAGATTTTGTGGATGCCACTCCAACGATACTGCTGTACGCCTTGTCAGTGCTGAGATCCAGTCCTGCACGGGGATTGGCACCTGAATGGCATTTGGAGCAGTTTGTCTTTGTGCCCTGAAACAGATTGTTGTTGAGATGGGCATACATGCCTAAGTTCATCTCGCCAACATCTATCTTGATGGTGTCATTGACATTGTCGGTATTGTCGATGTCATACTTATATAACGTTGCCATGCGCTCTCGTAGTATGTTGATGACAGCAATTTCTATAGTTTTTGTTTCAGGAGGTATGTTAGACAGCTTTATTGTTGTCTTGCCATCAATGCTGGCGAGTGACTTTGCTATCGTTGCATAATTGTCTGTTTCGCCAAATCCGCACAATGCAAGGGTGTAGTTACCGCTCCAGGTGTTAGCCTTAGAGAAGTCTCCCGTCAGTTGCACATTGTACGAATCGTTATCATACACATACGTCTTTTCATCAACATGCCCATCGTCACATGATGTCATAAAAGCCGCCAAAAAGGCGATAATTGTTAATTTATAATGCATAATTTAGAACGTATATTGCATCATTATGATGGCGCTGTGTTTTGCAATGCCGAGGTCATCGTTGTCTCTGTCGAGTTGTGTCTTATGGCCTGTTCTGCCTACGAACTGATACATGGCAGAGAGTTTCAAACCTGTATTCTTGAGGAAGTAGTTGCAACCTACGGCAGGGCTGTTGAGAATACCGTCCGAGCCTGTTCCATTGCGATTGAAGAGGTCATAGCGTGCAGCCAGCTGCCACTGCTTTGCAACAAAGAAACCAGCCTGGGCATAGCCTCCAAGGAAGTTGTAGCTCTTGTCAATCTTCTGACGTTTTGTGAACCCCACATTCATCCAATAAAATTCTCCACCAAGGAACCATCGGCCACTGAGGTAGCTGACCTCCAAACCGACACGAGTGTCATTGGTGCTTTCGCTCTCAGACTCTACGTTAACACTTCCTGAGAGAGCAACCTCCAATTTGTGCTCGTTGAGCATCTTATAGTTGCCTTGAGTGCGTGGCATATTGCCGTATGGTGTCCATGACAGACGACCTGCATAGAGCAGAGAAGGGATGTGCCAATCATCAGAGAATGTCTTGGTGGCTTTGTTAGAGCCTGAGCCATTACCGTTGAAGATGCCAAATTCATAACCTAAGACAGGACATATCTTTCCGTGCAGCATAACACCAAGGTCGAAACCTGTTCCAATCTTCGGATTGGCAGCATTAAGAGAGTAGGGCATGATGACAGCAGAGGTGAGGGAAACAGG
>JAFXZF010000044.1 GCA_017541365.1 Prevotella sp.
GTTGCAACAGGAATGCCAGGAGGCATCTGAATGATAGAGAGCATAGCGTCAAGACCGTCGAGCATACCCTTGATAGGCACACCGATAACCGGAAGTGTTGTGCTTGCTGCAATAACGCCCGGAAGAGCTGCTGCCATACCTGCTGCTGCTATGATGACGCGGATACCGCGCTCCTCAGCACCACGTGCAAATGCCTCTACCGCATCAGGAGTACGATGAGCAGAAAGAGCATTTACCTCGAAAGGAATCTTCTGGTCGTTAAGGAAGGCCATTGCCTTCTCCATTACAGGCAGGTCACTTGTGCTGCCCATGATAATGCTAACTATTGGTTTCATTGTTTTCTATATCACTAATATTGTTATAAAGCTAATTATTGTACCTATCAGATATCCGTACACCACCTCGTGCAAAGAGTGCTGGCGAAGAATCATTCGGCCTGTGCCTACGAGTCCGGCAAGTATCAGAAGCACACAGAGCCACCAAAGTGGGTTGAATACGAACAGCTCTGCAAATGCAAGAAGACTGCCCGTAAAGCCTCCTATGGCTGTGGTGTGGGTTGATATCTTGAACCATACGTTTATGGTCGCGCACAGAATCTGGATGAATAAAGCTGCTACTACTATTGAACTCATAAAATGAGGGCAATGGAAATAGTTCAGTATGTAGAAGCACATGAAATAGCACATGATAGAGATAACGTATGGCACCATACGTCCTTCCCTCGTCACGAGTTTCAGCATTGACCATCCTTGATACTTTCTATAGAAATGTATCAATATCGTTGGTATGAGGATAGTACAGAGATATACTATCAGCAGAACGAACAGCTTGTATGACAGAGGCAGCAGACTCAGGTAGCTGAACGAGAAGAGCGCTATCATGCCGACCAAAGGCAGATAGAAAGGAGTGAAGATTATACTCATAATCCTCGAAGCATTCACAGAAAGCCTAAGCATTTTGTTCACGCTTCTTCTTGAGCGCGAACCTCTTTCCTGTGTCAATACCTGTGTTCCTTCTGTCATTTATTTTGTTTTAAATATTATAGCGCTTAAAGGCCTCCGTATGTACCCGATGGGCACCCCGAAGGGGTAGCAAGCTAATAGCCCATGGCATCGCCATGGGTGTGGCGAGCGGGTCAGTTCGCCCTGTAAGGGCAAAAGCATAGATTCATGTTAAGGCTTTTGCCCTTACAGGGCGTTAGCTCCATCTTCAGTTTCCCATGGCGTTGCCATGGGCTGGTGGCTCGTTGCCCTTTCAGGGCGCAATCACCTTTCTTGTACTCCCAAGATTTTTACCTTCTCAGTCTTGCTACCGGTATTCCGAGAGCCTCCCTGTATTTTGCCACAGTTCTTCTTGCAACCGGGAATCCCTGTTTCTTCAGTTCCTTTGATATGGCGTCGTCGCTTAGTGGATGCTTCTTGTCTTCTGCCTTTACGATATCGGCAAGGGCTATCTTCACCTTTCGGTTTGACATCTCCTCATCGCCTTCCTTGCTGAAGCTTGAAGAGAAGAAATGCCTGAGCTTGAAAATTCCCCAAGGCGTCTCGGCATATTTCGCGTTGCATACTCGTGAAACGGTACTCACATCCATGCCTATCTGCTCGGCGATATCCGTCATAGTCATAGGCACGAGGTCTGCCTCGTCACCGTCAAGGAAGTATTTATGCTGCATCTTTATGATAGCCTGCATAGTCAAGGTCAGCGTCTTCCTTCTTCTTTCTATGGCGTCAATATATCCTCGTGCTCGCTCCACCTTTTCCTTTGTATAGAGCAGAGCCTCTTTCTCCATTCGGTTCAGCGACTTGCTATTGTTCTGATAGCCGAGCATCTGCTGCTCGAAGTCGCGTGAGATGAAGAGCTGTGGAAGTTCCCCGTTGTTGAGGGTCATAGTCACCTGACCGTTATCGTCGGTATCTATGATAAAGTCGGGAGTCACCTGCTGTATGCTCCTCCCCATTGTCTCGCCAAGCGAAGCTCCCGGACGAGGGTTCAGCTTCCTGAGTTCCTTGATAACCTCCTCAGCCTCATATTCCGATGTCTTCAGATGCTGACGGATCTTCTCCCAATGCTTTTTCGTGAAGTCGTCGAAATAGTCGCGAATAACCCTCCTCATCCTTCGCGTGAGTCTTGAGTCCTCACGTCGGGCTATCTGCAGAAGAAGACATTCCTGCAACGAA
>JAFXZF010000045.1 GCA_017541365.1 Prevotella sp.
CACAGCTAACGGCGTTCAGATCGGCAAGTTCAACGTTGCTGGCCAGCAGGTAAAGTAAGAAACGAGTAGAACTCGTACGAAGCGCTTCGCTACGAAACGGCGCAAGCGCCTACGAAGACCATAATCACCGCTTAAGTGCACCGTCACTTAGGCGGTGATACTTTTTTATCCAAACATTTGGAGGTTTGAGACAAAAACTGTAACTTTGCAAGCGAGTACAAAACATTATAATAATGAGTACACAAGCAATGACACACAAGATAAACGATTACCTTAAGACCCAACCAGTCTTGAAGGCTTGGTTGTTTGGCTCGTTCGCAAGGGGTGAAGAGACTCCTGAGAGTGATGTCGATTTGCTGGTAGTGTACGATCGTAGTCAGCCCATTGGTCTGTTTCGTTATGCCAGAATGCATCGTGAAATAGAGGAACTTATCGGACGCAAGGTTGACCTTGTAGAAGAGGGCACACTCAGACCTGCAGCATGCGAAACTGCTAATAGAGACAAAAAGATGATTTATGAGAGAAAGAATTAGAGATATAGATCGCTTGCGCCATATCGAAGAGTGTATTGCCAATATAAACAACTATCTACATGGTAAAACACATGAAGAAATGAAAGCCAATATTATGTGCTATCACGCTGTTGTGTATAACATGATGATAATTGGAGAAGCCGCAAATCTGCTGACAAAAGAATTTCGCAGTGAACATGAGGATACTCCATGGCGTGACATTATTGATATGCGCAATCTCCTAATACATGGATATATAACAACGAACTCTGCTTATATATGGGATTCATATACTAACGACCTACCTATACTGAAAGAACAGATTGATTCCTATATAAAAGAACTGTCATTTACCAGTAGTTGATGTGCTGAGGCTGCTGCTCCTGGACTCAGCAAAGCGCTTACGAAAACAATAATCACCGCCTAAGTGCATTGTCACTTAGACGGTGATACTTTTTTTATTTTCGTACTATGCCATGCTTGAGATGATACGTGATGAGGATGGCGCATGCTATGACGATATAAATAAGAATGACCTGGGCGAAGGTGATGTCGATACCTTCGACAGAAGCTCCTGGGAGGGATGACAACCACCGCATGGAGCTGTTCATGAAATCTACTACTATATTGAGTATTGTGGCAAGGATGGTAGTGATGCCTGAGAAGAAAACTGCATGGGGCAGCAAAAAGACGGAAAGCTGAAGAAGGATAGCAAAAAGGATTGTCAGCATGGCGCAGGGCGACACGATGAGATTGGCAAGAAGCCCATAGCAAGACAGACGTCCGAAGTAATGGGCGATGAGGGGAGCAGTGCCGAGGGTGGCGGCGATAGTGACCACGATGATGCCCCACACGTAGCTGGACAGACGCCACGGAATACTGTAACGCTTCTTGCGGAGCTGCTTCCTGTCGGGCATAGGGAGTAGCCGCATCAGGCGCGGACAGAGTGTAAGGATGCCCGTCATTGCCATGAACGACATCTGAAAACCTACATCGAAAAGCCACTGGGGATTGTATATCAGCAGCAGCGTGGCAGTAAGTATCAGTACGTCGGAGCTATGCGACGTACGTGACAGCATACGGCAGAGGCAGTAGCACGAAAACATCACAGCTGCCCTAAGGATGGAGGGATGCACACCGACAAGAAAGACGAAAGTCCACAATAGAAGCAACTGGATAATGCCACTCGCTACGGGAAACAACCGCGTGGGCAACAGCATGGAAACAAACATGAAGATGATGGCAATGTGAAGACCTGACAAGGCAAAGACATGGGCCGCCCCCGTGATATTGTAGGCCTGCCGCAAGTCACTGCTCACTCCCTGGCGCCCGCCGAGCGTCATGGCTGACACTATGCCACGGACATCGTCACGCAGCCCTACCCTATCATAAGTCTGCAACATCTGCTCACGATGGGCGGACAGACCTTCCTCTATATCGTCAGCGATGGGCAGTGACACCAACGGGGCATATCCCCTGTCCATGCTCTCACCTGCGAGAAACAAACCAAGGAAGAAGTAACACAGCAGTACACACAGCGAAGATACGACATCATAACGGCGCAGAAGCAACGTAAGCACCGTCAGTGTCAACAACAAAAGAATGGCAGTCCTCATACCTAAGAAAGGTATAAGGGCTGCCATTCCACTAAATATTCCTGCCATCATCGCAAGAAGGATGAAGAGCAGTGGCTTTTCTCGCATTTTAGCTACGGTACTCGAAGACATTCTGACGGCTCATCTGGCGACGATCCATGTCTTCGCGTGAACCTACGATAATCTTTTCAAACTCACGCAGACCTGTACCGGCTGGTATGAGGTGACCGCAGATAACGTTCTCCTTCATACCCTGGAGGGTGTCGCTCTTGCGACGTATAGCAGCCTCGTTGAGTACCTTGGTGGTCTCCTGGAATGATGCTGCTGACATGAAGCTCTTCGTATGAAGGGCTGCACGCGTGATACCCTGCAGTATCTGGGTTGATGTAGCTGGCACGGCATCACGCACCTCAACTGTCTTGAGGTCACGACGCTTAAGCTGTGCATTCTCGTCACGCAGTTTGCGAACGGTGACAATCTGACCCTTGTGGAGGTTCTCGGAGTCGCCTGCATCGACAACTACCTTCTTACCCCAGATGCGGTCATTCTCCTCAGCGAAGTCGAGTTTATCGACGATATCTGACTCAAGGAAGCTGGTATCGCCTGGGTCATTGATCTGTACCTTACGCATCATCTGACGAACGATAATCTCGAAGTGCTTATCATTGATCTTCACACCCTGGAGACGATATACGTCCTGTACCTCATTGACGATGTACTCCTGAACGGCGGTAAGACCCTTGATCTGGAGAATGTCGTTAGGAGTGATGACACCTGCTGACAGTGGAGTACCTGCACGTACAGCGTCGTGCTCCTGAACGAGCAACTGCTTTGACAGTGGCACGAGATACTTACGCTG
>JAFXZF010000046.1 GCA_017541365.1 Prevotella sp.
ACTCGCAGGTGCGCCATTCATCCTGTCCCCAATAGCGTATGCGGAGGCTGAGGTCTTTCTCGCCCTTTGTCTGCATGAGGTATGAGAAATAATGGCCGTTGCGGGCATCGCGGAAAGGAACATCGTTGGTAACGCCCTTGTTTGACTCGTCGGTCTCCATGAAGTGGTCGCTTTCTGGCTGCTGCTCTCCTGGCTGTACCTTATCCACGGTACGTGCATCGAGAGCCTGACGCTCAGCCTCTTCCTTGGCAAGACGGTCCATATAGTCCTTATAGTCGTTCTCGCTGAGAGCGAGCCAGTAGAGCATATAGCGTGAGTCGTGAATCTCGAAGAATGGCTGAAGCTCACCCTCAATCTTGTTCTCCATACGGCAGTTGAGCTTGAAGTGGAGAGGCTTGCCCTCAACAGGTGTGAGGTTCTTGGCGATGTCGTCAACCTCCTTTGCTATGAGATAAGGAGCCTTGTCGATAGGGAGTTTCTTGCCTGAAGCCATCTGACCGAAACGGCTGTCATCAGCCTTGAGATGGGCAAGATCCTCTGTACCGGTCTTCATACCGAGGGTGATAGGACCATGGAGAATGGCAACATACTGTGGTACGTTAGGCATATATTCTACGCTGTTGTGCATAGGGAATGAGATCTCAACAACATCACCCTTCTTCCACTTGCGGTCGAGGGCTACGTACTTGGCAACAGAAGACTTGTCGGTTGCTACAACCTTACCATTGACCTTGACAGAGAAATCGTTACACCATGCTGGCTTACGAAGCTTCATAACAAATTCGCCAGCTCCCTTATTGACGGTAATCTTACTTGTCTCGCCATAAGGGAAAGCGGTCTCCTGACGAAGCTCCACACCCTGTGCCTTCCAGTTAAGCTCGGAAGCAGCATAGAGGTTTACAAAGAGGGTAGTAGGGGTTGAAACCTTCGGATCAGAATGAGTATAGATGAACTCGCCGTACTTGCCGTGGTTCTCCATACCAGTACCTACGCAGCACCACATAGCCTCGTTAGGCACGGAGTAGTTGCGGTAGTGGCGTGGGCGTGCGGAGGTGAAATATACATATCCGCCATGCTCAGGATGCTGGGTAGAGAGGATGTGATTGAAGGTGGCACGCTCGATGAAATCGGCATATTCTGCATTTTCAGGGTCCATGCGGTGGAGGTCTTCGGTGAGCTTGAGCATGTTGTTTGTGTTACAAGACTCAAGTCCGTCGATATCCTGTGTGAAGTCAATACATGCCTCCTTACTTGGGAAGTGCTCACGACGGCTGTTTCCGCCTACAGAGAGGCTGCGGTTATGGGTTACCTCTTCCCAGAAGAAACGGCTTGCCTCAAGGTATGTCTTGTCACCAGAAAGCTCAGCTATACGTGCGAAACCTACAATCTTAGGCACCTGAGTATTGGCGTGCTTATTGTCGAGGAAGAAGGCGTTGTGGTCCTTCATTGGGGTGAGAATCCACTTATGAGAGAAACGACGTGCGCAGTCAAGGTACTTCTTATCACCAGTAATGGCGTAAGCATCGGCAATAACCTCATTGATACCGCCATGCTCCATACCGAGCATATTCTCCATCTGCTCGTCGGAGAGCTTGGATGTGATGTCGATAGCCCAGTCGCAGAAGCCGAGGAAGAGTTGCTTTGCATCTTCGTTGCCGCAGTAGAGCCATGCGTCGCGCAAACCGGCATACATCTTATGGATATTGTAGAGAGGAACCCATGTGGCGTTGAAAGTACGGAAATCACCTTCCTTGAATGTTGACCATATCTTATCGCTGTTAGGCACACCGCCAACATATCCCTTGCCCCATGCAGGATGGTTCTGGGCACAGGCAGCAGCACATTCCTTCAGCTCCTTGATCATATACAGCATACGCTCTTCGCACTTCTTGTCGCCTGTAGCGGCATTGAAGGCAAGGGCTGAGAGATAGTGACCGCCTATGTGGCCGTCAAGACCGTCCCAGTTAGGGAATCCCTTTGCCTTTTCAGGAAGACCAGCCTCCTTGCGGTAAGGAGCGAGGATGCGGTCAACATCATACTGAAGGAGCACGTTGACGTTAAGGTCGCGAGCATGCTTCAGAGGACCGTCGAGAAGGGTGACGTCGCCAAGAGGAAAGGCGTCAGGGTAGAGGGCGGTCTGGGCGTAAGAAGAGGAGCCTAACCAAGCCTTCCCAAAGGGAAGGATGTTTGATAGTATAGCTAATAAAAATATTTTCTTAAGCATAGTGTTATTATAATTTTCAATTTATCATTTATATATTGATAACGATAAAAGGTAACTACTCCCC
Organism: Prevotella sp.; assembly: GCA_017541365.1. Next base: position 2,289 of record JAFXZF010000046.1, read on the forward strand.
CTGTGGGGGTGAGGGGGGCAGCTCCCTCCCTACGGGGGAGGGCGGGGGGAGAGGCCGCTAGATGGTTACGGTCTTCTTCTTCCCATCATATACCACCTTCTTCTCTCCTCCAGGAGTCTTTACGATGAAAGTACGGGTGGTGAGCATTCCATCGAATGAGCCTTGACGCTGACCGATAGTGAGGGTCTTGGATTTATCGTTCCATGTCATCTTGATGGTAGAGTAGGCACCGTTCTCATAGTTGAGGTTATCGCCCTCATCTTCGTAGAGAGTGAACTCGCCGTTGGCTCCAGGGTAGATGAGAAGCTCAAGATTATCCCATTTCTTCTCTGAGGTATATTGCACATCAGGACCTTGTGGAAGGATTGTGCCAGCCTTGATATAGAGAGGAGAATGAGCAAGAGGAGCAGAAGCCTTTATGCTCTGTCCGCCATCGAGAAGGGTGTTTGTCCAATAATCGTACCACTTAGCACCTGCTGGCAGATAAACCTCAAACTGACGCTCAGCCTTCCAGTCAGGAACGAGATAGCCGTTCTTCTTCTCAAGCTGCACGTTATTATCCCAACCTGTCATGGCATCTGTCTCAACCTTCTTCTCAGGAGTATATAGAGGGTCGA
>JAFXZF010000047.1 GCA_017541365.1 Prevotella sp.
CTGCCATACGCAAATCGTGGTTATGTATTCAAGAATGCGAAACTCAAGGCTTTCTTTGAAAAGCAATGGTGGTATATGCCTGACCCTTCATATAAGCCTTCGACAGCAGACTTTACCAAGTTTGAACAAGGATTGTTGAAAGGAGAATAAGCATACCGTTATGTAGCTTTCGTTCTCCCATTCAGGATAGGGATTTGGAACGGCTTTACAACGGTATTAGAACGGCTTTACTATTGTATGGAAATCCTGTAAACAAATATGCCTGTCATAATCGTCTGACAGGCATGTTTGCTACATTTACTTAATTGTCGTTTCAGAGAAATAATATTCTCTCAGCGGTTTGTTGACTTTATCGCCCATAAGGGTGATGTCTTGCTTGAGCTTGATGTCCTGTGAGGATGCACCTATCTTAATAGTGAACTTACCCGGAGCAATGTTCCATTGGCGCTTGCCGTCTGTGTTCGTGTAGAAACCGAACTGCTCGGTGTACATCTTTATGCTCACGGTCTTTGTCTCGCCCTTCTCAAGATGAACGCGAGCAAAGCCTTGCATCTGTATAGGACGGATGTTCTGGTCCTTGGCAGTAGGGGAGAGGTAGAGCTGTGCCACCTCGTCAGCTGCAACATTACCTGTGTTCTTAATGTCGAAAGTGAGCGTGACAGCTTCATCGGAAGTCTTTGCCTCGTTGGTGATCTTCAGGTTGCTATACTCGAAGCTACTATAGCTGAGACCATATCCGAAAGGCCATTGTATGCGTGAATCCTTTGTCTCGGAATAGTTGTAGCAGATAGGCTCGTCGATTTCCACGTTAGGATAGCTTACGCTGAGCTTTGCAGATGGCGAAATCTTGCCGTAGAGGATGTCTGCGAGAGCATTACCGCCTTCCTCACCTGGATACCAAGCCTCGATGATAGCTGCACAACCTTTGATAATCTTCTCAGAGAGAGGCATGGCACGACCGCCAAAGAGTACCAGAATAACAGGCTTTCCTGTGGCGATGAGTGATTCAACATACTGCTCCTGCTTGCCAGGAAGACGAATGCCCTTACGATCGCGGTTCTCACCACACAGCATCACGTTCTCGCCCATTGCTGCAACGATCACATCGCTTTGCTTTGCCATAGCAAGAGCCTCTTTTGCATCAGCTTTCTCGCCAGAATCTACCTTGCGGTGAAGAATCTCATATTCCCATGCACGCTCATCACCTGCACCTACCACATCATATTTTGTCTCAATCTCCTCTGTCCAGTCGCAACCGCGTGAATATTTTAGGTTGAAGCCCTGTGGCATACGCTTTGTCATGCCTTCGTTCACAGTTACGATATGCGGATTCTCACCGCCAACGTCGGTCTTCTTCCAGAAATAAGCCATTGAAGGGTAGCTGTAATCGCCACACATAGCCCACATGGAGTTGGCGTTAGGGCCAGTTAGAAGAATGTTTGGTGTCTTTGTCTGCAAAGGCAGAATACCGTTGTTCTCAAGAAGCACAATAGACTGTGATGCTATGTCATAGGCGGTTTGGCGTTCCTCTGGTGTGTCGAGCTTGATATCCTCCTTACTATATAGATAAGCGTCCTTGTCGAACATTCCGAGGCGGAACTTATGTTTGAGTACGTTCTTCACCGCGCGTTCAAAAGTCTCTGGCTTTACAAGACCTTTCTTCATAGCCTCAGGCAGAAGGGCGTAGTTGGCACCATGAGGGAAATCCACGTCGTTGCCGGCATTGATAGCGGCAGCTGCACGGTGCATATTATCCTCCATGTCAGGAATCTGGTCGATAGCAGTATAGTCGCTTACTATTACACCGTCGAAGCCTACATAACCACGAAGGATATCGGTAAGAATCTCCGCATTAGCCACGCAGTTTATGCCATGCACGGCGTGATAGCCTGGCATCACCATACGGTTTTCTGCAAGGCGTATCATAGCTTCGTGAGGCAGAAGGATTTCTTCCATCATCTCTTTCTCTTCTGTCTGACCACCTCCGCCATAGCCGAGGTAGTGCTTGTAACAAGTGCTCACGCCTTTCTTCAATCCGCCTTTCTGCAACCCCTTGACGAAGGCTGTGCCGAGAACTGCGGAGAGATAGGCATCTTCGCCGTATGATTCTTCAAGACGATTGAATGTCGGAATACGGCAAACATCCACCATAGGGGATAGCGACTGCA
>JAFXZF010000048.1 GCA_017541365.1 Prevotella sp.
CCTAACCTGCAGAACATACCAGTGCGCTCAGAAGACGGCAAGGAAATACGCCGTTGCTTCATACCCGAACCAGGCGAGGAGTTCTTCTCATGCGACTATAGTCAAGTGGAACTGCGCATCATGGCGAGCCTCAGCGGCGACAAGCATATGATTGAGGCTTTCAAGAGCGGCTACGACATCCATGCTGCAACATCGGCAAAGATTTTCCACAAAGCAATAGAAGACGTGACGAAGGACGAACGACGCAAGGCAAAGAGTGCCAATTTCGGCATCATATATGGCATCTCAGCCTTCGGACTGGCACAGGGGCTTGATATAGACCGCCGCGAGGCAAAAGAACTCATAGACGGCTATTTTGAGTCTTTCCCCGAAGTGCAGCAGTTTATTGAGAGATGTAAGCAGGAAGCACGAGAGAAAGGTTATGCCGAGACTATCATGGGTCGTCGTCGCTATCTGCCCGACATCAACTCAAAGAACGGCACCGTACGCGCCTTTGCCGAGCGCAACGCCGTCAATGCTCCCATACAAGGTACCGCTGCCGATATAATGAAGGTTGCAATGATACACGTATGGCAACGATTGAAAGCCGAAGGACTAAAGACAAAGATGATACTCCAGGTGCATGACGAACTCAACTTCTCTGTGCCACCGACAGAACACGCACAGGTAGAACGTATAGTCACCGAGGAGATGCAACAAGCCTGCCACCTCGCCGTTCCCCTCCTCGCCGACGGCGGCTGGGGCACCAACTGGTTGGAGGCACACTGACAGTAGATTATCTTTTTCTAAAATTAGTCCATAGGGTAGGTGACTCCCCAAAGTTTGCGGAGAGAGTCCATCTGCTGCATAATGCGGAGGGTTTGTTGATGTGGCATCAGAGGTGACTCGGTGAGATGCTTGGCAATGGCGTCTCTGCAGGCAGCAAACTCATATTCGTAACCAGTAATCTGGGTGGGTACGTTCTGTTCTTCTATAAGCACGCGGTCAGGACCATAGCGGCGTATGGTGTGGGGATTGTTGATGTTGTCAACAACAATAAAGCCCTCATCGCCAGAAAGTATGCCGTGATTGGGCAGGGTGGATGTGGCTGATGCTTCAAGTGTTGCCATTACGCCATTATGGAATGTCATGGTGATGGCATCACTGAGGTCCATCCCAGTATCGGACTTGGTGCAGTGACCACTTATCGCGCTTACGGGGCTGTCACAGTACATCTGTGCGAAATGTAGTGTATAGACGCCTACATCAAGAAGGGCTCCACCACAGAGTTCTGGTTGGAGAAGTTTGGGCTTGCGCCAAACCATGTTATAGCCTAAACTTGCGTGTATCATTCGTAATGTGCCGATGTGTGCTATCTGTTGCTTGATGATATCTACAGCAGGTTGATAGCGTGTCCACATGGCTTCGGCTATGAATATGCCGCGTTCACGGGCAAACTCTATGACATCCTGCGCCTGACGGTGGTTTGCCATGAAGGTTTTCTCTACGAGACATGGCTTGCCGTGTTTTATAGCGGACAGGGTGACGTCATAGTGATGTGAGTGTGGGGTGGCGACATAAACGAGTTCTACATCTTTGTCGGCAAGCAGCTCTTCATATGTCCCATAGGCTAGTTCTATGCCATGCTCTTGAGCAAAGAGAAGAGCTCTTGTCTTATCGCGCGAAGCTACTGCGATGCACTGCACGTCACTCATCTGTCTTATGGTAGAGGCTGCGATGCCTGCCATGCGTCCGGTGGCTATGATTCCAACTTTCATTTTGTAGGGCTTTTTTCTTTGTACTTCTTATTACTGTTGTTTGCAGAGGGCTTCTGCAATCATGAGGTCAAAAGGTGTAGTTAGTTTGATGTTCTCTCTGTTGCCTTCAACCATAGTAACTGTCTGGCCGAACGCCTCCACCACACTTGCATCGTCTGTAAACTGCTCAGTGTAAGGCTGTTGGTTGGCAGCCTTCAATAGTTGGATGTCGAAGGTCTGGGGGGTCTGCACCAAGCGATAGTCGCTGCGAAGAACATTGTAACCCTTATCACCAGAAAGGTGGCGAAGGGTCTCCACCACAGGAACAACAGGAATTACTGCCTTTGCCTCTCTTGCCGTCTCATAGCAACGCTTGATGACCTCAACGCTCACAAAGGGTCTTACCCCATCATGCACTCCCACAATGCCTTGCTCATCGTCTGGTATAAGGCGAAGACCGTTCTGCACAGAATGGAAGCGGGTTTCACCTCCATCGGCTATCTGCAACTTAATGCCAAAGTGATATTCCTCACAAAGCTGATGCCAGTAATCCTGCTGAGCCTTAGGCAAAACAAGGATTATCTGGAGGTCTGGCGAATACTCCCTAAACCTCTCTATTGTGCGCATAAGCACTGGTTTGCCTGCTATAGGTATGAACTGCTTAGGCACTTCGCCACCCATGCGAAGTCCCTTGCCACCTGCCACTATTATTACGTAGTCCACTATAATAGATTTTTTATTGGTTGTGAATTATTACTTTACCTTTATCTGGTCGAAGCCCTCGCCAAAGACACCGATGACGGCACTCTGTGATACGAAGGCACGCGAGTCTATCATCTTTATCAGACGGAATATCTCCGTGCTCTCACTCCTTTTTGCCAATATGCAGAGCACCTTTCGCTCCTGACCCGTGTACCACCCGTGACCGTCGAGTATCGTCACACCGTGGTCCATCTTGGTGCCTATGGCTTCAGCTATCTCCTCCCATTTTGATGAAACGATGAGAAACTGCACCGACTGGCGACGGCGGTTCATGATAAAGTCGAGCATGAAGTTCTCCACAAACATGGTGCACAGTCCGAATACAACCATGTGGGCACGCTGCAGCATATCGCCAAACTGTGGTATCAAGAGACAGGAACTGATGATGAGCAAGTCGGTAAAGGTAAGCACTGTGCCGAGGCTGATGTCGCGGTATTTATTTACCGAAGCAGCGATAATGTCGGTGCCACCCGTGGAGCCTCCCGTGAGGAAAACTATGGCAAGGGCAGAGCCCGTCATGGTACATCCCAAGATGAGCGCCATAAACTGCTGTCCCTCACCCAAA
>JAFXZF010000049.1 GCA_017541365.1 Prevotella sp.
AGATAATAGACTATAGACTATAAATAATATATAGAGATTACTGTTGGACTTCATTAGGCTCCATAAAGACAATGACCCACGCTCTCTCGCATTTCAGAAGATGCCAGAGGGCGTTAATAGAATATGGGCGCTCCAACAGATAGAGGGTTACCAACTTGCCAAGAAGAAACTTCCACAGTGGGCACACCTATTCGCAGAAGGCAAGGACTTACACTTCCCTCCACACATCTCTATGGAGCAATGCTCCAGCGAAGCCACGGCAAAGTACAAGGCTACACTAATCAACGGTCAACTATTAATAGATCTCACTGGTGGCTACGGCATTGACTTCTCATATATGGCACCCCACTTCGATAGGAGCATCTATGTAGAGAAAAACAAGGAACTATACACCATAGCCAAACATAATTTCGGATTATTAGGACTACACAACACTGAGGTCGTCAATGCTGACTGCGAGGAATTTCTCTCTCATCATGTGGGTATCACTCCTCAGACTTTAATTTTCCTTGACCCTGCACGACGTGACAGCGCAGGAGGCAAGGTTTACCGTATAGAGGACTGCACACCTAACCTCGTCATGCTGCAAGACTCGTTGCTTGACATTGCCCACACCGTCATGGTGAAGCTGTCGCCCATGCTCGACATCACCCAAGCCCTGCGCACCCTGCGCAATGTCAGTGACGTACATATAGTAAGTGTCAAGGGTGAGTGTAAGGAACTCCTCTTCATCATGCACAGGGAAGAACCTGCTTCCCTGACCTACCACTGCGTAAACCTTGAAACAGAGGATGAGGATTTTCAATATGGCACGACATCAGAGCCTCAATATGACAATATACAGGTATGCCGACATATAGTGCCTGGCACTATGCTCTTTGAACCCAATGCCTCAATTCTTAAGGCTGGGCTTCAAGACTCTTTCAGCGCACATTATGGGTTGCGCAAGCTCCATCCAAACAGCAACCTCTACATAGGCAATGCCCCAGTAAATCATGTGCCAGCACGCCAATTTCGCATCGTTGCTATCAGTGACTTTAGTAAGTTGTCTCTCAAGAACTTCCTCAAGGACATTAAACAGGCAAACCTCACTATTCGCAATTTCCCCTCCACCGTCATACAGCTGCGCCAACGACTCAGAATAAAAGAAGGTGGTAGCGACTACCTTTTCGCCACCACCCTCGCAGATGATTCGCACGTACTGATACGATGCGTGAAAGGATAAAGGTGACAGGATCATTTATCCTGAAATAGGAAGTGAAGCACCAAAGGCAGATGGTCGCTGACACCACCATGATAGTAGGGACCAAGGTAGGTACGACGGGGGTGCATGTGTCCTGCTTCATCACACTCTAATAGCCATGGAGCATCGTGGATGAAGCACTGAAGGGAAACAATATTGTCAGTAATAAAAATATGGTCGAGACTCTCCCAATGACGCTGATAACAGTATGTGCCGAGGACGTCATCTGGATGATACTTGCCAACTGCATGGGATGATATTTCACTAAAACCTGCAGATACAATATTCTTGATGGACTTGTTGTAGCTATAGTCGTTAAAATCTCCCATTATCAGGATATGAGGCATCACATTGGTAGTACGTAAAGAATCTATCTTGCTGAGGAGTTTGTCGCAGACAAACAAGCGATATGGCTCTGTAACTGCCGCACCTCCAGAACGGCTGGGAGCATGAACGACGAAAGTATGAAGGGTGTCGCCTGGCGCTGTACGCATGGCTGCATAGAGTATATTGCGCGTGGGACGCTGCTGTGGCATGGGAGGTATGACTATCTGTTCGCTGTGTAGCAGTTGGATGCGAAAGGGATTGTATAACAATGCAACGTCAATACCTCTTACGTCTGGTGAACAAGTCATGGTGTACCGATAATAGGCACCACGCAGCATACTATGATAAACAAGGTCTTGGAGCACACTGTCATTTTCTACTTCCATGAGTGCTACAAGATCGGGCAGTGACCAAGCATCTCCCTCTCCACCACACTGTACTATGGTCTTACCTATATCATTGAGTTTATGACGGTAGCGCGAGATTGTCCAATGACGCTCACCATCAGGTAGAAAATCCACATCGTGCTTCAGTGTGTCATGATGCACATCAAAGAGATTCTCACAGTTGTATGACACAGCAGTATAATGCCTCTGTGCTGACAACGTTAATGGGAACGTTAACAATAACAAAAACGAGAACCTTTTCAATGTTCAATATTCAATGTTCAATATCTTATCTCACCTATCTTGCCAAAATGTGGGGGTGAAGATAATGAGTACTGAAAATATCTCAAGACGTCCCATAAGCATCAGAACGGAGCATATCCACTTGGCAAAGTCGGGGAGCTGATTCCATGACATGGTGGGACCTATCTCAAGTCCTAAGGTAGGACCCACATTGCTGAGGGTAGAGATGGTGATGGTAATCGCATTAGTATTGTCAACGCCTGCGGCAATCATGGAGAAGGCACAAACTATACACAGCAGGCAATAGACGGAAAGAAAAGCCAATAGGGTGACCCTATGCTGCATTGGGACATTGGCTCCAGCAAAGCGAAGGGGTAACACAGCTTTAGGATGGAGCATCTGACGGAACTCATTGCGGATAACCTTGAGCAACATAACACAACGCACGCTCTTGAAACCACCAGACGTACTACCGGCACAGGCACCCATAAACATACACATTGCAAGAATCACCCATGTGACATGGGGCCACTGAGCGGCATCGTCATTGAAAAGTCCCGTAGTGGTGATGAAGGATACAACCTGATAAATGCCACAACGGAAGGCGTGCTCTATGTCATAATTGTTGCTCACGACAAGCATGAGGGTGATGAAGGCTGTAAACAGCGCCACCATGAACATGTAGAACTTCAACTCAGAATTGGTAAAGAAACTCTTCGCATCACGACGTATAATAAAACGATAGAGCAGTATGAAATTGATACCTGAGATAAAACAGAACAGAGTAGAAACGTACTCCAGTGCAGGACTATTGAAATACTCTATGCTGGCATTGTGGGTAGAGAAGCCACCCGTGGCAATGGTGGTCATAGCATAATTGATGCTATCAAACCAGTTCATGCCAAGAACTTTGTAACTTGCTACGCAGGCGATGCTCAACGTAAAGAATATCACCCAAATGGACTTGGCAGAGGTGGAGAGTTTGGGATGTAACTTAGACTTGATAGGACCCGTTGCTTCAGCAGTAAAAACCTTTACAGAACCACCGACAAGAGATGGTAGAACTGCGATTGTAAAGAAAACGATACCCAAGCCTCCTATCCACTGTGTGAAGGATCGCCAAAAAAGAATACCACGAGGCAATTCCTCTACATCGTCAAAGATGGTGGCACCCGTTGTGCTGAAACCTGACATGGTTTCAAAATAAGCATTAGTGAAATTGTCAATATATCCACCTATGAGGAAGGGTAACGAACCAAAGAGACTGAAAAAACTCCATGACAAAGTGACAACGAGAAAGGCATCACGACGACTCATCGTGTTGTCTGCCTTGTTACCGACAAAATGAAATATGGTGGCGCCAAAAAGAGAGACGAGGATGGAGACAACAAAAGAGTACATGGCATCTTCGCGATATCCCAAGGACACGAAGAAGCACACGAGCATAAAGAGCGACTCCAAAATGAGCAGCGAACCCAGAATCTTAGATATAAGTCTATAGTTGATAGTTGACAATTGACAATTTATTATTAGCTGGTGTTAATTAAACAGTTTCTCTATCCGCTTTACCTCTGTATTGTGACAGAATACGACAACAATGTCGCCTGGTTGCACTTGTGTGGCACCGCTTACGAGCATACCCTCACCATCACGCACAAGGCCACCGATGGTGCATCCCTTGGGAAGGGAGAGCTCATAGATCTTTTTCTTGGTGATAGGCGAACCTTTCTGTGCAGTAAACTCTGCTACATCTGCACGTGCCTGCATAAGGAAACGCAGATTGGTGGCGCATCCCTCGAGCATCATCTCGTAGATACGTGAGGCTGCTATGGCTTTCTTATTAATAATAGTGCCAATATCAAGACTCTCAGCCATGTCGATGTAATCAACATTTTCCACCACCGCAACTGTCTTGCGTACTCCCAATCGTTTGGCAGCCAAACAGGCGAGAATATTGGTCTCGCTACTGCCTGTGAGTGCTACGAATGCCTGAGTATTGCGTATGCCTTCTTCAAGGAGCAAAGAGGTATCACGTGCATCGCCGTTGATGACAAGTTCACCCTTGCCAGGCAACAAATCGCCCAATTTCTCGCAGCGTTGTGGGTCAATTTCAATAATCTTTAGCCTCATATACTCGGGCATGGTATGAGCCGTGCGCAGGGCACACTTGCCACCTCCCATTATCATGACGTTGCTGACATCTGTGTAATCTTCCTTACCTACCATACGGCGCACATAGGGTATATACTCCCGTGTAGTCATAAAGTAGGCCATGTCATAGAGCTGCAACGAGTCATTGCCTCCTGGAACGATGGTCTCACTACCTCGTTTGATGGCGACGACATGGTAGGGTTCATCAGCACCACACACCTCCTTGAGGGGACGATTGAGGATGAGACAACTCTCACGAAGTTTTATACCGAGCATGACTAATGCTCCACCATGCACATCCCATCGCTGGCGTACCCATGACATCTTAAGTCCGTTGATGATATCCTGCGCAGCGAGCATCTCTGGATATATAACAGAATCAATGCCCATACGTCGTAAGGTATCCTCATTCTTGGGCATTGCATACTCATAATCCTCCACCTTTGCCACTGTCTGTTTGGCGCCAAGCGACTTGGCAATAGAGCAGGCACACATATTGACCTCCTGATCGTTGGTGACTGCGATAAATAGTTCGGCATCACCAGCATTGATGGCACGCAATGACTTGATGCTTATAGGTGATGCTTCAAAGGTAAGCAGGTCGAGATCAGGGTCGAGATTGCCAAGCGCCTCAGCATCGTCATCAATAATGGTGATATCCTCACTGCCTGTGCGTCCAAGTAGTGATGCGAGGTAGTTGCCTACCGCCTGTGCTCCTGCAATTATTATCTTCATAACTTTATTATACTGTTTTCCTTAACTCCTTTACTATGCTCTCGGCATCTATGCCTACAAGGTGCTGCAACTGTTGTACTGTGCCGTGCTCTACAAACTCAGTGGTGGGGAGTCCGAGGCGTACAACCTCTGGGTGCATATCGTGGTCGGCAAAGAACTCAAGTACAGCAGAACCAAATCCACCATCCTTGACACCGTCTTCTATAGTGACGACACGTTGGCAATGCGCCCCTACCTTACATAATATGGAAGTATCAAGGGGCTTGAGATAACGCATATCGTAGTGCACTATGCCGGCACGCTCATTAGGTGTGAGTATGGAGAGTGCCTGTTGCACGTTATTTCCTACGGTACCTATCGATAATACTGCGATTTCAGCATTATCATTGGCATTATCGTTAAGAACTCTTCCCTTACCCACCTCAAGAGGCTCCAGAGGGCATTGCCAGTCTTCTATCACACCACAACCACGAGGATAACGTATTACGACAGGTCCTTGGTCGGGCAACTGTGCCGTGTACATCATGCGACGCAGTTCGTGCTCGTTCATTGGAGCACAGATAGTGAGATTGGGTATAGGACGTAGTGCTGCAAGGTCGAAAGCTCCATGATGCGTAGCACCGTCCTCACCTACTATGCCAGCACGGTCGAGACACAAAACGACATTTAACCGCTCTATGGCTACATCATGTATAATATTGTCATAGGCACGTTGTGAGAAGGCGCTGTATATATTGCAGAATGGCACAAGCCCTTCTTTTGCCATACCAGCGGAAAAGGTGACAGCATGTCCCTCCGCAATGCCGACATCAAAGGCTCTTTCGGGCATGGCATCCATCATTATGTTCATGGAACATCCCGTAGGCATAGCAGGTGTGACACCCACAATTTTATCGTTGGCACGTGCCAATTCAACGAGTGTCTTGCCAAAAACATCCTGATACTTCAGTGTTTGGTTGGCAGATGTCTCTTGTATGCGTTCTCCCGTATTTGCATCAAACTTACCTGGGGCATGCCATATCGTAGCAGAACGCTCTGCTGGTTCATATCCCTTGCCCTTTACGGTGTGTATGTGTAGCAGTTTGGGACCACTCATACCCTTGAGTTGGCGGAGTACTCTAACGAGTTCCTTGACATCATTGCCATCTACGGGTCCGAAGTAGCGTATATTCATACCCTCGAAGACGTTAGCCTGAGGCGAGAGTGCCGCTTTAAGGGCATTGCCTATACGTATAGTCTTCTTACGGGTATTCTCGTCGAGCCATCCATGTCTCTTGAGCCATCGTGCCACCCCGTTACGCCAACGGTTATACGACTCATTGGTATTAAGTGACAAGAGATACTGCTTCATACCACCGACACTGCGATCGATGGACATATTATTATCATTAAGGATAATTAGCAGATCATTGGGCGAGGAGGATACATTGTTGAGCCCCTCAAAAGCCAATCCACCACTCATGGAACCGTCGCCGATAACTGCCACCACATGACGCTTACGTCCAGATAGGTTGTCGGCTACCGCCATACCAAGTGCAGCACTGATACTGTTTGAGGCGTGACCGCATGTAAAGGTGTCGTACTCACTCTCCTGTGGTGACGGGAAGGGGTGCAGTCCTCCCAATTTGCGATTGGTAGAGAATATACTGCGGCGTCCCGTCAGTATCTTGTGTCCGTATGCCTGATGCCCAACATCCCACACTATGCGGTCGTAGGGAGTATCATAGACGTAATGCAGCGCCACGGTAAGTTCTGTGACACCAAGACTGGATGCAAGGTGTCCAGGATTAACGGAGAGTTCCTTGACGATATCATCACGTAGCTCCGAACAAACATCCGACAGAGCCTCCACATCGAGAGTGCGAAGGTCTGCCGGATAGTTTATATTATTTAGGTATTTGTATTCCAAAACCTAATTACCAATTGTCAATTTACTTCACATTGCCCACCTTAATGAGGTACTCGGCAATTTGGACAGCGTTGAGTGCTGCGCCCTTCTTTATTTGGTCGCCAGAGAGCCAGAAGGTGAGGCCGTTATCATTGGCGAGGTCTTCGCGTACACGACCGACATATACATCGTCCTTACCTGCAGTATAGAGTGGCATCGGGTAAGGGAGTCCTGCCATAGTCTCCTGTGAAGCATCGGCACATGCCTTGGCACCAACCTTCTTTGGATCGTCAATGAGAGTCACTCCCTGCGCATTGCGCAATGCCTCTTGTGCAGCCTCGACGGAAATCTTTTCTTCTGTCTCGATCCACACTGCCTCGGAGTGTGCCCGGAGTGATGAGATACGCACGCACATAGCTGAACAACGTGCATCGGTGTGCATGATTTTCTTTGTCTCGTTGAACATCTTCATCTCCTCCTTGGTATAGCCGTTGTCCTGGAATACGTCAATCTGTGGTATCACATTGTAGGCAAGCTGGTAGGCAAACTTGTTCACCGTTGGCTGCTGATCGTTAGCCAATTCCTTATACTGCTGTTGCAGTTCTGCCATAGCAGCCGCACCTGCGCCAGAGGCTGACTGGTATGACGCGATATGGATACGCTTGATATGTGACAGCTGCTCAAGTGGCTGCAAACATACTACCATCATGATGGTGGTACAATTAGGGTTGGCAATAATGCCGCGAGGACGATTGAGGGCATCCTCTGCATTACACTCTGGTACTACAAGAGGCACGTCGGAATCCATACGGAAGGCGCTGGAATTATCAATCATCACGGCACCATACTTGGTGATATCCTCGCAAAACTCCTTTGATGTGCCTGCACCTGCAGAGGTGAAGGCAATGTCAACGTCCTTAAAATCATCATTGTGCTGAAGAAGCTTTACCTCATATTCCTTACCGCGGAAGGTGTATCGGGTGCCGGCAGAACGCTGCGAACCAAAGAGCACCAATTCGTCAAGATGGAAGTTTCTTTCGTCAAGGACACGGAGAAACTCCTGTCCTACGGCGCCTGATGCGCCAACAATTGCTACTTTCATTTCTTTTTTTTCTGTATATTATTTATTATGTATTATGTGTCGATTGTATCAATATTGTGGGGCAAAATTACAAAAAAATAACGAAAACGAAAACGAAAATCGAAAAAAGTTAATGTTACTATTCCCGTTCCCGTTATTTTTTCGTACCTTTGCACTTGATTATAGCACTAAGAGCGCACGTTTTCTCTGACTTTCTATCTTCAAATAAAATGCCCCTACCAATAACTAATCCTACGATTGCATTTTTTGTTGTGCTGCTGATAATACTCATCGCGCCCATTGTGATGAGCAAGTTGCGCATACCTCATATCATCGGCATGGTGTTGGCTGGTGTCATCATTGGACACTATGGGCTCAATATTCTGGAGCGTGACTCATCCTTTGAACTCTTCGGCCGCGTAGGACTGCTATATATCATATTTCTCGCAGGCATAGAGATGGACCTCGAGGGGCTGAAGAAGAACCTACGACAAGTTGGGTTGTTTGGCCTACTGACATTTTTCGTGCCATTCTGTATAACTTATATAGCAGGCATCACACTGCTGGGCTACAGTCCTCTCGCCACCGTGTTACTGTCATGTATAATGGCGTCGAACACGCTCATTGCCTACCCAATAGTGGCGCGTTATGGCCTACAAAAGCATCATGTAACGACCATCTCCGTCGGTGCCTCCATGCTATCGCTGTTTACATCATTGGTAGTAGTGGCAGCAGTAGTAGGTATGGGCGGCAGTGAGGAAGGCGACAAATGGTATTTCTGGCCACTGTTTGTCATCAAACTCGTATGCTACTGCTCCACCATGCTATATGTCATACCACGCCTGACACGGCTATTTCTGCGCCGATACAGTGATGCCGTGATGCAATATATATTTGTCATGGCAATGATGTTTATGAGTGCATCCCTGTGCGAACTCATCGGACTGGAGGGAGTGCTCGGTGCCTTTCTTAGCGGACTGATACTCAATCGTTTCATACCAACCATGTCGCCACTGATGAACCGCATAGAGTTTATCGGCAATGCCCTCTTCATACCATATTTCCTCATCGGCGTAGGCATGCTTATCAATATACGCCTGTTACTACAACCAGAAGTACTCATCATAGTAGCAGTGATAGCAGTAGTAGGCACGATGGGCAAGGCTATAGCAGCATATATATCGTGCGTAGGATTTAAGATGTCGTGGATAGAGGGTCACCTCATGTTTGGCCTTACCTCTGCCCATGCTGCAGGCAGTATCGCAATGGCCATGATAGGCATGAGCATAGCAATGCCAGAAGGCGGTTACCTCATCGATGACGGCATGATGAATGGTATCGTCACTATGATACTTCTCACCTGTATCATATCAACAATAAGCACCGAGAATGCTTCTAAGACGCTGGTACTCAGAGAAGAAGAGAGTCGTCTAAGCAATGGGGAAAGATTTTCTACAGGTTTCGATGATGAGAAGATACTCATACCTGTAAAGTATCCTGAAACGTGCGATACCCTCATGCACCTCGCAATCATGATGCGCAACAGAGAACTTAACCGCGGCCTGATAGCACTCAACGTGGTATATGACGATGACGACGTAGAGCAAAATCAGCGCAGAGGACAACAAATACTACAGCAGGTGACACAAACCGCCAACGCCGCTGACGTGAGGATACAGACACAAGTGCGTCTCGCCACCAACATAGCCAACGGCATCAAGCATGCCTTTAAGGAATACGACTGTTCGGAGATAATCTTCGGCGTGCATATACACCCCAACTCACGACGAGTGTTCTGGGGGGAGTTTGCTCAAAGCGTATTTAATGGTCTTTCGCGCCAGATTATCATAGCTCGTTGTACCCAACCATTTGCTACACTCCGCGCCATACAGGTTGTAGTACCCTCACGCGCTGAATACGAGCCAGGCTTCTACCGTTGGCTTGAGCGCCTGTGCCGTCTGGCCAAGGCACTGGAATGCCGCATAGTGTTCCATGCCACAAGCGTCACCATATCACTCATCAAGATGTATATCGAAAGTCGGCACCCACACGTGAGAGCTGAATATACCGAAATGCCAAAGTGGATAGGACTCATCGATGTTGCAGAAAACACCCCATCCGACAATATGCTCGTCATCATAACTGCACGTCAGGGCACGGTATCGTACAAGGCTGCTATAGACCGTCTGCCCGACGAACTCACCGAGCATTATCATGGTACAAACCTCATGATAATTTTTCCTGACCAATACGGACCAGCTCCTGAAACGCTGACATTTACATCCATACAACATAAAGAAGAAGTGTCAGCCTATCAAGAGCTCCGTAAGTGGTGGACCAAACTACGGTGGTTTATCAGGTCATCTCGGTAAGACAGGCATCAAGCTCAGCCTTTATGGCTGCAGCATCAAGATGCTGACCTATGAAAACAATCTTCTGCTGACGGTCACCATAACGATCATCCCAGTCACGATTTACACCAGGATTGTCTATGCGGAACTGACGTAGTTCGTCAGTTGGCATAGTAGCATACCACTGCCCTGCATTCTGCAACTGCACCTGACGACCTGCTTGCTCGAAGATATAGCAGAGTGTGGGCTGATCCTCAAACCAACAAAGTCCTTTAGCCCTTATGACGCTCTTAGGCCAACGACGTGCTACGAAGTCGTCAAAAAGTGTGATGTCGAAAGGTTTGCGAGCATAATAAACGTATGTGCCTATACCATACTCCTCTGTATGGCTATGCCCGTCATGATCATGATGGTGATGATGTCCACATGTACACTCGCCTCCGTGGTGGGAGTCGCAGTCCTCGTCATGCTCATGATCATGGTGCTCATACTCATGATGATGCTCTTCCTCGTGGTGCTCATGATTATGCTCATCGTTTTCGCTCCCGTTACTATGCTCTTCTATTTCCTTGATCCATGCGGCAGAGGTTGCTACATCATCAAAGTTGAACATGCCGGTACCAAGAATCTCATCGAAATCCACATCGCCGTAGTTGCAGTCTATTATCTTTGCCTTGGGTTGCAGGGCACGTACTATCTGGCGCACACGTTCCAGTTCCTCTGGTGACACTTCGTCTGCCTTGTTGAGCAACACAATGTTACAAAACTCTATCTGCTGAATGACAAGGTTCTCTATATCCTCCTCATCACGCTTTGCACCAAGAAGGCTCTTACCACAACCGAACTCATCCTTCATACGGAGAGCATCAACCACTGTGACGATGCAGTCAAGACGCGGTATTGCTCCTAAACCGTACTGCGCACCCATGCTCGGTATCGAACATATGGTCTGTGCTATGGGAGCAGGTTCGCAGATTCCACTTGCCTCAATGACGATGTAGTCAAACTTCCTCATACGAGTTATATCGCTGATTTGCTGCACCAAGTCCATCTTGAGCGAACAGCATATACAACCATTTTGTAAGGCTACGAGAGAGTCATCCTGCTCTGCCACTATGCCACCCTTCTGGATCAGGTCGGCATCGATGTTTACCTCACCTATATCATTGACGATGACGGCAAAGCGTATGCCCTGTTCGTTTTTCAGTATGCGGTTAAGTAGTGTTGTCTTTCCACTGCCTAGGTAACCCGTGAGCAGTAGTACAGGGATTTCTCCCCCTGAGAGTGTAGCACCCATGGTGCTTTCCTTTGTCTGATTGTTCATTGTTCTGTATATATTATTCTATTGTATTTTTGCATCAATCCATGCGATCGCGATAGTCCTCATAGGTATAGTGCCGCAACGTGGTAAGGGTGCCATCAGTGCGGAGCAACGCTATATCGGGATGGCCGACACCATTGAACATGGTGGTCTTTACCGTAGTGTAGTGTAGCATATCCTCGAATATGATGTTTTCGCCAATCTGAAGGGGGTGGTCAAACTGCCATTCACCCATCCAGTCACCAGAAAGACATGAGCAGCCACCCATTCTATAGTTGAAAGGTGACAGGTGACAGGTGACAGTTGAGGACTCATCGATGGGTTTCGCACCTCGCACTGTGGGGTGATAAGGCATCTCGAGACAGTCAGGCATATGACAGGTAAAGGAGACATTGAGGATGGCTGTGCGTATACCATTATCCTCCACTATGTCAACCACTTGCGCTACGAGTGGTCCTGTTTGCCACGCAAAAGCAGAACCTGGTTCAAGTATGACATGCAACCATGGATAGCGCTCCTTGAAATCTTTCAACAGGTGTATCATGTGCGGCACATCGTAGTCGTCACGCGTCATGAGGTGACCGCCACCAAAGTTTATCCAATTTATCTTAGGAAACCATGATGAAAAACGTTCTTCTATATGCTGAAGGGTACGCCCAAACACATCGGAGCCTGATTCGCAGTGGCAGTGGCAGTGAAAGCCCGTAAGAAGATTGAAATCAACATAGTCCTTATGTGCCTCCAATACATCTGCTGTGACACCAAAACGTGTACCTGGAGCACAAGGATTGTATAACAATGTCTCAACCTCAGAATACTCTGGATTGATACGCAGTCCAAAGTCGCCACCCCACCCTTTTTCTCTCAGTGCAGCGGCATAGCGGGCATACTGTGACAGAGAATTGAATGTGATATGTGAGGAGTATTGGGCTATCTCTTCTATCTCATAGTCTGTATAGGCAGGGGAATAAGTGTGGGCAGGCACACCAAACTCCTCAAATGCCAAGCGCGCCTCATGTAGCGAACTTGCCGTGGTAGCACCGATATACTCACGAAATATGGGAAACGTCTTCCATAGGGCATACGCTTTAAAAGCAAGGATTATCTCTACGCCAGCCTCTTGTGCCACCTTGTTAATAAGAGTGAGATTGCGACGTAGCAATGACTCCTCGAGGACGTATGTGGGACGATGGATATTATTCAGTATGTTGGTATCAATTACCATGGGGATAATATAATTTATTCTAATTTTGAGTGCAAAATTAACTTTTATATTCGAGAAAATTGCATGTTTCGCAAAATTTTCTTACTTTTGCATTAAATTAGAGCGTATGAAACTGATAGTTATGACCCAACCCACGTTTTTCGTGGAGGAGGACAAAATACTGACAGCATTATTTGACGAAGGACTTGATACACTACATATCAACAAGCCCAATTCCGAACCTTTATACGAAGAGAGGTTGTTATCGCTGTTACCAAAGAGTTGCTACGATGACGTGGTAGTACACCAGCACTATTATCTGAAACAGGAATACGACCTGAAAGGAATACATATCAATGATCCCGAGACACCTACCCCCGATGGTTTCAGGAAGCATGTGACACGTAGCACGAAAAACATCGGCGACCTCAAAGAGATGAAGAGACAGTGCGACTATGTGATGCTGCACTCTCTCTTTGACTCACTGCACAACGACTACAAGGCATCGCTCACCATTGAGGAGATGCAGGACGCAAGAAAGAAAGGACTGATTGACAAGAAAGTATATGCCTTGGGTGGCATGAGTCTGGAGAATATACAGATAGCCAAAGACTTAGGTTTTGGAGGCGTGGTGATATGTGGAGATTTATGGAACCGCTTCAATATTCAGCATGAGACAGACTTCCACGCCCTCATAGACCACTTCAAAAAACTAAAGAAAGCAATAAACTAATATATACATACTATCACAATGGCAGAAGAGAATAAAAACTTTATGGTTTTCTCAGGTACAGCAACACGCTACCTGGCAGAGAAGATCTGTGCAAGTCTCGGTTGTCCACTTGGCAACTTGGTGATGACAAAATTCAGCGACGGCGAGTTTGCCGTAAGTTTCGAAGAGAGTATTCGTGGACGCGACATCTTCTTGGTACAGAGCACATTCCCTAATTCTGACAATCTTATGGAACTGCTCCTGATGATTGACGCGGCTAAGCGTGCATCAGCCAAGACTATCAATGCTGTGATACCTTACTTCGGTTGGGCACGTCAGGATCGTAAGGACAAACCACGTGTATCAATCGGTGCCAAACTCGTTGCCGATATGCTCAGCGTTGCTGGCATAGATCGCCTCATCACTATGGACCTTCATGCCGACCAGATACAGGGTTTCTTCAATGTTCCTGTGGATCACCTGTATGGCTCTGGTGTCATACTGCCATATCTTGAAAAACTGAGAACTGACGATATGGTGATAGCATCACCTGATGTAGGCGGTGCAAAACGTGCCAAGAGCTATGCCAAATATCTTGATTGTCCATTGGTAATGTGCAACAAGACTCGTGCACGCGCCAACGTCATCGCCGAGATGCAGATTATAGGCGACGTAAAGGGCAAAGATGTGGTAATCGTTGATGATATGGTAGATACCGCTGGCACCATCACAAAGGCGGCAGACATAATGAAGGAGGCTGGAGCTCGCTCTGTAAGGGCTGTAGCAAGCCACTGCGTGATGTCTGGTCCTGCAAGCGAGAGAGTGCAAAACTCTGCCATAGAGGAAATGATATTCACCGACTCTATCCCTTACACCAACCGCTGTGCCAAGGTTAAGCAACTCAGCGTTGCCGACATGTTTGCCGAGACCATACGCCGAGCTATCAACAACGAGTCAATATCTGATCAGTACATTATTAGATGATAGATAATAGATGATAGATAAAAGATAATAGATAATAGATGATATATGATAGATTATAGATTAAAGTGCATCTATTATCTGTAATCTATAATCTTTAATCTATAATCTTTTTAACTTAGGGTAAGGCAACACCAATTGTTGTCAACCTTACGCGATACTTCATGGAGCCCCAGTGTTTCTGCTTTCTGCAGTAGCATTGGGGCATCTTCTTCATAGAAACCTGATAGTACGAGTGAGGCACCATGCGCCATCACACTGTGAAATGCCTCCATATCCTGCAGCAGTATATTGCGATTGATATTAGCCATTACCACGTCAAAGATGCCTTCTACATGCGACAGCACACCAGAGTTGCCCAGTAGCACATCCATCTGCTCTCCCACCCCGTTGAGTATTGCGTTGTGGCGCGCATTGTCCGTGCAAAACTCATCTATATCATACGCTATGACCTCATTTGCTCCACACTTTATTGCAACAATGCCAAGAATGCCTGTACCACAACCACAGTCGAGCACACGTCGAGAGGACAGTGGCAAACCCAGAAGTGTGGATACTATCATGCGCGTCGTTTCGTGGGTACCTGTGCCAAAGGCATTGCGGGCCTGAATACCTATCTGTATAGGGGTACTGAACTGTTCGATATCCTCCACGTGATGAGCGTCGTATATCGTTACCTTACCATCTACAATAATAGGAGCAAAACCCTCTGCCTCCCAAGTCTCATTCCAATCCTGATCGGGGATATCTTCTGTAATGTAGCTTATCAATACATCTGAGATGGGGAAGTGCTCTACCATTTCCTTCACCATAGTCTCAGAGTAATGCTCCTGCTGTATGTATCCCACTATACCGCCGTCACTGTCCACAAAACTCTCATAACCTATCTCACCACATGAGTCGGCGAGCAGTTCGCGAGAGGGTTGCATGAGTTCTTCTGAAGGTACTTCAATATTGAATGTCGTAGATAGATATTTCATTGCTTTGGGCTGTAATTGTTAAAAAAACAGTGCAAATATAATAAAAATTAGGGAATTGTATATTTTTTCTTAGGGTTTTTCCGTATATTTGCATTAAAATTATAGATAATTTTGCATTATCAAAACGAAACGTGAGGTATCTTCCTCTCAAAACAAGCGTATGATCATGAGAAAATTACTATTCCTATCAGCAACCATCATGATGTGTTCATGCGGAGCATGGGCACAGGATGACATGTACTTCACCCCATCCAAAAAGGCGAAGGAGGTGGCAAAAGCTAATTATGAGAAAGCCCGTGAAACGTACTACTGCGGCTCGGACCGTGACATCGATGAGTACAATCGTCGTATGCGCCCCTCTGTGCCCAATGGCTACATCACACCAATAAGTGACACTGGTGACACCACGCTTGTCATCACGAGCGACTCCATAGGCAATGATGTGATTGACTTCAAGAGTGGCTCTGGCATATACCCCAGCGATGATGACTACACCTACAGCAAGCGCTTAGAGCGTTTTGACGGTGGCAAACCAGTGGTGGTGAATGTGTATGTGAGAGACCCTTGGTACTACGATCCATGGTACATCGACCCATGGTATGACCCTTGGTTCCATGACTCATGGTACTTCAGCAGTGGGTATCGATGGGGATGGTACGGTTCACGATGGTATGCTGGCTGGGGGTGGCACTCCCCTTGGTATGGCCCATGGTACGACCCTTGGTTCTATGGTCCACGCTATCATCATAGTGTATATGTGCCTGCAAGACATCATGGAGGCGGCATAGACCGAGGCAGACCAGCAGTGATAGCACACCGTGGTGGCGACTTCGGACGCAATGCCAACAGGGGATACTCCCACTCTGGCTCAAGAGGTGGATACAATAATTCATCACGCAGCAGCGGTTACGGTGGCCACAGCGGCTACGGCGGCCATAGCAGTGGAGGCTCATTCGGAGGCAGCAGTCGTGGCGGTGGCTCCTTTGGCGGACACAGCGGAGGTAGCTTTGGCGGACACAGCGGAGGCGGAGGCGCACGCGGAGGACGCAGATAGTTGAGAGGAAGTATAAAGTATAAAGTATAAAGTTGAAACTCATAACATATTAAAGTATATGAAAAAGAATGTTATTTGGATAGCACTGAGTATGGTATCTGCTGGTGCTATGGCGCAAGAGACATACGAGAGCGCCCAACTGGCGACACAAGACCTCAATGGTACAGCACGCTACATCGGCATGGGCGGTGCTATGGAGGCTCTGGGAGCTGACATCTCGACCATGAGCACCAACCCCGCAGGCATAGGCCTGTTCCGCCGTGCGTGGATAGGAGCGTCTGCTGGCGTCACCATACAAAATGATGACAAGAACAAAACCACCATGCTTGGTAAGGGCGACAACCGTAAGGCAAATGCCGACCTCAATCAGGTTGGCTTCATCTATGCCTCACGCTTTGGCGCCAACTCCTATTTCAACATCGGCTTCAACTACCAGAAGAGTCGCAACTTCAATCAGATAGCATCTGCCGTGGGTAGCCTCAACGATGCATCAGCCAACAAGTTGACATACATCACTATGGGCACCCTGTCGCCTAACAGCGAGGAGTGGAAAGCTGGCAAGGATACGCGTTTCGAGTACATCAGCCGCTTAGGTCGTGACACATACGACCTTGTCAACGAAAACTTCTCAGGGTTCAATGAAAGCGGCGACTGGCAGGATGGCTACACCGCTGCCGATATGTACAATGCCTACTCCGACAAGTCAGGATATATCAGCGAGTTCGCATTCAACTTCAGTGGCAACTTCAATGACCGCGTATATCTCGGCGCCACCTTCGGACTGAAGGATGTACACTACGACAGCTATACTTACTACAAAGAGTCACTCGTCGATGCCAACAATGCCCCACGCGGCAACTACTACTACACTGACAACCGCAATATCACTGGCACTGGTTTCGATTTGAAGCTTGGCATCATAGTTCGCCCATCTGAGGAGTCCCCATTCCGCATCGGAGCATATGTTCACACACCTACCTGGTATGAGTTGACATGCAAGAGCGTACTGACAACAGGCGCCAACTACACCTATGACGACAACACAGCGTCATACAGCGGTTCCAAGACTTATGCTTTCAATTATGACTACAAGATTATCACCCCATGGCGATTCGGTTTCTCTCTGGGCCACACCTTTGGCAAGATTGCTGCCGTAGGCGCTACTTACGAGTATTCTGACTACAGCACCATCAAAAATCGCATCTACGAGGGAACCTACTACAACTATTGGGGCGATTCACGCAGCAACTACAGCGCTGATGTAGAGATGGATAACAACACCAAGAACTCCCTCAAGGGCGTACACCTCATAAAGATTGGTGGTGAGATAAAGCCCTCACAGGTTATCGCCATACGTGCTGGATACAACTATCAGAGCGCTATATACAACAATAATGGCATGAAGGATGCCTTCATCGATTCATACTATAGCGAGGGTGCATACTTCTCTACCTATGGCTACACCAATTGGAGTGACACACATCGTATCACCCTCGGCATGGGCTTCACACTGTCTAAGGACTGGACATTCGACATCGCTTATCAGTATGCTACGCAGAATGGCGAGTACCATCCTTTCCAGAATGTAGCCACCAGCGAGATATACACCTACAATGATGATGGCACCAAAGCCTCTACCTACTGGGACAGTCTCCACGCTGACTCCAAGACCATCAAAAACAAGCGTCACCAGATAAACTGCTCGCTGAGCTACCGCTTCTGAGTATAGAGAATAAAGTATAAAGTAAATGAGATTTTGTCTCCTGAACGCACTCATAGCCGCTACGGCATTGCTCGTGTCATGTGGTGCCAAGCAAACCGAACAAACTCAAGCTCACATAGAAGGTGGGCTTGAGCATTATGTTTACAAGGACTCCACCGACCGTGTAGATATAGAGATAGACATCACCGTACCCATTGCCGCTGACAGCGCATCAACACTCATCAGAGACTCACTGATCAAAGTGATTGACAATGAATTCTGCTATATATGGGGCGACTCGAGGGTGATGCAGTCATATAGCGGTACAGACAATAGTCTGAAGGCAATAATAGACTATTATGGTAGCAATGCCCTCAAAGTATTTAACAAGGGGGCAGAGGAGGACTACAAAGACCGGCTGCAATACCTGGCAGAGGATACCACCATTACGCCAGAGGAGAGGCAGCAACGAATGCAGGACACCCCACGATGGGAATATTCCACAAAGATAGAAAAGACTTATGAAACGGCTAAATACACTGTCTTTGAGCATAATTCATACCAATATCAAGGTGGAGCACATGGCGGCGTAGGCGGCTACGGCAGTCTTACATTTGACTCTACCGGCAAGAAGATAGAGAAATTCTTCATCGACGGCGCAGCGGCAAAGATGCAGAAACTGCTTATTGCAGGCTTAATAGATTATTTCAGCGATAACGACGGTAAGAAACTCACACAAGAGGATGTAATGCAGTGGTTGCAGATAGAAAACAACCTGATTCCCCTTCCCGAGCGTGCTCCCTACCTTAGCGCAGAGGGACTGGTTCTTACCTATCAACAGTATGAAATAGCTGCTTATGCGGCTGGAATGCCCTCATTCATCCTTCCTTACAAAGATGTGATGCCTTACCTCACCGAAGAGGTGAAAGCACTGCTGAGGGAATAGATAATAGATAATAGAGAATAAAGAATAGAGGGGAACTACACTCACGTGCGGTTCCCCTCGCTTTTTGATTATTTTTGAAATTATGAGATAATTTTGTCTTACAGATATCTGTCTTTTTATGTACCTACTACCTTATTTATTCTTAGGAACAAACGATTCCCAGGTCTGATCATCAAAGAAAACACGTATTTCAGTGATTTTTCGATGCTCCATAGCATCCATCCCCTGCGTTACATCCACCTGACTAAGCTTTGTATAACGCCCATTAGGTGCCTTTTCTACTGGTGGAAGCACACTTGGATGCACTTGAACAACCCTTTTTTGCCCAAAGAGGGGTAGGTCTTCTGCCATCTTGTCAGCATTATCACCTCTGTATGCAGTATTATACTGTGTTTGTGTAGCATCAGAAGGCATCATTTCGGCATCAATAGAAGATGACGAGTTTTCTCCATTATTTTGTGTCGAGTTTTCATTCGTAATCAACATTCCACCCTCACCTTTGAGCAACCAGGTAGGGTTGACATTGGGAAATGCCTCCAGTATAGCAAGTACATGATTCATTGACGGACGAGTCCTTCCTGTAAAGATACTGCTCAGTGAAGCACTTCCAATTTTAGTGTATTTTGAAAACGCCTGCTGGTTCATATGCTGCGCTTCCATCAGATGCCTAATTCTATCCTTCATCAATTTTTTCTTTTAGCGAGAAAATTCTTTTTAAAATCTTCAACTTGTTTTTTCTTCAGATGAGGTGCTTTTTCTCATAAAGATCACTTCTAACACCACTTTTTTATATTTTTTACAAAGGTAACAACAAATTTTGTATTATACAACATAATTAAAACTTTTTATCTTTGCAAATTTAAGTTTTAACATTTTATATTTCAACAAAAGTAAAAAGATGTACTTTTGTATTTTGTATAATTGGAGAACCTTGCTTCATTTCTAAAAATGCCACCCTATCTAAAACTTTATAAAATAAACCCCATCTTTTGGGAATTAGTTCTTTACATTATGCATTTATAGCCTCTTCTTAGGCATTTATGCCATTTCTCTCATACTCTCGGGTATCTGGGGTATTCTTAAAGTATTAAAAGTGCGTATTCTTTTGTTTTTCATACAGTTATATACATACAATCTCCTGTGCATATTTATTCAGCTTTGTGTTTTGTATGTATTTTGATGGATTTTGTTTTCTATATTTACAAAGTAGAAAATCATGTGGGACTATCCTGTCTGTTCGTCGTTTTATTGTTTTGTTGATTATTTTATATTTGTTGAAAGTGCCGTATTTGCAACTTTGTAAATATATAGAAAGGTTAAATGTTGATTATTTGTTCTTTTCCTGGCAAAAATTTGCAATATTTCAAAATTCACGCACGATTGGCGAGATGCTCAAAAAAATCGAAATCTCAGGGCGTCAAAAAGCATCATGAAGCCAGTATTTTCAAGGGAAAGAGGGCAAAAAATATCCCCTACTCCAATCTTCATTCTAGAAAAAAAGAGGGCAAAAATTACCTATTTCTACCCTCCTGACACAAAAAAAAAGCATTCCAGAAAGCTCTTCCGAAACACTTTTTCACTTTATTCTACATTTTTATCTCTATTCTACAGCCATACCTCCCTCCCCCATTCTGGCCCTTTCAGTGTAATATAAAAGAGACCAATTCTTGGAGCAATTCCCCTGGTGGTGTGTTCGCACTGTCGAGTCCTTTTGACTTCGCATCGATCTCTCTGAGTTTTGCAATTATCTGTAGAGTTTTCTTTGCAGAGTAGTTTTTCATCGCCTTTTTATAGTCTCTTACCTGAAAAGGTTTAGCCAATCCCAGTTGTGCCATTATGGCAGAGTCGTCGGCTGGTCTTGGTGTATAGTACGCCATCATCAGATTTTGGAAAAAAATGAATGTCTGTGGCAAAATTGCAAATAATCCGCCTGCTTTTGGATTTTCGTCAAAATATTTCGCTATACGGTGAGCTTTCAGCGCATCACGGTTTATCAGCGCATCACGAAATTCAAAAACATTATAGTTTTTGCTTATACCTATCCTCTGTTCTATGATGTCGGCAGTGATTTTTCGTGGAGCTCCAGGAGCAAATGATATCAGCACCTTATCCAGTTCTGAGGCGAGACGTTTCAGGTCTCCTCCTATGTGTGCTGCCACCACCTCTGCGGCGCGGCTGTCTATCGTAGCATTACGTCCTTCGCTTTTCAGGTAGTCATTGATAAATGCCACGATTTCGTTGTCATATCGTATCGGCTCGCTGATAAATACCGTTCCCACCGTCTTAGCCCTCGTGAGCAGTTTCTTGCGGGCATCTATCTTTCCGTTCTTATAGCATATCACGAGCACTGTGGTCGGCACTGGCCTCTCCATATATTTCTCTAAGGCCTCCAGGTCCTTCATAGCCTGTGCCTCGCGCACTACCACCACCTGTCTGTCAGCCATTACGGGAAATCGCCGTGCATCGTCCATTATCTGCCTTGCTGTGACGTCCGCGCCATAGCATACCGTGAGGTTAAAGTCTTTCTCCTCCTCCTTCAGTGCGTTGTTTGTGATATATTCGCACACCTTATCTATATAGTAGCCCTCTTCGCCCATCAGTATATACACTGGTGCGAAGTTGCCCTCCTTCATTGAGGCTATCAGCTCATTATATAGTTCAGCCGTGCTGACTTTTTTCTCTGCCATTATTCGTCTTCGTTAAGGTTAAGGTTATCGTTAAGGTTAAGGTTATCGTTAAGGTTAAGGTTATCGTTAAGGTTAAGGTTAACGTTAAGGTTAACGTTAACGTTATCGATACCTCTTCAGTATCTCGTCATAGGCATCTATCCTTCTGTCGCGCAGGAATGGCCACCATCGCCTTACATTCTCGCTATGTCCGAGGTCTATCTCTACGATGACGCTCTCCTCCTCATCGTCCGATGCCCTGTAGTACATCTCTCCCTGTGGTCCGCATACGAAGCTGCTTCCCCAAAACTCTATGCCCTCCGTCTGTCCGCTTGGGTCGGGCTCATACCCCACCCTGTTGACAGCCACCACGGGCAGTCCGTTAGCCACGGCATGTCCTCTCTGCACTGTCGTCCATGCCTCACGCTGTCTCTGCTGCTCCTCCTTCGTATCATTAGCAGCATACCCTATCGCAGTAGGATATATGAGTATCTCCGCCCCTGCCAGCGCCATCAGTCGTGCCCCTTCAGGGTACCACTGGTCCCAGCACACCTGCACGCCCAGTTTGCCCACTGATGTCTGTATAGGTTCAAATCCCTTGTCACCAGGGGTGAAGTAAAATTTCTCGTAGTACGCAGGGTCGTCAGGAATATGCATCTTGCGGTATGTGCCCGCTATCGTGCCGTCCTGCTCTATCACCACTGCCGTATTGTGGTACAGTCCTGGGGCACGGCGCTCAAAGAGCGATGTCACTATCACCACGCCATACTGCTTTGCTATGTCGCCAAAGAAGTTTGTGGAAGGACCAGGTATCGTCTCAGCGAGGTCAAAATTGTCCACGTCCTCCACCTGGCAGAAATACAGGCTGTTATGCAGTTCCTGCAGCACCACCAACTCTGCGCCCCTCTTAGCGAGGTCTGCTATGCCCTCCGCCAGACGCATCATATTTTCCTTCCTGTCAGCAACATTATGCTGTTGCAATATTCCTATCTTCATTTCATTTACTCATTTCATTCGTACGATACACAACTTCGTTGCTACGATACGCAGGACAAGCCCTGCTACGATAACCTTCTTGAACTAGCTTGCGAAGCAAGCGTTTGAACCGCTCCGTAGGAGCCTTACTCTGGCACCTGCATGGTGCAGCAGTGTATCGAGCCATGCTGCCTTATGATAGTTCTCGAGTCAATCGGTATTATCTCCCTGTCGGGAAAAGCCTCACTTATTGCCTCACATGCCGCTCTGTCCTTGAGCGGTTGATTATACGTCGGCACGAGCACCGCCCCGTTGATTATCAGGAAGTTGGCGTATGTAGCAGGCAGTCGTTCCTCCTCGTCATATATCGCATCAGGCTGTGGCAGTGGTATTAGTCTGTATGCCTTGCCCTCCGCAGTTCGCAGCCCCTTCAGTTCCTCCTCCAGTGCCATGAAGTCACTATACTGTTCATCATCAGCATCCTCACAGCTGTTGTATAATAAAGTGTAGTCAGGCGCCATACGCACTATCGTGTCTATGTGTCCGTCAGTATCATCACCTATCAGTTTGCCGTGCTGCAGCCACACTATCCTCTGCGCCTTCAGTCTGAACAGCAGTTCCTCCTCTATCTCCTCCTTACTGAGCGGTTGGTTACGGTTAGGTGCCATGAGGCACTGCTCAGTGGTCATCACCGTCCCCTTGCCATCGCTCTCTATCGCTCCCCCCTCGAGCACAAAGTCATCATGGTCCGCCAGTCGCGGTGTGCCTCCCGTCTCAGTGTCAAAGGCGCCGTCCTTGTGCAGCGTACGCGTTATCTCGTTGTCAAGGGCGGCCTCAAACTTCTCTCCCCATCCATTAAATCGGAAGTCGAGCATCGTCAGTTTTCCATCCTCCGAACGCAGCGTTATAGGCCCATGGTCACGTGCCCACGTATCATTCGTCTTGCAGAAGCATATATACACCCTTGTCATCTGCTCTGCCGTCAGCCTGCTGCTCAGCAGCGCTCCCACCTGTATGGGGTGCGGCGTTGCTATCACGAGCGACTCGTGGAGTGTTATGGCACGAGCCATCTCCACGTACGTCTCCGTGATATCTCTCAGGTATGGGGCCCAATCAGTAGCTTGGTGAGGCCATGTCAGCATCACCAAGCTCTGTTGTTCCCATTCTGCAGGAAGCCTTCTTTTCATCGTTCCAACTATCGACTCGTCAACTTGTCAACTCGTCAATTACTCTTCCGTCTTCTTTGCCCTTGAAGCGCGCTTACGCTTAGGCTTCTCCGTAGCCGTCTCGAGCTTTACGCCAGCCAGTTCTGGGTCTATGAGTATTCGTCCGCAGTGCTCACATACGATGATCTTCTTGTGCATCTTCACGTCGAGCTGTCGCTGTGGTGGTATCTTGTTGAAGCAACCGCCGCAGGCATCACGCTGCACATACACTATTCCCAGACCATTACGTACATTCTTACGTATGCGCTTGAAGCTCTGGAGCAGGCGTGACTCTATCTTCAGTTCTAGGTCCTTAGCCTTAGCCTTGAGTATCTCCTCCTCCTCGCGAGTCTCCTGCATTATTTCGTCCAGTTCGCTACGCTTATCGTCGAGGTCGCGCTCACGTCCCTCTATCTGGTCGTTCACGCGCTCGCGGTCCGCCTCACGGTCAGCTATGCGCTGCTGTGCCTCGCGTATCTTCTTCTCGCAGAGTTCTATCTCCAGCGTCTGAAACTCTATCTCCTTCGTCAGCGTGTCATACTCGCGGTTGTTCTTCACGTCGTTGAGCTGCTTGTTGTAGCGCTCTACGCTTGCCTTTGCCTCCTCTATGTCAGCACTGCGCTGTGACACCGCCTTTGTGAGGTCTTCTATCTCCTGGTTTATCCTTTCGAGACGCACACTCAGTCCCTCCACTTCATTTTCCAGGTCTTCCACTTCGAGAGGCAGCTCGCCACGCAGTGCGCGCTTCTCGTCGATCTGCGACAATGTTGTCTGCAACTGATAGAGAGTCTTCAGCTTCTCCTCTACCGTCAAGTCTTTTGGATCTTTTCTTGCCATTTTGTTTCTTTTTTTTTGAAATATTTCGATATTACGTTATTACGAAAATTTTCAATTGTCAATTATACTTTATCGGATTCGTATTTATCTCCGTCACGCAGGTCCTTACCTCAGGGCAGCGCTCGTTTATTATCTCCTCCAGCAGGTTGATGGTATATTGCTCACTCTCGTAGTGACCTATCACCACTATCTGTACCCTCTGTTCCTGTCCGAAGTACTCATGGTAGTGCATCTCGCCTGTCAGGAAGGCATCCGCCCCTGCCTCTATGGCTTTCGGGAGCATAAACGAGCCTGCTCCGCCACATATCGCCACGCGTCGTACGGGGCGCTGCAGCAGTTCGTTGGTCATCGCCACCCTCACCCCGAAGGTTTCCTTCACCCTCTTTATAAAGTCCGTAGCCGTCATCGCCTCGGCCAACTTACCCACTATGCCCAGTCCGCCTTTCACTCCATTCACCTCGTGCTCACCCATC
Source organism: Prevotella sp. (assembly GCA_017541365.1). The sequence continues at coordinate 25,462 of JAFXZF010000049.1, forward strand.
AGACGTATGGAGTCCATCACCATACCCATTCGGCGTGCCATCATGTAGTTCACCCCACCCTCGGCACTGTCGAGGTTGGTGTGCATAGAGTATATCGTGATGCCGTGTTGTATCGCCTTCATCACTGTGCGCTGCACATAGTCCGTGTCGCTCACCTGCTTTAGTCCATGGAATATCAGCGGATGGTGCGTAACAATCATGTTACACCCCTTCTCCCTTGCCTCGTCCACTATCCGTTCCGTGGCTTCCAAGCACAACAAAGCCCCTGATACTTCCGCCTCTGTCAACCCTACCTGCAGGCCGGCATTATCATAGTCTTCCTGCAGGGGCAAAGGCGCGAAACCGTCAAGGGCATCCATTACATCCTTTATTTTCACGCTCTGTGATATGTCTTAAATTTGTGAGTGCAAAGTTACAAAAAATGAGTGTAATACCCAAATAAATTCACAAAAAATTAACGCGATACGCTCCACGCAACCAGACGCAATTATCAATTATCAATTGTCAATTTGTCCACAGCCTCCACGATCTTCCGTTTCGTCTCCTCCGTCTTCTGCTCATCCAGCTTCGCCGTCACTATGCCACACTCCTTCACTTTCCAGTATCCGCATATATCCTTAAATTCAGCTATGGCACCGTTATACACGCCAGGCGAGTGTGACGACACGAGCAGCGCCATCCTCTTCACCTTCGCAGGAGCGTTGACGCAGTACATACGCTGTATCGGTGCCTGTATCTGCGCCGCCATCGTGAAGTAGTATATCGGAGCAGCCAGCACCAGCACCTCTGCCTCAGCCATAAGCGGATACAGTTCCTGCATGTCGTCTTTCTGCACGCAGGCACCATTGCCAGCGCCGTGGCAGTATTCACACGCCAGGCACCCCGCTATCTTCTTCCTTGCCACGTTCATCACTGTCACCTCGTGACCCGCCGCCTCAGCAGCATTCCTATACTCCTCCGCCATCCATGCGGTATTACCCTTAGCTCGTGGAGAGCCCTGCAGAATCAAAATCTTCATAATACTTTTCTCTTTATCTTAGGTTAGTCATAACGATTGTTCTTTGCAAAGGTACAAAAAAAAATGTGGGATGCACAAAATAATTATATTTATTTTTTCTATGAAAATGTTGCCATTGTCGCCAATGTCACCAACAAGATTTTCTACACCAGAGGACAGATGAGAGATTATTATTATATATTATATATTAGAGATTAGAGATTACAGATGAAAATACGACTTTAGAAAAGAAGAGAGAAACCATTAAGTATAAAGAGATATTTATATTATAAAACGTGCACGTGCGTGACAGCGTTGGCGACATTGGAGACATTGGCGACATCGATGACCTACTGAAATGTTAAAAAACGGAGAGATGACATATTGTTAAGAACGGAGAAAAACTTGCATAAGTTAAGTTAATGTAGTACATTTGCATTGTCATTCGGAAGGAATGACACGTTAACGTTAACGATAACGGGAACTGGCTTTCTTTCAGTCGCACTGAAGTGCTTTGTGAAAGCGTAGCTCCTGCGGAGCGTCCGATTACAAAGGCCACGAAAGGAAGTCCACACGAGAGCGCTCTTTGATTTATTTTCCATTAAAAAAGACTATGGATGGATAGTTGAAGATTGACGATTAAAGGTGGGGAAAAAGTTGTTTTTGACAAAAAGAGTTGGCTATTTGTTTTGGTCGTTTCTTTGATTTTTTGTAATTTTGTAGGGCAAGGCAATAGTGTCTCCCTGCTATATCTATAGTTACTGGATAAATCACAGGAGTTAGTGGGTAACTGCAATATAGTTAGTGGACAACTCAAAATGAGATGATTTGAACAGAAGAATAAAGAAAATGAAGTAACAGATATGGAAGCCATTGAATTTTTAGGGTTTAACGTCTATGCCTGGATAACAATAGCAACGGTACTGGGCATGTTTACAGTGCTGCTGTTTACCAAGTGGCGCAGCGACATGGTATTTCTCGGAGCCATCGGAGTGCTCTACGTCACTGGTGTGCTCGATGCCAAGGATGCCTTCTCGGGGTTCAGTAGTACGTCGGTGGTTACGGTCGGCGTGCTGTTTGTGGTTGTAGCGGGACTGACACACACGGGGGTGTTGCAATGGATAGTGAAGCATCTGTTAGGCACACCTGATAGCTATTCTAAGGCGGTGACACGATTGATGCTGCCTGTTGCCGCGCTCAGTTCATTTCTCAGCAATACCACGGTGGTGACGCTCTTTGTGGGCATTGTAAAGATATGGGCTAAGAAGCTCGGAGTGGCACCCTCAAAACTGCTCATCCCCCTGAGCTACGCCTCAGGCATGGGTGGTGTGTGTACGCTCATAGGCACACCGCCAAACCTTATCATCGGCGGACTATATGAAGAGAAGACGGGCGAGGCAATGAACATACTGACCACCACCATCCCTGGACTGTTCTGTCTGACAGTGGGTGTGCTGTCGGTTATCGCCATGCGCCGTCTGCTGCCTGACCGCAAGGCTCCTGAGAGCGCCTTTGAATCTACTGGCGACTACACCGTGGGACTGCAGGTGCCGTCAGACAATCCTTATATCGGCGAGACGCTGAGCGAGGCCGGACTGTTTGATGTCAGCGGAGGCAGTTTGATAAAGATGTCTCACTTCGACAATATCCTCGTGCCCATCACCGAGGATGAGCCCATCATGGGTGGCGACCATCTGGTGTATGCCGGACAGATAGACGAGATAATAGAAATGGCTAAGCACCACCAGTTGGTGAGTGACTACGGACAAGTCTTCTCCATCAATCAGGTTGACAGAGACCGCCCACTGCATACGGCGTACGTCAGCTATGGCAGCCGACTGATAGGAAAGACCATCAGCGATGTTTCGCTGGAGAAAGAAAATAATGTGGTACTGGCAGCCGTGGCACGTCGTGGCGAACGCATCGACGAGGCACCGCGTAAGGTGGTGCTGCAAGCTGGCGACACGCTGTTGTTGGTATGTCCCAAGGGCTTCAATCCCTACAATTCTCCCCTGACAAAAGATGTTCATTTCTTTGACTCCGACGATGTGCCAAACATAGGACGTGGCACCATCGTTTCCACCATCATCATGATAGCCATGGTGGCACTCTCCGCCTTCGGCATCATGCCATTGCTGCAGTGTGCCTTCCTCGCAGCCGCTGCCATGCTGATATGTCGCTGTTGCAATATGGATCAAGCCATGCGTGCCATCAATTGGGAGATACTCATGGTATTCGCAGGCAGTGCCGTCCTGGGTTTGGCTATACAGAAGACGGGCATCGCAGAATGGCTTGCCAATGGCATACTCGATGTCTGTGGCACAAATCCGTTGGTGGTGATGACTGCCGTATGCCTCGTAGGCACCTTTATCACTGAGTTTATCTCCAACACCGCCGCAGGTGCCATGTTCTTCCCCATCATGTATGATGCTGCCGAGAAACTGGGCTATGAGCCCTTCCCCTTCCTCGTAGCCCTGATGGTGAGTGTGAGCAGCAGTTTCGCCACACCTATCGGTTCGCCCACCCACATGCTGGTATATGGTCCTGGTGGCTACCGCTTCAGCGACTTCATGCGCATCGGTCTGCTGATGAACATCATCATCCTTGCAGCAAACATCTTCATTGTGAATATAGTATATCCCTTAACTCCATTGATAGGTAAATAACCCATGCAAAAATACATATTTTTATTGAGGGAACGAAAAAAAAATTGTAACTTTGCAAAGAAAACATGAAGACGAGACTTTATAACGCGAAAATACTCTCTATGCGAGAGGGCGAGGAAATCTTCGATGGCGAGATAGTCATCGAGGAGGGAAGGATTGTAAGACTCACCCCCGCCCCCTCTCTGGACACTTCGTTAGAGAGGGGAGAAAAATCCTCATGCGATGATGATTTTGAAGAGTTGGACTGCAAGGGCAACTTGCTGATGCCGGGCTTCAAGAATGCTCATGCGCACAGCGGAATGAGCGGCATGAGGAGTCTGGCGGATGACAAACCGCTGGACAAATGGCTGAACGAGGACATTTTTCCCGTGGAGGCGAAGCTGACGGGCGAGGACGTGTACTGGATGAGTCAGCTGTCAGTATTGGAGTACCTGACGAGCGGCATAACAGCGTGTTTTGACATGTACCTGGAACAGGAATGGGTGGCACGGGCGATGGACGACATGGGCTTCCGATGCGTGCAGACGGGAGGGGTGAACGACTTCTCGAAGGACGTGCGATGGATAGACTATATGTATAACAAATACAACGTGCCTGGCTCGCTGCAGTCATACCAACTGGGCTTCCATGCAGAATATACCACGAACATGGACAACCTCAGGCTGATAGCCGACGTGGTGAGGAAGAACAGGGCTCCGCTGTGGGTGCACGCCTGCGAGACGGAGGCAGAGGTGAAAGGCTGCGTGGAGCGATACGGCATGACACCCGTGAGGTTTCTCGACTCGCTGGGCATGTTCGACTACGGCGGCGGCATATACCACGGGGTGTGGATGAGCGAGGATGATTATGAGGTGATGCAGAAGAGGGGACTGTACGTGGTGACCAACCCGGGCAGCAACACGAAACTGGCTTCGGGCATAGCGCCGATAAGCGAATACCTGAGGAGGGGCATCACGGTGGCGATAGGTACTGACGGTCCTGCATCGAACAACTGTCTGGACATGTTTCGCGAAATGTTCCTCGTGGCAGGGCTTGCCAAACTGCGCGAGAGGGATGCGGCGGCGATTGACGCGCGCGAGGTGCTGAGGATGGCAACGGTGAACGGTGCGAAGGCGATGGGGCTGGACGACTGTGACGTGCTGGCACCCGGCAAGAGGGCTGACATAATAATGATAGACCTCAACCAGCCTAACATGCAGCCTATCAACAACATAGAGAAGAATCTGGTATATTCGGGTTCGAAGCAGAACGTGAAGATGACGATGGTGAACGGCAAGATTCTCTACATGGATGGGAAGTTCAATGCCAATGTGGAGGAGATATATAAGAACGTTCAAAAGGTCAAAAGTTCAAGGGTTCAATGTACAACATCTTAGCAAAAGCAGCCAACTGGCTGAGCACATACACATCATACTTCATCATCGCCGTGGCGGTGGTGACTTACTTCGTGCCTGACCTCTTCACATGGGTGCACGGCACTACGCAGTCGGCGGTGCTGGGATTCATAATGCTCACCATGGGACTGACGCTGACCATGCAGGACATGAGGGTACTGGCAGCGCGTCCGTGGGACATCCTCATTGGCACCTGCGCACAGTACTCACTCATGCCACTGATAGCATGGACGCTGACGATAGGCGTGGGCTATTTGGGCATCACCATTCCAAAGCCCGTGATAGTGGGCATAATACTGGTGGGATGCTGCCCAGGAGGGGTGTCGAGCAACATCATGTCATACCTGTGCCGAGGTGACGTGGCATTCTCCGTGGGCATGACGACAGCCTCTACCCTACTCGCCCCCGTGGTGACACCCCTTCTGGTGTTGTGGTTGGCTGGCGAACAGGTGGAGGTGGATGCCGTGGGGATGTTCATCAACATACTGATAGTGACGCTGATACCAGTGACGGCGGGTTTCTTTGCCAACCTCTTCTGGGGCAGGAACGAAGGCTTCAAGAGGGCGCAGGCGGTGATGCCTGCCTTCTCAGTGCTGGGACTTGCCTGCATAGTGGGCGGAGTGATATCGGCAGTGCACGACAAACTGATGACTGAGGGCATAATGTTCTTCCTGCTCGTCTTTGCCGTGGTGCTGTGCCACAACAGCCTGGGATACCTCACTGGCTACTCGGTGGGAAAGCTGTTCAACTTCTCGAAGGCGAAGAACAGAACCATCTCCATCGAGGTGGGAATGCAGAATGCAGGACTTGCCACCGTGCTCGCCTCCACATTCTTCGCCGTCAGCTGTCCGCTCGCCGTGATACCATGCGCCGTAAGCTGTGCCTGGCACTCCATATCTGGCACGATACTGGCGACGTGGTTCAGGGGGAGGGACGAGGCAGTTCACAATTCACAGTGCACAGTGCACAGTTGAGGCTCTCAAGTATCGTCTTCTAACTCCTTTTAACTCCTAATAAAGAAATATGGACTACATTGTTTCAGCCAGAAAATACCGTCCGATGACGTTCGACAGTGTGGTGGGGCAGTCAGCCCTGACGACCACGCTGAAGAATGCCGTGCAGAGCGGCAAACTGGCACACGCATATCTATTTTGCGGACCGAGGGGCGTGGGCAAGACCACCTGCGCCAGGATATTCGCAAAGGTTATCAATTGTACATCACCCACCCCATCGGGCGATGCCTGTGGAGAGTGCGAGAGCTGCAAGGCTTTCGACGAGGGCAGGTCACTAAACATCTTTGAGCTCGATGCTGCATCAAACAACGGCGTGGAGCACATCAAGCAACTGATGGAGCAGACACGCATACCGCCGCAGACGGGCAAGTACAAGGTGTTTATCATCGACGAGGTGCACATGCTCTCTACGCAGGCCTTCAACGCTTTCCTGAAGACGTTGGAGGAACCGCCACAGCACGTAATCTTCATACTCGCCACGACGGAGAAGCACAAGATACTGCCCACCATCATATCACGTTGTCAGATATACGACTTCGAGCGCATGACGGTGCAGAACATCATCAACCACCTCAAGGGAGTGGCGGAGAAAGAGGGCTACACCTACGAGGACGAAGCACTGAACGTGATAGCCGAGAAGGCTGACGGTGGCATGCGCGATGCCCTCTCCATATTTGACCAGGCAGCAAGTTTCTGCCAGGGGAACATAACCTACGAGAAGGTGCTGGAAGACCTCAACGTGCTCGATGCGGAGAACTACTTCAAGATTATAGACCTGGCACTGGAGAACAAGGTGAGCGACATCATGGTGATTGTCAACACGCTGCTGGCAAAGGGATTTGATGCTGGAAAGATGGTCAACGGACTCGCCTCACACGTGAGAAACGTGCTGATGGCTACCGACCCACAGACGACACAGCTGATAGAGGCAAGCGACAGCACACGACAGAAGTATGCCGAACAGGCTAAGAGGTGCAAACCGAAGTTTCTGTACCAGGCGCTGAAGATACTCAACCAGTGTGACCTGGGATACCGCCAGAGCAGCAACAAACGACTGCTCGTGGAACTGACGCTGATACAGGTGGCGCAGATAACACAACCCGACGACAGCGAGGCCTCGGGGCAATGGCCCTGTAAGAGACTAAAATCCCTGTTTAAGAAACTGCTTGGTGAGTCTCAACCTAATAAAATTGCATCACAGGTGGCAAAGGTTGAAGACGGTCATCAGGCTTCTGACGTTAACGTTAACGATAACATTAACGATAACCTTAACCATAACGATAACCTTAACCTTAACGATAACCTTAACCTTAACGGGAACCTTAATTTTCCCTCAAGGGGGGCAGAGGGCTCTCGCACTCAACTGAAACTATCAGGCATAGGTGCTTCCTTTCGCAGCATGATGCAGAAGGACAAGGCGCCGAAGGCGACAGAGGATCTGTCACTCGGCGAGGCAGAGGGAGAGAGTGCCTCATTTACTGATGACGACCTGAGGAGAGAGTGGTTATCTATGTGCAACAGAATGATGGCAAACCGTGACCTCAACGCCCTGGCAAAACGTATGATGAACATACACCTGAAGGTCACCACACTGCCACAGGTGGAAGCCATAGTGGAGAATACGCTGCTGATGACTGACGTGGAGCGCATCATGCCACGCATAAGGGTAACGCTGGCACAGAGACTTCATAACGGAAAACTGGATATCACTATGCGTTTGGCAGAGAAACACGAAATGGCCAAACGACTCACACCACACGAATTTCTGGACAAACTCGTCGAGACGTATCCTTCATTTGCATCATTTAAGGAAGAACTGAAACTGGAGGTGGAATAAATAACGCTAACGATAACGTTAACATTAACGGGAACTTATCCAAAGAGTTTGTTAAGTTGCTCGATAACGCTGTTTTGTAGACGCTCCATAATTATGGGTTTGGTGATGTAGTCCTCTGCACCCATGGCGATGCCCTTTGCTACATCATCGTTGGAGTTGAGAGCCGACAGGATAATAACAGGAATAGACTTTGTCGCCTCATCGGCACGCAGGCGGCGAAGTACCTCAAAACCATTCATACGAGGCATCATAAGGTCAAGAAGCACGAGGTCGGGCTTCTGGCGAGCTATCTTCTCCATCGCTACCACACCATCCTCTGCCTCGTCGGTAGTAAGACCGAGGGGCTGCAACATCTTTTTTACCAACAGTACGTTGAGAGGGATGTCGTCAACAACGAGAATCTTAACCTTACCAGGGTCGATGTTAGGATTGAGGGAGAGTTTCATAATATATAGGTGAGTTACCTGAAAGAGTCAGTCAACAATTTTATCTCTACCTGTGGCGAGATACGTTCGTAGAGGATGTTATATACAGCATCAAGGATAGGCATATTGACATGCATGTGCTTATTTATCTCCTTCATACACTTGGTGCCAAAATATCCTTCAGCTATCATCTCCATCTCTATCTGTGCCGACTTGACGGAGTAGCCCTTGCCTATCATGGTGCCAAAGGTGCGGTTGCGCGAGAAATTGGAGTAGCCTGTCACGAGGAGGTCACCCATGTATGCCGAGTCCTCCATACGGCGCTCTATAGGATGTATGCTTTGCAGGAAACGTGACATCTCCTGCAGGGCATTGGATATGAGTACCGCCTGGAAGTTGTCACCATACTTCAATCCCGAACAGATGCCTGATGCTATGGAATACACATTTTTGAGCACAGAGGCATACTCTATGCCGATGACGTCATCAGACACCTTGGTCTTGACATACCGATTGGCGAGAACATCGGCAAAGGCCTGAGCCTTGTCGAGGTCGGAACATCCTACGGTAAGGTACGTGAGGCGCTCCAGAGCTACCTCCTCAGCGTGAGACGGTCCACCGATACAGGCAAGATTGTCGGTAGGCACATCGAGCACCTCATGGAAATACTCTGAGCAACAGAGGTTCTCATCGGGCACGATACCCTTGATGGCGGTAACGACAAACTTGTCACGAAGTCTCACCTTGAGTTTCTTCAGGTGATTCTTCATATATGGTGATGGGGTGACAAATACGAGGGTGTCGTACTCTGTGGCAATTTTGTTGATGTCGGAGGTAAACTCTATCTCGTCGAGATTGAAATGTACTCCGGTAAGGTAAGCAGGATTGTGCCCCATGCGCTTGAAATCCTCTATGCGGTCATCCCTACGCATGTACCACCCTATATGATGAGTGCTGTCCAAGACAATCTTGGCAATAGCCGTCGCCCAGCTACCACCTCCGATTACTGCTATTTTACCACAGTCGAACACCTTTGTTTTCAATTGACAATTGACAATTATGATTGCACTTTATCTATCCAGCCCTGTATGTCGTCAACAGAAGGTTTCTGCATGTCGAGTTTGTACTTCTTTACTATATCGCCAATCTTCTGTTGCAATCCCTGTGCCTTCTCGTCTTTTATGTTCTGAACCATATTGAAACCAGCCTTTCTCAGTACAGGCACCCACTCCTCGCTGACACCTATCTCAGCCCATTCAGCCTTGCTGCTCTGAGGAGTCTTAGCTTCAGGTTTCATCTGTGGGAAGAGCATGACCTCGCCGATGGCAAACTTGCCTGTCAGCAGCATCACGAGTCGGTCGATGCCTATGCCTATGCCAAATGTAGGAGGCATGCCATACTGCAGGGCACGCAGGAAGTCCTGGTCGATAATCATCGCCTCATCGTCACCCTTGTCAGCAAGTTTCATCTGCTCGATGAAGCGCTCCTCCTGGTCTATAGGGTCATTGAGCTCTGAGTAGGCGTTGGCAAGTTCCTTACCATTGACCATAAGCTCGAAGCGCTCTGTCAGTCCAGGTTTAGAACGGTGCATCTTGGTGAGTGGTGACATCTCGACAGGATAGTCGGTGATGAAGGTTGGCTGTATGAATGTTCCCTCACAGGTCTCGCCAAATATCTCGTCAATGAGTTTGCCCTTGCCCATCGTCTCGTCCACCTCTATGCCGAGTTTCTTGGCTACCTCGCGTATCTCGTCCTCTGTCATAGGATAGAGGTCATAGCCCGTCTTCTCCTTGATAGCATCGAGGATAGGCAGACGGCGGAATGGAGCACGGAAGGATATCACCTTGTCGTCAATCTCTACTTCCGGTTTGCCATTGACGGCAGTACATATCTGCTCCAGCATCTTCTCTGTGAAGCCCATACCCCAGTTGAGGTCCTTGTAACTCACATAGAGTTCCATACAGGTAAACTCAGGGTTGTGGGTCTTGTCCATGCCCTCATTGCGGAAATTCTTGCCCATCTCATAGACACCCTCGAAGCCACCTACGATGAGGCGCTTGAGGTATAGCTCTGTAGCGATACGCATATACATATCCTGATTGAGAGCATTGAAGTGAGTCATGAAAGGGCGTGCAGTGGCTCCGCCAGGGATATTCTGCAGTATCGGGGTATCAACCTCAGTGTAGCCTGCACCATCGAGTATGCTACGCAGTGTACGTATGATAGTAGCACGCTTGAGGAAGGTCTCCTTCACGCCCTCGTTGACTACGAGGTCCACATAGCGCTGACGATAGCGTAGCTCGGGGTCGTCAAACTTATCGTATGCCACACCGTCCTTGTACTTCACGATAGGCAGTGGCTTGAGTGACTTGCTGAGGAGGGTGAGTGACTTAGCATGAACAGATATCTCACCCGTCTTGGTACGGAATACAAAACCCTTGACGCCGATGAAGTCGCCGATATCAAGGAGTTTCTTGAACACCTTATTATAATAGTCCTTATCCTCACCAGGACAGAGTTCGTCACGCTGCACATACACCTGTATGCGGCCCTTAGAGTCTTGTATCTCGGCAAAGCCCGCCTTGCCCATGATACGGCGTGACATCATACGTCCAGCTATGCTCACCACGCGAGAGTTGGCCTCTGTAGCCTTGACGCGTACTGGAGTGCCCTCTTCGTCCATCAAGGTGTTGCCATTGTCATCCAGTTCGTATGGGAGGTCCTCAAAGTTTTCTACTATCTCTGTAGAATAGGCATCGACGGGATACTCCGCTGCTGGGTATGGTTCGATACCCATATTGCGTAATTCCTGAAGGCTCTCTCTGCGTCCTATCTCTTGTTCTGAAAGTTCAAGTATGTTCATCCGTTGTAATATTTTATTCTATGAAAAGTGCTTTATACTAAATATTATTCTGTCTGCAAAGTTAATCATAAAATTTGATATAGCGAAACATTTGCATGAAAAAGTCGTACCGCTAAAACATATCGGAGAGTCGCTTAATGTCCTGTTCCTCACCCACTATCCACAGGATATCGCCGGGTTTGAAAAGGTACAGTGGCGATACGGTGGTGAGATTTTCCTGCCCTTCCTCCAGTCCTACAAGCATGCAGTTGTACTTATCACGCAACTGTGAGGTGATGAGCGACTTACCGTCAAATGGGCAGAAGGGGGTGATGGCAAAACGTCGCAGCTGCATCTCATGGATGCCAAACTCGGTGGGTTCGGGGTACTGCTCCTCCTGTAGGGTGGCATTGCAGGCAGCCAACTGCGCATCGGAGCCTATGACGGTGAGTTGGTCGTAAGGGAAGATGATATCATCGCCAGAGGGGATATTGATCTTGCGATTGCCACGCATGATACTGCTCACATGGATACCGAAACGCTGTGCCAGACGCAGTTCGCCGAGACTCTTGCCTGCCCACATGGAGTCTTGCGGTATATCGATGACGGCGATGTGGATATCACGGTCGAGCAGTTTGCCCTCAAAGAGCGGTCGCTTCTTGCCCGTGGCACGTGCTGCGAGGTCTTTGGACTGCAGATTCTGCAGGAAGAGACGTTCCATCTTGATGCTGCTGTGCTTGATACTACGGGAGTATATCATCAGTATGACAACACACAGTGCCGCACAAAGCATGAGAGCATTGGAGAGGTGCGTGAGATGGCTGAAGATATAGCACACATACGCCATAGCAAGTGCTACACGTGCTATGACGGTAAAGGTGAGCGGTGCACGATTGTGACGGCTGCCTATCCACAGGGCCCGAAACTCCTCGCTGCGTGTCTTTTTCATCACCATAGCACGCAGGAAGGGTGCGATAAGCATCAGCGTGATAGCAGCACAGAGCAGGTCAGCCCACTTGACAGGCAAGAGCGACTCAAGGAAGGGTTCGCCGATGGTGAGCATAATAATAATTATCGCACTCGACAGGACGCAATACACCAACGTATTGACAGCCATCTGCGTGAGCAACGGCCGCCAGTAGCTCTGTGAGTGGTCGTAGCCTAAGGGGGCGATGTCGGAAATCTTGTTGATACGGCTTATCCAAGCCTTGGGCAGTGAACGCTCCAATATGTTATACACCGGCACGGCACCTCGCATCATATACGGAGTAGAGAAAGTGGTGATGACTGACACTGTCACAACGACAGGATAGAGGAAATCACTGATAATGCCCAACCCCAGTCCCAATGATGCTATGATAAAGGCAAACTCACCTATCTGAGCCATCGAGAAGCCACAACGCATGGCAGTCTTTAGCGGTTGTCCTGACAGCAAGAAGCCAAAAGTGCCGAAGATGCTCTGTCCAAATATGATGGCAAGGGTGATAATGACGATGGTGAACCACTGTTCTGCCACCACATGGATATCAACCAACATGCCGACAGAGACAAAGAATATGGCACCAAAGAGATTCTTGACGGGTGCGACAACACGTTCTATCTTCTTTGCCTCGATAGTCTCAGCAAGTATGCTACCCATGACAAAGGAGCCAAAGGCTGAACTGAAGCCTACCATGGAAGCGCATACCGCCATGGCGCAACACAGTGCGAGAGCGACGATGAGCAGTACTTCGTCATTGATAAGTCGGCGTACCCTGCGCAGGAATATGGGAATGAAGAACAGTCCCACCACAAACCACAGGACAAGGAAAAAGACTATGTCGAACAGCGACGACAGCATGCTGCCTCCACCTACTGCCTCATCGCCCTTGGCTATGGTGGTGAGCACAACCATCATGACGATGGCGAGGATATCCTCCAATATGAGCACACTCATGACGAGCGAGGCAAACTGCTGCTGTTTCAATCCCAGATCATCAAATGCCTTGTAGATGATAGTGGTGGACGACATAGCAAGCATACCTGCAAGAAATAGGGCATTCATCTGTGACCAGCCCTGAAACTCTGCCACTATGATGCCTATCGTCATCATAGAGAATATGATGGTAAGTGCCGCTATGATGGGTGCCATACCCATCTTTAGTATCTTCTTGATGGAGAAATCCAGACCTAAGGCAAAGAGGAGGAACATCACACCGATTTCAGCCCAAGTCTCGATGTTTTCATGGTCTGTGACGCTCATGGTAATGGGGAGATTTGGCGAGATAATAAAACCCGCCATGATATAACCCAATACGAGCGGTTGCTTGAGTTTCTTGAATATCAACGTCACAACACCTGCTGTGACGAGTATCAGTGCTAAGTCTCTTACTAACGAAGGGATATCTGACATATATTGACAATTGTTTGTACTGACTTTTCCATCACCTGAAGAGATACAAACTCATGAGGGCCATGAAAATTTACTGCGCCAGTGAAAAGATTTGGGCAAGGCAGTCCCTTGAATGACAGCTGCGCTCCGTCGGTACCTCCACGTATAGGTTGCACACGAGGTGTCACGCCAGCCTCCTGCATAGCCTGCCGAGCGATATCGACGATATGCATCACAGGTGTTATCTTCTCAAGCATGTTGTAATACTGGTCAGCTATCACCACCTGGCATACCTCATCGCCATACTTAGTGCGGATCTTGGTTGCCACCTCATTGATATAAGCCTTTCGCTCCTCGAAGTGCTTACGGTCATGGTCACGCAGAATATAGTTGAGTGTAGCCTTCTCGCATCCCCCCTCCATAGCGATGAGATGATAGAAACCCTCATAGCCCTCGGTGGTCTCGGGGGTCTCAGCGGCAGGCATCATGGAAGCAAACTCCATCGCTATGCGTGCCGCATTGAGCATCTTGCCCTTCGCATAGCCAGGGTGCACGCTGACGCCCTTGAAATGTATCTTGACAGAAGCAGCATTGAAATTTTCATACTCCAACTCGCCAAGGTCACCGCCATCGATGGTATAGGCGTAGTCACAGCCAAAGGATGCGACGTCGAAGTGGTGAGCACCCATGCCAATCTCCTCATCAGGATTAAAGGCGATGCGTATGGTGCCATGCTCTATCTCAGGATGATCACGCAGGTAACACATAGCCTGCATAATCTCCGCTATGCCTGCCTTATCATCGGCACCAAGCAGAGTAGTGCCATCTGTCACTATCAGGTCTTCACCTATATGCGACAACAACTCAGGAAAGGTATGCGGACTACTCACGATACCTGGTGACAACACTATATCGCCACCGTCGTAGGCATGCACGATACGTGCCTTGACACCACAACCCGAACAATCGGGCGAGGTGTCGTAGTGAGCGATAAAACCAATGGTGGGTCCCTCTATATTCCCCTTAGAGGAGGACTTTTTTATGTTGGCAGTTGCCAACAAGGTGCCATATAGATAGCCCTTGCCATCGAGTACAACATCATGAAGCCCTTCAGCTATCATCTCGTCACGCAGAAATTGCGCGAAGACGAGTTGCTTCGCGGTGCTTGGTACCGTCGAGGTATTCTCACTTGACTGGGTATCAAACTGCGTATAACGTATAAATCGCTCGCTTAAAGTCATTATTACTGCTGCTGACTGAGAGCCTCATGCACCTTTGCCTCCAGTTCTTCGCACAACTCAGGATTGTCCTTCAGCAGTGCGAGTACTGCTTCACGTCCCTGTGCCAACTTAGACTCTCCGTATGAGAACCAAGAACCTGACTTCTTCACGATATTCTTGTCAACGGCGATATCAAGTATCTCACCGACCTTTGATATACCCGTGCCAAACATGATGTCAAACTCGCACTTACGGAATGGAGGCGCCACCTTGTTCTTCACAATCTTCACCTTGGTGAGTTTGCCGATGATATCATCCCCCTCCTTAATAGGAGTAGAAGGACGTACGTCGATACGTACAGAAGCGTAGAACTTCAGGGCATTACCACCAGTAGTTGTCTCAGGATTGCCAAACATGACGCCTATCTTCTCACGCAACTGGTTGATAAAGATACACGTAGTATTGGTTTTAGATATTGTCGAGGTGAGCTTACGCAGAGCCTGTGACATCAGTCGTGCCTGCAAGCCAACCTTGTTGTCACCCATGTCGCCCTCTATCTCAGCCTTTGGAGTAAGCGCTGCCACAGAGTCGATGACGATGATATCCACTGCAGCACTTGAGATGAGCTGGTCGGCTATCTGCAATGCCTGCTCACCATTGTCTGGCTGTGAGATAAGCAACTCGTCAACGTCAACGTTAAGATTGGCAGCATAGAAACGGTCGAAGGCATGCTCGGCATCAATAAATGCCGCTATGCCGCCCTGCTTCTGAGCCTCAGCTATTGCGTGAAGAGCCAGTGTTGTCTTACCTGAAGACTCTGGACCATAAATCTCAATAATACGTCCTTTGGGATATCCACCCACACCGAGTGCGATATCAAGTCCTAAGGAACCAGAGGGGATAACATCGACTTTTTCCACATTTTCCTCACCCATCTTCATGATTGAGCCCTTACCAAAGTCTTTCTCTATCTTTGCCATTGCAGCCTGCAATGCTTTCAGCTTGTCTGCTTTATTTTCGTTTGCCATTGTTTTTATAATTGAAAATTGAATATTATAATCTGAGTTCTATTATCTTTTATCTCTCATCTCTTAACTACAACTCCAGGTCTCCATCAAACACCTCATGCCAAGGGAGTCCCTGTATGTTAAGCTGCTCCATAAATGGGTCTGGGTCAAAATCTTCTACGTTCCACACACCTGGTTTCTTCCACAAACCCTTGAAAAACATCATGGCTCCAATCATGGCTGGCACACCAGTGGTGTAGCTTACTCCCTGCATACCTGTCTCCTCGTATGCCTCCTGGTGCTTGCAGTTGTTATAAACGTAGTAGGTAAGTTCCTTACCATCCTTGACACCACGAATACGGCAACCTATACTTGTCTCGCCATCGTAGTTTTCTCCCAAGTCCTGTGGGTTAGGCAGCACAGCCTTGAGAAACTGCAATGGTACTATCTTCACCTTAACCTTATTGTCTGGGTCGTCAGCCAGAGGAGCCTCATACTCTATCTCATCGATACGGCTCATACCAAGATTCTGTATGCAGTCGAGGTATGTGAGGTACTGCTGGCCAAAAGTCATCCAGAAGCGTGCCTGCTTGATGGTGGGATAATTCTTTACCAATGACTCCAACTCCTCATGGTGCATTAAGTATGACTCACGTGGACCGATATTGGGGTATGTCAATGCCTTGTGTATCTCGAGAGGTTCTGTCTCTATCCACTCACCATCCTTGTAGTACAGTCCCTTCTGTGTTATCTCGCGAATGTTGATTTCAGGATTGAAGTTTGTGGCAAAAGCCTTATGGTGGTTGCCAGCATTGCAATCGACGATATCGAGGTAGTGTATCTCATCAAAATGATGCTTCGCAGCATAGGCAGTATATATGCCCGATACTCCTGGGTCAAAACCGCAACCGAGAATGGCTGTCAGTCCTGCCTCCTCAAAGCGCTGCTTATATGCCCACTGCCATGAATACTCAAAATGAGCCTCATCCTTGGGTTCGTAGTTCGCCGTATCAAGATAGTTTACTCCACATGCCAGGCAAGCCTCCATGATGGTAAGATCCTGATAAGGCAGTGCAAGGTTGACACACAACTCGGGCTTAAACTCGTTGAACAGAACCTTAATCTGCTCCACGTCATCAGCATCCACCTGTGCCGTGTACAGGTTTATCGTTCCCTTGTAGTTTCTTGCCTTTATGGCATCAACCAGTGCGTCGCATTTCTCCTTGCGGCGGCTTGCTATCATAAAGTCTGTAAAGACATCGCTGTTTTGTGCTATTTTGTGTGCAGCCACGGTGGCTACGCCACCTGCACCAATCATCAGTACTCTTGACATAATTCTATACAATTATAAATTTTGAACTCTTTTGAACCCTTACTGCGCCATAGCCTTCTGCTGTGCTTCCTTGTTAGCCTCCATCGCATTGAGCTTTCTATGGAATCCGTAGCGCACTCCATGTTGCATGAGGACGAGAGAGTCTTCGCTGAGACTTATCAGGTCGAGTGTATCCATGGAGAAAGTCTGCTTTTGTGGCTCTGCCGAACCATGCATTACATTGTCACCTGAGATGAGTACGAGACGTCCGTTGAGCATGTACCACTTCATATAGTTCTTTACTTCCGGATATATCACTGGCGAGTCATCCTCCAAGGAGTTGGAACGCATGATGCGTCCTACGGCACGCGCCACATGGCTTCTTTTCAGCGTAAAACCATATTCGCGAGCTATCA
The DNA here is from genome assembly GCA_017541365.1 of Prevotella sp. The sequence continues at coordinate 42,962 of JAFXZF010000049.1, forward strand.
TAAAGTTATTCTTTATGGAGTCGTCAATGTGTGCCATCATACGGCGCTGTGCCCTTCTCGACATATTTTGAAGCTCCTTCATCACTGGCATGACGGGGTATGTCCACGTTCCCTTCAATTCGTCAAGATTTACCACCATCGTCGCCTCGGTGCTGTCCTCTGGATCGCGCATCACACCAACCCAGTCGCCTATCTCGGGTTTGCCTATTATGCGGTGATTTTCCTTTGCGTCAATAGTGCTGATGGTGATGGGCTCACCGTGGAACGGCCAGATGACGATGACAGAGTCTGAAGTACCATCGCATGACAATCCGTAAAGCATGGAGTCGCCAACGATTTCCGGAGTGGAGTCATCGACGAGTACATCCTCATCATCTATCTTCTCTGCACTCTTGTGACAGCTTCCCATGCCCATCGCTATCATGACAATAACGACGAAACAGAGTATGTGAAAATGTTTGTTCATCACTGTTGTTTTTATTGAGTAAATCCCTTTGTTTTGGAAAAGGTATCCTTTTAGGGGCTAAAACATATCCTTTTTGAGGCTAAAAGATATCCTTTTGGGGGGCCAAAAGATATCCTTTTCTAAGCACCATCGTAAACCATTGATTATACGATACTTAGGAATCACATCGTTTATTTGGATTCCAAGCGTCTCAGGGCCATCTGCTCATACCTCGTTCCAGGACGTCCGTAGTTGGCATAGGGATATATCGAAATACCTCCACGTGGTAGGAACAGACCTGTCACCTCTATATACTTCGGATCCATCAGTTTGATGAGATCTTTCATTATGATATTCACGCAGTCCTCATGAAAGTCACCGTGATTGCGGAAAGAGAAGAGGTATAGTTTGAGGCTCTTGCTCTCCACCATCCTTTTGTCGGGGATATACATTATCTTTATCTCCGCAAAGTCCGGCTGACCTGTGATAGGACAAAGCGAGGTAAACTCCGGACAGTTAAACTGCACCCAGTAGTCATTGTCGGGATGCATATTCTGAAAGGTCTCCAACACCTCCGGCGCATAGTTGCTGTGGTAGTTTGTTTCCTTGCCAAGCAACTGCAGTCCGTCCTTTGCCCTGTCACTGACAGGCTTCGTGGCATTATTTACAGAGTCGTTGTGCATAGTTTATTCCTCACGGTCGTCTATATTGTCACCGTTAGTTGGCTTGAGATCCTCCTCAAAGTTTATTCCCGCATCAATGAGGATGTTGTACCACTGTATGAGTTTTTTCACATCAGAGGGGTGCACGCGGTCACGGTCAAAGGTAGGCAGGAACTTAGCGAAGTACTCAAAGAGTTCATCACCGCTTGCCTTCTTGAAGTTGATACTTGCCTGCTTGCCACCCTCCATATCACGCAGTGCTATGAGGATTTCTCCCAATGGCTTGTCCTCCTCATCGGTGTACATGGCGATGTCGCCGAGAGATGTCACACGGTCACTTGCGAATGCTGGCATACGCTTATGGTCTGTGATATTCTCAACTATCAGTGTGCCTTTACCTCGTGATACGAGTTCGTAAAGTCCAGGTTTGCCAGAAATGGCCAAAATTGTCTTGCTCATATTATATTCTATTTAGTATCTTTTAATCAGAAATTATGAATTATCTCGTCTATCTGTTTCTTGAGGTCTGCCTTGCCATCGTTGACTATGACGTAGTCGGCACGTCTTGCCACCTCCTGTTGGTCAGCTTGTCCGTCAACCCACTGCGCAGCCTTATCGTAAGTGATACCGTCACGTTCCATGATGCGCTGGATGCGCACCTCTCGCGGTGCAGTGACAGCGATTATCTCATCGACATACTGATTGAGATTTGCCTCGTATATTATAGCACACTCCATCCATTGCATGCCCGAAGCATAGAAATCATCCATGACGGCAGGATGCACTATGGCGTTGATGGCGCGTTTGTTTGCCTCCGATGCCAACAGAAACTCTGTCACAGCAGCAGTATTGTAACGTTTGCCTATGTATGTCTGTGGACCTATGAGGTCTATGAGTTTACGTCTGATGACCGGCGAGGTATTGATGAGATGCCTGGCAGCCTTGTCACAGTCGTAGATTGCTATACCCTGTGCCCTGAGCATGTCACATACATATGACTTACCCGATCCTATGCCACCTGTTATACAATATCGTCTCATGGGGAGTTTAGAAGTTCTCCAGGATGTAATCCACCTTGTTTGTCTTTAGCGCAGCACGCACTATGCCACGTGGCTGCACCATAATCTTCACCTTCAGCTTCTCACTCGGGCTGGCAGACAGGTCATTATAGTCAGCCACGACATTAAACAGTTCGGGCTTTATCTGTGACGCGCTGGACAGGCTCACCGTCACCTTTACGTCCACTCGTGCAGGGAAAGTCTTGAGCATCACACCCTCAGGCACATTGACAGGTTTGACGGGCACACTTACCGTCACCTCTGTCATCTGCTCTGCAATGAGACTCATACGTACTGTGGATGGCTCTATGCGCGCCCCTATTATCTTCTGCAATGCCACATGATGGGTGGCAGATTCCTTTATGTCCACAATATTCTGCGGTTCGGTATATACTGCCTTGATAGTATCGAGTGCACTTGTAGCGGCATATACTGAGGCACTGTCAGGGGTCAGCACGGTACGTGTGACGAAATAGTTTGGCGCAGGCAACAACTGACCCTCTACCACTATGGGTACTTTCTTCATCTCTCCATAGCTGTAGTAGAAGTCCCAGCGGTCGGACTTAACGGCCGTGATAGACGTTGTCTCCAGAGTTCTCGACTTCAGTATCTTCTGTATGTCATTTTGCGTGATACTGCCCTTACCTCCTGCCTTGGCATAGTATGCAAAGCGCAGGTGAATGGGACGTAGCGTATTATTGAAAGCATACTCAAGGAGACTGTAACCCTTATCGCGCAACACTACTCGTATAGTGTCGGGCAGAGGTTCGGTGATGACCACATTGTGTGGTATGTCGGTTATCTCCACACGCAGCGGATACTCTTTCTCGTATGTATCATTGAGTGTGGATAGAAACCAGAATGTAGCACTGATAGCAAGAAAAAAACAAAATATGAGAAACTCCTTGCTTGAAAAGACAGGCAAGGAATCTCTCATATCCTTATATTTCTTTCGAACAGACAGTGTATCCACGGGTGGCGTGCCTATTACTACTTCATCTGCTGGCTTGCAGCATCAGCAAATACATACCCACGGTCGATAGTCACTGTGACACCGCGTGCTATCTCCACCTCGAGTGAGTTCTGCTCCATATTGATACGCTTCACCGTACCATATACACCGCTGGCTGTCACAACCTTTGTACCCTCAGTGATAGAGTTTTGGAAGTTCTTTATCTCCTTCTGCTTCTTCTGCTGGGGACGAATCATAAAGAAATACATGATGGCAAATATCGCCACCATCATGATAATCATAGAGTAACTGCCTCCGGCACCAGCCTGAGCGGCAAGAATAGTGTTTGTCATCTTTTTTTACTGTTATTTATCTTGTTTTGTTTGGTCGTTTGTTTTTTTGGAACTTTTACTGCCAGAGCGTTTCGTTGTCTTCTTTTCAGGCATCGTCTTGAGCAGTGTGCCGTTTGCGATGAGGTGACGCGCTATAGCATCGAGCATACCATTGATATAGCCCCCAGAACGTGGCGTAGAGTACAGTTTTGCCAGTTCGACATACTCATTGATTGTCACATTGACGGGTATATTAGGGAATGTCAGCATCTCAGCTATAGCCAGTTGCATTATCACCACATCCATATATGCCAGACGTGAGAAGTCCCAGTTGCGACTTGCTTCAGTCATATACTGCTGGTACTGATCAGCATTTACGATTGCAGCATGGAAGAGCCCCTGTGCAAACTCTCTATCCTCCTCATCGGTATATTCCGGAAGGAGTTCCTGGTCAGCCCCATTGGCAGGATCGAAGCGCTTGATGGTCTTTAGCACGAAGGTGTCAACCACCTCCTTGTCATCATTCCAATATATTGAGTCTTCCTCCAGAGTGTTGCAGAGGTCGTCATTATTTTGGATAAACAGTTTGTAAAGTTTGCGCCACAGCTCCCTATGAGTCTCGTAATCATCATCTGTCGAAGCGATAAACTCCTTATAGGGCTCACTCTGTTCCATCTGCAAATATAGGGTCTTAACAAACTCAGCCTTGTCTTCCCATACATTCTTCTGCGTCTCAGCATACTCCGCCAACTGCTTGTTTTCCTCCAACTGCACAGCAAATTTATTGAAAGCAAAGCGGCCTATCGGTCCTGTACCGCCCTCACGCTCAGCCTTTGCCGATGCTATATCATAATGCTTGCGCGCCATCTTCGTCACTGCCACGATAAGCAGCAGCAACGTCTTATACAGATGATATGCCTTGGTGAGAGAAAACATCAGTTCCTTCTCCGCATTATCTATGTTGTGGTTGCCATTCTGGAAATAGGCATAGGTTAACTGAACTGCCTTTATCCTTATTAGTTCTCTGTTAATCATAAGTTGCTCCTCTATTGGTTAGATCGCTGTGTTATAGTACTGGTTTTGCATTTGAATATCACATGCAAAGGTACTATATTTATATATAATGACAAAGAAAGCATTTCGTTTTTATGTTTTTTTTACAGTTTTATTTGCCTGTGTCAAAAATATTTACTACCTTTGCACCCGCAAAATCGCAAAACGCGCGTTTGGGATGTAGCAGTCAGTGATGACCAGAGGCATCCCGTGTGTGATGGCAGATTAAGCATTTTTAATTTCAAAAACTTAATTTAGAGTAACACAGTTTATGTTAGAAATTTCACTCAACGGTCAGAAGCGTGCTGACCTCGGAAAGAAGGCTTCAAGAGAAGCTCGCAAGCAGGGACTTATCCCTTGTAACATCTATGGTGAGAAGAAGGACGAGAAGGGTCTGCCAGTAGCAGAGTCATTCGTTATCCCATTCACCGAACTGCGTAAGGCTATCTACACGCCTAACGTATATGTAGTAAACCTCAACATCGATGGCGAGAAGAAGATTGCCATCATGAAAGAACTTCAGTTCCACCCTGTTACTGACGCTCCACTTCATGTTGACTTCTTCGAGATAACACCTGAGAAGCCTATCACCGTGGGCATACCAGTAAACCTCGTAGGTCTTGCTGCCGGTGTACGTCTTGGTGGTCGTATGTCACTCTCTATACGCCAGATTAAGGTAACAGCACCTTACACACGTATCCCTGAGAAACTCGACATTGACGTTACAGCTCTCGAAATCGGCAAGTCTATCAAGGTTGGCTCACTCTCATTCGAAGGCCTCGAACTGGCAACGCCTGCTGAGGTTATCGTATGTTCTGTTAAGATGACACGTGCAGCACAGGCTGCTGCCGCTGCCGCTGCTGCTGAGTAATCTCAGAAAGCAGGAGATATAAAAAGGGCATCCTTGGCCAATGCAAGGATGCCCTTTCTTCATACAACACCTATCTCATATCCCACTAAAACTCTCAACTGACATTGGAGAAATATCTCATAGTAGGTCTCGGCAATCCTGGAGCAGAGTACCATGAGACCCGACATAACGCAGGATGGATGGTGCTTGACGCCTTTGCAAAAGCACAGGAGGTGACGTTCGATGACCGTCGCTATGGATATGTGGCAGAGACCAGCGTCAGAGGACGCAAACTGTTTCTGCTAAAGCCTACCACTTTCATGAACCTCTCAGGCAACGCCGTACGCTATTGGTTAGAGAAAGAAAACATACCCACGGAGCACCTGCTCATCATCGTCGATGACCTCGCACTACCCTTAGGCAAAATGCGACTGAAAGGTAATGGCTCCAATGGCGGGCACAACGGGCTGGGACACATCCAACAGCTGATAGGGCAGAAATATGCCCGTCTGCGCATAGGCATAGGCAATGAGTTTCAGCGTGGCAGACAGATTGACTATGTGCTGACGAAGTTCAGCGACGAAGACAAACAGGCTCTCGCACCACTCATTGCAACATCGTGCGAGATCATCAAAAGTTTCGTACTTGCCGGCATAGACCGCACCATGAATGCCTACAATGGAAAGTAAACTGAAATACCAAGAGACTGCAAGGCTCGACAAATGGCTTTGGGCAAGCCGTATCTTCAAGACGCGCTCCATAGCTGCCGATGCATGCAAGAACGGGCGCGTCACCAAGGACGGCATCACTATAAAACCGTCACGCACGGTAAAAGTCGGCGAAATAATCAGCGTAAAGAAACCACCTATCACCTACTCTTTCAAGATACTCAATGCAATAGAGAATCGCGTAGGAGCGAAACTGATAGGCGAGGTATATGAAAATGTCACCGACCCCAAGCAATACGAACTCCTTGAGATGTCACGCATCTCGGGTTTCATAGACCGCCAGAAGGGTACCGGACGTCCCACAAAAAAAGACCGCCGTGCCATGGATGCCTTTGTGGAACCAGCAATGTTTGGTTGGGATGATGACGATGAAATGTTTGACGATGACGAATAGGCAATGTTCCGACAAACTATTTGACGCACAATTTCAACGAAATGAGCAAAAAGTTTTGTGGTTTCAGAAAAACATGCTAACTTTGCAAGATTGAAACACCATTATAATTCTTAAATATCAATACAAAAAATGTCAACAGTTACTATTATCGTTGCGGCTTTCGTCATTGGCTATTTCTTCATAGCCGTTGAGAGCGTGACAAAAATCAACAAGGCTGCCATCGCAGTCCTTATGTGTGTTGTATGCTGGACGCTTCTCGCCCTTGGTCATACCGAACTACTCGGTAACTTCCTCCCCGCAGGATGGGAACTTGGGGAGTCAATCGAGAAAAATCTCGGTGAAGCTGGCACCACACTGTTCTTCCTCATGGGTGCCATGACAATCGTGGAGATAGTCGATCAGCACGGAGGTTTCAACTGGGTACGCGGTGCACTGGCTTCTAAGTCAAAGCGTTCATTGCTGTGGAAGATTGCATTTATGACTGCCATCCTATCTGCAGTACTCGACAACCTCACCACCTCTATCGTGATGATTATGATTCTGCGCAAGCTTGTGCAAGACAAGAATGACCGCATCTGGTATGCAGTCTGTGTTATCATCGCTGCTAACGCTGGCGGTGCCTTCTCACCTATTGGCGACGTAACCACCATCATGCTGTGGAACGGCAAGATGATTACTGCTCTCGGCGTAATCTCAGAGATTATTGTTCCATCTTTCATAGCATTTATCGTACCTACCTTCGTAATGCAGATGCACCTGAAAGGAGCTTTGCCAGCCGTTGTTGACAAGAGTTCTGCAGAAGAAGATGTAGTATCAGCATTCCAGAAGAAGCTCATCTTCGCTATCGGCGTAGGCGGTCTCTGCTGCGTACCAGTATTCCATACCATCACCGAGCTCCCTGCATTTATGGGTATCCTCGCAGTGCTCGGCGTACTGTGGACCGTCACCGAACTCATCTACCGTCGTAAGAAGGAAAACGACCCAATGGCAAAGCGCGTCACAAAGTTGCTCTCACGCATAGACCTCGCTACCATCATGTTCTTCCTTGGCATCCTCATGGCAGTGGCAACACTTTCGGAGATTGGTGTATTGGCAGAAATGGGTAAGTGGCTTGACAAGTCTATCGGCAACGACTACCTCATTACTGGTGCCATCGGTATCCTATCATCAATCGTTGACAACGTGCCTCTCGTAGCAGCATCAATGAAGATGTATGTCATCGACTCAGCACCAAACCTCGTTGTTGACGGCGTATTCTGGCAGTTGCTGGCATACTGTGCCGGTGTTGGTGGTTCTATGCTCATCATCGGTTCTGCTGCAGGTGTTGTCGTAATGGGCCTTGAGCACATCAGCTTCGGTTGGTATATGAAAAATGTCACATGGATTGCCTTCGTAGGTTACGTAGCAGGCATACTGTGCTACTGGCTTGAGAAGACATATCTCTTCTAAATGGACGAACAACTGTTTTTTATAATAAACGCCCACCACACGGAGTATCTCGATGCCTTCATGTGGATGATGAGCCAGAAGACTGTCTGGATTCCGCTCTACGCAAGTCTGCTCTATGTGGTGTGGCGTAACTACTCATGGCGAGGAGCACTCACGGTGCTCCTCGTCTTTGGCATAGGCATGCTCTTCACTGATTGGGGCAATGCCCATATCATACGCCCATGGATAGGCAGGCTGCGTCCCAGCAACCCAGACAATCCCATTGCGCCCATGGTGCATATCGTATATGGCAGGCATGGCAGCGGATGTGGCATGCCGTCGGCACACAGTGCCAACATGTGGCTACTTACTTTTGTCATATACCACTGGCTTCGTTCGCGATGGGTCAGCATCACAATGGCTCTCCTTACGTTGCTTATCTGTTATTCGCGAGTATATCTCGGTTTCCATTATCCTGGTGACATACTCGGAGGTTTCGTCCTTGCCTGCATCGTGACATACGGACTATCATTCATCCGCCCCAAATCACTATGGCACGTAGAACCTCCCCACCCCATCCGCCATGCATGGCTGCCCGCAGTCATCACGGTGCTCACCATTCTGTCATTCGCCATATCATCGGCATGCATCACCCTTCAACGATAAATAAAATAAAGAAACAAAGCGGTAACCGTGTTCAAGAAGCATAATATATCAACCCCCGTCGCCTTTGTCATTAACATGATAATGGCATATGTGGCATACATGCTGTGCCGGATAGAGTACGTGGCAGAAAACTGGAGTGCCATCGGCACATCGCTTTTTTCTAATCCTTTGCAAGATTTGCTATCGGGTTCTCTGAAGTTTGACACCTCAGCCATACTATATACCAATATGCTATATGCCCTTATGATGCTCATACCTCTGCATTATAAGGAATCAAGAATCTGGCAGAAAATAGCGAAATGGGTGTTCGTTGTGATTAACAGCATTGCTATAGTGGTCAACCTTGCAGACTCAGTTTATTTCCGCTATACGGGCAAGCGTACCACCATGGGTGTTTTACAGGAGTTTGAGAATGAGGGAAACATGGGCAGCATACTTGGCACAGAGGTGATAAACCATTGGTATCTGTTTCTGCTGGGTATAGTAATGATATGCCTTTTGTGGCGACTGTATGTCACACCGTCATCACGTGGCAGAAAAAAACATAATTACATTTTATACTACGCAGCAAACATACTTATCTTTGCTCTCTATATTCCCCTTACAATAGCTGGTATGCGAGGTGGCTTTACCCATGCCGTGCGTCCTATTACCATAAGTAATGCAAACCAATATGTCAACCATCCAACAGAAGCCGCAGCCATACTCAACACGCCTTTTTCACTTATACGGACACTTGGAAAGCAAACTTTTAAAGTTCCTGAATACGAAATATGTGAGATAGATAACGGATACAGTGCTGTACATATACCTTCAACCAACGCAACACCAAACAAAAAGAACATCGTTATACTCATTGTTGAGAGCTTAGGTAAAGAATATGTGGAAAAAGGCTATGCGCCATTCGTTCATAGATTAGAAGAAAGATCTCTCACATTTCAACATAGCTATGCCAATGGCAGGAAGTCGATTGACGGCATGCCGTCCATCCTCTCCTCCATACCGATGTTTGTGGAACCCTTCTTCCTCACCCCAGCATCGCTTAACGACCTTAGCGGTATTGCAGGAGAAGTAAAGAAGATTGGATATCAGACAGCTTTCTTTCATGGTGCAGAGAATGGAAGCATGGGCTTCATGGCTTTTGCACATACAACAGGTTTCGACAATTATTACGGAAAGACTGAATATTGCGAAGACAGCAGATTCAACGGCAACGATGATTTTGATGGTACATGGGCAATATGGGATGAACAATTTCTGCAATTCTATGCTCTCAAGATGAACGAAATGAAACAGCCTTTCATGACTGCCGTATTTACTGCATCAAGTCACCATCCGTTCAATATCCCTGACGTTTACAAAGAGCAATATAAAGAGGAAGGTAATAATCCCATACACAAATGCATCCGATATACCGACATGTCGATAAGGAAATTCTTTGAGACTGCCCGCAAACAAAGTTGGTATAACAACACTATATTTGTAATAACATGCGACCATACAAATGGTTCTGACAGTCCTGAATACGCAACCGACTGGGGTATTTATTCTGCACCTATTATAATATATGACCCTTCAGCAACTACCATAAAGCCACAAAGGCGCAATGCCATAGCGCAACAGATTGATATAATGCCAACTGTGCTGAGTGCCATAGGCTACGACAAACCATACATAGCCTTTGGGCAAGATCTGCTAAGCACAACAGATGAGAACACTTGGGCTGTGAATTACAATAACGGCACATACCAATTCTTCCACGGCAATACGCTACTGCAATATGACGGAGAAAAAGTAGTGGGCTATTATGATATCATACACGATCCCCTCCTAAAGCATAACTTATCAAATACCGTTACCTCAAACCATTCCGACCTAATATATCTGAAGGCAATCATATATGATTACATGCAACGTATGACCTCTAACACACTCGTATTCAACAAATAAACAGCATCATGTCACAACTACGTAAAATATATTACCGCCTACACGTCTGGAATCCTTTCAAACCAACACTTTACCCTTCGAAAGAAGAAATCGATGTAGTTATTCCTGTCATACCGAAAGACTTGGATATATTGCCGCTTTGCATAGAGGGGGTTAGGAGATGCGTCGCACATCCGATAAAAGACATTTACTTAGTTGCCCCCCATGATGATGCCATCCTTAAGTTTTGCAGCGAGTACAACACAAGGTTTGTAGATGAATTGACAGTATTGGGGTTTTCACCAAAAGATCTCGACCTCAAGATTGGACCGGACAAGGCATTGGACAGAAGCGGTTGGTTATTTCAGCAGCTCATCAAACTGTCAGGAAAAGTCGGCACATGCAGACGCTACCTTTGCATTGATTCAGACCATATCCTGGTGAGTCCTCACGTCTTTCTTACCGATACAGGCAAGACCGTATTCTACATGAGTTACGAGAAACATAATCCGTATTATAAAAACATCCGACGGATGTTTCCTGACATGACATTTGCCAATCTATCGTATGTCGCTCACAAAATGCTGTTTGATAAGGAGATACTTGAGCTTCTCCATCATGACATAGAACAACGCATGGGCAACACATGGATTAAAAGCATCCTGAATAATTACGACCGCAACAGCTTTGCCGATTTCTCTGAGTTTGAACTATATGGCAATTATATGCCAAAAGACAAGAAAATCCTGCGTCCATGGTGCCAGAAACTGCTAAGATACAACAAACTGGCAGATTATGACACCCTGCAACGTCGTTGGTCTGGTTCACGTATGTCACTCACATTCCCTGCCTACAGGAAATAACATAAGACACAATCCAACTACTTACAAATTGCAGGTAGGGAAAAGAAGTCAAGAACTAATATCTATAATAAAATAGATGTACTCAATGAGGAAATATAATTACTATATACTTAATTATCTGCGTGGACTACTCCCGCGAACTATAACCCAGCATATGCTTGGCTTTAGGCTGAAGGAGTATGAGCGCTTGTCTGATGCAGAAAAACAACAGGTAGGGGAAAGGGTTGATTATTACATGAAGATTAACACTCCGTTCTCCGTCCCACAAATCAATGTGGCACTGAGAGATTTCACTCTAAAAAAATGCAAGTTGAAGGAACTCAAGGCAGATGAGCCTTGCGGCTATATACACAGCACCCACTTCTATGACATCTACGAGTACAGTCGCTACTTTCCTGATGACATGCGCTTCTCATACACATCGGGCGATGTGTGGTACAATCTCCAAGAGCCTGGCATATGCAAGAGTCGCCCACTGAAGGATGGTAACGAGAATAATGTTTTACTAAAACTTAACAAACTTAGGCACTTCAAGTGGGTTAACGACCCGTACTCTTGGGAAGAAAAAAAGTGTAGGATATTGTTTAGGGGAGTGACAGACAATAAGCCTAGAAGACAGGCTTTTATTGACATATGGAAAGACCACGAATGGACAGACCTAACGGGCAGCCCCCTGACGCTGAAGGAACACCTCACATCAAGGTACATTATGGCATTAGAAGGAAATGACGTGGCAACAAACCTTAAATGGGTTATGTCATCCAATTCAGTCGCCGTTATGCCTCAGCCCACATGTGAGACATGGTTTATGGAGGGTAAGCTTATACCTGATTATCACTACATACTGATAAAGAATGACTATAGCGACCTAATAGAGAAAATATCATATTATGAGAACCATCCCGACGATGCGAAGGCTATAGTCAAGCATGCTCACGAGTGGGTGAAGCAATTCAGAAACGAGAGACGGGAAGATTTAATCTCCTTAATGGTTTTGGAGAAGTATTTCCGTATGAGTGGCCAGATGTAGTTGGTGTTTGTCTATAAAAAAAACACATACAACGAAAACAATACATGTCAGCAATATACCCAATACAAGAAAAATGACGAATAAGTTATGGTATTTTTCTTTCTTTCGTGACAAACGTACCACCTGCTCTGTGTTGCCTATCCATTGAGCTGTTTTTTTTATGTCTTTGCTATATATCTCCGGATGATTCAATATTATCTGTAGCCTTGCTTCTGCTACAGTCTCAGGAGACATATCGGTTCTGCTATTTTCATGTTGACGATAGAAAAACAATGTTTCTGGAATACAATACACTTCGTCGTTTTCATTTAACATGGAAAGAAAAAAGTCCCAATCCTCAAAAATAGCCTTCATGTTAGAATTGTATCCCCGAGTCCTATTATAGTCTTCACGACGATATATTGCTGAACAAAATATGCAGTTATTATATATGAACTCGCAATATTTATATGCTGGAAGTTCCCAGTGTTTATTCACCGAGCCAAAGAAATCAGCCTGACAATAGACAATTTTTGTATTAGGATGTTTATCAAAATGTTCTATTGCCTTTTCTATGTATGTCGGAGCTATTATATCGTCAGCATCGAGCGCAAGGATATACTCTCCTTGACTCATTGAGATAGCCTCATTACGAGCTATAGCAATCCCCTCATTTTTCTTGTCAATATACTTTATTCGATTGTCTGCTTCTGAGTATTTCTTAATTAGACTGAAACTATTGTCGATAGAGCCGTCATTTACTATTATGCACTCCCATTGTTTGAAAGTTTGAGAAAAAATGGACTGTACTGTCTCTGACAACCATTTTGCGCCATTGAAGCAGGGTATTACAATGGATATTCTTATTCTGTCTGACATTGCGAAAACTATTGCTGATAATTATATTTCAATAATCCTCTGTAGATACGCGCTATATAGACATCAAGCCAATTATTAAAACAACGCAGGAAAGTGTTTTTCTTGTGCATATAGACCACCTCCATTATTCCTGTGATATAACACTTCTTTCCACGTAATATAATGTCGCTATGGAAAGGCAGATGTTCACACATGGCAGCTCCGCATTCCTTTAGCTCCTTATTTTGCATCACCTTGTAGTGTAGGTCTTTTATAACGTTCCACTTATACACGGCGAGACCATTGAAGGCCGAGCGACAAGAAGCAAACTTCTGCTTACGCACCAACTCCTCTGCTGTCCATGCTGAAACCAGATGACACTGATGAGAGATAACCCATCTACCCATCTCTTCGGGTTTACTTCCTTCTGGGAAAAAGGCATAGGCATCATATTGGAAATTAGCAGGATAGTCTGTTCCGTCAGGATTAGAATAATAGAGGTGGCCACTCGCACATAATGCTCCCCAGTCATCAGGAGCCTTTTTCATCGCCTCTACGACAGATTTTGGGGAAAAAGACTCTATATCTACGTCCAGGAAACAAAAATAATCTGGCAAAAACCTTTTGTTGACCTCTTCCAACACTCTATTTCTGAAACCCGCCATTTTCTGTATGCGCCATTCACTTTTCGATGGTTTCAGTATGTATTTGCTTTTCTTTGGTATAGTAACTTGTTTCAAATCTTCACATATGGCAACTACATTACCATTGTTCTCCGCCCACTGCATAATGCACTCTTTCGTACCGTCAGTACTGTCATTTTCATATACTATGACATGATACTCTTTGAACATACCCCCCAATTCTTCTATGCGAGATATGTTGTTTCGGAGTCCATCTATACAATTCCTTGCGAGAACGCCTATAACCAATGTCGAAGTTTCGATATTCATCATTTCAGTGCAAAGATACTGATTTTAATTATATTGGGCAAATATTTTTGTCAGTTCGACTATTTTTATTAACTTTGCAGACAATAGATTTTCATAAAAAGAACTCATTAGATGTTATCACTCATTATTTGTTCCGTCAACAAGATAACGCCGCAATGGCTGACAGACAATATCAAGGATACTGTCGGCACAGAATATGAAATCATACATATTGACAATTCGGAAAACAAGTATTGTATGTGCTCAGCATACAACGAAGGTGTCAAGAGAGCCAAGGGTGACATACTCTGTTTTATGCATGAAGACATAAGATATTACTCTCGTGACTGGGGCAAGAACGTTGAGAAACACATGCTCACAAATTCCCATGTATCCATGCTTGGTGTCTTTGGCTCTAAGGTTGTTCCCTGTGACTATGATTTTCGCTTCTCTGGATTTACGACGGGGCATCTTGTACAACGTTTTGTACGAGTGACAGACCCTCAAGAGTATGTATTAGATGGAGTGCATTGGGATGTCAACGGTCCTTTGGAAGAAGTTGCGATGGTAGATGGTTGCTGGTTCTGCATCAAAGCATCACTCTTCAAGGGAGAGGACGCAATAAAGTTTGACGAGAAGACATTTGACTCTTTTCACCTCTATGACTGTGACATATGTATGCAGGTAAACAAAAAAGGAGGTGGCATATATATCGTTTCAGATATTGTATTGGAGCATTTCTCCGAGGGAATCTTTGCTAATGGATACCCCGACGGAATAATAAAATTCCTCGACAAATGGAAAAGCAATCTCCCATACTGCATAGATGGCATGAAAATGGAGGACTGTCAAGAGCGTTTGAATAAGGGAAAGGCTTATTATGAAAAAATCTTGGTGCGAGACAGTAAAATTGCAAAACTTAGAAGCTATTATGCAGCAAAGAGAGCAGGAGAGAACGTTGTCCCTCTGACAGAAGAGGGCAGAAAAGCATTGCAGATGCTGGAGTTCAGATATGCGAAAATTGCTGTAAAATATGCACCTAATTTTGCAGAGGCAAGCAAGGCATTTAGTGTATTCCCCAATCTGCCGATGTTTGGAAAGCACAGCAAAACTAAGATTTTACTAAAACTGCTTTACTATCAGTATTTGAATACACGCAGAAAAAAAGAAAGAAACCAATTGTTGGGTTGACAAGAAAAAAATGAACATTTTATTAAAAAAATCAACAGGACAGAATCAATGATACTATTTAACAAGCCATATTGTTCGGGACACGAATTGAAATATATGGCAGAGGTGTGCAAATCAACGACAATGTCAGGCAACGGCACCTATACCAAACTCTGCCACAAATTCTTCGAAGAGCGCTACGGCTTCCGCAAATGTCTGCTATGCACATCGGGTACCGATGCCCTTGAGATGTGCGCCATGCTATGCGAGGTCGGCCCTGGCGATGAAGTCATCGTACCGTCATATACCTTTGTTTCTACAGCTTTGGCTTTTCTCCGTGAGGGAGCATATGTAAGATTTGCCGATAGTGGCAAGGAGAACCCCAATATCACAGCCGACACCATACGTCCGCTCATCAACGAGAAGACCAAGGTCATCTGCGTAGTCCACTATGCCGGCGTAGCATGCGACATGGATTCCATTATGAGTCTTGCAGAGGAACACAAGCTCATCGTTGTGGAAGATGCAGCACAGGCTGTTGACTCATACTATAAGGGACGTCCACTCGGCGGCATAGGACATTTGGCAGCATTCTCCTTCCACGAGACAAAAAACATCAGTTGTGGCGAGGGGGGCATGCTTGTAGTCAACGATGAGCGCTTCGTGCGCCGCTCCGAGATACTGTGGGAGAAGGGCACCAACCGTGCCGAATTCTATCGTGGTATGGTCAACAAATACGGATGGTGCGACATGGGTTCATCCTTCTTGCCTTCCGAATTTAATGCCGCCTTCCTTTGGGCACAACTTGAGCAGATGGATGACATACAGGGATGGCGCAAGCACATATGGGAACGCTATGACGAGGCCCTGCGAGGCAAAGAACTGACTCATGGCATCAAGGTGATGCCCGCTCTACCCGATTACGCCACCAACAATGCCCACATGTACTATCTCCTCTGCCCTACCCTCGAGGTCAGAACTCAGTTCATGAAGTACCTATACAACAATGGTGTGCAGACCACTTTCCACTATCTGCCACTTCACTCCAGTACTTACTATAAAGACAAACATGACGGCAGAGAACTCCCTGAGTGCGACCGCTATAGCGACACCCTCGTGCGTCTGCCTTTGTATCAAGAAATGACCGACAATGATATAGACAAGATTACAAATCTTATACTAACATATAAAAATTAGCACCATATTCGGTACCAAATACATGTATGTGCAGATGGTTATAGGTCGTTGATACGACGAAACCAGTAATTGAAGGTGTTGAATGATTCCAAATGGAATTGTTCAACATCTTTTTTATCCATACGATAGAACGGCACGTCCCTGTACATCGAAGCCACAAGAGAATAAGTACTTGGTGGACCGATGATATAGTCGCACTGTGAGAGCATGTATAGGTCTTCAATGGCATTACCGCGTAGCAGGTGGATGCTTACATTGGTACATGCGGAGGTGATGAAACTCTCGGCACGGATGGCAGGATCGTTGGACGAGAGATAGACGTGGCACTCTCTGTCGGGAAACATGGACGCGAACTTCGCTATATGCTCTGCGTAAACCTCATCGTCATAATAGTACACTCCGCCTGCCCAGTCCTTGTAGTCACCCCTGCGTATGTGGACGCCGAGGCGCAGGATGCTGTCCTTATTCTGTGCCGCACTTTCGCACTCTGCCATTCTCTGACGCACGGGGGCCGCATACTTCTCGTTGACCGTGAACAGGTCACATATCTCCGACTTATACTTCTCAAAGAGGTCATAGAACCTCACGAACCATCCGCTGACCACGATGTGCCTGTGACGAAGCATCATCTGCTCAAGAGCCTTATGGTCACAGTCCCTGCGCTTGAAACTCGCAGTAGGTAGGAGGCGAAGTGCTGCCGCATACTTGGCAAAGAGATACAACGGAAAACTCACAAGGTCAGTGTTGTGTATCTTGAAGTAATCCTTGTATTTGTAACTGAAGCGCATGGAGACCACTTTCCTGCTGTGTTCCCTACCCCATGCATATACATGAGCAAACTGCAACAGATTGTTGCACATCTGACTTTTATCGCGAGCGAAAAGCATTTTCTTTGTGAAATTAATGGAGTTAGGGGACAAGCACGAGTCGGAAACCCGTATTAACCCAACGGCGGCGAGTATCGAACATATAGCGGTTGGTGATGCGAGAATAGCGTGGAGAGTTGTTGTAGCCGCCACCACGAATAACGTGGAACCAACTATGTTTTTTGTTGCATGGGTTTATCTGGGTATCAGCGGAATACCTACCGTAGTAGTCCTCACACCACTCCCATACGTTGCCCGACATATCGTAGAGCCCGAGTTCATTTGGGCGTTTCTTCTTTACCTCCACATGACCATCCCACTGCACACACTCATCGCCTATCCATCCGCACTCAAAAATATCATTGCTGCCAGCGTAGAGGTAGCCTCTGGACTTACGTCCTCCGCGTGCGGCATATTCCCACTCTGCCTCTGTGGGCAAGCGAAAGTTCAGGTGGGTAATGGCATTGAGCTTCTTGATAAACTCTTGGCAATCTTCGTAGGTGACATAGTCAACTGGCTGCTTGGCACCCTTTATCTTACACTTATTCTTGCCCATGACGGCTTCCCAAACATCCTGCGTCATTTCCGTTTCACCGATGTAGAAACTGTTTACCACTACACGATGACGAGGCATCTCGTCAGCATCGGCGAGGGTGTCGCCTGGCTGTGTTCCCATCATGTAACTACCTCCCTGCACATACTTCATAATGAAATGACTGTCACCAACCTTTATCACACGCTGTACAGGGCGTGCCTGACCACTCTGAGCAGATATAGTCAGGGGCACGAGGAACAGCAACAGGGATGTAGCGACTGTCTTGCCATACTCCTTGAGGTATGCAGCATGGGGTTCGATAGCCCACCACAGTACCCTCACCCAACAGAGGGCATAGGTATAAACGTCGAGCCAATAGGTTTCGTGAATGTATTCGTGCAACCAACGAGGACACAGAACATCTGTAGGCAGGATGCCGAAGTTGACCACCAGCGACCAGAAGAGCACCCAGTCATACCACTTACGGCGGGGCTGTAGCCAAAATGCCATAACGTAGCCTGGGAAGGATATGATATAAGTATGCGTCTCAGGGCAGTCGCTGAAGAGTATGATAAATCCTGACAGCACCGCCATAGAGCAGGCACGGAAATAGAGGTTAGTCCATCGCTTGTAATTAGCGAAGAAACCTATGGCAAGCAACAACAGGAGGCCTCCTTGAACAAGACGGTAGTTGGGCAACAGGAAGGGCTTCAGCCCACGGGCAAAGAGGATGCCCACGAAGTCGCTGTCACTGTGGTGGCTGCTTATCATATTGAGCATATCACTATAGAGGGACAGGGGATTGTCGAAGTTAAAATTGAGCAGAGGCAGGGCAAGCAACACGATGCCTATGACTATGGCATAGCCGAAGTTGCGCCACGTCTTGGGATAGCAGAAGAGAAGTGCCAGTTCGGCGCCGCCATACACCTTGGTGCAGGCAGAAATCATAATGAGCAGCACTGCCCAAAAGCCCTTGCCACGCTCCAGAAGGGAGAAGGCGAAGACAAAGATGTAAGCCACTACCGTGTTGTACTGATAACAGAAGATAGCCTGCAACAATACTGGCAGGAGAAACCATATCATCCTGACACGATACTTCCAAAACTTCTGAGGCAACGTCCATATGGAGAGAAAAAACAGACTATAGTTTGCCACATTCCATACGTAGGGGCCTAACCACCATGGCAATACGAAAATAGGGGCAAACAGCATGCTGAACACTGGGGTATATAGGAAGTATATCTCGTGGGCATAGGCATACTCTAAAGTATATTCCGAGATACCCTCAAGGAACATGCGCGTAGAGTCCTGATAGTCATAGTAATTGGTGCATCTACCGCGGAACACCTCGAGTGAGGTAGCTATGAGTGTGATGAGCATACCAAACCAGAACACCGTTTGGGGTTTGCTGAGAAAATGCAGTATTCTTTCTTTATATGATGATGTTGTCGTAGCCATCTCGTGTGATAGTGGTTAGAAATTTATTTTGTCTCCTATGATGTACGTGGGTCTTCTCTTTACCTCATCAAAGATATAACCTATGTATGTCGCCATGATGCCAAGTACGGTGATAATGATGCCAGCAATGAACCACATACTGACAAAGAGGGTAAGCCAGCCGCTGACGTTGATGCCTGTTATCATAAAGTCTATGGCAAGGTAGAGTGCAAAGCATATAGCGAGCAAGGTAACTATTGTGCCTGCATAGACAATCAGTCGCAATACCTTGGTGGAGAAGGCTATGGTGGTGGTAACGGCAAGGTCTATGCGCTTCAGCATGGAGTAGGATGACTCCTTACCGTCGGTCCTCTCGTCATGTGGCACTGCTACCTTTGCTATATTGAAACCCACCCACTTGTCCATCAGTGGATAGTAGCGCACGTAGTCGCCCATCTGCTTCATGGCATTGACTACTTTACGATTGTATATGGCAAACTCCGCCACCGACTCGTCCTGCTTCGTATTGGTAAGGTAACCGATGAGTTTATTGAACATCTTGGAGCCCTCAGTCATGAAGAAAGAGTCTGGACGATCCTGTCTGCTCGCAAAGACAATGTCATAGCCTTCCTGTGCCTTGTCATATAACGAACGTATGTGGGACGGTGGATTCTGCAGGTCGCAGTCGAGTATCACAACCCATTCTCCCGTTGAGGCATCAAGTCCAGCATTGATGGCAGGCTGCTGTCCGAAGTTACGGCTGAGGAAGACAGCCTTCACATGTTTGTCCTTCTCACATATACCGCGTATTATCTCACGCGAGTTGTCAGGCGAGCCATCTTCTACAAGTATGATTTC
This sequence comes from Prevotella sp., assembly GCA_017541365.1. The sequence goes on from JAFXZF010000049.1 coordinate 63,184, forward strand.
GTAGTCAGCAGTTATCTCACATGCTGCATCAGTACACTGCCTTACGAGTTCTTCTAAAAGTGTCGGTGCCCCATAGCAGGGACTTACTATTGATAGTACCATTTGGAGATTAAAATTTAAAGGTTTAAGGGGTTAAGGTTATTCGCATACTGCTCATCTCTCCGAACCCCATTAAAGTTATAATCTCGACATAGCATTTCCCATGTCAGCTTTATCCATATCAGCACCACGGGGAGTGCTCTGAGGGCATAGGGACGTATTATCTCGGCCTTAAGAGCCCGCGGGTAGAGGTCGGTAGGCGACAGGCTGCCAAAGACGAAGGCGAATATAATAAGGAGTAGGTCCAAATTGTTTCGCTTCCAAGGGACAGAGACATACCACAGGGGAATACCTATGTAGGCTATAACGTAGGAGCTATTCTCTGTGCCAGTACTGATGAGTATCACCATAAGGAGCATCTGCACCAGTACCATCTTGCGGAAGGCGACATGCTTCCATTGGTCAATGCGGAAATAGGCAAGAGCGACAACAGTAAGATAAGGCACGATAACCCACAGATCCGAATAATCGTAATCTATCAGCGGACGGCGGATGAGTCCGAGCAGAGATACGTTATTCATCGTCAGGAGATCTGCCGTATTGGTCATATTCTTACTTGCTAACGCATGATACCATGAGTCGTATTGGCTCACGATGTACTCTGGTGAGCTGATGAGCATGGGGATTACAAACATCACAATACTCCACCCTATCAAGGAAGCGACAAACAACTTCTTGCGTTTAGAGAAGAAGAAAAAGGACAACCCCACCACGCCGAGAAGTTTCACGAAGGTTCCCACAGCGATAAAAAAAGTTGCCCAATGGTCTTTCTCCTGCTCCACCATAGTGAAGGAAAGCAGTATCAGCGCAGCTACAGCTATATTGAACTGCGACATCATAAGACAGGTGACTAAATCCTGAGCAGCATACCATAGCATGAACAGAATTTCGTACTTGGAGAAACGTGACGTGCGGATAGCCACATAAAGCAACATAGCGAGGAAAACATGCCATGATACTATGCCCAGTCCCTCGGGTAAAACAGCAAAGGGTGCTATAAAGACAGAGAAAAAAGGGCCATAATGGTTTAAATCGCCAAACTCCTCAGGATAATGCAGGTAGAGGTCTTTCTGTTCTATGGTATGCCAGAACACATACTTATAGATCAGAAAATTGTTTGCTCCGCGGTGCGCTTTGACGAGACCCGTAATCAAACCCATCAACAGCCACACCACAAAAGTGACACGATAGTCTCGCCACAGGGGCAGTGCAAAGAAATCTTTTATCTTCTGAATGAAGGATGTCTTCATGTTTTGTTTCTTGGATAAATAGGGATGTTACTTCTGAGCATCACCAAAGAGACGACGATATTCCTCTATCGTTCTCTTCCAACGCTTATGACTCCACAACCAGTATGGAGGTGCCTCATTGATGGTTTGTTCAAGCATACGAGTATATTGCTCCGTGAGGTAGAACTCCTCACATTCACTCGCATTGTCACTGATAAGTTTAAACTCCGCCTCATAGTAACCACGCTTCACTTGACGCACATCGAGATAATAGACGTCCATGTCGAGTTTCTTCATCAAACGCTCAGCGCCAGTAAATACTGGAGTATATTCGTGATTGAGGAAGCGAGTCCAATAGTGTATATTATGCCACAAGGGCACTTGGTCGGCTATAAAACCTATAACCAGAGGCTTACCCTGTTGCTTTAGTTTTATGATATGACGAATACTCTCTGCAGCAGGTATGTTTACCCCACCCCATCGCTCACGAGTGTACGCCACAAGGCGATCCATCACTTTATTTTCCAATGGGTGGTATAATTGGCAACATTGACTCACGTCACCAACTGCCAACGGCAAACTACTTACCCACTCCCAGTTTCCATAATGCCCCATATACAAGCCTATGGTCTTACCATTCTGGAGCGACCGGCGCGCCTGTTCAAGATTCTTATATACCAAACGCTTGCGAAGCGACCTCTCAGATATAGAGAAGTACTTTAAACTCTCAATAAGCAAGTCACAGAAGTGCTGATAGTATTTCCTCTCTATTCTGAATATCTCCCTGGCAGACTTTTCGGGAAACGACTCTACAAGATTTTTGTGTACCACTTTACGACGGTACCTCACCACATAAAAGAGGAATGCCGATGCAATATCAGAAAGGAAGTAGAGCACGAAGAATGGTATGCAGGATACTACATACCACAGGGAATACATCAAGTGATAATTAAAACTGTCAAGATACTTCTTCAACTCGAGATCAAACTCGCTTGGCTGAACTATCTCACCATTCACCCTGTACAAGAACTCCTTGTTGAGAATATCAATGCACATTTTCATCCATGCAACTATTGCAACCCAGTGAATTATGTTGCCCACCACGTCACCCAGGATGTCTATCTTATTGAGAACAAAACCGAAAAGTAGGAGGAAACTGGCTATCATACGCAGACGATAAGGCAGATAGCGCCAGCGTGTCACCCTTATCACCTGACCAACGAAAAGCAACAGGAAGAATGCCGTCCACCAGTTGTTGCAGGGGTTGTAGTAACTATTCCATACTGACATATAGCCGGCAAACTCGGCTCCGATGAGACCAACAGCCCAGAACGTCGTAAGAGCCAGCAACCTCTTCTCGTGTTTTGTCCACACATACTGTTTCCTCTCTATGCACAGAAAGGACAGGGCTATCACTATGGTAATAATCAATACAAGCATCACCGAATGCTCTAAATAAATGATGTGCAAAGATAGCGTTTTTTCTTGAAACTCACAAATAATAGCAATAAGACTACCAAGCGGGTGTTAAAAAAACATAAAAGTAACCATTGCAAGGCGGAAGCATACCCTCTATGTTAATAAATATGTGTAACTTTGCACTCCGATTTCCGATTATCGCAGGGGAATTACTTAGGTTCCCCATGGGTGATGTGTGTTAATAGTCGTGCGTTTGGCCGCGCCGATGGTTAGTGAATCCGCACCCAGAGAGGCTGGTGGGTGAATTAGACTGCGCCCTAAGTCGAAACATGTTTTTTAGTAGTAACAAATTATCTTTTAAAGTAAAGAATGAACACTTTAAGTTACAAGACAATCTCCGCTAACAAGGAGACTGCAAAGAAGGAGTGGGTTGTAGTAGATGCTACAGATCAGGTAGTCGGCCGTCTCGCTTCTAAAGTGGCTAAGATACTTCGTGGTAAGTATAAGCCAAACTTCACACCTCATGTAGATTGTGGTGACAATGTAATCATCATCAATGCCAAGAAGGCTGTCTTCACTGGCAAGAAGGAAACTGATAAGGTATATACCCGCTACACTGGTTATCCAGGCGGTCAGCGTTTCAACACTCCAGCAGAGCTCCGCAAGAAGCAGGGTGGTGTTGACAAAATGATTCGTCACGCTGTCAAGGGTATGCTGCCAAAGGGCATCCTCGGCCGTTCTATTCTCAACAACCTCTACATATACGAGGGTACAGAACACCAGCAGCAGGCACAGCAGCCTAAGGCTATCGATATCAATCAGTATAAATAATAAAATAGGTGGACATTAAAATACAATGGAAGTAATTAACGCAATCGGTCGCCGTAAGAGCGCTGTAGCTCGTGTATATCTCTCAGAGGGTACCGGCAAGATTACCATCAATAAGGTAGAACTCGACAAGTATTTCCCATCTGCAATCCTGCAGTATGTTGTTAAGCAGCCACTGGAGCTCCTTGAGGCTACAGAAAAGTATGACATCAAGGCTAACCTCGACGGTGGTGGCTTCACAGGCCAGAGCCAGGCTCTGCGCCTCGCCATTGCTCGCGCACTTGTCAAAATCGACGCTGAGGACAAAAAGGCTCTCAAGGCTCAGGGATTCCTTACACGTGATTCACGTGAGGTTGAACGTAAGAAGCCAGGTCGTCCAAAGGCTCGTCGTCGCTTCCAGTTCTCTAAGCGTTAATATAGAGACACGCTGTTTAGTATCTAAACCATTGAGACTCGTGGCGTGATGCCGTGGCTACCCGATGGTTGTGATTCTGACAAATCATAAAAAAGAACGTAAACAAACTCATTAAAAAAGAAAACAAAATGTCAAGAACAAATTTTGATCAGTTGCTTCAGGCAGGTTGTCATTTCGGACACCTCAAGCGTAAGTGGAATCCAGCTATGGCTCCTTATATCTTCATGGAGCGCAACGGCATTCATATCATCGACCTCAACAAGACTGTTGTAAAGGTTGACGAGGCTGCTGAGGCACTGAAGAATATTGCTAAGCAGGGTAAGAAGATCTTGTTCGTCGCTACTAAAAAACAGGCTAAGGACGTTATTGCTGAGAAGGCACAGAGCGTAGGCATGCCTTATGTCAACGAGCGCTGGGCTGGTGGTATGCTCACCAACTTCCAGACTATCCGTAAGGCTATCAAGAAAATGGCGAACATCGACAAACTTACTTCTGACGGCACATACAGCAACCTCTCTAAGCGTGAGCTGCTCCAGATTTCTCGTCAGCGTGCTAAGTTGGAGAAGAACCTCGGTTCTATCGCTGACCTCACACGTCTGCCTTCTGCTATCTTCGTAGTAGATATCGAGAAGGAGCACATTGCCGTTAAGGAGGCTCACCGTCTCGGCATACCCGTATTCGGTATCGTTGACACCAACGCTAATCCTAACGCTGTTGATTTCGCTATCCCAGCTAACGATGATGCAAAGGACTCTGTTGACGTAATCCTCTCTGCTTGCTGCGATGCTATCAATGAGGGCATACAGGAGCGCAAGGTAGAGAAGGCTGACGACAAGGCTGCTGCTGAGCAGGAGGATAAGCCAAAGGCTAAAGCTGCCAAGAAAGTAGCAGAAGCTGAGGCACCTGTGGCTGAGGAGGCTGCACCTGCAGAGGAAGCTGCCACAGAAGAGGCTGCACCTGCTGCTGAGTAATTTTCAATATTCAATGTTTAATTTTCAATAAAACGAAAATATGGCTATAACAATGGAAAGCATCAAGACCCTCCGCGCTATGACTGGCGCAGGTCTTGCTGACGTAAAGAAGGCACTGACAGAGGCTGACGGCGACATGGACCGTGCAAAGGAGATTCTCCGTGAGCGTGGACAGGCTATCGCTGCTAAGCGTTCTGACCGCGAGACAGCTAACGGCTGCGTACTCACAAAGAGCGAGAACGGTTTCTCTGCTATCATCGCCTTGAAGTGTGAGACAGACTTCGTTGCCAACGGAGCTGACTATATCAAGTTGACACAGGAAATCCTCGACGCAGCTGTTGCTGCTAAGGCTAAGAGCATCGACGAGATCAACAACCTCACCCTCGCAAACGGTCAGACCGTTGCTGCTGCTGTAATAGAGCGCTCTGGTGTGACAGGCGAGAAAATGGAGCTCGATGGTTATTCTTACCTTGAGGGCGACAATGTCTCTGTGTACAACCACATGAAGAAGAACACTCTCTGCACAATGGTTCAGACCAACAAGGCGGCCGAGGAGCAGGCACACGTAGTAGCTATGCAGGTAGCAGCTATGAAGCCAGTAGCTTTGAGCGAGGCTGACGTTGATCCAAAGATCATCGAGGAAGAGAAGAAGGTCGCTGCTGAGAAGACAAAGCAGGAGCAGGTTCAGAAGGCTATTGACAATGCATTGAAGAAGGCAGGTATCAACCCTGCACACGTTGACTCTGAGGATCACATGGAGTCTAACATGGCTAAGGGTTGGATCACTGCTGAGGACGTTGCTAAGGCTAAGGAGATCATCGCTTCAGTTCCAGCAACAGTTAACATCCCTGAGCAGATGCTCGCTGGTATCGTTAACGGTCGTGTAAAGAAGTTCTATAAGGAATCTTGCCTGCTCAATCAGGAGTTTATTCAGGACAGCAAGATGTCTGTTGCAGACTATCTCAAGGCGGCAGACAAGGATCTCACAGTTGTTGCATTCAAGCGCTTCAGCCTCCAGGCAGACTAATTCTAAGTTTTCAACAAAACAATATTTATATCAAGCGTCAGTGCCAACGAAAGGCGCTGACGCTTTTTTCTTATACTTTACATGAAGATTTTCGCAGTGGGCATGAACTATGCCCAGCACAATAAAGAGATAAAAAGTGCGTTATTACAACAGGGCGTGGGCTCGGCTGATGATGATAAGGGGCGTGCGCCTGTCATATTCACCAAAGCTGACAGTTCGCTGCTGAAAGATGGCAAACCGTTCTTTGTGCCAGACTTCATGGGACGCATAGACTACGAAACTGAGGTGGTGGTGCGCATCAGCCGACTGGGAAAGAGCATCGACAGAAAATTTGCACACCGCTACTACGATGCCATCACTTTGGGTATCGACTTCACTGCCCGCGATCTCCAAAAACGTCTGCGTGAAGAAGGGCAGCCGTGGGAAATCGCCAAAGGCTTTGACGGTGCCGCTGTCATAGGCAAGTGGATAGAGAAAGAAAAACTATATTCTCCGGACAAAACGGGAGACAACGAAGGCATACAGGCACTGCACTTTCGCATGGAGATGAATGGGGAGGTAAAGCAACAAGGATGTACCAGCGACATGCTGTGCTGCGTTGACAGCCTCATCGAGTACATCTCACGTTTCTTCACCCTTAAGACGGGCGACATACTCTTTACTGGAACTCCTGTCGGCGTAGGCCCTGTAAAACCTGATGATCACATCATCGGATATTTAGAAGAGCGCAAGGTGCTGGACTTTTATTGTAGGTAGAGTGTATAGGCTACACATACATATTGTAATTATCATGTTGCTGATGGTGGTCACATCCTCAGCAAGTGAGCAAGTAGTGTCTTCATCAAAGGAATTTGTTAATCTCAATGCTGAGGAAATGAAGATTGACAGCACCCTGCCTGAGCAGGTGTGTTTCTTTCCTCTGCCAAAGGACTATCGAGACTCTTCGTATACCGTAAAACTACTCTACCCTGAATATATACCACTCACACGTAAAGAGATACGTCTATACAAACACCTTAAGAAAGACACTCCTGCCACTCCAGAAATAGAATACATCTACACCCGCGAACGTACGGAAAATCAGTTATATGCATACTTCACACCCATAGTGAAGCAGGCAGGAAGGTACTACTACATCAGTTCTTACAAACCCACTTTGGTAAGTTGGAAGAACGATGATGAAAATACAAGTCAAAATTCGCTTAATATCGACATTGAGGATGCCGACATTAGTACTGCCCCCGACGTATATGCCACTAACTCCGTACTCAGCAGTGGCAAGTGGGGCAAAATCCGCGTTTCTTCCACTGGTATATATCGACTTACCGCTGACGTAATACGCAAGGCTGGTTTTACTGACATGTCCAAGGTGCACATCTATGGTTACGGAGGCAATATCGTACCAGAAACCCTCACGCAAGCTTGGATAAAGGCCCATGATGACCTGCAGGAAGTTCCAACATTCACCTCTGGCGGGGAGAAGTATTTCTATGCTTATGGTCCTGTATCATGGACATCTAACACCACTACAAAGCGTACGAGAAACCCCTATTCCGACTATGGATACTACTTCATAACAGAAAGTGACGGCACCAGCAGTGAAACAACCGAGGAAGCTCTGCGTGCCATGGTTGCTAACAGCACCGACTGTCATCACTATCTTTATGAGGTAGATGACTATGCATGGGCGGAAATGGGCAGAAAACTCGTCGATGCCAAGCCTATCGCATCTGGGGCATCACGAACATACAACATTCCCGTACCGGCCAACAGTACTAATGTGGAAGTGGCTGTAAATATCACTGCAGGTTCTGCATGTTCCGCATCAGTCACCACCATCGACCCTGAACAGTCTTACACCTACTCTTTTAACGGAATGGCTTCGACATACGAGCTCGTACGCGACTTCGGTTCTATATTCGACTTCGATACCTCTGTCCTGGAGAAATGTGAAAAAGATGCTTCTGGCAATTTCATTCTCCCCATAACCATAGCGTGCAATTCTGGCGGACCACTGCGCATTGACTATATCTCTGCTGCATTTGATGGTACAGCAGAGGTGCCAGAACTGAGTTCTGCCAACTATCCCGCAGCGGAGTATGTCCATAACATCACCAACCAAAACCACCATGCTGACGCCTCTGCCGATCTAATAATTATTATACCCACATCGCAGAAATGGTACAGTCAGGCAAAACGTCTCGGCGAACTGCATGTAAAGGAAGAGGCCTCCTTTGGCAACACATATACTTATAACATAGTACCTGCTGATGAACTATACAATGAATTCTCAAGCGGAACCCCCGACGTATCGGCATACAAGCGCTACCTGAAGATGTTTTACGACCGTGCCAACAGCACTTCTGCGACAGCCTCAGGCAATAATATGCCACAGTCCGTACTGCTCTTCGGTGCCTGTCGATGGGACAACCGTCTCAATACTCTGCCCGCATACTCTGCCGACGACTTGTTGCTTATATATGAAACAGAGGATTCAGAAACGACCACTTCATCTACAGGCATTGATGATTTCATTACCATACTTGCAGATGGCGTGACAGTTCACGTTGGCAACACCTCTCCTGCCGTTCGCTTTGATGTCGGTGTGGGACGCCTCTGCGTCACTTCCCTCTCCGAAGCCACACAGATGGTTGACAAAATTGAGCGCTACATGAATAGCCGTGCCTCTGGGAAATGGAGTACCACTCTCGTATATGTGGGCGATGATGACAATAACACTGGCAATAGCCACATGAAAGCCATCAACAGCAATGCTGACAACATCATCGGCAAGAAAATGGGATTTGATGTACGCAAGGTAATGCTGGATGCCTATGAGCGTGTCGCCACATCCACTGGTTTTCGCTACCCCACCGTCACAACAGAGCTTATAAATTACCTCTCTACTGACGGCGCATTAGTGGTAAACTATGGTGGTCATGCCTCACCTACCCAACTGTCGCATGAAAACATCCTCACGCTTACAGACGTGAAGGGACTCTCAGGCACACGTTATCCTCTCATATTCACAGCAGCATGTGAAACCATGCCTTTTGACCAGACGAAAGAAAGTCTTGGAACTGAAGCCGTGCTGAATACCAATGGAGGTGCTATAGCCTTCATAGGAACGCTACGAACCGTATATGCCAGCTACAACGAGGCTCTCGATCAGACCTTTATGGACTATCTGCTGTCATCTGACTACAACGGCGTGCCTGTAACAATCGGCGAGGCTCTTCGCTTGGCAAAAAATCAGGTTGTGATAAGTGGACGTGACCGTACCCTCAACAAACATCAATATCACATCTTCGGCGACCCCGCCATACGTCTTGCAGTACCACGCTATAAAGTTGTCATCGACAATATCAACGGAGAAAGCTGCGACGACGATAACCCAGTAGTAGCTAAAGCCAATGCCGTGACAAACGTCAAGGGACACATCGAGACATTTGACGGCACACCACTCACTTCATATAATGGCTCTGCAGTCATCATTGTCAAAGACGCTCTTGAGAGCATCACAACACGAAACAACGACGGGGAGTCACAGATGACTTACAACGACCGTCTTAACACCATGTACAAGGGCTCAGCGGTTGTCAGCAACGGTGAGTTCTCATTCACATTCCGCGTGGGAAGTGAGATTCTCGACAATGGTGGCAACGGATTGATCACTGCGTTCGTCATGAACACTAACGATGTCAACTCTGCATTCGGTGAATCTCAAAGCATTCTCTTCACCGGCGAAGAAGAGGTTGAAAACGATGGTGAGGGACCAGAGATACACCTCTATCTCAATTCTCCGTCATTTACAAACGGCGGCACTGTGGGCAAGACTCCTTATCTATATACTACCCTGTATGACAAGGACGGCCTCGATGTGATGGGCAATACTATCGGGCACAACATAGAACTCGTCATTGACGGAGACGTCAACCTCACATATAATCTCAACGACTATTTTGAGTTTGCAGGCAGCAGTTACACTGACGGCACCGCGTACTACATATTGCCCGAATTGTCTGCTGGTTACCATTCCTTGCACATACGAGCATGGGATATCCTCGGCAACCTTTCAACTAAGTCTATCAACTTCAATGTCGATACCGGACTTAGTCCACATATAACTGATATTCTCGTAAGTCCTAACCCTATACAGGGACAAGGCACTTTCTATATCTATCATGACTTCCAAGGTAGCAATGCCGAGATAAACATCGACATCATCGACACTGCCGGAAGACTCATGCAAACCAACACGTGGAACCAGGCTCTCGGCATCTCTGAGGGCAGAACAGCACTCACTTGGAACCCCTCAACACTCGCCAATGGTCTATATCTATACCGAGTGCGTCTCAGCTGCGATGGCATAAACTACACCACCAAGACCAAAAAACTAATTGTAGCGCAATAATCACACACACTGTGCGTTAGTTAAGAGTTAAGGAAAAGATATAATGTATATGACTCGACATTTCGTAATACCGACATATAGAAAACTCGCCATCATGCTGGCGTTAGTTATCACTTTCGTCCTTGCAAGGGGAGTTATGGCTGCCGATTCCAAAACTAGCATGTTCAACCCCATCCATACGGCGATGGTGTCCAACAACATAGCACCTGATGCCCGTGCTGGTGGTATGGGAGACGTCGGTGCTGCTACAGATCCTGACGTGGCATCACAATACTGGAACCCCGCTAAGTACCCCTTCTGTATATCACGTGCAGGAGTACAACTTAGCTATACCCCATGGCTACGCCAGTTGGTCAATGACATGAACATCGCCTACCTCTCTGGTTATTACCGCATAGGCGACTACAGCGCAGTCAGTGCTTCACTGCAGTACTTCTCCCTTGGTGAGGTATATTTCGCTGATGAGAGCGGCGAAGCAGATCTCAGTCAGTCCATCAAACCTTACGAGATGTCGTTCGATGTGGCTTACTCTCTTATGCTCAGTGAGAAATTCTCTCTCGCTGCAGGAGTACGCTTCCTACTCTCTGATATCTCTTACTCACGCACAGAAGAGTCTTCCGCAGCCACAGCATTTGCTGCCGACCTTGCCTGCTACTACCAGAATTATGTCAATATCGGCCAGCGAGAGTGTCAACTTGGCTTAGGCCTCGGACTGCGCAACGTTGGTTCCAAGATGACATTTGCTGGCAGCAATCGTTCTGAATTCTTGCCTACCAACCTGCGTCTTGGTGCATCGCTCATGATACCTATCAACGAGTACAACCGTTTTACCATAGCCGCCGATGCCAACAAACTTCTTGTGCCTACCTACCCTACCATGGAGCAGATGAAGGAGGCTCATCCTGATTGGGACGAGACTTCAGCCAACCTTGAGAATTATGCCGACGAGGTATATTACAACAAAGGTTCCATTGCAGGCATGTTCTCCAGTTTTACCGATGCACCTGGTGGCTTCAAGGAAGAACTCGAAGAGATACAGTGGAGCATAGGCGCCGAGTACGTCTATAATGACCGTTTCTCTCTGCGTGCCGGCTATCACGACGAGGCACAGTCAAAGGGTAATCGTAAGTATTTCACCGTAGGTGCTGGTTTCCGCATGAGTGCCTTCACCCTCGATGCCGCCTACGTCATATCTACCGCACAGTCCAACCCACTTGACCAGACGTTGCGTTTCTCCCTCAATTTCGACCTCGACGGCATTAAGGATCTCTTTGGAAGAAGGTGACACGCTGATGGCAAACATCTATCTTGACGTACAGAATGTTTCAAAACGCTTTGGCGATCGCGTACTATTTGAGGACATCTCATTCAGTATTGCAGGAGGGCAACGTGTAGGACTAATAGCACAAAATGGTACAGGTAAATCCACCCTCCTGTCTATGCTAACAGGCTATGAAGGCGTTGACAGTGGTAGCATCATCTACCGCAACGGCATAAAGACTGGCTATCTGCGTCAAGAACCCGTATTCTCACCTAATGCCACAGTACTCGAGGCTTGCTTCGCCAATCATCTCGAAGCGTGGGAAGGCAACACCCAAGCAAGCGACGATGCCCAACTAAAGGCAAAGCAGATACTCACACAACTGAGGATAACTGACATGCAGCAACCTGTTAGTCAACTCAGCGGCGGACAGCAGAAACGCATAGCACTGGCACAGGTGCTCATCTCCAACCCCGACTTACTGATTCTCGATGAACCGACTAACCACCTTGACCTTGAGATGGTAGAGTGGTTAGAGGGCTTTCTCGGACGTGGCAACAAGACGCTGCTTATGGTTACCCACGACCGTTATTTTCTTGACAATGTCTGCAGCATAATACTAGAACTCGACAACAAAACCATCTATACCTACAAAGGCAGTTACTCATATTACCTTGAAAAACGCGATGAGCGGCTTGCTACCGCTGCAGCTACTATACGCCATGCCAACAATCTGTATCGCAGGGAACTGGAATGGATGCGCCGACAACCACAGGCACGCGGTCATAAGGCGAAATATCGCGAAGATGCCTTCTACGAACTTGAGAAAATTGCCAAGCAGCGTATCGAGGAACGACAGATGCGCCTCAAGTCCAACAACGTGTATATCGGCAGCAAGATATTCGAGTGCCAATATGTATCCAAGAAATTCCCACCTCGCGAGGGTAGTCACCACAAGGACGGGAAAGTAATACTTAAGGACTTCTATTACAATTTCGCCAGATACGAAAAAATGGGCATAGTAGGAAACAACGGCACAGGAAAATCTACGTTCGTAAAATTGTTGTTAGGCTTGGTGCAGCCTGATGCAGGCAGATTTGACATCGGCGAGACTGTACGGTTTGGATATTTCTCACAAGAGGGACTACAATTCTCCGACCAGCAGAAGGTCATTGACGTGGTACGCGACATCGCTGAATATATCGACCTCGGTAGAGGAAGACATTTCACAGCTTCGCAGATACTGCAACATTTCCTTTTCACCCCTGAACAACAATACAACTACGTCTATAAACTCTCAGGAGGAGAGAAGCGGAAATTATATCTGTGCACCATTCTGATGCGCAATCCCAACTTTCTCATACTCGATGAGCCCACCAACGACCTTGACATCAAAACTCTACAGGTACTCGAAGAATACCTGCAGGATTTTCCTGGCTGTGTCATCATCATAAGCCATGACCGCTATTTTATGGACAAAGTCGTTGACCATCTCCTCGTGTTCAAAGGTGAAGGTGAGATAAAGGACTTTCCGGGTAACTACACCCAGTATCGCGAGTGGAGCAAGATGCAGTCTAAAGACAGCGACGACAACTCCACCAAACCCACGAAAAAAAACAAGAGCTATCGCGATGAGTCCACACAGCGCCGACGCATGAGCTACAAGGAGAAGATGGAGTTTGCTCAACTTGATAAGGACATCAATGACCTCACTAATGAAAAACATTCCATAGAGCAAGAGTTGAGTTCCGGGACCATCAGCGTAGAGCGTATCACAGAACTCAGCAAGCGCCTCCCACTGCTTAATGAAGAACTCGATGCCAAGGAAATGCGATGGTTGGAGCTATCCGAGATAGAGTAGCTTCCATATTACCAATAAGACAACAAGACAATAATACTACACGCAAAAAATCCCCCGATGTACTATGATGTACACCGGGGGAAACTATTAATATGTCCTAATAACAATTAGTGGGTTTCTGATTTTTAAAGCTCCTTGCCTGCGATGTCAAAGAACTTGCCACCCTTGCTGATAACGAGCTTGCCATCCTTGACAATCTTCTTGCCTTCCTTGGCTACTGCCTCTGCATCAACTGTGCTGATAGCTGTTGCATCGTCAAAGTCGAGAGAGAGAGAGTTAGAAGAAGATGATATCTCAATAGCGTAAAGGTTCATTGAGTCACCCTTGGTGATAGTCAGCGTGCCAGATGTGAAGCCACCTGACCATGTGCCAGAAGAACTTGTGGTCTTAGATGAACCGTTGAGCTTGAAGCTCTTTGATGCACCGTCGAAGTAAAGCTTAACTGTCACTGAACCTGATACTGTAACCTTGATAGAGGTAGAAGACTCCATCTTTACACAAGTAGTGTACTTAGTACCGTTGATTGTTACAGAACCCTTGCTAGTAGAGTAGTTGCCAGTTACTGACACTGCACTCATTGATGGCTTGCTGCCCGTGAAGGTGCAGAGACCTGTGGTAGCTGATGATGAGCTTGAGCTGCTTGAAGAACTTGTGCTTGAAGAGCTTGAAGAGCTTGAGCTTGGAGTGAAAGTAACCTTTGTAATGGTCTGACCGCCGCTAACGAAGTAGATATAGTAAGTCTTGCCAGAGGTAACGCTTGCTGACATAGAGCCAGTAGAGCAAGCTGCTGTAACCACTGGTGTGCCTACTGCTGTACCAATAGCTGATGTACGGCTGTTGTCAGAGGTGTTGTTAGACTGGAACTTAACTGTCAGTGTACCATTAGAAGAAGGTGTGTACTTGATGTAGCGTATGCTTGATGTAGAAGCGCCGTTGCAGTGGAAACCAGCCTTTGATACGTAGTCGCTTGTATAGCTTGATGTGGTGTTACCTACGAGGGTAAGTCCATTATAAGAATACGTATAGTTGCTACCAGCAAGTGTTACCTTAGATGAGAACTGAGAGAAGTCCCATGTAGTGCTTGATGATGTGCTTGAAGAACTTGAACTGCTTGAGCTGCTTGAAGAAGAGCTAGATGAGCTTGAGCTGCTAGAAGAAGAGCTGCTGCTTGAAGATGAACTGCTTGAAGAACCGCTCTCAGAGATAGAGCCAGAGGTAGAAACAGTCAGTGTAGCACCAGCGTAAGACTTGATGTCAGAGTAAGCTGTAGAAGCTGACAGAGTGCTGTAGCTGTAAGATGGTGAAGAAACAGAGCCTGAGTTGGTCATGTATGAAGAAGGACCAGAGCAGCTGTTGAACTTACAAGCGTTAGTTCCACCGTAGTTCTGATAGAATATGAAGTTCTTGCTTGAAGAAACACGCTTAGAAGGAGTGATGAAGTAGCAGCCGTCGAAGAGAGCAGTAGCATTCTGTGGACCTACGAAGTAGTGAGAATCGTCAGAAGTCCATGCGCAGTTGAGGAAATGGAGGTTAGCATTACGAGCACGTGCCTGACGCTCTACACAACCTGAATCCCACCAGCAGTATGCCCATGTGATAGAGTACTTGCCGTCAGATGGCTTATCAGAAGATGATGAACCTACGAGGTTAGAGAAACGGTGGTCGTCAGTACCGCCTGAACCGCCTGCCTTAGGTGACTTGAGGTAACGGAAGCGACACCATGAAATAGTGATGTTATCGGTAAGACCCTTGTTGTCAAAGTTGCCGTCGCAACCATCCTGGAAGTCACAGTGGTCAACCCATGCCTTCGTTACACCGTCAAAGCAGAGGTTATCCCAACCATCACAGTCGTATGCGCCAGGACCTACGAATGTAAGGTTGCGCAGAATGATGTTGTTAGAACCTTTCTTAAAATAAAGAATACCTGAGCTTGAAGAGTTCTGCTGGTTAGAGATGAGCTTAACGCCCTTGACTGCCATCAGAGTCTTGTTAGTAGCCTGAACAGAGATGTGATTGGTAACGGTGATGTCCTTAGTGATGATGATTACCTTTGAACCAGAAGCCTTGAGAGCGTTCTCGAGTTCAGAAGCTGAAGTAACAAGTGTAGGCGTAGCTGAACCACCACCTGTAGCACCTGCACCGTAACCGAATGCTGACGACTTGTAAGCTGAAGAACCAGCAAATGCTGAAGAAACTCCGAGCGTGAGGCATGCTAAACCTGCGAGTAAACTTTTTTTCATAATGTTTTGAAAGTTTAAGTTAGTAAAAATTAGTAGTTATATCTATCACGAACAAATACATTCCTTCCTCCCCCGACTGGATACCATACCCGGCCTTGATTAAGAATAAAAGAATGATTTGTAATTATTTCCGTAGTTAGTAGAGTGTTTGGTGGACTGTGCACGCAAACAATTTTTGTTGGTGGCAAAGTTCAGCATTTTTTTTCATATATACAAATTTATTTGGTGAAAAATTGTTAACGTACACAATTTTCTTTTTTACACCTTATTTTATTATAGGGGGTATAGTGAATATAGTGTCCTATAGTAAATAAAAAACTATAACATAAATTTTGCAGAATAAAAAAATATTAGTAAATTTGCCTCCATAACTACAAATCGGCACAATGGCACTTAATTTAAATAAAAATCTAAAGGCTTACTACAGCATCAAGGAGGTAGCTGAGATGTTCAGTATCTCAGAACCCACGTTACGTTATTGGGAAACAGAGTTTCCTTTTCTCAAACCCCGCACCACTTCAAACAAAACGCGACAGTATCAGGAGAAGGATATAGAGGATATCAGGATTATCTACAATCTTGTAAAGGTGCGTGGTTTTAAGATTGCTGCAGCACGCAAGATGATCCATGCCAATCGTGCCGGAGTGGAACATCAAGCAAAAATAATGGAGCGACTTACCGATATCAAGGCACAACTCGTGGAGTTGAAAGATGCCTTGGATAAAATTGTGTAGCAATCCACTCCATCATCCTCCTTTAATGGGAGGCTATTCCTAATTTCTAATTCTTAATTACTAATTAAATACAATATGTACAGCGACCCAAAAGACTGTCTGTATTGCACCAACAATCAGACTCAGAAAGACCTGATGATTGAAATATGTCATCTACGTGTGTCACGTCTCTTCCTCTTTAAGGAACAGACATACAGAGGACGTTGCCTCGTGGCTTACGACAAGCACGTAAACGACCTCAACGAGCTTAACGACCAGCAGCGTAATGACTTCATGGCCGACGTGGCTCAGGCTACACGTGCTATGCAGCGTGCCTTCAATCCTGAGAAGATAAACTACGGTGCTTTCTCTGACACCCTTTCTCACCTGCATTTCCACCTTGCCCCAAAGTACAAGGGCGGTCCCGACTACCCTGGACTCTTCCGCATGAACCCTGGCGAGGTGTACCTCACCGATGAGGAGTATAAGGAAATGATAGAGAAGATTAAGGCAGAGCTGTAGTGTTATATCCCCTACTCTTTGAGCCCAACCTCCACACTATCGTTTGGGGAGGTCATCGTCTCCAGCCATATAAAGGGTTGGAACAGACGGCTGACCCCATAGGTGAGAGCTGGGAGGTAAGTGCTGTAGAGTCGAGTCCTTGCACCATAGCCAACGGCTCACTGAAAGGGCGTGACCTCATCAGCGTAGTCGAGGAGTATGGTGCAGAATTATTGGGCGAAGCGGTGTATAATCAGTACGGTGGCAAACTGCCCTTACTTGTCAAGTTTATCGACGCGAGTAATGACCTGAGCATTCAGGTGCATCCCAACGACGAGCTGGCTAAGGAGCGCCACAATAAGTTTGGCAAGACGGAGATGTGGTACATCATCGATGCTGAACCTGATGCTGCTCTCTACTCTGGCTTTAAGAAGAAAATAAGTAAGGAGGAATACAAACAACGAGTTGCCGACGGCACTATATGTGATGTGCTGGCAAAGCATGAGGTGCATCCTGGAGATGTCTTCTTCATACCTGCTGGCAGGGTGCATGCCATCTGTGGAGGCATACTGCTTGCAGAGGTACAGCAGTCGAGTGATGTGACGTATCGTATCTACGACTACAACCGCCCAGGGCTCGATGGCAGACCACGCGAATTGCACACCGACCTTGCCGTTGATGCCATCGACTTCAATGTAGCACCTGACTATCGCACCTATTATGGTAATGCCAAGGACAAGGCGGCACAGGTTATCGACACTCCTTTCTTTGACGTGAGAGTGATGGATCTCGATGCGCCTTTCCATCGTAACCTTATAAAGTACGACTCTTTCATCATCTCCATGTGCATCAAGGGTAGTTGCAGAATTTCCCTACGCAACTACGAAGGGCCAGAAAAGGAAATCGTGCTAAGTGAGGGCAATTCATGCCTGATACCAGCATCGCTTGCCGACTATGACATCACTCCCCTATCCCCTGATACAAGACTGCTTGACGCACACCTCGATCGCAAGAACCGCTCGTGGAAACATAAGATGCTCAGAGCCTTGAAGATTTCGAAGAAATAACTCACAGAGTTCGTACGATACGCAACTTCGTTGCTACGATACGTCGCTGAAGCGACTACGGTACGCTTCGCTACGAAAACTATAAGCCCTGCCTAACTTCATGTGTTAGGCAGGGCTTTATCTATTATCTACAATCTGTAATCTGTCATCTAATCAACTGACCCGCAGCGCCATATATCTTACCATCACGGATTATGTAGAGTTTGCCATTACGGATAACCTTTATCTTCACTGTCTCAGATGCAGACTCGGCAACGCCCTTAACTGCAGTAGCAACCTTTTCGTATGTAAGGGTAATGGTAACTATCAACTGTTTGTTCTTACCATTAGCATCCTCCTCTTTGGTAACGATATTTGAGTTGTCAAAAGTGAGTACAATGTTTTGCAACGCTTCCATATTGATGGTTCTGGTCACATCAGTCGTTCCTGCTGTACCTCCTGGGAATACCAATGCAGCCTCATTAATATCCACGCCGTCAACGGCCACGTTGGTCATAGTAATAGAACGATCTGCAGTAGTAGATTTGTTGTTGGAATGTCCTGTCAACGTCATACTGGTAATCTTGTATCCCTCATTGACGTTGATGGTAATCGTGTTGTCATTGTTACCTGTGCGAACCTTTCCTTTTGAATTGGTAAATTCCTCGTACATTCCCACGGTGTAGCATGTTCCAGTCAAGATACCCTTATCTTCCGATGGAACACCTATGGTTTCCTCACCTGTCGTAGGTGCTGGCGGAACCACCTTCTCAGGTGCATGACTAACAGTCTGAGTTACATAGGTAGCACGATCTATACCTAATGCTTCTGCAAGCGAGTATCCAAGGTGCGGTGGCTGGTTGTATGATGAATTCTGCCATGCTATGCCCATGCGGTACACATGGTCTTCCATAAGGCATGGCACCTTGTACTCCGTAGGTTCCGGAGTAGAGTATATCATAAGGTCACAGGTTGATGCGCTCCAGTCTGCCTCGTAGTTTATCATGATGAGCTCCTCACGCCAGTCGCCCATAAGGTCAGCCTGCAGACAAGGCGTAGCCTTGGTAGTGTTGACAGACTGTGGTTTGCCATAGTCAGCAAACTCTTGGAATGTCGCTATGTTGCCCGACTGCGAATTGTAAGTGCGTATGCGAGGAGAAGACTGTCCGTAGGTTGCGGAGCTTGTAGTATTGTCATATCTGCCGTCAAATGTCTGGTCGAATGGGTCGCCAGTCCAGTAGATACGGAAATTGGTGTCAGCCTTCTTGGCAATCACCTCAGTACCATCTTCACATGCACGTGACACACTCTCGGCTGAACTCCAGAATTCACTGCCCTTGTGTGAAGGAACAAAGTCGCAAGCCAAACCACGACCATTGTCACCAGAACTCGTTGCACTATAGAGTATCTCGCCAGTAGTGGCATCATGAACATCATAGCCATAGTTGCCAAAAGAAGATTTCTCCTCGTGTGGCATCATAATCTCAAGACCTGGACGATCTGGCACGAGGTCAGCAAGGTGAATGGCATCACCATGTCCAAAGCCTGTTGAGCAGAGAAGTTTGCCATCATGACCTATTGTCGCGCCACCGATTACGATATCGTCCTTGCCATCATTGTTGACATCACCTATAGAGATACCATGTACACCCTGACCGTAGCTTGACTTGCCCTGAGAAGTGACAGGGTCGGTGTCCTGGTTGGCAAGTTCGGTGCCTGCTGCATCAATTAAGTTCCACGCAGTAGATGAGGTGCCTCTGTGGAGCCAACGAGTCTTGAGGTTCGTTCCATCCCAGTCCACAGCCCACAGGTAGCAGTGATAGTAGTAGCCACGCTGCATGATAGCTGAAGGTAAAGCATTCAGGCCATCGAGATAAGCCACTGCAGCATTGTGTCTGTTGCCACGGTTGTTATTAGAATCTTTCCAATTTGAGCTATATGAACTTGCTGCCGTGGGGAAATCTACCATACCCCTGTTTGGAGAATACCATATAGTATTCATCGCAGCACCAGTCTCACCATTAAACACAGTAAGGAATTCCTCACCACCTGTTACATGACCATTGCTTGCCACGTAGTTCTTCGTATTGTCTGTTGACTGAATAGTAGCATCGCCGGCAGCACTGACATAGTTACCCTTTCCATCCTTAGAGCCAGGAGCAGTCTTACAAATCATCTCAGCTTTGCCGTCTCCGTCGAAGTCATAAACGAGGAACTGAGTGTAGTGATTACCAGAACGAATGTTAAGACCAAGGTTAATCTGCCACAAGCGTGTGCCGTCTATTTCATACGCCTCAAGGATGCATGGTGAAGAGTATCCGTTGTCGCCATTATCGCGTTGGTTGTCAGGCATCCATTTTACCACAAGCTCGTAATCACCGTCACCATCAAGGTCGCCGACAGAGATATCGTCAGGACGATAGCGGCCAGTGGTACTTCCACTCTTTATGGACGCTGGACGTGGTATGCTTATTGTGGTGTACATATTATCCCATGCCGTGCAAGTTGCCTCGCCGCCGTTTGAACTCACCACCTTATACATATCGCCTGCCGCGCCGTCGGCATCGAGGTAGTTGGTCTTAGTGCTAATGCCCGTAGCAATCTCCGTACCGTTGCGATACACGGAGAATGTAGCATTACCATCTGCTGCAAGGTAGCGCCATGAAACGAGGATGCCCTGCGAGGTCTTCACAGCCACAGGGGCACGATTGAGCGTTTCCTTTACCTGCACGTCAGCATTGGCAGACATCATAGTTAGTGCCGTAAGGCACAAAAGTAAAAGTTTCTTCATTTTGGGGATATTATTTAATTGTAATTAGGTTTCAGACTGCAAAGGTACGAAAAAAAAAACATTTCACAAAAACTTTATACTTTATACTTTATACTTTATA
>JAFXZF010000050.1 GCA_017541365.1 Prevotella sp.
AGGCTGCGCTTAGCATTAAATGATCGTAAAAATTTCATAATGATTAGGTTTTAAAGATTTATTGTTTAGGTAATAATTATCTGTGCGGACAAAATTATCGTTTTTTGCGCTAACGCTCCTCTCATTATTACAGTAATTATTCTCAAATTCACAAAATATACAATCTTTTTTTCGTTATATGTTACAATTTTGGAGGGCTGTTTCGTAATAAATAAGTACCTTTGCACCTATGATTAAGTATCTCATCACATCACTGCCCATGCTGGTATGCCTCTTCTGGTCTGCCGTGCTGTGGATGGACTGGCGCGAACAGCGCTCCGTGGCGAAACTGCGCCTGATGGCGTTTAGCATCACTGCAGCACTGCTCTATATGGGACACTATGTATATTTCAACCATGAGTATGAACTCATCCCCGTGACCGACACCATATACTGCATGGCAAACCTCATGGTGTTTCCTCTCTATCACCTATATATAAATGAGGTGACACAGCCACGCTGGAACCGCATGCTGCAGCTCTACACCGCCCTGCCAGCCATCATCGTCGGTGCTGTGGTGGGCACGGCATACATACTGATGAGCAGCGAGGAGCAGGCGTGCTTTATCGACTCATACCTCTATGGCGGCAACTGCGCATATAGCAACACAGTGATAAGTATGCAGGCAGTAACTCATAGCATAGCAAAAATCATCTTCGCCATACAGGTAATATCCATTCTCACCATAGGGTACAAAAAGATTGTTTTATTCGATGAAATGGTCGAAAATTGCTATTCCGAGACCGACCAGCGCACCCTGCGACGGGTGAAAGTGGTACTGGGAGTGTTTGTGGTAGCATCGATACTTAGTTTTATTGCCAACATAATAGGACGCAACCATTTCAGCGACACTGGGTATCCCGTCGCCATACCCTCCATACTCTACTCTTCACTCCTCTTTACACTGCTCTATTTAGGACACAAGCAGGACTTCACCATCAGTGAACTCATTAACGAAAACGGGGACGAAGACTTCGTACGAAACGCTACGCTACCAAACGGCGCAAGCGCCTACGAAAACGAAAACAAGTCTGATGGTGAGTCTGAAAGCGGACGCAGCAGTGCCGTAGTACAACAGATAACGAAAGATATCGAAGAACTGATGCAGCAAGAGAAGATATACCTGCAGCCCGACCTGCGCATCAATGACCTGGCCGAACGCCTGCACACAAACCGCGAATACATCTATCAGGCTATCAACCTGAATAAGCACGTCTCATTCGCAGAATACATAAACCGACAGAGGATAGAGTATGCCCAAAAGCTTCTCAAGGCCAACCCCACGACACCATCCACCGAGATATACCTCAAGGCAGGCTTCACCTCTCAGGCATCTTTCTTTCGCAACTTCAAGTTGTATGCCCACATGACGCCAAAAGAGTACGTGCAAGTGCACGCTCTCTGACGCAAGATATAATGCTTTAAAGGATAGAAGCTTAGCATCTGCGTCAAATTAACTAGTAAATTTCGCAAATTAACCAGTAAATTTTAAAAATTAACTAGTTAATTTTGAATAAAAGCTAAGCTACTACATTACAATACTTATATTCCATGGGCGGTAGATATGCTGTTTCGGCAAAAAAAACAAATGGATTTATTTTGTCGTTTGCTCTTGTTTTTTGATAAATTTTTCACGCCCGAAAAAAGAAATACATTTACTTTTTTGCTCGCTTAACCAAAATTTTGTAACTTTAGATAAGTTATATGCACTCGGCAATGCAAAAATAAATGGATTTATTTTGTCGTTTGCTCTCGTTTTTGTAACTTTGCAGCTGGAAATGATATAGGTAGAAGTAAACCCTATTAAAAAAAACTTTGACAATGTACTACATCAAGAAGACAATGGAGATAGCGGGCTGTCACCAGCTACGGCTATCGTACGAAAGCAAATGCGAGAGAATGCATGGTCACAACTGGGTGGTGACCATCTATTGTAAAAGCCCAGAACTCAACGATGACGGCATGGTAATCGACTTCACCAAGGTGAAGGAAAGGATACACGGATACCTGGACCACGGCAACTTCAACGAGCTGCTGCCCTTCAACCCCACGGCGGAGAATATCGCTAAGTGGGTGTGCGACCAGATACCCGAGTGCTACCGCGTAGAGGTACAGGAGAGTGTAGGAAACGTGGCGATATATGAAGGTTAACGAGATATTCTACTCCCTGCAGGGCGAGGGCAGATGGACGGGCACTGCGGCGGTATTTCTACGACTCAGCGGCTGCAACATGAAGTGCTGGTTTTGCGACACCAAGCATGAGGAGGGCACGGAGATGACGGAGGAGGAGATAGTGGGCAGAGTGAAAGGCTATCCTGCACGGCACATAGTGATAACGGGAGGCGAACCTACCATGCAGCTCACGGCACGCCTCACGGAACTGCTACACAGAGAGGGATTCTACATACAGATAGAGACCAACGGGACACTGCCCCTCCGCGAAGGTGCCGACATAGACTGGATAACGTGCAGTCCGAAGGCTGGCGAGATAAAACTGCAGCGCATAGACGAACTGAAACTGCTCTTCGTACCTGAATATATAGAGAAATATAAGGATGTGGAGGCTTCTCACTTCTGCATACAACCTTTGGATGACCATAATGGTAACGATAACGTTAACAAGGTAGTTGATTATATCCTTGAACACCCCAAATGGCATCTATCATTGCAAACTCATAAGCTAATAAACATACAATGAGCAATAATATAACACAGGAAGAGGTAAAGGATGCTATACGCACCATAATGCGCTATATCGGCGAGGACCCTGAGCGTGAGGGACTGCATAACACGCCTGAACGCATAGTAAGGATGTTTGACGAGATATACCGTGGCTACAAGCCTGAGATGAAGCCGAGGATAAGTACGTTTAAGCAAGAAAACTCACTGCGTTCGTACGAAGCGCAATCAGAGATTGCTACGAAACGGTCTAAAGACCTACGAAACGGTGCAAGCACCTACGAAAACATGGTGTTTGACTGCGGCGACTACTACTCTATGTGTGAGCACCACATGCTGCCGTTTTTTGGTAAATATTACTTTGCCTACATACCTAACCCTGCGGGGAGGATACTGGGCATATCAAAGGTGGCACGCGTGGTGAGCTACTGCGCTGCACGCCTGCAGCTGCAGGAGAAACTATGCCACGACGTCATCGACATGCTATCGGAGGCGCTGTCGCAGACACGTAGCGGCAAACCGCTGCCGCCGGCACTTGGATTTGCCATAGTGATGAAGGGACACCACACATGTAAGTCGATGCGTGGGGTAAAGAATAAGGGAGACATGACCGTATCATACTTCACGGGATGCTTCGAGAAGAACCGCCAGTTGCGCAACGAGTTTTTCAACATGATTGCGATGCAATAAATAAAGGCTGACCACTTGGTCAGCCTTTATTGCTCTGTTAGCGTTAACGTTAGCGTTCCCCCCCCGTTATGGCAGTGAGATTGCCTCGTTAGGACATACATCAGCGCATGTGCCGCACTCGGTGCAAGCATCAGGGTCGATAGAATAGATGTCGCCTGCAGAGATTGCCTCAGCTGGACACTCATCGATACATGTACCGCAAGCGATACAATCTGAACCAATTACGTAAGCCATAGTTTAAATGTGTTTTAAAATGTTTATAATGTTTTTGTATAAGTAATCATTTTTAGGTATCAGGATACCCGCATTTGACAGTGCAAAGATAAGAAAAAGATTTTATATGTACCTAATTTTGATGATACTTTTTTTGAAAAAAGATAAAAAATACCTACTTTCTCCATCCTTTTGAAGGGATTTAATAGAGGGAAACGCAATTTTTTGACAAGAAAAACGTTCTTATTACAGATTACAGATAATAGATAATAGATGAGGTATAGACTTTTACTGCTAATCATAATTTGCCAATTTGTCAATTTGTCAATTGTCAATTCAGCAAGTGCCCAAGAGGAGCGCGTGCAGAACCGCCCTTATACTGACCTGCGCCCCTTGCACTTCGGCATCGTGGTGGGCAGTAACCTGCAGGAGACGGAGCTGCGAAACGTGGGACTCACCACACTGCGTACAGGGGAGCAGTCGGAGATATACTGCGACCAGGACTCATGGGACCTGGGATTTAACGTGGGGGTGCTCATGGAGGCTCGTCTCAACCAGCACTTCGCACTGAGGGTGGCACCACAGCTGTACTTCGGCACGCACAACTACCGATTTTATAACGTGCTGCACCCTGAGGAGAACCGCGAACCTAAGACGCAGTCACTGCGCACGGTGTATGTGGGGGCTGACTTCGACATCATCTTTGCAGCACAGCGATGGAACAACCACCGTCCGTACATCATGGCGGGCATTGCACCGATGATAAACCTCACCAATACGGGAAACGACTATATACAGATGAAGAAGTCGGAGGTGTTTGTAGAGGTAGGACTGGGATGTGACTTCTACCTGCCATTCTTCAAACTGCGCCCCGAACTCAAGTTTATGTACGGACTGACCAACGCTCTCAACACCAATCGCGAGATAAAGGATGACAACCCTATACTGCCATATGCCTCTGCCGTGGACAAGGCAACGAATAAGATGATAGTGCTGTCGTTTTACTTTGAATAACGATAACCTTGACGATAATGACAAAAAAAGCTACCCCGCAGGGTAGCTTTTTTGTTTATTTCACCAGGATCACAAGATATCGGCTGGTGCTCCAGAACTGCTGCGGATTGGTGATGCGCAGTACGTACTGCTTCTGTGCATCGGGCTGCAGGGTGTAGGTGCCAGCGGGGTGGGTGGTGAGTATCTCGGCACTCTTGGAGTAGAGTTTGATCTCCTTCACGTCGCGTATGTCAATCTTGGTGAAGTAGCTCTTGTTGAAGCTGGAGCGCAGCACATGACCCTTGTGGTAGATATTCTGCGACTGCAGCTCCTTCTTGTTGCCAAAGACATAGTAGGCGGTGTTGAGCTGACTGTCCTGCGCATCGATGGTCTGCTGCTTCTGACGTGACTCCTCCTTCATATCGCCGAGGTCGGTGTTGAGTTCGGCAACGGTCTTGTCGAGTTCGGCGATGTGGATGTCCTTCTGCTCGAGTTCGGCCTGAAGCTGCTGCAGGGCTTTGTTCTTGTCATCGAGCTGCTGTACGAAGCCGGCTATGGTACGTTTGAGCTGTTCGGAACGTGTGCTGCCCTCGCGCACCTGTTGCTGCAGGCGCTCTATAAGGTCGCGGTTGTGCTGCATGCGCTGCTGTATATTGCGTATGCTCAGACGTATCTGCTCCGACTTGTCAATCTGTTCGCCAGTCTTCATCAGCGATACGGTATTCTCTGCCTGCTCGATGAGGCGGAAACCCTCTTGTATCTCATTGAAGGTTGACATGATGTCATTGATCTCATTGTCCTTCTGCTCTATGACCTTCTGCAGAGAGTCGATACGTGCATCGGTCTCCTTGAGGCCGTCACCCTTGTTGCTGCTGCAAGAGGCAAAGAGTAATAGCATGGCTATTACAAATGGAGAATTGAAAATGGAGAATTGAAAATTGTTATTACCTATCATCTCTTATCTTTTATCTTTAATCTTTAATCTGTAATTTAGTTCAGCGGTACGTCAAACTCGATGACGTTGCTAATGGTCTTGTCGCCGGAAATGACGGAGAGCGCGAAGTGTGCGGTGCCCTTACGGAGTGATGTCTCGGCACTGATATAGGCGGTATAGCGCAGTGCCCCACGGGGAGGGAGCCTCTCTATCAGTGTGGAGGGTGAGATGATGAGGTGGCTGTTGCCTGTCGTCTCTTGTATATATGGCACTATATTGGCGATGTCATGATCGGATACATTGCGTATCTCAAAGGCTATCTTCACCAGTTCGCCCTTGGCGATATGCGTGGTGCCGGCATCATTGATAAAGCGGGCATTGGAGATACTTATCAAACTCTCACTCTCTCCCTCCTCCATAGTTATCACATCGTCATATACTGGGTCGGCAGAATAGCCGGTATCAGCCCCAGGAGTCTTGCGTACACCGTCAACGTCATTCTCACGGACGGGATACTCCCTGCCCTGATATATGGCATCACGATGAGCCTCAAACTGCTCTCGCTCCTGCTTCTCGGCAGCAGCACCTATTGCAGCACCAGCGCCAGCACCTACTGCCATACCCACGAGGGTGCCTATGTCGCTGCCTCGCGGTCCGCCGCCGATGCCTCCGATGCATGAACCTATGATACCTCCAAACATGGAACCCGTCAGGGCTCCGCTGCCTGCCGAACTACATGAGGAAAGAAGCACTGTGGCTCCCACTGCCAGTATAAATATCTTCTTCATAACCTATTATCTATTATCTACTTCAGCCTCGTCACGCTACCATTTTTCTTAAACTGCAGGGTGCCGTGCTGCAACTGGTTCTTATTATTGTCAAACATATACTCGGGGTTGAATGCCCTGCCCGCTATGCGTGTCTCGAAGTGCACATGCTCTGTCGTGGCGCGTCCTGTGCGACCTACGATGGCGATGACCTGTCCTGCCTTGACGATGTCGCCTACGTTGACGAAATTCTTGGAATTGTGGCTATAGCGTGTCTCAATGCCAAAGGCGTGGCGTATGGTGATACACTTGCCGTAGCCGGAGAATACCCCTGACTGCACCACCTTGCCGTCAAAGGCAGCATATACCTTGTTGCCCGGTCCGTTCTTGATATCAACGCCGGAATGATTCTTACGCTTGCCGCCGTATCCGCTTATGACATGAGAGCCGTCGAGGGGGTAATGCCAGTCCTTTATCAGGTCGAGGTTTAGGCGATAAACGTTGTTGCCCTTGAAGGGGTCGTTGCTATCGAGTCCGACATTCTGTGCCTTCTCGGCGCGTTGCTTCAGTTGCTCAGGGGTATATTTAGCCTTTACGGTGATCTTGCCTGCCTCTTTGTTGAAGGTAAGTATCTGCTTGCGCAGGTTGTGAGACTTTATGTCGATGATGGTGCTGGGGTTGATGCGGTTGCCATCGACCATGATGCTGAAGAGTATGGTGCGCTCACCTACTATGGCAAGGGTCTGACCTGCCTTGACGCGGTCACCGCTCTTGACAAGATTCTGGGCATTAAAGGCATACACCGTCTCGAGTCCGTTGTTATGGCGTACCACAACGACATTACCGTAGTTAGGGTTATGGCGCGACAGTCGCACGGTACCATCAAACATCGCCTTCACGGCATCGCCCTTCTTTGTCTCTATCTCTATGGCGCCAGGGGTAGAGGCTACCGCCTTGCCGACAGGCAGAGGGAAGGAATACTGCGATGCGTCCATGGCAGTAAAGTCTATCTGGAAAGTGCTCGACTTGCTAAACAGTCCTGGGGTTTCGATGCTTATTTGTTGCTGTTCCAATGGAGAGAACTCCTCCTTGGCAAAGGCAACCTGGACACTGATGAGTAGCACCGTTATTATAGCTATGTAGTATCTTATCATCGGGGCAAAGTTACAAAAAAAAAGTGACACAGCGAAACACTGTGCCACTTTTTAGTTTATTTAGGTATTTTTAGACTTTTACTTTACTCGTTGTCCAGCTATGTTATAGGTGCCAATATAGAGCTTGCCATTTTTAATAACTTTAACGGGAGCGTTAACGTTGAGGTTGACGTTATCGTCAGCGTTGACATTAGCTATAGCAGTGGCATCAGTAACCTCAACAACGAGTGATGATGCGCTCAGACCGCCCATCTCATTGGCAGCGCGTACTGAATATGAGCCTTTCTCTGTAGCGATGTAAGTAGCCTCAGTGGTGAAGTCGATGACCTTGCCATCCTTGCAAACAGCGTAGAGCAGAGCGTAAGGACTGTTGTCCCAAGAGATTGTGGTGCCCTGAGCTGTCACATTGCTTGGCACGGGTGCCTGCTCAGTGAGGAGGGTAGGCTGCCAATCGTCGTCCTGACCCATCACAGCCTTCAGCGTAGGCACTGCAGCCTCATCAGCAGTGAGGATAGGATTGTTGTACTCAGTGCGACGGTTGACGTAAGTATAGGTCTTATTGCCCTTCTCATCTAATACAGGATTACCATTTTCATCCTTCACCTCATTCTTCTCATCATAGGCATCATATTCAGTCTTACGTCCCTCAGTGCTTACCAGTGCACCAGTAGAACCATGAGAGCCATACTCAGCGAAGCGAGCAGGATAGCCACCACTCATCTCGCTCCAGCCTATAGCGCTTGGCTTAACCTCCATCTCTGTGTCGATGAAGAGAGCGATAGGAGTGCCCTTGCCCCATGGACGGCCGAGAGTGTAGTTGCCATCAACACCACTATTGCTATCGCCGATAATCTTACAGCTCTGATAGATGTAACCATACTTCTTAGGCAGAGAAGGTACAGCAGCATAGCCGCTTGCTACCTGACGTAGCGTCACCTTATTATAATATACGTCACCCTTACCACACATGTAGTCGGTACGTCCACGAATGATGCCACCCTCGAAGTAGAACTTACCATTACTGTTGTTTGATACGTAGGTATCCTGATAACCCCACAGCTGTGCATCCTTGAAGATGGTGCGGTTGGCCTGGTCGTTGACAGCGATGTCACGTCCGTGAGCATCACCCATAGATGTCTTGATGGTGAGGTTCTGGAAGTAAGAGTCGGTACCCTTAATCTGAAGTACATCGCCCTTGCCGATACCCTCAAGTGGGCATGCTGAACCGAAACCGTTATTCCATGTAGCGTCAGGAGTGACGTTGGTGATTACTACTCCCTCGATGCTCTCGCCGATGAAGCTGGTGTTGGCAGCAGAGAGGACAGATGTCGGGTTGTCATAAGTATTGCCATCGCCACCTGTAACAGTGCCTTCTGGATGGAAGACGTATGGTTCGTCACTATTCTTGATGAATACACGATAGCGTACTGACTTGTTCTCACGATTGTTGGCAGCAGCGAGTGCCTCGTCGATGGTACCATCATCAGGCACGATGAAGTCGTAGAGAGCCTTGGTGACTGTAGGACGACTCATAGTGGTGAAGTTGATGGTAACTGGCTCAGCATACTTGTTGCCAGACTTATCCTGCACATAGTTAGCAGGCATAGAGAAGGTGTAGGCAGTGTTGTAGTCAAGACCTGTGTAGTCGAAACTTACACTACGGCTGCTCCAAGTAGGAGTGAGCACCTCAGAGCCCAGTGTCACTGCGCCATTGCTGTTAGCAGACTCGATGCGCTCGTTGAAGGTGACAGTGATACGGCCAGAAGCGCTGACAGCGGTGGCATCATTCTCAGGGATAGTAGATGTAACCTCGGGTGCTGTAGCATCTTCCTCTACCACTGCATCGCCAAGGATGAAGACATTGCCTACGCCAGCCTCAGAGTGGTCGCAGTAAGAGAGTCCGTCAAAAGTCTTGTCGAAAGGATAGGTGGTGTTGTAGGTATCGTCACCTGTACCTGTGATACGGATGACAACAGACTCCTTGCCTATAGCCTCAGCTGGGAGGTCGATTGAAACAGGGTTAATAACGTTTGCTGTCACGTCCCATGCTGACTTGAGCTCGGTGAACTCGCCACCAGCGATGCTGATGAGAGCCTTATACTGCTTCTTGGCACCATTCTTGGCACACATGTCAGCAACAAACTTAGCAGAGGTGAAGCCAACAGTTGAGAACTGATACTGCCAAGCTATATCGCTGGTGTTGTAACCATTCTGATAGAGACCGTTGATGCCTGATATTACCACACCTACACGATTGCGCACTACTGGTGTGCCACCGTCCTTGGTGTAACAGAGTGAGCCATCAGATACCCTAACGATTGAAGACTTGGCATTGCGATTAGCATCCCAAACCTCATCAGCTGAGAAAGGATAGCCTGATGTAGTGGTGTAAGCATAGTCGGCTGTCTTGCTTGCATCGAACACTGCGATAAAGTCCTGTACCTCGTAGTTAGCTGTGATGGTCATATTCTCATTAACAGTGATTGTGCGAGAAACAGATGCGCTGTTGTCTTCCCAGTTGGTAAACTTAATGATTTTGCTCTCATTGGCAACAGCAGTAATCTGAGTGCCCTCCTCATACTGACCGTCATGATCGTTAGGAGTAAGAGTGAT
This sequence comes from Prevotella sp., assembly GCA_017541365.1. Next base: position 10,083 of record JAFXZF010000050.1, read on the forward strand.
GCTACCCAGTCCTTCACGCTCAGAGTCATTTGCCACCTTAGTAGTGACAGTATATACTGGCACAGCCTCGAACACAGCCTTCATGGTCTTCTCGGCATCCATAGTAACAGTGGTCTCAGCATCAGTAGAAACAGTAGCACCTGTCTCGTCCTGCCAGCCTACGAACTTATAACCGAAGTTCTTAGTAGCCTTGAGAGTAACGGTTGATCCCTCCTTGTACTGCTCCATCTCTGGGCTGCGAGTGATAGAACCTGCCTCAGCAGAAGGAACCACCTGTGTGTTGAGCATATACTTGGTAACCTGTGCCTGAGCACCTACGAGTTGTCCCTCGATGACAACGTTTGACAGACCCATGGTCTTAGTATTGCCCAGACCAAGGAATGAGAAGTTGACCTTTAGAGGATTGTCGGCAGTAGCAGTGATACCGTCAATTGCCTCAGAGAAAGAAGCAATGGTCAGGTTCTTGCCACCACGATTTACGCCTTGGTTGTTTACCAAGTCAACATGTGTTTCGCCTGCATCGACAGAGGCACTGATGTTACCACCGTCAGTACCATAGCGCGCAGCCTGGAAGGTGAGTTTGCTTGGTACGAATGAGAAACCGTCTTCTGGTGTGAGAGTCAGGGTCAGAGTGTTGTCTTTGCCTGCAGTAGAAGACAGTGATGCTCCTGATTTATTTGCTATGCTTGTCTGCGTAATCTTAGCCTCGTCTGAAGCTCCGCTATAACTTGAAAGGCCATCTACGGTCAATGCGCTACCTGCTGACCAAGACTTGCCTGCGAAACAAGCGCTGAGGGTCTCAGGATCAAATACTGCATCGTCACCCTGTGTCAGTCCGCCCTTGTCGAGGGTGTAGGTGATATTACCAGTGATATTCACACCAGCAGCGTCCTTTGACTGACCGCTGACAGCTACGTCGGAGATGCATATCCAGCGACCACTGTCAACATTGCCTGACCAAGGATAAACACGGATAAGGAGTTGGTCGCCTTCTTCTACCTTTACTACTTCCTCGTAGTTTATCTCATTCCATGTGCCAGTGAGAGCAGCAGAGGTAGAGAAGAGGGTCTTGCGAGTAACAAAACCGTCAGTAGAGCAATATACGTGGCACTGCAGTGAACCACCACCCTGTGCCTTTATCTTCATAGCGATGTTGCTGATGTCGAGTTTCTTGCCTTCTGGAGCTGTAACAGCAAACTGCACATACTGGTTCTGGTCATCAATAGCAGCTGTTGGCCATGCGCCAGTAGAACCTGTTGGAGCAACGAGTGCACCATAACCAGTAACGTAGCCATAGGTTCCAAGATTCTCGTATGTCACATCAGTAGCTGATGCCTTAGTAGCATCACTGACGGTAGCAGATGCCTTATCAGTAGGGGACATCGTCCAGTTGACTGTGAACGGATCGCCGCCACCAAGTTCTACTACATTGATAGTAACAGGAACCTCAGCTGTCTTGCTGCCCAGTGTAGCAGTTACAGTGCCATTGAACTGACCAACTGCTGAAAGAGTAACACGTGCATAGAAAGTCTTGATGAGTGTACCGTTCTCGTAGTCTATGTCGAGAGAATTAACCCAGTTCTGCTTGTCAGTAGAGAGCATAATGCCATCAGAAGCAGTAACAGTAACAGAGCCCGTTGCCGGGTCAAGTCCCAGTCCGCTGAGGGTCATTTCCTTCATAGCTGTCTTGCCAAGATAACCCTCGCCAAGGTCAACGGTAGAAGGAGAAATAGCAAGGTCGGTAGGTATCTCGATAGCGTCAGTGAGTATGCCAGCTTCCTTTATCAGTTGTGCACACAGACGTGCTGCCGTCAGTGCACCTGTGAGGTTGTAGTGAGTATTATCTTTCTCGCCACCCTTGTCGAAGAGGGCAGCATAACACTTGTCGTAGGTTTCGTAGCTCTCATAGAGCGACTTGGTAGCCGCTGTCATATCGATAAACTGCACACCCTCCTGCTGAGCCAGCTGCTGCATCTGGTAGGTGTAGTCCATAGTGTGGTCTGTCTCAGGGAGAGCTGTACCATTTACAGGACCACTTGCAGTAAGCACCTTGTAGCTACCGCCGATGTCATGACGACCTGTACGAGTGATAGGAGCCACGCCATTGGTGAAGTAACAACGACATACTGAAGAAACGAGGATAGGTGTAGCACCCTTCTCCTTCACAGCATCGCATATCTGCTTCAAGCACTCCTTGTAGGTAGAAGATGGGATGGTACCACGACCATCCTTCTTTACAGCAGCAGCCTGGGTGGCATCGCCGATAGAGGTGTAGTACTCCTGCAGCTGCAGATTATCCATACCGCTGTACTGCGTATCGTTGTGGGCAAACTGTATGAGGACATAGTCGCCAGCCTCCACATTGTTCTTAGCATTTTGCCACAGCTCGTTGTAGCCTCCGCGAGAGTCACGTCCGCCCTTGGCATAGTTGACGGAAGTCCAACCGTTGGTAAGGAAATTACCGAAGTACATTCCCCATCCGCGCGTGTTGGTCACATTCTCGTCATAGGGTGCCATAGTGGAGTCACCCAGCGTGTGCACCTTCTTGGCGCTTGCATTCATGCTCGGTATAGTAATAAGGAACGCGAGCATGAGCATCCAGAAGAAAAGTTTGAGAGATTTCATTTGTTTTAGTTGTTTTTGTTAATAGAATTTGAATTGATAATTTTCTGGATGCAAAGTTACGAAGTTCTCTATATATAGTGTTTCACAAATAAACCAAAAATGGTGCAAATTCACTCCACACAGGGGGTGAAATTGCACCAATAGGGGTAAAAAATAATTCAAGGAATTTAATCTTCCTGATACCGCATGCGATAGTCGCTTGGTGACATACCGATGGATGCCTTGAACACCTTGGAGAAATACTTCGGGTCGGAGAAACCGCACATATAAGCGATGTCATTGACATTGCGATCTGTCTTGGTGAGTAGATGGCATGCTTTCTTCAGACGTGCCTCCTTGACGAAGTCGGCAGGTGTGACACCGAGTATCTGCTTCATCTTGCGGTTGAGGCTCGAACGTGATGTGGCAGTAGCATCAGCCATATCATCTACACCGATGTCGCTATTGCCGAGATTTCTCTCCACAAAGTCCATGAGACGTCGCATGAAGGCATCGTCCTCCTCGCTGAGGTGCGATACAACGACGGTATCCTTACGCTTTCGTGTCTCATCGTCCTCACTTTCTGTTGCCGATGTGTCATCATTATCATCGCCATAGCCTGACGTGTCAGTCTGCTGCGCTATGAGTTTCAGGTATGCCTGACGGTTTTCCTCACGCTGGCGGTACAGATGGCGTATATATACCACGGTGTAGGTGATGCCTACAATTAAGCCTACTGACAGCAGCAGATAGAGCAGATAGGCATACCATGACTCCCAGAAGGTGGGTTCGACGATGATGACCACTCGGCGATTGTTTTTCACCCATAGTCCTTCGGCATTGGTGGAGCCTATCTCGAGGATGTAGGTGCCGGGGCTGAGGTTGTAGAGACTGGTGGAGTGAGTCTCGTGGGGCACGCTCCACCGTGAGTCATCGTCACTCTGCCACCACCCTCTCTCCTCAGTGAGTCGAGTGATATACTTTATCTGTGAGTTGTCGATAAAGTCGAGTGCGGCATAATTGATGGTGATGTCTCGCTCTGCTGTGTGCAGGTATATGGTGTCGCATGCGTCTGCAGCATAGTTGACACCTCGCCCAGGTATCTCGTATGAGGTAAGCACGAGTCTGGGCACATATATGCGCTGATGGAATGATGTCTCGGGTATCATGAGTATGCCCGACTCGAGTGACAATAGCCAGTTGCCATTTTTCAGTAGTATGGGTTCGGCATCAGAAAAGCGCGATTCCATCGAGAAAAAGAGGTCGTTGAAGTTTTCCTTCACGTCTGTATCGACATTGAGTCGTGTCACTTGGTTATTGCACTGTATGAGAATCTCGTCACCCACCTCAGCCATGGCGAGGGTGGCATCAGACCCCATACCATTGGAGGTGTCGAAATGACGGAAGTTGAAACGTGTGGCTTTCAGGTCCTTTGTCTCGAGCATCTCTACACCGCCGCTCTCTGTAGATATGAACAGCCTGCCCTTGCGATCGATGAGCATGTCCATCAGCGCACTGCATGACAGGCTCTCTGCTCTGCCAGCCTCACGCACATGTACTCTAAATGTCATCGTCTCGGGTTTGCCTTTAAGTCCGTCCACCACGAGAAATCCCTCTGTCGTTGTGGCAAGCAGCAGCGAATCGCCGATTATCTTGAGTCGGCGCACCTGCGCATTGCTCTGCGGATAACTCTTCATGACATTGCTGAAGTTCTTGAACGTCAGTCGTGTTGCTGCGGGCTGTTCTACGAGGTTCAGTCCTCCTCCCTGTGTAGCTATCCACAGTCTGCCACGTTGATCCTCCTTGATGTCATATACGTATCCTGAGTTGATATGTGTGCCTTCACGTGCCTCTTGCTGGGTGCCCTCACGGAAGTTTTCTATCTCAAAGACGCCGTCGGAGGTCTCTTTTACGCGAAACAGTCCGTCGGGTTTGCTGCCAAACCACATCGTGCCGTTGCGCTGCTGGAAGACGGTGTATATGGGTTTGCCAAACGATACATACTCCTTGTGCAGTCTGCCGTCACTGCCGAGGTAGCCGATGAGGTTGGCATCGCTGTCGAGCACGGTGACACTGCTCTTGTTGCGGGTAGTAATCCATATGCGTCCCTTGCGGTCGGTATAGATGCACCTCACGATATCCTGTGGTACGGCATTGAGTTGTGTCGCTACCTGTGCGAGTGGTGAAATCTTGTCTATGCCGTAGGTGCACATCACCCATGCGTTTTTCTGGGAGTCGTAGAGTATCTGGCGTACATCGGGGAAGGTATATCCGTGTACCGTCATCTCCTTACTCGGCCATGCCGATGTGTCGTAGTTCATCTTGGCGAGGTAGCGCTCCTGTATCTCTGGGTCTAAGTTTTCAAACTTATACGTCTTGAGATTAAACCTCCATACGCGGCTGTTTACGCTGCAGTAGATATTGCCGTCATCGCCCATGAGCATGTTGCGTATGCGGTCAGAGGCAAGGTTATTACCGTCACCTGGCTGGCTCTTGAATATAGCAAACTCATAGCCGTCATAACGGTTGAGGCCGTTCCATGTAGCAAACCACATGAAGCCACGATGGTCCTGCAGCATCTTGGTGGAGTGCCACTGCGACATACCATTGTGGTCATCGTAGTACACATGGCGATACCTCATCTGCAGCGATTCGCTCGTCTCTACCTTGGGTTTCTCGGGTTGGGCTGCACATGTGAGTACCATAAGCATGGCTACCAGTATGCATGTTATCTTTTTCATCAGTAGAAAGATAGTTAGTTAGTCAGTTAGGAATTTATTTATAATGTCTATTTTAGTAAAAAACCGGTTAGTATTCTTCCACATTTCACGGTACCCTGCTGCTCTCTTCGTGCAGAGAAATATTGTAGGTCTGTATATGTATCCACCGATGAAATGGTGATTTTTTGCTCCTCAACGCCTTGTTTTATCAGTTGTCGGCGATTTATCTCTTTCAGGTCGATATGGGGCTTGAGTGCTGTGGGGTCGGTGAGTTTTCGGTCAGGCATCCATGTAGTGACATCATCCATATCAAAACCCTCCGTCTTGAACTTGTCAACCACTTCCTGTCCTACTTCGAAACTCTCCTGCGATATGCCTGGTCCTATGACGCTGGTGCACTGGTGGGGTTGAGTGCCATAGCGCTGTTGCATGAGGTCGAGGGCCTTTTCTACTATGCGCAGTACCGTGCCCTTCCATCCTGCATGTATAGCTGCTGCAACGTGGTGTACGGGGTCGTATACTAATACGGGTATGCAGTCTGCAGTGCTTATGCCGAGTATCACGCCAGGTACATCGGTGATGACGGCATCAACACCCTCCATGAGTTCCTTCTGTCTGTCGGCTGCTTTTGCCAGGAATGCCTCGTCCACGCGCAGTACTCTGTCAGTATGTGTCTGGTGCGGATAGTAGAACGGTGCGTGGGGCATGCCGAGTGCTTCCCTTATCTTTTCACCATCACGCCCCATGGTGCGATCGGTGGTATAAGCTATTATGTCCTTACCCAGATCGTAGTATAACATAGATAAAAGATGAGTGATAATAGATAATCTATAATCTATAGTCTAATCAAATGTACTCAAAATCTTCGAGGTCCTCTATCTCGTCCTCGTCGATGTACTCTATGTCATCAGGAGTTGAGTCATCGTCTATTTCGCCTATTTCGGTATCAGCATTGCGGTCCTCGGCAAACACCTCATCTGCGAGTCGTGTGAGGTCCTTGTCACGGTGTACGAGTGTATCTTCGGCTATCACGCCTTGTATCTTGTTTGACTCGGCATTGAGTTCCTGCCACAATATATCTTTCAACTCGCTGATGCCCATGCCCGTGACACTGCTTATAAACACTACCTGGAGGTCTTCTGGCAAATCATGTCGGAGCATCTCTATGAGTTCGTCGTCAAGCAGGTCACACTTTGTCACTGCCAGCACGCGATGCTTGTGTAGCATCTCGGGATTGAAGCGCTGCAGTTCGTTGAGCAGTAGCTCGTACTCCTTCTTTATATCGTCAGTATCGCCTGGCACCATAAAGAGCAATAACGAGTTGCGCTCTATGTGACGCAGGAAGCGTAGCCCCAGCCCCTTGCCCTCCGCAGCACCCTCTATAATACCTGGGATGTCGGCCATGACAAACGACTGGTTATCTCTATAGCTCACAATACCTAGTGAGGGCTCGAGCGTGGTGAAGGGGTAATTGGCTATCTTAGGTTTTGCCGCCGACAAGCTGGAGAGCAGTGTTGACTTACCTGCATTGGGTAGTCCCACGAGACCCACGTCAGCGAGTAGTTTGAGTTCCATGATGATGGTCATCTCCTGCATCGGCTCACCTGGCTGTGCATAGCGTGGGGCCTGATTGGTCGCTGTGCGGAATTGGAAGTTGCCCAGTCCACCTCTGCCACCCTTGAGCAGCACGACCTCCTGACCATCCTCCATCACGTCGCACACAAACTTGCCAGTATCGGCATCATATACCACCGTACCGCACGGCACATCGATATATACGTCCTTGCCGTCGGTGCCGTGACACTTGTCCCTGCCGCCGTTGCCACCATGTTCAGCAAAGATATGTCGCTGGTAGCGCAGGTGCAGCAATGTCCAGTAATTATGGTTGCCACGCAGTATGATGGAGCCCCCCTTGCCCCCATCGCCGCCATCAGGACCACCGTTGGGGTTGTACTTGATGTGCTTGAGGTGCATACTGCCCCTGCCACCCTTGCCAGAGCGGCATAATATTTTTACGTAGTCAACGAAATTACTTTCCATTGTCAAAACAAGTCATTTGTAAAAGGTATCCTTTTGGGGGGGCAAAACATATCCTTTTAGGAGCTAAAAGATGCCCTTTTAGGGGCTAAAAGATATCCTTTTCTGAGCCCTTTTGCAACATGTTGAAATACAAATGGTTACAAAAGTGCTCAGAGAAGTTTTTTTAGCAGCCTTTTATCGCCTTGCTAATCTCGGCATAGATGCCGTCGATAGTGCCTACGCCCTGTATCTGAGCGTACTTGCCCTGCTCCTTGTAGAAATCCTTCAGTGGAAGGGTCTGTGAGTAATAGGTGTCGAGACGCTTCTTGGCTGTCTCCTCGTTGTCGTCAGCGCGACCAGAACTTGCACCGCGCGCTATGATGCGCTTGATGAGTTCCTCATCGGGTACCTCAAGACCAACTACTACGTTTACCTTTTCTCCACGCTCCTTCAGCATCTCGTCGAGAGCCTCAGCCTGTGCTATGGTACGTGGGAAACCGTCAAAGATGACACCAGGTATATCCTTGCCCTTAGAGTCAAGAGTAGCAGCAAGCATGTCGATGATGAGAGAGTCAGGTACGAGTTTGCCCTCATTGATGTACTGTGAAGCGGTCTTGCCCAGTTCTGTACCAGCCTTTATCTCTGCACGCAGTACATCGCCAGTGGAGATGTGTGCTACACCAAACTCTGCAATAATCTTGTCACTCTGTGTGCCCTTGCCTGAACCAGGAGCACCGAAAATTACGATATTCTTCATTTTTTCTATTTTGTTATTATTACGTTTTTTTCGTTATTCCGACATTTCGATATTTCGAACTTAATCTTTTACCAAAGAATATATATTACGCAGGTTGCGCCCCTGGTGGTTGTAGTCCAAACCGTAGCCCACGATAAAGGCATCAGGCAGTTGCATGCCTACATACTTCACTTCCAGTCCCTTGACACGGAGTTTCTCTGGTTTGAATGAAAAAGCACAGATCTCCATGCTGGCTGGATGTCTGGCAGTAAGCACCTCTTTGAGAAACTGCATGCTGTAACCTGTCTCCACGATATCCTCTATGATGACGACATGCCTGCCACTGATATCCTCACCTACGGGCAATTGCTCTATAATCTTGCCTGTCGATTCCAGTCCTTCGTAGCTCTTCAGTTTGGTGAACGCTATCTCACAGGGGAAATCTATACGTCTCAGCAGGTCGCCAGCAAAGACGAATGCACCATTGAGCACCACTATGAATACGGGATTCTTATCTGCATAATCGGCTGTGATGCGTCTTGCCACATCATCCACGGCACGATGTATCTCTGCCTCGGAGATGGTCTTCTCAAAAGTCTTGTCGAGTATGGTGATGCGCTCCGTTGTCATATTCTTATTCTTATTTTAGTGCAAAATTACAAATAAATAACGAAAACCACGACTAAATCGAAAACTTTTTTGTATTTTTGCAGTCAACTTTACATCGCAAAGCTCAGATAGAACAATATGAAAATACTTACAGGTAAACAGATACATGAACTCGACCGCTACACTATAGAGCATGAGCCCATCACGAGCATCAACCTCATGGAGCGCGCAGCCACTGCGCTGACAAAGGCTATCACTGCACGATGGGACACCGAGACACCCTTCGTGGTTTTTGCCGGACCAGGCAACAATGGCGGCGATGCACTGGCGGTGACACGCCAGCTATTGGACAAAGGCTATGACGCCACGGCATACCTCTTCAACGTGAAGGGCGCACTGTCACCTGACTGTACTGTCAACCGCGACCGCCTGAACAAGCAATACGGCGGAAAACTCGTGGAGATAACACGCGAGTTTGAACCACCACACCTCACCGCCGACGTGGTAGTCATCGACGGGTTGTTCGGCTCTGGGGTCAACAAACCACTCGGGGGCGGATTTGCCGCCATGGTAAACTACATCAACCTCTCTCCCTCCAAGGTAGTAAGCATCGACATGCCATCAGGACTGATGACGGAGGACAATACATACAACGTGAGTCAAAACATCATACGAGCAGACCTCACACTGACGCTGGGCATGAAGAAATTCTGCATGATGATGGCTGACAACCACCAGTATATCGGTCAATTGGAAGTGCTCGACATAGGACTCAGCCAGGAATTTATCGATGCCACAGAGGCCCACTGCACCATACTCGACGAACAGACAGTACGGAGAATGATGAAGGCACGCAGCGACTTTGCCCACAAAGGCACCATGGGACACGCCATGCTCATAGCAGGCAGCTACGGTATGGCTGGCGCAGCAATACTAGCAGCAAAAGCCTGCCTACGCTCCGGAGTGGGAAAAGTCACGGTGCATACACCACGCAAGAACAACGACATAATGCAAATCAGTGTGCCAGAAGCCATAGTACAGCAAGACCGAGATGACGAGTGCTACTCAGAACCTGCCAACACCACGGGCTGCAATGCTGCAGGAATAGGACCCGGACTGGGCACAGCCGACAGCAGTGCCGTGGCACTTATGACCCAGATACGCAGCACCAAGATGCCAATGGTCATCGATGCCGATGCCCTCAACATACTCGCTACACACCGCTCATGGCTCACACAACTGCCTGAAAGTATCATCTTCACCCCCCACCCTAAAGAACTCGACCGACTGTGCGATATCAGTCCTGCCAACGACTATGACCGTCTCATGCGGGCACGTGACCTGGCACAGCGACTTCACGGCTATGTGATACTCAAGGGGCATCACAGCGCGCTGTGCCTGCCCAACGGCCACATTATATTCAACAGCACTGGCAACAGCGGCATGGCAACAGCAGGTTCAGGTGACGTGCTCACAGGCATCATCACCGCACTGCTCGCTCGTGGATACTCACCAGAAGAGGCTGCAACGGCAGGTATGTATCTGCATGGTCTCGCAGGTGATTATGCTGCCCGTGACCTCGGCGTGGAGAGTCTCATCGCCAGCGACATAATAGCCTACCTCTCCAAAGCCTTCCACAAAACAGCCTTTACAGAAACAGCATGAAAGAACTGACTCCACAGGAACTGACAGAATGGAAGCGCATCATCACCGATGTACTACGTGAATTTCATGACATTTGCCGTCGTAACGGTCTGACATACTACGGCATCGGGGGCACCGCAATCGGCGCAGTACGCCATAAGGGCATCATACCATGGGATGATGACATCGACGTCGGCATGCCACGTCCTGACTTTGACCGTTTCGTAGAGATATGCCGCACTACCGACTTGGGCGACTATGAATTAGTGTCAGCAGAGACACACCCCGACTACAATCTGTCATTCCCTAAGTTCTGCAATAGAAATACCACACTCATAGAGCGAGCAGACACTCCATGCGTCATAGGACTTTTCATCGACATCTTTCCCCTTGACAACACCAGCGATGACAAGAGAGAAGCAGAGTCTCTCGTGAGACAATTCACAAAACTGCGCAACCGCTACGAAGCTCTCTGCACCCATACCTCTTTTTCACAACATATAAATCTACTCAAAACGCCTCATGAGTGGGGACGCTTCGTGGTGAAGACCATCGGGTACTTCTTCCGCCCATACATGAAGAGACACTACATCAACAAGATGAATGCTATCATGCGTAAATATCCATACGACTCAACAGACCATATAATAAACTATGGCGGAGCCTACGGCATACGTGAACTGTTCAGTAAAGACATTCTTGACGGCAAACCCGCCAGTATGCCATTTGAAGATATCACGATAGACCTCATGCCAGACTATGACAAATACCTTCGCGGCATATATGGCGACTATATGAAAATGCCTCCAGAAGAAAAGCGCATAGCTCATCATCTGAAGGCATTCTACGACCTACACAAACGTGTAGATAACCCTTTGGTTTCCTAATCTCTTAATATCTCTATAGTTCTCTTTACTGCATCCTCCATATCATATTGGGGGATGAATCCTATCTGTTTAATACGCTCGTTTGAAAGTATTGCCTGCGTGGCTATTGAGTAGCCTGCCTGTTCTGTCGCATCCGGTATGTCATACACCACACTCTTGCCGTTATATTCTGCACACAGACGGGCAAAATCCCTAAGGTGAACATTGGTTCTCTCACTGCTCACATTGTATGCCATACCATACTCGCCATTCAATAGTACTGTAATCAATCCCATTACAGCATCTGCCACATATATGTATGAGAAAAACTGCATACCATTACTCTTCAGTACGATATCCTCTCCCACCACAGCCTTTTGGATAAACTGCGACGAGGCTTTAGTGTCAGTCATCAGCATAGTAGGACCGAATATCCTGCACAGCCTTACTATCTTCACCTTTACCCCTCTCTCTGTCTTATATGACTGGCACATAGCCTCAGCTGAGCGTTTTGACTCATTATAGCAGGCACGGGCATTTCCCAAGTTCAGTTTGCCATTGCTATCCTCGTCAAAAACCTCATCACTGACCGCATTTCCATAAACCTCATTCGTAGATGTATAAATGACAGTCGCACCGGTACTCTCAGCAAGGTTCAGAGCATGCTCTGCTCCCTTCAGATTTATCATCATCGTTTCCACGGGGTACTTAGAGTAAGCCAACGGATGAGTGTTACTTGCCATGGGGATTATGTAGTCAACAATGATATCTTTAGGGAATGGCGCACAGACATCATGTTCAAGAAACTCAAAGTTAGTATTGTCAAAATACTCTCCCAATCTTTCTTTCGCCTTATCCTTGCTCCTTCCAACAGCTATTACCTTCACATCGCCTAACGCCATCAGTGCATCAATGAGCATGACACCTACCATACCCGTTGCACCCGTGACGAGAAAACTTTTCCCACGAAGTTCATCTACGCCCTTTACGGATAGGATGTTACTTATATCTTCCCTGTATAGCCTATGTCCCTTGTTCATTATTACTTTAACCAGTTATCCTTACCTTTGGTTAGATAGCCTTTAAACAATTCAAGGTCATCTTTTGTCGTCAACTTTATATTCTTATCCGAGCCTTTGGCGAAATGCAGGCGAACTCCCAATTCTACCATCATGGTATTGGTATAGTGAGAACCATATATACCAATTTCTTTATCAAAAGCCTCGTGATATTTCTCATCAAGCAAATCATAGCGATAAGCCTGAGGTGTTGACACTCTGCGTAATGTCTCACGGGGTATAAATTGCGTAGTAGTCCGTTCATCGTCCTTGCTTACAACAAAAATCTGCTCATTGTAAGGCAGAGAGGTCACCGCATTTCCATATTGCTGTGCCTTTTCTATGACATCGGTAAGCACGGTGTCGTCTATCATAGGACGGATGCCATCATGTATTATCACAATGTCATCTTTATTTATTTTTCCTTCAAGGTTATATACTCCATTGCGTATGGACTCCTGCGCAGAACCTCCGCCCTTTATTATCCATTTCAACTTCGTTATGTTGAACTGGTTGGCATAAGCCTGCACCATATTCTCCCATCCTTCTATACACACCACCTCTATAGCATCGACCATCGGATGGTTCTGGAATCCTTCCAACGTGTATATCAAAATGGGTTTGTCATACACATTAATAAACTGCTTGGGTATGTCCTGTCCCATACGATTTCCAGAACCTCCTGCTATTATTATTGCAATATTCATTTCTTATTTTTTTACGCCAACAAAGGTACTTCTTTTTCCTCAACTGAACAAATTTGGAGATTATTTTTTACAAATAATCAGAGTTTGGAGATTCTAATGCGGGTGCACTGCACCATTTCCTTATTGGTGGAATACGCCACATAAAGGTACCCTCCATATATCATTGCCTTGGGGTAACTGTAGCCGATGGTCTTATATCTGCCGGCATAGCGTTGCTGTGGCAAATCGGCATGGTGTCCCGACCGTAGCATATATGCTCTGTCATAGCAACGTCCGTCTTTGCTCAGCATTATGGTGAGAGGCACACGGGGCTTCTTCTCGGTTATGGGATTGTTTACTATGTACGCAGTACCGTCGGGCAGGTTGCCGGCACACTGTTTGGCGCGCGAATCGGGAATATTAGTCGGCATAGCCCTACTCCATGTTTCGCCCCTGTCAAGACTTTTTGCCGACAGTATGCGGTGCGAACTACGCTGGTCGCGCATGGTCATTATAAGCGTGCTATCCTCTTGAAAGAAGAAACTGGGTTCGAGTTCCGCCGACTGCTTGCCATTGGGAGTTGCTGCAAACTTGCCCCTGTGCCATCCACTGCGCCCTGTAAGCTCATCGGTATATATGGGGCATAGTGTCATGCCAGGCATGAGATGCACCGCTCCCACCAACCGACCATCGCTCATGCGGTGAGGGTCTTGTTCCATAATGCCCACAATAGATGTGCCGTCATTCCACGTCACCTCTTGTGGTTTGCTCCATATCGTGCCATCTGTAGTTTCCACATAATATGTCTGGCACATCTGCGGAACGGTGTCATGCCTCCACACGTTGAGGTATGCTACCAAGCGACCATCCGTCTGTACCCATCCACCCGAGGTGCAGTGACAGCCAGCCATAATGGGAGAAAGGCGCACGGGAAGAGTCCACGTCCTACCGTCATCATCACTACTGCTATATGCCACCCACGTGTCGTCGCTGTCCTCATCCTTCGCCGAACTCTGCCACATACAGAACAGTCTGTTCCCATATGCCGACATCACAGCACCATTGGCATAACAGTCGGTTGTGTCGGAGGCATTGTATATAGTAAAGGTTTCGGACTCAGGCGCATATTGCAGTCCGAGAGTTGACCTGTCGTTTGGGTTGAACAGAGATTCAGCCATACAAAAATGAGCATCGCCAGCTATCAAGACCTGATAACTGACGAGCATCATAACAAATATGTATGTAATTCGTTTCACGCCAATGTCATTATTACCTCGTCAACGAGAACTTCATGGAAACTCCGAAATCCTGAGTCACCGTAGGATAGCTGCCAGACGACAGAAGCGGTGTGTTACTCTGACGGTCGTAGTAAAGACTCATAGTGAGCAGACGGGAGAGAGTGTAGTCGGCAGTAAAAGCGAGTTTGAAAGCCGTATTGCCCGATGTGGCGGTAGACGTTACGGTAGCAATGTCACGCGTAATAGCTGCCTGACGGCGATAACTCAGATCCATACGTAGGCTAAGGTCGTGAGCAAAGTCTGTCTTGCCCTTTGACTTTGTGGTCTTAGTGGATTTCGAATTATTGTCATCATCATCGCCATTACCACTCCTGTTCTTGCTCTTGGCTGCCTTGAGGGCACGGCTCTTGGCGAAGCGGAAATCATTTATCTTATACCCCATTCCAAAAACCCAGTCCTTTGATGTCGTCTCATTGATCTGCACACTGGTCATGGAGAGACTGAGCACACGGGTAGTACGGTACTCTGCCTTGAGAGTCATGTTGTTCTTAAGGGTAACATCAACTCCGAGCAGTGGTGAGAATGACTCATTGATGCTCACTGTAGAAACATTGAACATGGAACTTGGTGAAGGGTCACCAGTGGTAGCATCTGTAATAAAACCTATCTCATCGCCCATAGCTTTCTGGAAAGAACTGTATGAACTATAAGAACCTACAGAGTAGATGCTCTTGTAACCATGATTGATATTGACACTCTTGAAGCGTTCACGGAACCATGTAAGCTGGCTCAGTCCGCTGTAGCGCAGAGTCCAGTTGGGCAACATGCTGGCAATAGTGGGGAAAATGCTCAGACCGCTGTAGCCAGTATAGGCATTGAGAAAGGCAGGTATCATGACATCTGCACTATAAGGTTTGACAGGTGTCTTGGTGGGATCGAAACGAGTACCGCTCATGGTGCTATTGACAGGGTAACGTGTACCCGCATACTGGCTCTCAACACGTGAGCGATAAGTGCCTAAGAGACTGCAGAACTTCTCAAACGATGCTGAGCGATAGCCGCTGGTGGCATCTCCGGTACCCTCGAAGGCTGACTTTATGCTTATGGTCGTCATAGAGAAGCTACCACTCTGAGTAGTAGGTGTTGACTCATACATAAACTGTATAGACTTAGACTTTGACTGCGTATGAGCCATGTTAACGTCAATCTTAAGATTACGTATGGGCTCTACCGTAAGTTTTACCTGAAGGTCACGTGTGAGAGTAGTTGATGCAGGGGTTGACACATTCTCATCACTGCTCAGTAGCCATCCATTGGATTTTGCCTTTGAGATGTAGTCGTCATCTATAAAACCGAATGCGAAGTCAAGGCCTGGCGCCATCGTATCATAACCTGAACGCTGTCCAAAAACATCGCCGACATTAGGTGTGAAGCCTGGCAAGGTCATACCATACTGTGTGCGGTAAGTGACACCTATGCTACGCACCATCATGGCAAGGCGTGCGGCACTCTGGGCAAACTTGTACCACTTGAGGTCATCCAATGGTGGTAAAGCTACGACGCTGAGTTTTATCTTCACCGCAGTATCACCCTTGTTGATGATTTTTATCCTATTGTCATCTACCTTTTTGTATTTTATGGGGACTATCTTACCATCCTCACCGCGGGCAGTAACGACTAAGCGTTTTGACTTCTTGCCATGAGCTACTACCAACTGCGTATCGGCAGCAAGGGTCAGTTCTTTTACAAAGGTGTTCTTAGATGTAGCCTCTTTGCTCTTGTTGTCCTTAGCCTCCGTTATCTCTTTCGAGTCTTTTTTCTCTTTGGAGTCTTTCTTGGTGTTTTTTGTATTTTTACTATTGCGCCTTGGGCTTTTGGCAAAACGCTCATTAGCTTTCTTTAGGAATGGAGAGTGATTGTAGAGTTTCTCCAGATTCAGCGTACCATTGAGGCTTATGACACGATTATTGGTTATGGTATTTCCATACTTCACCACCCCGTCCTCCTCGGCACCACGTGCCCAGTGATATGTCGCACTGTAAGACGCATCAGCATTGAGCCAGTCAAAGATAGGTATAAGATTGAGTGGCAACTGGTAGGATGCCGTGAATGACTGATTGTAGTCGAGTGGAGTACCCATGTGCTTGATACTCTGCCACACGGAGTCCTTCCATGCCTGATATTGCTCGGGGTACAGGTCTTTATTGACCTGTAGATAAGGTTCCTCAATCTCTGCCTGTGTAGCACTCTGGAATGACATGTGAAGATTACGTGTGAGGTCCCATCTCAACTGCAGACTGCGATCCCAGAGGAAACGGGAGTTCCACGTTGCCGGGATGCTGGATGAAGATCCAAGATCTTCAAGGTCGCGCTCCTGCAACTCATAGTAATAGCGTGTCATCTCGGTGTTAAACGCTATGCTTTGCGGCATATAGTTGAGAGCAAACTTCTTAAGTATGTCGTAGTACTTTGACTTTGACTTTATCTTTTTGAAAGGCTCGAATGATTTATATACGGGTGACCAGGAGTATGCCAATGCTCCCTTCCATGTATCCTCATTCTCATAGACTGTAGTGCTACCCTCTGTATGAGAGTGAGAGTGAGAGTAACTGAAGGTAAAGTTGGCTGGATCATAAGGCATAGGATGTCCTTTCGTGGCAATTCCTACGCGCACACCGGTGAGAGCGAAGTTTTTAGACACTCTCTTGGTAACAGCTATGCTCTCTATGGAGTCGCGCTCATGGTTGTCTGCAGCGGTTTCAAGGGCATCCTCCAACTTCATATCGGTGTCGAGAGGATTATATTTGGGCGAGGTGCGCTCGCGCGTGACGCTATAATAAAGAGGTGCAGTAACCTTGGCTTTCTCGGGGAAGAATTTGCCCAATTCCAAAGAAGTAGTGATACTATATGTAGCATACTTGTCTGTCGTTCGTTCCATGACTTTCTGCTCCAATCCTCCGAAACCATCACTTACGTACTTGCCTGATGCCTGCACTGTGCCGAGATCTGACAGTTGCACATTAAGATTTGCAGCTGCAGCCCAACCGCCTTCACTCTCAGGATCGAGCAGTCGCAGTTCATTGACCCAAACCTCCACATCCTGCTCCTCTGATGATGTGCCCACCTTCTTTATACCTATCATCATCGTCGACACTTCTCCAAGCGACGGATTGCCAAGTACCTTAAGAGTATTCTTCTGATTGTCTGGATCAGACTGCGAGAATATGTTATTATATGACGCCCTTCCAGACCTTTTCTCGGTGTTGCGCAGTTTCTTCAGTGCTGTAAACTTGCTGAGATCGAGGTTCAACATGTTCTCGTTGGGCCATACAGCATGACGGTCGGCATCAGAGTTGGAAGAATAGTTGGAACGATGCTCCGTAAGTTTCAGAGGTATATCATATTCGTAGTAATTGTTGTTGTAATCAGTTCCCAATCTTACAAAAAGCATCACATCGTAATTTTTCAGCCCTGTAGGATTATCCTTTGTGGAATTGGCATGTACGAACATCTGCAGCTTCTTGTAATAGCGCATATCGTATGACGTGTTTTTATACACCGCTACTGCATCGCCGGTTTTCATCTTTGCGATGTCCATGCGCAATGACTGCTCATTATTCTCCGTAAGTTGTGGTTGTGAAGGATCAACAACGCGCGAAATACCTGGTGGGAGGATATAGTTTACGGGTTCCTTGTCATTGTTTTCTTCGATGTTGATTGATGATGCTGTCAGCACAGCAGAGGGATTAGGATTGCAATCCTTCAGCGTCTGTGTCGTCTGGTCATATACACGCCAATCGCCACGTACGAGGTCAAGACTTGCCAAACGTATTACGCAGGAGTCTTGGAAATCCGTGAGATACATACGTATGAAACGTATGGAGGTGTAGTCGGATATGTTGCCAATCTTACTCGATGGGTTGTGTATCGGTATGCGCATAAGATACCAGTTTACTTCTTCGCGATTACCATTGCGTAATGTCGGACTGGATGTTCTTACGTCAGCAATATATCCTTGAGTATTGTTGCGCAGGGCTTCGGGACTAATGTCTATTTCATAATCATAGTACTTCTCGTACTCGTTGAGGGTATAGTCTTGATTGATATCCTCAAGGTCTGGACCACTCTTATACGATGTGTCGTATGATTCCGTCTGATTGTTGGAGTCAGGTGAGTTGCCCTGTGGGCTATTTATATTCTTATAACGTTCCAGGATGCCCAGCTGTTGTGCATCATAGTCGCTGCCACGGAAGTAGTGGTAGTTATCGCCGGCAGGGTCGCGGGCGAACTGTTGTTGTATGCTGGCAGGAAGTTTTTGTAGATAATCTTGGAACTTTATGCGCTCCTCATCATCTGTGAGGCCATCGAGGCCTACGTCCTGTTTCTCACGTGCGCCGTCAGTGGTGGCAAAGGCATAGGTGACAGTGGTTTGGTTAGGAATCTTACCCCATTGGGTATCAACAGTCGTTTCACCGTCAGCTACAGGCATGCCGCTCTCATAAAACTTCTTGCCATCAAGAAGAATATCCTCTGACACCTCGCCAAGATTGATGTGCAGTTTGCCAGAGTGCTTACTTGCCGTACCGTCCTTACTTGAGTAGATGAAGGGGTCAAGCATCCAGAACTCGATATATTCAATATTAGCTTCCTCAAAGTCATTAGTGTCGAGTTTACGCATCATGCCGCCCCATGATTTCTCTGGGTTGCTCAGCAAACCCTCGTTTGTAATATCGGTTGAGAAGTTATAAGGACCACGCTCCTTAGGATAGTAGGCGATGTTCATTATGGGGAGTTGGTTGGTAACCCCGTTATATGTACTTTGGTCACGGTTAGGATATAGCTCGCTCACATACACCTCGCGTACATAGTGGTTTGAGAGAAGGTCAACGTTTCCCCTAATATGGCTCGGGGTGAGTGAAGAAGAGCGATCTGTGAATAGCCTGTCAATGGTGTACCATGCTAGCTTACCACGGCGGTACCCTGACTGCAAGTCGTTCTTGTTGTACTCTGCAGCCGTGAGGAGGTCCTTAGGTGCGCTTGACAACTGCCATGATGTCGGAGAGAGAAGGTTGATATTGTAGGTAGAGTTCTCAAAATCGTCAACGTACGAAGCATTATCCTGTGTACCGCTGGCTATGCTTGAGAACAGTTTAGCAAACTCTCCTGTAAACTGTATATGTGATGGTTGCTTGACATGTAGGAACGGTATTTTGTTAAGCATGTCGGTGAGCCACTGACTCTCCTTTTTCCAACTCACGTTGAAGCCCACGAGAGTATTGTTGACAGGTTCGCTACCCATCGCCACCTTAGAAGTAAGACTCTGTTCGCGCAGGTGCTGTAAGGTGCCGCTGATATTAAAGTCCTTGGAGAAATCATATTCCCAGTTTATGCCGAACATGGACTTTCGCTCCATGGAGTAGTCGGACTGGCTCTCAAGTGACACGTTAACTGATGTTCCTGCATCAATGATGCTCTGATTGAGAATGGTCACCTCGCCGGCAGAGTAATCGACGGAGTAGTCCACGCCCTCGACGAGGTCCACGCCACCTGCCGTCACTTTCACGCTACCATGGGGTATATTATAGGCTCCGAGTGATATGACATTGGCTGACGTGCCTTTGTAGCGTCCCGATATGATAAACTTGTTTTTCTCGGCTATCTGCTTTGCTGCTGTCTTGGTGGTGTCGTAGAGTTCGCAGTATGAATATTTTTCTGCCGTAGCCGCATCCATGCCATAAGCCATGAGTGCTTTCTTCAGTCCATCGCCAAACGGCTCTGCCATAGGGAAATATACGCGTCCGCTGCTGATGGTATATCCTTCTACAAAGTCAAAGACTCCGTTAGGATGCGTGCGGTTATTAGCGTCGAGGCGGTCAGCACCTTGCAAGCGTATGATGGGATAGCTCTTTACAATCGGGTCGGGGATGTAGGTGGTATATACACCGATGGTGTCGCTCTGATACTTCACGTCAAGGCGAAATTTTTCTTTCTGCACTGATGATGCCAGGTAATACACGTTTTTCATCATCAGGTCCCAGTTGGGCTGACTTGGTGAGCACTCCACGTTCTTCAGTGACTTGACAAACAGAGCCTGATCGGTGGAAGTATTATCTGTGGAGAATTCTCCCACCTGATATGTCACACCTCCCGAGGTATATTCGTATGCTATGGCGAGTACCTGATCGCTTTGCAGTGCTGTCTTCAGTGATACATAACCCATGGCAGTGTTGATAGAATACTCCGATGAGGTGAGCAGTCTTGCCTTGCCCACTTTCTCATATGTCTTACCACCTGTCATGGTGACGCCACCCTGAGTGGTACCCTCCAGTGCGTCATATACGTTGTCGAGATTACGCAGGGTGGTATTAGGTGCTATGGCTTGATAGAGTGCGTCCTGCTGGTTGTTGGGCACGGTGGTATAGCCATTGTCGCCAAGGTTAGGAAATGCCACGATGTCACGTGTGTTGCTCGTCGTGCCACTCTTGTTAGTTACCCATATCTCCACACGGTTGATGGTGACACTGGTCACTGGGGTGGGAAGGTGCGACATCCAAGTGTCATAGTATCCGCGGAAATACTCGTCCAGGAAGAAGTGGCGGTTTTCCTCATAGTTGGTAACGTTGAATTCAAAAGATTTCAATTGCACGCCACCCTGCGAACTCACCGACTTTGATGACGATTTCTTCTGTGAGAGTACCGTCTGCAATTTCAATTTACCAAACTGCATGTCAGTGCGCACGCCGAAGAGTGACGATGCACCCGTGATGAGTGATGAGTTGCTGGGAAATGATACATTGCCTGCCTCAACGAGTTTTATTATCTCATCTTCCTTACCGTCGTACTTCAACTTCATGTTCTGAGCATCGTAGTCAAAGGTAGCGTCGGTGTTATAGTTGAGGTTCATATTCATCTTGTCACCCACCTTACCCGTGACGTTGACATTTATCTTCTCATCAAAGTCAACAGTAGTTGTCTTACGATTGCTCAAAGGCAGCGATGGGTTGTCAATGTTCTTCAGTGTGGCTCCCAGTCGCAGTTCTGCTGTTCCCTGCGTTTTTATCCTTATGCCTCCAGGGCCGAATATCTTTTCTGCTGGTCCGAGGTCAAAGTGCATATCAGTGAAATCAAACTTCTCTTTGCCTTTCTGCTCGAATATCTCGTTATTCTTACCTCGGAAAAAGTTGGTAAAGAGTGACTTCTCACTCCACTTCATATACTCACCCTGATCCATCATGATAGGAGCGGACAGCCACGTTTTCCCCATGCGTGTGCCAATGACGTATTTGTTCAGTGTGTCATTATACTCCACCTCCTGCTTCATATTTTCAGGGCGCTTAAGGTCTGCAGGTCCCTGGTACAGGTCATCATACGTGATTGGGGTGGTGCGCTGTATAGCCCATCGAGGGTGCAACAGGCTGTCGGGTATCGTGTCCTCCTCCAGTTTCAGTTGCGCCATCTGTTCACGATACTTATCAAGACTGCTCTTGTCAGCATCAGCCTTCTTGGGCTTCTCCTGTTGCTGCTGAGGTTTATCTTCTTCTGGTGCTGACATTCCAAAGCCAATACCAAGATTGGCGGTTACCGCACTGGCAACTACCATCATCAATATAGCAAATATGGAAAGATATTTCTTCAACCGTGAACTGTGAACTATTTTATCACCTTCAGCGCCTGTTTGATAACCTGTTCCACAGGCATGGCAGGGGTACCGCGCAGTATCTCTGTCACCACCTTGCTGCTTGCTGCTGGTGCAAATCCAAGCATGGTGAGCGCACCTACAGCCTCGTCGTGGGTCTGTGCTGACTCTGGTGTCAGCGCCATACCTGCATTACTACCGCCCTCGGCAGATGTTATGTCGGCTATTATGCCGCTTGCCGCCATCTTGTCACGCAGATCGACGATTATGCGCTGAGCAGTCTTCAATCCTATGCCCTTGACACCCTTCAGAGCCTTCTCATTGCCACTGGCGATGATGTTGACCAGTTCCGCAGGACTGGTGGCACTCAGTATCATGCGAGCCGTGTTGCTGCCCACGCCACTTACCGTTATCAGCATGTGGTACAGGTCACGTTCCTGTTTGTTGTAAAAACCATATAGCGTATAGCTGTCATCCCTGCCTCCGGTCATTATCGCCTCATGCACATACAGCTTCACCTCCTTGCTGCCTTGTATGGCAGTATATGTATTTAGTGAGATGTTGAGCAGGTAGCCCACGCCCCTTGCCTCTATCACTGCTGTAGTTGGCGTTATGTCGGTCAATTCACCTTTTATGTATTCTATCATATTGCTTTATAATCTAATCTATGCTTTATAATCTATAATCTACCCTCAGCACCTAATTAATAACGTACGCGAGAAGCATTTATTGTACTTTTCAGTTTAATAATTTGGTGGTTTGAGAATATTTTTTTACTTTTGCAGATGTATCTATTATCCATACAGTACATCAGAAGCCTTAAAATGAAAACATTATTCAAGTGGATAGGTGGAGTATTCGTTGCACTGCTCATAGTATTGGGCGGTGGCATCTATGCGCTCTCTACCGACAAGGTTCAGCAATGGCTATATGCCAAAGGAATCGAGATATTGCAAGAGACACTGGGCACACGTGTGAAGGTTGATAAGATAGCCGTCAGCTTCAGCAAAGGGGGCATAGCCCTCTACGGACTGGAGGTTGATGACCACCAGAATGTCACCATGCTCAAGGTTGATACGCTGGAGGCTATGGTGGATCTCACGCAGATTTTTGAGCGAAAGGTTGAGATTGAGCGCATTTATCTGCATGGCGCTACGGGCGTTTTCTACAAGGAGCGTCCTGATACGGCTGCCAACTACCAGTTTGCGCTCGATGTCATAAAGGAACTGTCACACAAGGAGAAGAAAGAAGAGAAAGAGGATGAGAAAAAGAATAACAATCCTTTGGCTCTTGACCTCAAACTGCTCAGTCTGCAGAGAACATCCTTCAAGTGGGATGTCAAGTCGCTGCCTCATAAACTCTACAAGTTTGATGGCAAAAAACAGTTGGATACCAATCATATCAGCGCCATCGTGGACAACGTGAGGATTAGCGGACATCTGGGCGATAACCTGCCTGAGCATATCACGATAGAGAAACTCAAATTTCGCGAAGAACACTCATCCACTGCTATGGCTTTCGATGCGCTGAAGCTGGCAATGGGAAGCGAGACCAGTCTGAAGAGCGAGATAGAAAATCTCAGTGGCACTTTCCAGGGATGGAGTTTCACCATCGATAAAGCAGATTTCTCTTCTATACCATTCAAAGATGAGGGGAAGAAGGTAAAGTTTGATTTCTCTAAGCCTATTGAGGCTATGGTGAAGGAGATAAATGTCAAGACGGGCAGCACTACGGTGAATATTCCAAAGCTACCGATGAAGATTACCTTCAGACAAGCGCCAAGCCAAAAGATACCAGGTAAGATGGTGATGAAGCCAAGGCTGGCATTCTCTCCCTCGTCGCTCTCAGCGAGAGTAGTATGCAGGGACTTCGCACGCTATCGAGTGCCACCTTTGAGAAATTTCACCACGCCTCTGCTGGTTACTGCTGATTTTAATGGTGAACTGGACAATCTCAACATACGCAATATCCATGTCACTGATGAATCAAAAAAGCGTCTTGACCTCCGTGCTGAGGGCGTAATGAAAGATATCACGGTAAAGAAGAAATTCAAGTTCCACTTCCGCAATATACACATGAAGGCGCATAGTGGCATTAAGGAGCAGCTCGTAGGGCATTTCGCTAAAACAGCCGATTTGAAGATGCAGGAACAGATGCGCAAACTTGGCAACATAGACTATAGTGGCTACATGAATATCTATAAGACTGACCAGGATTTTCATGGCACGCTGCACACCAAGTTTGGTAATCTGCGCTTCGACTTCAATATACATGGCACACCTGGAGGTATGGTAGATGGGCGCACTCGCTACATACGCACTATGCAGGGTACTCTGAGCACCCAGAATTTCAAGTTCGGTGAGGTGATGGAGGTCAAGGAGATAGGCACTGCCAGCTTCAAGGCAAAATATAAGTTTGACATCACGGGTAAGAAGACACAGAAGGCTCTGCGCCTCAATCGTGGCAAACTGCCGATAGGCAATCTCAATGCCGTCATCAGCGAAGCCAAGGTGGGTGTATTAAATATCCACAAGGCAACTGTCGATCTGGAGAGCGATGGTATTACTGCCACTGGCACTGCTTTATGGATAAAATCCCTGTTCAATATCGGTGTCGATTTCATATATCACCAAACGGCTACCGAACGATACTATACCTATAAAACCTATTTCACAAAACAGGACGAGAGAGCACCACATAAGTGGACGGCTGAGGAAATAGAAAAGGCAAAGTTAGAGACTGAGAAATATGAAAAGAAGCAGGCGGCAAAGACAGCCAAGAAGGCTGAAAAGGAAGCACGAAAGGCAGAGAAAGCCCGATTAAAAGCTGAGAAGCGAGCTACCAAGGATGCTGCCGCAAACGATACCACCAAAACGAAAAAGAAAAAGAAATTCCTGTTTTTTTAGTACACTCAAACTATCAATTTTCAATTTTCAATCTTCAATATTCAATAAATGAAGAAAATAATCCCTACAATCGTTATGCTGCTCGCAATAGTGACGACAGCAACAGCAGAGAACTATCCCTACCGCAGTGACTTTCTGTGGGTAACCACCCCCGACCATGCTGACTGGCTGTATAGCACAGGCGAAACTGCAAAGGTGGAGGTTCAAATGTTTAAGTATGGCTATGCCAAAGACGTACAGGTGAACTACGAGATAGGTCAGGATATGCTGCGTGCCTCATCAAAGGGCAGTGTAAGACTGAAAGACGGCAAGGCGGTGATAGACCTCGGCACGCGAAAAGCGCCAGGTTTTACCTATCTTAACCTCTCTGCCGAGGTAGATGGCGAGAAGACTACTCATCACATTAAGGTGGGATACGATGTGGACAGGATACGTCCATACACCAAAAACCCCGATGGATTCGGTGTTTTTTGGAAGCAGACGCTCGATGATATGCATAAGACTCCACTCTCCTATACCCGAGAAGTGGCAAAGGAATACTGCACTGACCAGATAGACTGCTGGCTCATAAAACTGCAGGTGGACGATGAGCACTCCATGTATGGATACCTCTTTATGCCTAAGAATCGTGATGGCAAGCGACTGCCTGCCGTCTTCTCACCCCCTGGTGCAGGCGTCAAGACCATCAAAGACCCCTTGCGCCACAAATACTACGCCGAAGAGGGTTTCATACGTCTTGAGACTGAGATTCACGGTCTCGACCCTCGTTTGCCCGAAAGCACCTTTAAGGAAATCCGTAGCGCCTTTGCTTCCAGGCACAATGGATATTTCACCAACCGTATTGACAATCGCGAGGCATACTACCTGCGCCATGTCTATGCTGGCATGGTGCGCTGGACAGACTTCCTCTGTTCGCTGCCCGAATGGGATGGCAAGAATCTTGCCGTGCAGGGTGGTTCGCAGGGCGGTGCCTTGGCGTTAGTCACTGCAGTTCTCGACAAGCGTGTTACGGCATGTTGTGTCAATCACCCCGCTCTTACCGATATGGCAGGCTATGCTGAGAAGGGACGTACTGGTGGTTACCCGCATTTCAAACCCGAGCAGCTTACCCCTCAGGTTATTGACGTGCTGAGCTATTACGATGTCATCAATTTCTGCCGCTTGGTGAAATGTCCTGTACGCATGACATGGGGCTACAATGACAATACCTGTCCGCCAACGACCAGCTACGCCGCATGGAACACTCTCTCCTGCCCCAAGGAGTGCGTGCTTACACCCATAAACGAACACTGGACCAGCGAACAGATGGAGTATGAGCACATGCTGTGGATAAAAGGGAAGATTATTAAATAACTCCCCTATCACTCCTCAAATAAAATAAAACTATGAAATTCGAAGAAGAAATCAACGAGAGCTACACTATGGCGGAAGCCATACAAGAGGCTCAGCGCTGCCTGCGCTGCAAGGTGCCGCAATGCAAGAAGGGATGCCCCATCAGCAATGACATCCCCGACTGGATACACGAGTTAAAGAAGGGCAATCTGGGCAGTGCCATCAGCATTATCCGTGCCAAGAGCAACCTGCCAGCCGTATGCGGCAGAGTGTGTGGTCATGAGAAGCAGTGCGAGGGCTCCTGCGTACTCGGCAAGAAAGGCGAGGCAGTGCATATAGGCAAACTGGAGCGCTTCATAGCCGATTTCGACTCGGAGAACGAGCTCACCCACGAAGACATCACAGAGAAGACTCGTGGCAAGGTGGCTGTGATAGGTGCCGGGCCATCAGGTATCACCGTAGCTGGAGACCTCAGCCGTATGGGTTTCGCCGTTGAGATGTTTGAGATGGAACCCCAGTGTGGTGGCATGCTGCGCTATGGCATACCCGAGTACCGTCTGCCAAAGGAGGTCGTGGCGCGTGAGATACGCTATATCGAGAAGATGGGCGTCATCATACACCGCAACACCCACGTTGGAGTGGAGATAACCGTTGACGGACTCTTCGGTCAGGGCTTCGATGCCGTGTTTATCGGCACTGGCATGAGCAAACCGAAATCGCTCGAGATACCGATATATCAAAATGGCACCCTCATGCCCGATTTGAAGTGTGCCGACCTCAGACGCATACGTCTTGCCACCCACTTCCTGCGCCGTGTGGAACTCATCTCCGAGGGTTTCATGGACCGCAAGGAGATACCTGTTGACGAGGGTGCTAAGGTATGGGTGATAGGTTGCGGCAATACCGCCATGGATGCCTCACGTACGGCTTTGCGCATAGGAGCCTCATCGGTGGAGGTTATATACCACCGAGGCATCGACAGCATGGCGGCACTGCATGCAGAGTATGATGATGCAGTAAAGGAGGGTGTGCTATTCAATTGGTGGAGCAGCATCAAGGAGATACATGTCGATGAACACCTCGACATTACCGAGATAGTGCTCGAGACCGTCGAGCCAGACAAGGACCCCATAGTGCGGACACTCCCTGCCGACAACATTATCATGGCTATCGGTGCCACACCCCACACCAAAATCGTACGTACCACATCTGGATTGGAGAATGATGAGCACAAGTTCCTCATCACTCGCGACGTGCCCTATGGCATGACCACTCGCAGGGGCGTCTTCGCCGGTGGCGATGTGGTAGGGCGTCAGGCAACAGTGGTTCACGCCATGCAGGATGCCAAGAAAGTAGCAGAGGGCATAGCGCAGTATGTCGATGCCGTCAAGCTCATGCAGGCGATAAATATTGAAGCGTAAAGTATAAAGCTTAGAATATTTACACTAACAAGTCTTTTCGCATATAAATTAATTCCCCTTGCTCATCTCTTGCACGCACTTTAATTACATAAATGCAGAAATCGGCTCATTATGGAACGTTCATCCTGCAAATCCACCTAAAAACTTGCCTCTGTGTGAAAATGACAGCCTCTTTATCTTTGGCCCTACATTCCAGTATCCCTCAGTCTTATACATATATTTTTTTCTTCTGCAAAGAGAAAAAATAAATCTTTACCCCCCCCCCCCCCCCAAAAAAAATTTATGTAAGCAAAATTGAGATTTGCGTGACAATGTGATTTTTCGTAATGGCGTTTCCTTGCGATTTTTGCGAGCAGGTGCGGATGTGCGGTAAAAATCGTGATTCTTGCGTGTTTTTGGCAAAGTACTAATAATCAAGTAGATAAGTTTCAAGGTGCTAATTTTCTCTCGAGAAATGCTCGAAAAAGGGAGGTGAAAAGATATACTTTTAGCTCGCTAAAGTTATGCTTTTGCTTCTTAATAGTTATACTTTTAGGTCGTAAAAGCATAACTTTTGCATATGGAAGGGCTGCTTCCGCACGCAGAAGCATAGCCTCTGCGGCTTTTTGATGGAAAATATGCTCTTGTCGTACTCTATTTTGCATTTTTTGTATGAACTTTTTGAAGTGACGTTTTGATACGAAAAATGCGCTCAGAGTTTACAGAGTGATAAAAAAATAAGCCAGTCAAGAAGTTCCCGACTGGCTCATTTTATACTATATACTATATACTTTCAGCGAAGCTGCAGCTTAGCTGAGTTTCTGGAACTCCTCAAAGCTTATTTCCTTCTCGTCAAGGGCAACGATATCCTTGAGAGCCTTCATCAGTTTGCGGTCAGCAGCCTGGTTAATGAGCTGGTCCACCTGCTCAGGCTTCTTGAGCATCTCCTCAGCATACTGCTCGATGTACTCGTCAGGGATGTTGTTCATGCCGTACTGGGCAAACTGCATCTTGGTCATCTCCTTGGCAACCTCCTTGACATCGGCATCTTCAATCTTCACACCAGTCTGCTCCAAAAGTTTGTTCTTGGCGAGGTGCCATGTGAGCTCCTTGATAGACTGCTCGTAGTTGTCGTCAACGTACTTCTGATCCTTGTCCTTGTTGTTGGCAAGCATGATACGCTTCATTATCTCATCAGCATACTGTACCTTGCCAAGCTTCTTCTCTACGTAAGCACGTACGTCGGCGAGGAAACGGTACTCGGCGTTAGCATCGAGTTGCTCCTTGAGCTGCTCTGCTATCTTAGAGCGGAACTCCTTCTCATCCTTCACAGCATCCTTGCCAAACACCTGGTCGAAGAGCTCCTGATTGATGTCGTGCTTCTTGTAGCGTGATATCTCTGTTATCTGGTATGAGAAGTCGCTGTTGACGTTCTCCACCTCTTCCTTGGTTATCTTCAGCAGGGAAGAGACCTCTATTGGTGACTCTGGATAAGCCTTCTTGGGGTTGAAGGTGATGATGTCGCCCACCTTGCATCCCTGGAAGAGAGCCTTCTGCTCATCGCCCTTCATGTATGAAGGCAGCATCACAGCCTCTGTGACCTCTATACCGCCCTCCTTCGTGGTGCCGTCCTCAGCCAACTCGCGCAGGTCGCCCTTCAGCATGTCGTTGTCCTCGTAGCTGTCCACCTTCTCGTATGAGCCACCGCGTGAAGCATATGCATCAATCTGCTGGTCGATCATCTTGTCGTCAGCCTTGATGTTGTAGTAAGCTATCTTGTTGCGCTTTGACAGGGTGATGTCGATTTCTGGAGCTACGGCGATGTCAAACTTCAGTGTGTAGGGAGCAGGCTTGTCAAGGTCAACGGGCTCCTCGCCAAGGTGTGGCATAGGTTCGCCGAGCATATTGATTTTGTTTTCCTTGATGTAGTCGTAAAGTTTCTCGCCCACCAGTTTGTTGATAGCATCAACCTTTACCTGAGCACCTATCTGGCGCTTTATCATACCGATAGGAGCCTGTCCAGGGCGGAAGCCGGGGATATTTGCCTTCTTACGATACTCGTTGAGCTGCTTTCTCACGTTGTCCTGGTAATCTGCCTCCTCAACGGTGATTGTCATAAGGCCGCTTACCTTCTCTGGGTTTTCAAATGTAATGTTCATTTCTTTGTTCGAATTATTTTGTTTTTTGTTATTTACGCAAAAAAGCACCGCGCACTCGCGTGCGTAGCGCAATATTGAGGTGCAAAGGTACAAAAAATAGTTCATAGTTTACAATTCACGGTTCATAGTTTGCGTTTTCTTTAAGTTTTTTTAATATCCGTCAAGTAAACGGCATGCTCTATGGACAAAAAAAAGACTGGCACATCTCAACTGAGATATACCAGACTTTATTGACTAACTACTAATTTTTACTAACTTAAAAAGTAACAGAACTTCACAGTTGTGTTAACCTTCAAGTGCAAAGTTACGGAGTTTTCAGATAACAGAGGGGGCAAATTTGTTCCAAGTATGATGTAAATTTGTTTCAAACTGCCTTTTTCTTGTCTATTTTCCTGTTTTCAATAATGATTTTCGCCGATTTTATCGGTATTTTGGAAAATTATTGTATCTTTGCATCATCTACATACATACACTACCAAACAAACAAAAAACCATACGACTATGGAAAAAATTTACGATTACAAGGCTCTGACGAGCAAGAGCAAGGAACTGGATTTCGCACAGTTCGAGGGAAAAGTTCTGCTGGTGGTCAACACAGCGAGCAAGTGCGGCTTCACCCCGCAGTTTGAGGGGCTTGAAGCACTCAACCAGAAATACAAGGACAAGGGATTGGTGATAATCGGTTTCCCATGCAACCAGTTCAAGGAACAAGACCCAGGTTCTGATGGTGAGATAGCAGAATTCTGCCAACTCAACTATGGTGTGACATTCCAGATTATGAAGAAGACAGATGTCAACGGACCCGCAGCAGAACCCATCTTCGAGTATCTCAAGGCACAAGCTCCTACCGAAGAGTATAAGGGCATCAAGGCTAAGGCAACTCACGTTCTGCTCAAGAAGCTCAGCACAAGCGTGGAGAAAGACAGCGACATACTATGGAACTTTACCAAATTCCTCATATCAAAAGATGGTACCGTCATAAAGCGCTATGCTCCCACCACTAAGCCCGAGGACTTTGAGAAGGACATCGAGGCAATGTTGGAATAAAATTAGGGTAGTGGCACGCGATGGTTCCCTGCATGGTTTCGATGGCAGCACCTCCGATGAAGCGTTGGAAAGAAAACGGAAACTGATGGAAGCAGAAAGGGCATGTCTCAATTGAGACATGCCCTTATACATTTTACACTTTACACTTTCTTACTCGACTACGACCTTGACAGCCTTGCCGCTGTCGAAGTCGCGTACTATGTATGCGCCTGCCTTGAGACCACGGAGATTGCCGTAGGCTGACATGCCGACGAGCTGACCGTCGAGTGTGTAGATGTTGAGGCGACGCATATCGGGCAGCGTCTTCTCTTCTGACACGCTGATGACCTCTGTGGGTATGTCGGGGTCGTACTCCTTCCAACCCAGGTCAGGCTTGCTGCCCTTGTAGTCTGTGTAGCCATCTATTATCTCACCGGCATCGATAAACTTGCTGCCCTCTGCCAGGCACATGGTGGGAACGGTGAAGGTGCCGTCCTTGCGACCTCCCACACTCGTTGCTGGGTCGAGACTGATGAAGTCGTCATTGGTAGGTGTCATGCCATCCATATCCCATGAGTTGCTGGAGTGGGTGTAGTTGCCAGTGGTGATGATGTCCTTCCACCATTCGTCTTTTGGCTTGCTCCAGTCTGCCTCGTGGCTGTAGTGGCTTATAGAGTTGCGGATGTCGAGACTCTGCATCTCTGCCGAACCGAAGTGATAGTTGTTCTTGTTGTCGTACGCTGAGCAGTTATACAGCTTCACATTACCCTGGGTGTAGTTCTGGTCGAAACCCTTGATGGTGTTTGCCACTGCGAGGCAGCGGTACATGGTGACGTCGGTAGCCACGCCGGCACCACCTATTTTGAAGCCGTTCTTGTTGCCGTTGTTGTAATAGTTGTTGCGATACCATGTCTTGGTTACGCCCTTGGTGGTTGTTGCAGTCTTGCCCTCCATGGTGTCAAACCAAGCCTTGTCAACCTCCAGACGTGGGTTACCTGTAAAGTCGTAGTACTCGGGTGAGTTGTTGTAAGTGATGCAGTTGATGAACACTATAGGCGAAGTGGTGCCACGCTTGTAGAGGTCCCAACCATCGTCAGAGTTGTTCCATGCTCGGCAGTTGATATAGGTATTGCCACCACCAGTGAACTGCTTATCGCAGAAACCGTCGGCATTACCACCAAAATCAGGCTTAGAGGAACCACCCTGCTCATAGTCGAAGCTATCGAAAGAGTCGCAGTTGATAATGGTACAGTTGTCAGCATCCTTCACTCCGAAACCAGAATCGACACTTGCCTGCGAGGTGCAGTTCTCAATCTTGTTATAGCTACCACAGATAAGGAAACCCTTGAAACCAGCATAGCGTACTGTTATACCATAGAGGTGAACATAGTTTACACGCGTGCGCACGCCGTTTGTCTGACCGCCATACGACATCTTGCTTCCGTCAACAATGGGGTGGGCACCTTTGTAGGCTCCCACGTAAGTCATCTTGTCGGCTGTGCCAGCAGATGTTGGCTGCTTCACGTCAACTGTAGTCGTGATATAATAGACACCATCCATCAGGAACAGTGAGTCGCCACCAGCAAAAGACTTTGATGATGCCAGTGAAGCCAGGTCGCCAGGATCACTAATGCTTGTTCCCGAGCCATTGGCACCTGGTGCTGCATAATAGTTTGTAGCCATCGCCGTTGCTCCCATACAGAGCATCAGCATACTGAGTAGTTTTGTTTTCATAAAGTTTTTAATTATTGTTTAGTTAGTGCATTAAGTTAGCGAATCAAACGTTTGCGGTTGCAAAGTTACTAAAAAAATAGTAATTAGTAATTAGGAATTAGTAATTATTTTTTGCAGAGCGTGAAAAATTTTGTAATTTTGCACATTAAAGATAATAACCATCGTGATTTTATAAGGTATATGGTTTACAAGTATGACTTTCTGATTATTGGTTCGGGCGTGGCAGGAATGAGCTATGCCCTGAAGGTGGCAAGGGCCAACAAGGGCAGGATATGCCTGATATGCAAGACGACACTCGATGAGGCTAACACGACAAGGGCACAGGGTGGCGTGGCGAGTGTCACTAACGTGATAGTGGATGACTTTGAGAAGCATATCAATGACACGATGATAGCGGGCGACTATATCAGCGACCCTGCTGCCGTGGAACAGGTGGTGAGGATGGGACCGTCGCAGATAAAGGAACTGGTGGAGTGGGGAGTGCGCTTCGATAAGAACGAGGACGGACTCTTTGACCTGCATCGAGAGGGCGGACACTCGGAGTTTCGCATACTGCACCATGCTGATGACACGGGAGCGGAGATACAGCGTGGACTGATGGAAGCGGTGCGACGCAATCCTAACATAGACATAAAGGAAAACCATTTTGCTGTGGAGATAATAACTCAGCACCACATGGGCATAGAGGTGACGAGGCAGTCGAACGACATAGAGTGCTACGGTGCCTATGTCTTAAACCCCGAGACGCAAAAGGTTGACATGTACCTTTCGAAGGTGACGGTGATGTGCACTGGAGGTTGTGGCGCAGTATATCAGACCACGACAAACCCCGTCATAGCAACAGGCGACGGCGTGGCAATGGTATATAGGGCAAAGGGTACAGTGGCTGACATGGAGTTTGTGCAGTTTCACCCTACGGCGCTCTACCACCCAGGTGAGACGCACCCAGCATATCTCATAACAGAGGCGATGCGCGGATATGGCGGCATACTGCGACTGCCTACGGGGGAGACGTTTATGGAGAACTATGACGAGCGACTGTCACTGGCTCCACGTGATATAGTGGCACGTGCCATAGACAAGGAGATGAAGAAGCATGGCCTGGACCATGTATGCCTCGATGTGACGCACAAGGATCCGGAGGAGACGAAGCACCACTTCCCCAACATATACCAGAAGTGCCTGTCGATAGGCATCGACATAACGAAGGAGTACATACCCGTGCGCCCTGCGGCACACTATATGTGCGGAGGCATAAAGGTGGACTTGAACGGTTGTTCGTCAATAAAGAGGCTGTATGCCATCGGAGAGTGTTCCTGCACTGGACTGCACGGTGGCAACCGACTGGCATCAAACTCGTTGATAGAGGCTGTGGTGTATGCCGAGACGGCGGCAAAGCACTCGCTCGACCATATAGACGAGTATGACTACAACACCATGGTGCCGGAATGGAACGACGAGGGCACTATGACCAACGAGGAAAAGGTGCTGATAACGCAAAGCGTGCACGAAGTGGGCACGATAATGGCAAACTACGTGGGTATAGTACGCTCCGACCTCCGACTGAAACGTGCGTGGGTGAGACTGGACACACTGTACGAGGAGACGGAAAATCTCTTCAAACGTGTGACGGCAAGCAAGGATATCTGCGAACTGCGTAATATGATCAACGTGGGATACCTCATCACACGTTGGGCAATAGAGCGCAAGGAGTGCCGAGGTCTGCACTTTACTACAGACTACCCACTGCATGCTTATGATGTAAATTGACAATCGATAATTGACAATTGATAATGATGATTAGGAAAGACTGTATGCATGAAACTGGAAGCCTTATGAGTAATGTGTTCATAAGAAAGGTGTTGCTGGCAGTGATAATTTTCAATTTTCAATTCAGTTCACGCCCAGGAACCTGACAGCACCGTGGTGCGAGAGAAAGACCTGAAGGCAAGGCTGGATAGCGTGGTCGGCGAGGCGAGGATACTGGAGACATCGCAGATGGGACTGATGGTATATGACCTTGACGGTGACAGCGTGGTGTATGAGCGAGATGCACGACAGACGATGAGGCCGGCATCGACCATGAAACTGCTTACTGCCATAACGGCGCTCGACAAACTGGGGGCAGAGTATGAGTATGTGACTCCCCTGAAGGTAGGACGAAACGCTACAACAGGTGCCCTGTACCTCGTGGGGGCAATGGATCCGCTGATAACGGAGGATGACCTGCGGGTGATGGTGGATAGCCTAAAGACGATGGGCATCGATACGGTGAGGGGCAATATATATATGGACCACTCCATGAAAGACAGCGACCTGTACGGCGAGGGATGGTGCTGGGATGATGATAACCCGATGTTGTCGGCATTGGTATATAATCGTAAGGATGATATGGGGGAGCACCTCAGACGCTATATGATGGCTGACAGCATATACGTGACGGGCAGAGTGGCGAGAGGGCGATGTCCTGATGATGCTGAGACGATATATGTGATACGGCACAAACTGACTGACGTGCTCATGCCGATGATGAAGCAGAGCAATAACCTATATGCTGAGAGTGCTTTTTACCACATAGGGCTGACAAAGGGAAAGCCATCGACAGCGAAAAAAGCTAAGGCGGTGGAAGAAACTTTGCTGGAGCTAATTTATGCTAAAACTCCCTCCCTTGGGAGGGCTGGGGGTGGGGTCCCCATTCATCGCTTTGCTGATGGGTCGGGACTGTCACTATACAACTACGTGTCGGCCGAAATGGAGGTGATGCTTCTGCGCTATGCCTACAGGAACGACAGCATATATGATGCACTACGTGAAATGCTGCCCATAGCTGCAGTGGACGGCACACTGAAAGACCGTATGCGAGGCACTCCTGCGGAGAATAATGTAAGGGCAAAGACAGGAACGCTGTCAGGGGTGTACTCACTGGCGGGATACTGTACTGCTGCCAACGGTAACAAACTCGCCTTTGCCATACTCAACCAAGGGGTGATGAAAGCGGCACCGGCAAGGGCTCTGCAGGACAGAATATGTATAGAATTGTGCAGGTAGGTTAAAAAACGACTAATATGAATATCATTATATCAAAGGACTTCAAGAAGGAACTGACAGCCGCCATAAATGAGTGTGAGCACGATAGGATATTCGTGCTCACTGATACTAATACGGCAAAGTACTGTTTGCCAGTGCTTAACAGTTCACAGTGCTTAACAGTGAATTGTGAACTGATTACCATCGGAGCATCCGATCTGGAGAAGACGCTGGACAGCGTGAGCCATGTATGGCAGAAACTACAGAGTGGCGGCGCCACACGCCACTCGCTCTTGATAAATCTGGGTGGCGGTATGGTGACAGACCTCGGAGGATTTGCGGCAAGTACTTTCAAGCGTGGCATCAATTTTATCAACATACCTACCACGTTGCTGGCAATGGTCGATGCCTCGGTGGGTGGCAAGACGGGCATCAACTTCGGCGGACTGAAAAACGAGATAGGTGTGTTCCGTGATGCTAACTGTGTGATAATCAACACGCAATTTCTCAAAACACTTGATACGGAGAATATACGTTCGGGGTATGCCGAGATGCTCAAGCACGGACTGATAAACCGTGAGGGCAGGAGGATGATGGATGAACTCCTTGCTTACGACATCGCCAATCCCGACCTCGACGTACTGGCACGCATGATAGGCGAATCGGTTGAGGTAAAAGAGAAAATCGTCATGGAGGACCCTCTGGAGCATGGCATACGCAAGGCTCTCAACGTAGGACATACGATAGGACATGCTTTCGAATCGTGGGCGATGGCACACAATAAACCTGTATTTCACGGTTATGCTGTGGCTTACGGCATAATACCTGAGTTGTACCTCGCTTGCACGAAGACAGACTTTCCTCAGGATGTGATGCGACAGATTGTATATTATATAAAAGAGGTGTATGGCACGTTGCCCATAACCTGCGACGATTACCCCGAACTGCTTGAACTGATGACCCACGACAAGAAGAATACCGCTGGCACGATAAACTTTACCCTGCTGGGTGGTATTGGTGACATACGCATCAATCAGACTGCAACGAAGGAGGAGATACAGGAAGCGCTCGATTTTTTTCGTGAAGGATAGCAATTTGCAAGCGAAAGTATATAAATAACTGACAAAATGTAAAACTTTTTGGCGATTTTCTTTGCAGTTTAATAAAAATGTCGTACCTTTGCGCTCAAAATTGTAAGAATCATGAGTAAATTGATAAAACCAGTAGATTATAAGGCTGTCCTTGATCTGAGACAGACGGAACGAGGCATAAAGCAGATAAAAGACTTCTTTCAGCAAAACCTCGCCACGGAGCTCCGTCTGCGCAGAGTCACCGCACCGCTCTTTGTGTTGAAGGGTCTCGGCATCAACGATGACCTCAATGGTGTGGAGAGGGCTGTCACATTCCCCATCAAGGACCTCGGCGACCGTGAGGCGGAGGTGGTTCACTCGCTGGCTAAGTGGAAGCGACTCACCCTGGCAGAGTATGGAATAGAGCCAGGATACGGCATATATACTGACATGAACGCTATACGTGCCGATGAGGAGCTCGACAACCTTCACTCACTGTATGTAGATCAGTGGGACTGGGAGGCTGTGATGACAAAGGAACAGCGCAACATAGACTTCCTTAAGACGGTGGTACGACGCATATATTCCGCCATACTGCGTACAGAGTTTCTTACCTGCGAGACATATCCTCAGCTGAAGCCTTTCCTGCCACAGGAGATACACTTCGTGCACTCTGAGGAACTGATAAAGATGTACCCCGACCTTACGCCAAAAGAGCGTGAGGATGCTATATGCCAGAAGTATGGCGCTGTGTTCGTGATGGGTATCGGCGGCAAACTGTCAGATGGCAAGAAGCATGATGGCAGAGCACCAGACTATGATGACTGGTCAACACCCAACTCTGATGGATACCTCGGACTCAATGGCGACATACTGATATGGTACCCTATACTGGGACACAGCGTGGAGCTCTCGTCAATGGGCATACGTGTGGATAAGGAGGCACTGCTGCGCCAGCTCGCCCTGGAGGGTAAGGAGGAACGCAAGGAACTGTACTTCCACAAACGACTGCTGGAGGGTTCTCTGCCCCTGTCAATAGGCGGCGGCATAGGACAGTCACGCCTGTGCATGGTGCTGCTCCATAAGGCTCACGTGGGCGAGATACAAGCCTCAATATGGCCTGACGAACAGCGTAAGGAATGCAAAGAGGCAGGAATGAATCTTATCTAATTGATAATTGACAATTGACAATTGATAATTAACAGTTTGTAATTGATATTTGTTAAAAAAACTCAAAGTTTGGCAAAGAACTGCGAACTGTGAACTGTGAATTGTGAATTATTTAGTACCTTTGCAGTCCGAAATGTAAAATTATTAACGGTATGCCTATTTGCGGCGTACATAAAACGAAAGTAAAATGAAAAAAGATCTTCATCCAGAGAACTATCGTCCTGTAGTATTCAGAGATATGTCAAACGGCGATATGTTCCTTACAAAATCTACATGCAAGACAACAGAGACTGTTGAATTTGAGGGTGCTGAGTACCCAGTTGTAAAGATAGAAATATCTTCTACTTCTCACCCATTCTACACAGGTAAGTCTAAACTCGTTGACACAGCAGGTCGCGTAGATCGCTTCCAGCAGCGTTACGGTAACATTAAGAAATAATCCATTGGTGGATTAGAAGAATATAACGTTGAACAGTGTGACAATGCTCATACCGTTCAGCGTTTTTTCAATTTTTGATGTATTCAAAATAACAAAATATTTTTCTTATGACAAAGGTTATAAAACTGCGTCGTGGTCTTGACATCAAACTGACTGGTGTGGCTAAGAAAGAGAAGATAGCCATGCAGTCTGCCAATGTCTATGCCTTGCAGCCTGACGATTTTGAGGGTGTGAAGCCCAAAGTCGTGGTTAAGGAAGGTGACAAGGTGAAGGCTGGCGATGCGCTGTTTGTTAACAAGGCTTACCCCGAGGTGAGGTTTGCGAGTCCCGTCAGCGGTACTGTGAAACTCATTGAGCGCGGTGAGCGCCGTAAGGTGCTCAGCGTACAGGTGGAGGCTGATGCCAAGCAGGAATATGTTGACTTCGGAAAGAAGAGTGTAAGCAAACTCTCAGGCGATGAGGTAAAGCAGTCTCTGCTCGTGGCAGGTCTGTTTGGCTATATCAACCAGTTGCCTTACGCCATATCAACCAACCCTGAGACATCGCCAAAAGCAATTTTCGTATCAGCTTTGAGAGATATGCCGCTTGCCGGCGATTTTGAGTTTGAGGTGCAGGGACAGGAGGAAGACTTCAAGACTGGCCTTGAGGCACTGAGCAAGATTGCCAAGGTTTATGTGGGAGTAGGAAAAGACTCAGCCATCCCTTCGCTCTGTCAGAGCGAAGGAAAGATTGGGGCTGTAGTCTTCTCTGGCAAGTGCCCTGCAGGCAATGTTGGTGTGCAGGTAAACCATATCGACCCAGTAAACAAGGGCGAGGTGGTTTGGACTGTTGACCCAACGGCTGTGCTCTTCTTTGGTCGTCTCTTCAACACTGGTAAGGTAAACCTCACTCGTACCCTCGCTCTTGCAGGTTCTGAGGTGAAGAATCCTTGCTATTTCGACGCGTTGGTAGGTGCGCAGGTTAACCTTAACGATAACGTTAACCATAACGGGAACCTCCGTGTTATTGCAGGCAACCCTCTCACAGGCAAGCCATATCATTCAGTT
This sequence comes from Prevotella sp., assembly GCA_017541365.1. The sequence goes on from JAFXZF010000050.1 coordinate 49,208, forward strand.
CCCATCTCTGACAGAGAGGGGTTAGGTGGGAGTCTTGTTATCGGTGCCCACCAGTCTGAGATTACCGTTATCCCTGAGGGTGACGATGCCGATGAGATATTGGGTTGGATAATGCCACGCTTCAAGCAGTTCTCTGTCAACCGCTCTTACTTCTCATGGCTCTTCCCCAAGAAGGACGGCTACACGCTCGATGCCCGCATCAAGGGTGGTGAGCGCCACATGATTATGAGTGGTGAGTATGACAAGGTACTGCCAATGGACATCTACGGCGAATACCTTATCAAGGCTATCATAGCGCAGGACATCGACAAGATGGAGGCTCTCGGCATCTACGAGGTTAGCCCTGAGGACTTTGCCCTGGCCGAGTTTGTTGACAGCTCGAAGCTGGAACTGCAGAAGATAGTTCGCGAAGGTCTCGACATGCTCCGCAAAGAAAACGAGTAAATAATTAAAAGGGTTTTCGTAGCAACGCAGTTGCGTTTCGTAGGCCACAAGGCCGTTTCGTAGCCGAAGGCGTTTCGTACGAAGTTTACAATTATGAGTTTAAGAAAATATATAGACAAGATCAAGCCTCAGTTTGAGCCAGGCGGAAAGTTCTCTGCATTCCAGAGTGTCTTCGATGGCTTCGAGACTTTTCTTTACGTTCCTAACACCACGTCAAAGTCTGGTGTAAGCATCCATGATGCCATCGATTCCAAGCGTATCATGAGTATGGTGGTCATAGCCCTCATCCCTGCATTGCTCTTCGGCATGTATAATGTGGGCTATCAGAACTACCTCGCTGCAGGCACCCTCGCAACAACTCCTTGCTGGGAGGTGTTCCTCTATGGCTGTCTGCTGGTGTTGCCTAAGATTATCGTTAGTTACATCGTTGGTCTGGGCATAGAGTTTGCCTGGGCACAGTGGAAGCACGAAGAGATACAGGAGGGCTACCTCGTCAGTGGTATCATCATCCCTATGATACTGCCTGTAGGCTGTCCCCTCTGGGTGCTGGTGCTCGCCGTAGCCTTTGCCGTCATCTTCGGCAAGGAGATATTCGGTGGCACGGGCATGAACATCTTCAATGTGGCACTCCTCGCGCGTGCGTTCCTTTTCTTCTCTTATCCTACCGTGATGAGTGGCGACACCGTGTGGGTAGCAACAGAGAGTTTCCTCGGACTGGGCAACGACCTGCCTGATGCCTTCACCTGTGCTACACCTCTCGGTCAGATGGCACAAGGCGCTGCACCCTCTGCCAGCGTCATCGACAGCATCATCGGTCTGATACCAGGCTCTATCGGTGAGACAAGCGTCATTGCCATCGCCCTTGGTGCAGCATTGCTGCTCTTTACCGGCATCGCTTCATGGAAAATTATGCTCAGCATATTCCTCAGTGGTGGTGCTATGGCATACCTGTTCCAGTCATTGGGCATGACACCCGTTGAGTGGTATGAGCACCTCGTCATCGGCGGCTTCTGCTTTGGTGCCGTCTTCATGGCTACCGACCCTGTCACCTCGGCACGCACTGAGACAGGCAAGTGGATCTATGGCATCATCATCGGTGCCCTTGCCATGATCATCCGTGTCATGAACCCAGGCTTCCCAGAGGGCATGATGCTCGCCATCCTCTTTGGCAACATGATGGCACCAACCATCGACTACTTCGTAGTGCAGAGCAACATTAACAAACGAATAAGGAGGGCACAGGCATGAAACTGAATACTAATAACAACGCATATATCATTGCCTACAGTTGCGCAATGGTTGTCATCGTAGCCTTCCTGCTCGCCTTTGTGAGCAGCACGCTCAAGGCACGTCAGGATGTCAATGTGGCGCTCGACAAGAAGAAGCAGATACTCGCTGCCCTCAACATCCGCAATCTCAGCGACAGCGAGAGTGAGGCAAAGTATAATGAGGTGGTGCTCAGCGATGAGGCTACCAAGGCAAACAATGAGGCAGCCTTCAAGCTCAACAGCGGCGACTATAAGGCAGGCAACTATAAGGTCTATGAGTGCCAGGTCGGTGGCGAGAAGAAGTACGTCGTTCCCGTCTATGGCATGGGCTTGTGGGGTGCCATCTGGGGCTATGTGGCAGTCAATGCCGATGGCAACACCGTCTATGGTGCCTACTTCAACCACGACTCCGAGACAGCAGGTCTTGGTGCCGAGATAAAAGACTCCAAGGCTTGGCAGGATAAGTTTGCCGGCAAGAAGATCTATGGTGCCGACGGCAGTGCCGCCTTGAAGGTAGTAAAGTCCAGCGAACTGAAGAACCCCGCGAGCGAGGTCGATGGCATCACAGGTGCCACCCTCACCTCCAATGGTGTATCAGACATGCTGCAGGACGGATTCAAGAAATATAAAACCCTTTTGAGCCATGAGTAAGATAAAAGACGTCTTTATGGCACCGTTGAACATTCTCAATCCGGTGCTGGTGCAGGTACTCGGTATCTGTAGTGCATTGGCTGTCACGTCACAGCTCAAGCCAGCCCTCGTCATGGGCGTAGCTGTTACCATCATCACAGCATTCAGCAATCTTATTATCTCCCTGCTGCGCAATACCATCCCTAACCGCATACGTATTGTGGTGCAGTTGGTGGTTGTTGCCGCCCTCGTCACCATCGTCTCTCAGGTGCTCAAGGCTTTCGTCTATGACGTCAGCGTGCAGCTCTCCGTCTATGTCGGACTCATCATCACCAACTGCATCCTCATGGGACGTCTCGAGGCTTTCGCCATGCAGCAGAAGCCCTGGCCTTCCTTCGTCGATGGCTTTGCCAACGGTCTTGGCTATGGCATGATACTCGTCATCGTGGGTGCCGTTCGTGAGCTCTTCGGCAGAGGCTCACTCCTGGGCTATCAGATAATCCCCGACGGAGCATACGACTTTGGATATATCAATAACGGTATGATGACCATGCCAGCCATGGCGCTCATCATCATCGGATGTGTAATATGGGTGCATCGCGCATTCTTTTATAAGGAGGAGCAGTAAATGGAACAGTTGATAAATCTTTTCTTCAGGTCAATATTCGTTGACAACATGATATTTGCATTCTTCCTCGGCATGTGTTCGTTCCTTGCCGTAAGTAAGAATGTCAAGACATCCCTCGGACTCGGCATCGCCGTCACCTTCGTGCTCTTCATCACCGTGCCTGTCAACTATCTGTTGCAGACAGAGGTGCTCGGTCCCGACTGTCTCCTTGAGGGTGTTGACCTCTCCTATCTCGCCTTCATCCTCTTCATCGCCGTCATTGCCGGCATTGTGCAGTTGGTTGAGATGATAGTAGAGCGTTTCTCACCAGCCCTCTACGGCGCACTCGGCATCTTCCTGCCCCTCATAGCAGTAAACTGTGCCATCATGGGTGCATCGCTCTTCATGCAGCAGCGCATCAATCTCGACCCCTCCAACACACAGTATCTGGGCTCCGTGCTCGATGCCATGATCTATGCCCTCGGCTCAGGATTCGGTTGGACGCTCGCCATCGTCGCCATGGGTGCCATCCGTGAGAAGATGCAGTATTCCGATGTGCCCAAGCCCCTGCAGGGACTCGGCATCTCCTTCATCGTCGTAGGTCTCATGGCAATGGCTATGATGTGTTTCTCAGGGCTGAAGCTCTAAGAGTTCAAAAGTTCAAGAGTTCAAGAGTTCAAAAGTATAAAGAATAAGAATGAACATAAACTTTATCATACTAAGCATAGCAGTATTCCTCATCGTAATACTCGTACTCGTGGTAGTACTGCTCGTAGCAAAGAAATACCTGTCACCCAGCGGACAGGTCACCCTCACCGTCAATGGCGATACCAAGCTCACCGTTGACCAGGGCAACAGTGTCATGGCTACCCTCAATGAGAATGGCATCTTCCTGCCATCAGCATGTGGTGGTAAGGCAAGTTGCGGACAGTGTAAGCTGCAGATTCTCTCAGGTGGCGGTGAGATACTCGACTCCGAGCGTCCACACTTCTCACGCAAGGAGATAAAAGACCACTGGCGTCTCGGCTGTCAGGCAAAAGTCAAGGGCGATATGGAGGTCAAAGTGCCTGAGAGCGTACTTGGCGTCAAGGAGTGGGAGTGCACCGTCATCGGCAACCGCAACGTGGCAACCTTCATCAAGGAGTACAAGGTGCAGCTGCCTCCAGGCGAGCACATGAACTTCGAACCAGGCTCCTACGCACAGATTGTCATCCCTGAGTACGACATCGACTACGACCGCGACTTCGACAAGTCACTCATCGGCGATACCTACCTGCCAGCATGGGAGAAGTTCGGACTCTTCTCCCTCAAGCAGAAGAACGACGTGCCCACCATCCGTGCCTACTCTATGGCTAACTACCCTGACGAGGGCGACATCATCACCCTCAACGTGCGTATCGCCACACCGCCGTTCAAACCCAAAGACCAGGGCACAGGCTTCATGGATGTACCATGCGGCATAGCCTCCACATACATCTTCTCACTCAAGCCAGGCGACAAGGTTCGCATGTCAGGCCCTTACGGAGAGTTCCGTCCGCAGTACGGCACAGGTCGTGAGATGATATGGGTAGGCGGTGGAGCAGGTATGGCACCCCTCCGTGCACAGATTATGCACATGCTCAAGGGTCATGGCATCGCTGACGAGGACCGCAAGCGTGAGATGCACTATTTCTACGGTGCCCGCGCCTTGGAAGAAGTACCGTTCCTCGACGACTTCCTCGCCTTGGACAAGGAGTTTGACAACTTCCACTTCCACCTCGCCCTCGACCGTCCCGACCCTAAGGCTGACGAGGCAGGCATCAAGTACACCCCAGGCTTCGTAGCACCCGTTATGGGCGATACATATCTCAAGCAGCACGAGGCACCCGAAGACTGCGAGTACTACCTCTGCGGACCTCCAATGATGGCGAAGACCGTCCTCGACCTTCTCCACTCACTCGGCGTAGAGGACGACATGATACGCTTCGACAACTTCGGAGGGTAAATTCAAGCAAACAACATTTACAACCTAACCTATACAATAATCGCCACGTGCGGGGGTGTCCCCTTCACGTGGCTTTTGTTTACTTTGTTCAATGCTAAGCGCAATTTTTTGTGAACTTTGTGAACAATAATGATGGAGGGGATTACTTCATAGGTCCAAAGAAAAAAATAAATGCGAATTTATTTTGTGCTTTGCTCTCGTTTTATTAACTTTAGATAAGGTCTTATGCACTCGGCAAAGAAAAATAAACAAGATTTATTTTGTCATTTGCTCTCGTTTTATTAACTTTGCAAGCAGAAAGAGAAAAAAACAACGAGTAATATTACTAATAAATAAAAACTTAAGTATGAAAAGCATTTCATTAGACATCTCAAAGGCGCAGCAGTTTCTGCCTGCTGGCGCGGTAATGGCATTTAAGGACAAGGTGGCTGAGGCTCAGAAGGGTCTGGAAGAGGGCACTGTACCTGGCAATGACTTCCTGGGTTGGTTGCACCTGCCATCAAGTATCACACCTGAGTTTATTAAAGAGGTGAAGGCTGCTGCCGAGGTGCTTCGCCAGAAGAGCGAGGTAGTGGTGGTAGCTGGCATCGGTGGTTCGTATCTGGGTCCTCGTGCCGTGATAGAGGGCATACAGAATACCTTTGCGTGGCTGATACAGGACAAGAAGAACCCCATCGTAGTGTTTGCTGGCAACAACATCGGCGAGGACTACCTGGCTGAGCTCACCGAGTATCTGAAGACCAAGACATTCTCAATCATCAACATATCAAAGAGTGGCACTACGACAGAGACAGCGCTGACCTTCCGTCTGCTCAAGACACAGTTGGAGCAGCAGGTGGGCAAGGCGGCTGCAAAGGACCTCATCGTGGCTGTGACGGACGCTAAGAAGGGTGCTGCACGCACATGTGCCGACAAGGAGGGTTACAAGACTTTCGTAATTCCTGATGACGTAGGTGGTCGTTTCTCTGTGCTCACCCCTGTGGGTCTGCTGCCTATCGCTTGTGCTGGCATCGACATCGAACAGCTCGTGGCAGGTGCTCAGGCTATGGAGAAGCAGTGTGGCATCGACGTGCCATTTGAGGAGAATCCTGCAGCTATCTATGCTGCTACGCGAAACGCCCTCTATGAGGCAGGCAAGAAGATTGAGATACTCATCAACTACCAGCCCAAGCTGCACTACTACGCTGAGTGGTGGAAACAGCTCTACGGCGAGTCAGAGGGTAAGGACGGCAAGGGACTGTACCCTGCCTCTTGCGACTTTACCACCGACCTGCACTCTATGGGGCAGTGGATACAGGAGGGCGAGCGCACCATCTTCGAGACCTGCATCAGCGTGGAGAACCCAGAGAAGGAACTGCTCTTCCCATCAGACGAAGAGAACCTCGACGGACTCAACTTCCTCGCTGGCAAGCGCATCGACGAGGTCAACAAAAATGCTGAGCTCGGCACCCGTCTGGCTCACGTGGACGGTGGTGTGCCTAACATACTCATCTCCATAGAGCGCCTCGATGCCTACAACTACGGTCAGCTCATATACTTCTTCGAGAAGGCTTGTGGCATATCAGGTCAGTTGCTCGGCGTCAACGCATTCAACCAGCCTGGCGTGGAGGCTTACAAGAAGAATATGTTTGCGCTCCTCGAGAAGCCAGGCTACGAAGCTGAAACAAAGGCGATAAGGGCAAAGCTTAATTCATAGTTCATAATTTAGAGTTTTCGTAGCGAAGCGTGTCTTTTAGTCGCGCATAGCGCTTTGTAAAAGCGTAGCACCATAGGTGCGTCCGATTGCGTAGGGGCATCGCCCCGTATCGTAGCAACGAAGTTGCGTTTCGTACGAACGTAGTGAGTAAAAGATGAAATACGCATTAGTAACAGGTGGCTCGCGCGGTTTAGGCAGAGCCATCTGCCTTAAACTGGCAGAACAGGGCATCCCTGTAATAATAAACTACGTGAGCAACCAGCAGGCGGCGGAGGAAGTGAAGGCGCTTGCTGAGGAAAAAGGCGTGCAGGCCGAGCTCCTCAAGTTCGACACTGGCAACATCAAGGAGGTGGATGCAGCAATAGAAGGCTGGGAGGAAGCCCATCCTGACGACTATATCGCGTACCTTGTTAATAACGCAGGCATCAGAAGGGACAACATGATGTTTATGATGCCCGAAGAGGACTGGCACGCTGTGCTCAATACCTCGCTCAACGGCCTGTACTACGTCACCCGCAAGCTATTGCCTAAGATGATGATGCGCAAGCACGGAGGCAGCATAGTCAATATGGCGAGTCTTTCAGGACTCAAAGGTTTGCCTGGCCAGACCAACTACAGCGCCACCAAGGCTGGCATCATAGGTGCTACCAAGGCGCTGGCGCAGGAGGTGGCAGCGCGTAACATCACCGTCAATGCCGTGGCGCCAGGCTTCATAGAGAGCGACATGACCAAGGACCTCGACGTGGAGACCCTCAAGGCACAGGTGCCATGCAAGCGTTTCGGTAAGCCAGAGGAGGTTGCCGACCTCGTTTGCTTCCTCCTCTCTGACAAGGCGCAGTACATCACTGGAGAGGTGGTGAGCATCAATGGAGGGTTATACACTTAAACTCGCTGCGCTCGTACGAAACGCGAGCAATGCTCGCTACGAAACGCAATCAAAAATTGCTACGATACGCCGCTGAAGCGACTACGCAATCGGACGCACCTATGGTGCTACGCTTTTACAAAGCGCTATGCGCGACTAAAAGACACGCTGCGCTACGATAACGACAACTGTTAAGACCTTGCAACGATTTGTTGCGAGGTCTTTTTTGTGTCATTTTACTCAAAAATGTGTAGAGAATTGTTAACAGAAGGGGAGTTTGTGTTAGGAAATCATAATTTTTGAGTATTGTGCACATTGTGGAATAGCCGTACCTTTGCAAAAAAAATTTTCACACACAAAAAAAATCTTCATACTCGGGTATGACTATGACAAAAAAGATACTATTTACGACAATGCTCTTATTCTGCGTAAGCTACGTGGCTATGGCACAGGAGAAGAGACATGAGGTTGATGGCACGACGGGGGCTACACAGCAAGAAGAAAAACAACAGAAATCAACAGAGGAAAAGTACGCTAAGTTGGTCGATGCAGCATCGCGTCTCCACATTGGAGGCTACGGCGAGGCTGTGATGACTCGCAATTTCTATAGCCAGAGCTTTAACAGATACAAGAAACCCGAGAACTATGCCAATGACAAGAGCCACGGACGTTTTGACCTGCCACACGTTTGCCTGAGCATAGGCTATGACTTCGGTAAGGGATGGACTTTAGGCAGCGAAGTGGAGTTTGAACATGGCGGAGCAGGCACTGCCGTTGAGATAGAGGCAGAAGAAGCAGGCGAATACGAGGCAGAGGTAGAGAAAGGTGGAGAGGTAAACCTTGAGCAGTTCTGGATAAACAAGGAGTTTTGGAAAGGACAGTTCAATATAAAGATGGGTGAGATAATAGTGCCTGTAGGGTACAGCAACGCTTACCATGAGCCACAGAATTTCTTCACCTGCTATCGTCCTGAAGGTGAGGCAACCATAATGCCTAACACATGGCACCAGTTGGGTTTGTCGCTGTGGGGACGCATCAAGGACTGGCGCTATGAGGCGCAGCTACTGTCAGGACTCAACTCCGAGAGTTTCACGGCAGAGGATTTTGCACACTACGGCTCAACAAGCCCTTATGAGTTTAAGGTGGCAAACAACTATGCAGCAGCAGTTCGTGTTGACAACTACTCTATAAAAGGACTCCGCATAGGTCTGAGCGGCTACTATGGCTACACCTTCCGCAATACGCTGAGAACACCAGGCACAAAGTACGAGGATGTAACAGGAGCACTGGCAATAATAGCTATGGACTTCTCGCTGAACCGTTGGAACTGGATAGTTCGTGGAAATGTAGATTATGCCCACTTCAGCGATGCTGATGCCATATCATCATACAATCAGGCTAACTGGACACACCATAAGTATCAGGATGGTAATCCTCATCATTATACCAACATAGGCAGCAATGCCTTCGCCATAGGCGTAGAGGCAGGATACAATGTGTTCTCGCAGATACCAAAGCTGAAGGCGAAGCTGGAGAAGATGTACGTCTTCGGCAGGTTCGAGCACTATAACACGATGGCATCAGGCACTTATAAGTCACTCTATAAATATACAAAGAGGTATCGTTGTGCCTTTGGCTTAAACTATTCTCCTATAAAGCAGATAACCTTCAAGGGCGAATATTCATACCGCTTCTTCAAAAAGCCCAATAATAATGGCATCTCGCCTGACAGCCCACTGTATGTACAGCCATACAACAACGAGCCAAGCATCAGTCTTAGCGTGACGTATCAAGGATGGTTTCTTTGATAATTGGAAACACGAAGTGATGAGCTTCAGCGAATAATTAGGAATTTTTCAACAATAAAAACATAAATAATATGACAATTAAGAATTTGACAAAGATGGCAGCTGTAGCTGCAGTAGTATGTGCAGGATTCGCATCTTGTACGGAAGATGGCGACGTTGACCTTTCACTTGTTCCTGGTACACAGGAGTCATTGCAAAAGGCATGCGACAACTGGCGCACGGCACGTGCCAACTGGGAGAACTCAGAGGCATTCCTCTTTGGTGCTGCTGACATTTACTCTATTGACCCTCATACCGATACATGGCCTGTAGCCGCCAATGACCTCGCAAATGTACTGCGTGACGAAAAGGCTATGTCTGACCTTTCTGCCTTCCTCAAGACTGCGAAATCAGACATCCTGGGTTACCACGGCATAGAGTATGTGCTCTTCCGCGACGGTGCAGCGCGTAACATCAGTCAGATTACCAACCTCGAGTATAACTATGTATGTGCCGTGGCAGAGGACCTCTATAACGCAACTGCTACCCTTGAGGCTACATGGGATGCAAGTGAAAGCAACGCTGAGCGCAAGAAGATAGCCCAGACATACGTTGCCACCCACTATGCCATTGACGATGACGGCAACGTTACTGACGAGGGCTTCACATACGAGAACTTCGGCACCCAGTTCAAGAACCCTGGTGCAGGCAAGCGTTGGACCACCAACCTTGAGGCTACGCAGGAGATTATCTCTGGTTGCCTTGACATCATAGGCGAGGTGGGTGACTCCAAGATAGGTTTGCCTCACACTGGTGAAGACATAACATACGTGGAGTCACCCTATGCATGGAACTCTATACAGGACTTCTACGACAACATCATCAGCTGTAAGAATGCCCTCTATGGTTCAATGGGTGCAACAGAACCTAACGTTAATTCTGTCATCTACTTCTGCCTGAATAGTGGCAATGCCACCCTTAAGTCACAGGCTCAGACCGTGCAGACCAAGCTTGAGGCTGCCTTGACGGCGATAAAGCCAGGCATGAAGTACCCATTCGTGAAGTATTACGGTGACGCTTCTTGTCAGACTGCCATGGACGCTCTCGGCGAACTGAGCGATGCCCTTGATGCCCTTAATAACACTCTCGGAGGCTATGCAGGCAATACTACTGTCGAGAACCAGTGTAAGACAATCAATGCCAACTATGTTGACAACGTAATCGTTGCCACCTACCGTACTCTTGCTAATAATGCTTACACCCTTTGGCAGTCAATCAAGAATATCAAGGCAAGCAACTAAATACATTTTATTAACTCCTAAATAAAACACTATGAACAAATTATCGAAATTCGGTATTGTTCTCTTTGGTACACTCATCACCATCGGTTGCTCTGATGGTGATGACACCGTTAATCCTGTTTCATGGGATATTGGCGACCCAACGAGCACAGAATACCCAGAAGACTACTACGCTGGCGGCCTGCTCGGCACCACTTCTGTCAACACCGCTACGGCTTACGAACAGCCTACCAAGGCAGTGGAGAATGCTGGTATGATGATGGCATTCAATGAGGGTGAATACCTCTTTGAGAAAGACTACAACACCAATACCAGTGGTGCTTTCCACGGACTGGGTCCAGTGTATGTGCGCAGTGGCTGTCTGTATTGCCATCCAGGCTACGGTCATGGAGCACGTCAGACCAGTTACAAGGCAAACCGTCACCGCAACGGCTATCTGCTTGTAATCTATGACAAGACCACCAATGCCTACATACGCTCAGTGGCTGGTATGCCTCAGACTGCTGCAGTGAAGCCCTTCAAGGCTCCTATCGATGAAGACCAGATAAGCATAGCCTGGAATGAATATACCGATGAGTGGGGCAACCAATTCCCCGATGGCGAGACCTATTCGCTCATCTATCCTGAGGTGAAGATTCCTTACAGTGCTTACTACGCTCCTGTTGTGGTGTCACGTGGTGGTTCTGATGTTGAACTCTCCGAGGCACAGTATAACAATGAGGTTGGAGTACTGCTTGAGTCAACAATCGGAATCTATGGTACAGGACTTACCGATGCCATCCCCGATGATGACATCACAGCGCAGTGGGTTAAGGAAAGCAATTATTACAACAGTATAGGCAAGACCAATGCCCTCAACCCCGCTATGTGGGACCAGAGCACTAACACTTGGAAGAGCTATTACTCTAACTCACTGCAGGGTGACGGCACTAAGTATGTACGTCGCTATACGTATGCCCTGTCACGTGGTCCACTGCTCGATGCAGCTGGTGCTAATGCCATCTGGAACATCACCAACGTGACACGTTCCGACCGTCGCTATCATTACCTCGACCTTGCTGGCACATACTATGCTACCAAGTCATCACAGGATGCTGACGTGCAGGCTGGTTTCACAGAGTATATCAACCGCATAGACCCTGACAAGGCTCATCCCGAGTGGCATACAGGTGACCTGCAGAAGGATATCTACACCTACCTGACCAGTAAGTCGCTCGATGCCGAGATGACTGATGCGCAGTATAAGAACCTCATGATATGGCATCGTGGACTGGCTGTGCCTGCAGCTCGAAATACTACTACTGATGATTTCAAGGCTGGTAAGGAACTGTTTACTCAGATAGGTTGTGCCAACTGTCACCGTCCGTCATGGCAGACGGGCGAGGACCACATCCAGGATCCTGCCAAGTTCTTTAAGTCTGACAGCGACATGCCTCGCTATCCTAACCAGAAGATATGGCCTTACACCGACTTCGTTCAGCACCGTCTGTGGATGAAGAACGATATCCGCACAGGCTGGTGTCGCACTACTCCTTTGTGGGGACGTGGGCTGGCTGCTAAGTGTGGTAGTGGCGTGGAGCGTCTGCACGACTGCCGTGCCCGCAACGTGATGGAGGCAATCATGTGGCATGGTTGTCGCAACGAGGGCGGAGAGAGCGATGCCTATAACACGGTTGTCAAGTTCCGCAACCTCAGCAAGGAACAGCGTGATCAGATAATTTACTTCATAGAATCTATCTAAAAGAGTATAGAGTATAAAGATGATGAGGAATATCGTAATGACCCTATATGCACTCCTTGTGGTGTGTATGGGGTTAATTACAGTAATAGAGAAACTGTATGGCACCACCTACACTGTGGAAAATTGCTACGGCTCATGGTGGTTTGTGATATTGTGGGCATTGCTCGCAGGCTGTGGTTTGGTGTATATGATACGTCAGAAACTGCACAGAAGGTTTGCCGTCATGCTTCTTCACCTGTCATTCCTCGTAATACTCGTAGGTGCTCTGCTCACCTATCTCACAGCAGAGAAGGGCACAGTGAGCCTTAGGGTGGGGGAGAGTGTCAGTACTTTCCAAAAGGGTGATGGCAATACTGCCCATTTCCCTTTCTCTCTTACGCTGAAAGATTTTAAGGTAATAAACTATCCTGGCACTGATGCTCCACTTGATTACCAAAGTCGTGTGGCGGTAAACGATGAGGCTGGTGGCACCATGCTCGCCATATCCATGAACAATATAGGCGAGGCAGCGGGATATAGACTGTTTCAGTCTGGCTATGACAGCGATGGCAAGGGCATCACGTTGGGAGTGTATCACGACCCTTGGGGTATTGGGGTAACATATCTGGGTTACCTGCTGCTGTTCCTTGGCATGGTGTGGACAATGTTCTCACGCCACACCCATATTCGCGCACTTTATCGTAAGGCAATAGGGAAAGCAGGGATTTATTCCTTGTTAATTATTACTTTCGCCCCTTTGGAGCGAGCCAGCGCTCAGTCTCTGCCCGTTGTTGATGAGAATATAGCCCATAGGATAGGCGAGATAAACGTGTTGTACAATGATCGTATATGTCCTATCAACACCGTAGCGACTGATTTCCTCACCAAACTGTCAGGCAAGAGTTCGTGGGAGGGCTATTCTGCCGACGAGGTGTTTGTCAGTTGGATGATATACTACTCTCCTTGGGAGCACCAGAAGTTGATACGCATAAAGAGTAGTGAGGTGCAGCATCTGCTCGGTATAGACAGCAGTTGGGCATCATTCGCTGACTTCATCGACACCTACAACGAATACAAACTCAAGAGTGTTGTAGAACAGGCTCGCCAAGGCAAATACGATGGTGATGCCAGGGCATTGCTCGAGGCCGATGAGAAGTACAACGTGGTGATGATGTTCTACATGGGCAAGATGTTGCGCATGTTTCCCTACAAACTCAAGGACGGCGTACGTTGGTATGAGCCAGGCAGCCATAGTATGCCCAAAGAGATACCCGTCAGGGAGCAGTTCTTCATAAAACAGTCTATGGACTTCCTCACGGAGAGCATCGTCACAGGACAGAGTGCACGCGCAAAGGAGATAATAGCAAAGATAAAACTCTTCCAACGCGAAATGGTGGGCGATGTGCTCCCATCCTCTTATGCCACCAAGGCAGAGATATTCTATAATCATCTGGCAGCTCAAAGGTGGGTGGTATTCCTTTTCCTCACCTTGTCGCTCCTGCTTTGCATCATGCAAAACTTTAGGTCAAGAGCGTTCAATCTTCAATTCTCAATTCTACCTCTCATCTTCCTCGCCTACCTTACCCTGCTCCTTGCTCTCCGCTGGTGGATAGGAGGACATGTGCCGCTCAGCAATGGCTATGAGACCATGCTCTTCATGGCGTGGGCAATGCTCATCATCACCCTCGTGCTCGGAAGGAAGTTCCGCATACTTTTGGGTTTCGGAAACTTGGTGGCATCTCTATGTTTCCTTGTGGCGATGTTGGCAAGCGGCACACCGCAGATAACACAGATGATGCCAGTGCTTCAGTCGCCGTTGCTCTCCATACACGTCGTGGTGGTAATGTGTGCCTACTCCCTGTTCGCTCTCCAGGCACTGCTGGGCATCCAGACACTGTGGCTTATCCACAGGAGAGAGCACCAGCGCGTAGCTCAGGCCACAGCCTTGTCTCAGTTGCTACTCTATCCTGCCGTATTCCTGCTCACCATCGGCATCTTCATAGGCGCCGTGTGGGCAAACGTGAGCTGGGGCACCTACTGGCAGTGGGACCCCAAGGAGACGTGGGCGCTCATCACCATGATGGTCTATGCAGTGCCTTTGCACAGGGCATCGCTCGGCGTTTTCCGTTCTCCACGTTTCTACCACCTATACGTAATACTTGCTTTCCTCAGTGTTCTTGTCACCTATTTCGGTGTCAACTACCTACTGGGCGGCATGCACAGCTACGCTTGAACTAAGTCCTGGCATAGCTATAGTAAAAATGAATTTTTTACTATTTATTTTTGTCATTTGCACTCGTTTTATTAACTTTGCAATAAAATATGATTGGAATGACAAGGAACTGTAGATGGATAATAGCTGTAGTGCTATTTTTGGGGGTAGCACTGCTTGCCTGCTCGTGTGCAGGCAGCGAGACTAAGCCTGAGATAACCTCGGAGATGGCATTGGAAGGCGTGAGCAACTACTGCCACAAGGAATATGATTGGAGCGCAGCAGAGGAGAATCCCTCCATCATGGGCATAGAGATGGGTGAAGAGACCGACACAACCTATCAAGTGGTGTTCCGCAGCTATACGGGGGCGTTGGTGAACTTCTATGTTGACAAAGCAAGTGGTACTACAAGAATGGAGGAATATGTTCCAGCACTCAATATAAAAGAGGAGACGGGGACTATCAATCTGTTCGATTATCTGGATAAAAGCGGTAATTTACTGTAACTGCTATAGGCTATGAATGAATTGAAGAAAAGATATGGCATAGCCTTACTCCTGTCGCTGTGCACGGTACTTCCGTGCGTGGCGGATGGCGGTGGTGTGATACCTGCCGTGACGGGTTTCATAGGTAAGGTGGGAACATTTATCGACTCAATGTCGGTGAGGGGGCTGGACCCTCACTATATCGAAGCTCCGAAGCATCCTTGGCAGGTGATACTGAGAGGCAACGTCAATGAGTCGTCGCTCGCGATGAACTCCTCGATAGCTCATGCGGAGGAGATCCTGCCCCTCATGACGGGTTATCTGACTTGGGAACCGCGCATCAAGACCAATCCTGCAACGTACCTCGGTGTATGGGCTGGATATAGAGGGTATGGGTTGGGCTACTCTTGGAACGTGGGTGGCGACAAGGGACGCATACTGACCTTAGGTGCTACAGGAGGTTGCTATGGGGTGAACCTGCGCATACATTGGTTTGATAATGATGAGCCACAGGTGAGGACGAAAGGAACTGCGCTGATGGAGTTTGACGAGGCTGGCAACCCTGTCTTTGCTCCTATGGAGTACAATGGTATGGTAGAAATAGGTAGCCCCATCAAGACGCGTGTGCTATTTCTCGATGGCTATTACCTTTTTAATAAGAGATGCTCATATGCTGCTGCCTACGACCAGAGTGTGATACAGAAACGCTCGGCAGGGTCGTTGATGGCAGGTGCTATGTACACCCATTCCTCCACGAAGTATGATGAGAATATCAATGCTGACTTCATATTGCTGATGGGGGATATTGGTGCGATAAAGTCAGACCAGATAGGTGTCGGTGTGGGATATATCTATAACTGGGTACCTGCCAAGGGACTGCTCATCAGTGCCATGGCAATACCGATGCTGACATTCTACAATCACCATAAGATATGGTGTTATGACTCTAACCTGAAAGACCTGGTGGACCAAGGTGGATGGGAAGAGTTTATTGAGATGCCTGATGAGGATTATCGTATAAGGGAGGCTGAGAAAGATCATATCGTCAGCAAGAACTCTAACATCAAACTGAGCTACGATGCTCGCCTGTCTGTCACCTACGAATGGAATAGCCGTATGTTTATCAATGCCTACGGACAGTTTAACAGTTTTGGATTCAGACTAGACAATATAAGCGGTCGCCTGAACGATTGGTATATAAATGCATCCTTGGGGGTGAGACTGTAATCGCCTCCTCTTTTTAAGGGTTTTTAACAATAGAAGCAGAGGGAACGTGAAATAATTACGTTCCTTTTGCGTTTGTTAAGGTGTGATGAAGTGTAAAGCTATCATACTGGCAGCCTTGGTAGCACTGGTCTCGCAGAGGGCTGGGGCACAGTATGATGCGTACTTCTCGCACTACTTTGACATGCAGACGGCATATAACCCTGCTGCGGCGGGAAAGGAGTCGAAGATCAATGTGACGGGAGCGTATGCTATGGCTCTGTCGGGCTTTGAGAATGCACCGACGACGGCATATATATCGGGCGACATGCCGTTTTATTTCATGAACAGCGTACACGGTGTGGGACTGCAGCTGTGGAGCGACAAGACGGGACTTCACACGCGCCAGGCTATCGACGCACAGTATGCCCTGCGTAAGCAACTGGGTGGCGGATGGCTGTCAGTGGGCGTGCAGGCTGGACTGCTCAATATGAAGTTTGAGGGTTCTAAGGTCGATGTGATAGATACTGATGACCCAGTATTTAAAAGCAAGAGCGACGTGGACGGCAATGCACTGGACCTGGGCGTGGGACTGCTCTACCAGAGACGGAACTGGTATGTGGGCATATCGGGACAGCACGTGACGAGCCCGCAGGTGACGCTGGGAGAGGTGTATAAGTATGACGTGGCAGCGACATGGTACTTGCATGGAGGTATGGACTTTCAGTTGCGTCACCCGCTGCTCAAGGTCTCAACGTCGGCGATAGTGCGCACTGATGGCGTGACATATCGTGGTGATGTGACGGGAAGGCTCATCTATTCGTATGACAACAGGATGTTCTACGGAGGTGTGACATATAGTCCCACAAACTCGGTGACAGCATTGTTGGGAGCCAACTTCCACGGCGTGGTGGTGGGATATTCTTATGAGTTTTACACCAACGGCATAGACCTCAAGAATGGAACGCACGAGCTGTTTGTAGGGTATCAGACGGATATAGAGCTCACAAAGAAAGGCAAGAACCGACACCAGACGACAAGGACGCTGTAGCGGTTATTCGCTAAAGCTCATCTCTTCGAGTCACAGTTCATAGATAATAGATAAAAGATAGATAATGAGAAAATTCTTAATTCTTAATTCAACATTCGTAATAGTGTTGTTGCTACTTACCTCCTGCTTCGGCGGTAAGATGACGCAGACATCGCAAGGCGGAGAGGTGACGGGACGTAGCACAGGCAGAGGCTTTCAGGAGCCTACGCCGTACGGCATGACGTTGATAAATCGCGGATTCCTCAAGATGGGTATCGAGAAAGAGGACTCCCTGTGGGGTAAGATTACGCCTACGAAGGACATCTCTGTCGATGGTTTCTGGATGGATGAGTACGAGGTGACAAACGCAAAGTACCGCCAGTTTGTGATGTGGGTACGCGACAGCATACTGCGTACTCGCCTCGCCGACCCTGCATATGGAGGCGATGAGACCTACATGATAGCGGAGGATAAGAACGGTGACCCTGTGACACCTCATCTCAACTGGAAGAAGAACCTGCCCCGCAAGCCCAACGAGGACGAGCAGCGTGCCATAGAGAGCCTTTATATAACCAACCCCGTAACGGGAGAGAAACTGCTGGATGCCAGTCAGATGAACTACCGCTACGAGATATACGACTACGTGACGGCTGCCCTGCGCCGCAACCGCCTCGTGGCAGCGGAACGCGACCTCAATACCGACCATGCTGTCAACGAGAATGAGGTGGTGAT
This sequence comes from Prevotella sp., assembly GCA_017541365.1. The sequence goes on from JAFXZF010000050.1 coordinate 67,172, forward strand.
GATATCCAAGGATACGGCATACATCGATGATGAGGGTAGGATAGTGCGCGAGACGATAAACCGTCCGCTGTCTGGTCCGTGGGACTTCCTCAATACGTACATTGTTAATATATATCCTGATACTACCTGTTGGGTGAATGACTTCACCAACAGCGACAACGAGATGTACCTCAGAAACTACTTCTCTAACCCCACGTACAACGAATATCCTGTGGTGGGTGTAACATGGGAGCAGGCTAATGCCTTCTGTGCATGGCGTACCGACTACCTGCTGAAGGGACTGGCTGGTGCAGCACGCTACATACAGCGCTACCGTCTGCCTACTGAGGCGGAGTGGGAGTATGCGGCTCGTGGCAAGGACGGCACGGAGTTCCCATGGGAGAACCAAGACGTGAAGAACGGCGACGGATGCTTCTATGCCAACTTCAAACCTGACCGCGGCAACTACACTAAGGATGGCAACCTCATCACATCGAAGACTGGCATATACTCAGCCAATAGCAACGGTCTCTATGATATGGCAGGCAATGTGGCAGAATGGACTTCAACCATTTACACAGAGGCTGGCGTGGAAGCCATGAACGACTTCAACCCTCAGTTGGAGTACAAGGCAGCAAAGGAAGACCCCTATCGCCTAAAGAAAAAGAGCGTGCGCGGAGGCTCGTGGAAAGATCCTGAAAGCTACATACGCTCTGCATGGCGCTCATGGGAATACCAGAACCAGCCACGCTCCTACATCGGTTTCCGCTGCGTGCGCTCATTGGCAAGCTCTGCCAGCCTCAATGCTAAGGGAAGGAAGAAGAGATGATAATCAATTCAAATTGACGAGTTAACAAGTTGACAAGTTGACAAGTTGATAGGAATCATAATTCGTAAACTCGCAAATTAGATAACATGCCTACAAAATATAGTAAAATAAACTTTATCTACTTCATGCAGAAGTGGATGGATAGCGTACCAGGACAGACTTTCCTCAACTACGCTTACTCATGGGGTGCAGCAGTGGTAATACTTGGTACACTGTTTAAGTTGACCCACCTGCCTGGTGCCAACCTGATGTTGTTTATCGGTATGGGTACGGAGGTGTTTGTGTTCTTCATCTCGGCCTTCGACCGTCCGTTTGACAAGTCAACTATCGATATGACACTGGACAACCACATGTCTGACGAGGTGATAGAAGAGGTGGCTGAGGCTCCCTTTGCAGAACCCGTCGTGCATCCACAGCCTGCCGTTGCTGCGGCTGTGGCACAACCTGTTGGCGCTGCGACTTCTCAGTCAGCAGTGATTCCTGGTGGCACCATAATTATTGGTAATGGCAATATGCCTGTACACAGTGAAGCAGGTGACAGCAAGCCAGCAGAACCCATCAAGTTTAATGAGCCTGAGGTTGAGAATGAAACGACCGCTTTGCCTGATGCAGGAGAGAGTAGGGGAGTGGTTTCTATCGGGGCTCCTGCTCCTGCCGTATCTGTCGCTACAGCAGAGGCTATGGAGACTGCTACCACTGCTTATGTAGAGCGTCTCGAACAACTCAACGAGACACTGCAGAAGGTGGAACAGCTCAGTGCACGACTGGCTACCGATAGCGAGGAGATGGAGAACCTCAACCGTACGCTGACAGGTATAGCACGTGTATATGAGATGCAGCTCAAGTCTGCCTCACAACAGATTACTACACAAGATTCTATCAACGAGCAGACACAGATAATGGCTGATAAGATTAAGGAACTCAACGCTATCTATGCCCGTATGATTGAGGCAATGACAACAAATATGCCGAAGGCATAGCAGTTCAATAGTTAGAAAAGTTCAATAGTACCTTTGAACCAGCGAAGCGGCTTGAACCTTTGAACCTCTTGAACAAAAAAGGAATAATGGCAATAAAGAAAAAACCGATATCTCCCCGCCAAAAGATGATCAACCTCATGTATGTGGTGTTGATGGCGCTGTTGGCAATGAACGTCTCTACGGAGGTGCTCAACGGTTTCTCCATAGTAGAGGAGGGACTGTCACGCTCTACGGATAATGCGACAAAGGAGAACAACGGCATATATATGGACTTCGACACCCAGATGAAGGCAAACCCACAGAAGACACGTCAGTGGTATGCCAAGGCGCAGGAGGTGAAGAAGATGAGTGACGAACTCTATAACTTTGCCGAAGAACTGAAGGTCGCAATAGTGAAAGAGGCTGACGGCAAGGATGGCGACGTACACAATATACAGAATAAGGAAGACCTTGAGGCCGCCTCTCAGGTGATGCTATCGCCAGGCAGAGGTAAGGGTCCCAAACTGCAGAAGATGATAGAGGACTATCGCACCAATTGCATAAAACTCCTCAATGATGAACGCCTGCAGAAGATAATCAACAATAACCTCTCCACTGAGGTGTCACCCAAGGCAAAGGCACTAGGCAAGGGCTGGCAGGAGTATATGTTTGAGGATATGCCTGTGGCAGCAGCCGTGACCCTGCTCTCAAAACTGCAGAACGACGTGCGCTATGCCGAGGGAGAGGTGCTCCACACACTGGTGAGCAATATAGACCTTAAGGATATCCGCGTCAACAAACTCTCAGCTTTCGTGATACCTAATGCACAGACTGTGGTGCGAGGCGACAAGTTCTCCGCACAGATAGTGATGGCGGCGATTGACACCACCCAGCAGCCGGAGATATACATAGGTGGCAGACAGGTGAACCTTCGCAATAATACGTATGAGTTTGTTGCAGGCAAGACGGGTGACTTCACCCTTGCAGGCTATATGACGATGAAGGATGGTAGTGGCGAGGTCATCAAGCGCGACTTCTCACAGAAATACACTGTTGTCGATCCCTCGGCGACAGTCTCTGCCGACCTCATGAACGTGCTCTACGCTGGTTTCAGCAATCCTATATCTGTCAGCATCCCTGGCGTGCCCCTCAACAAGGTGGTGGCAACCATGAGTGGCGGTTCACTGACACCTACCTCGGCAGGCCATTATATCGCACGCCCCAATGCTGTAGGACAGGATGTCACCATCAGCGTGTCAAGCACGCAGACAGGCAAGCCCGTCACCATGGGACAGTTCACCTTCCACGTAAGGAAACTGCCTGACCCAACGGCCTACATACAGGTGGGCGACAACCGTTTCCGTGGCGGTGGTCTCGCCAAGGCATCACTGCTTGGAGCCAGTGGCATACGTGCCGCCATCGATGACGGACTGCTCGACATAGAGTTCAAGGTGACAGGCTTCGAGGCTGTCTTCTTCGACAATATGGGTAATGCGGTGCCCATCGTCAGTGATGGCTCGCACTTCTCTGGTCGTCAGCAGGAGACATTCCGCAAACTATCACGTCAGAAACGTTTCTATATATCCAGAATACATGCGGTGGGACCTGACGGCATAGCACGCACCCTGCCATCGGCAATGGAGATAGTGGTGAAGTAAAAAAAACGACATAACGTAATATCGACATATCGAAATATGAAGAATTTCAATAACATATTGTTAACGTTAGCGTTGACGTTAGCGTTCAGCCTCGCGGCTGAGGCTCAGCCCCAGGCACGCCGTGTTCAGCAGACACAGCAGCAGAAGAGTCAGGCGAGTAGCCTCACTACCAGGGCTCAGATATCCTACCCCACTGCCCAGCAGATGAAGGAAGATGTGGTGTGGCGTCGTGATATATACCGCGAACTCGACCTCATGCAGGGAGCTAACTCTGGCATGTACTATCCCGTGGAGCCAGTGGGAAGTCAGATGAACCTCTTTACCTACCTCTTCAAACTCGTGTTGTCTGGTCAGGTAAAGGCTTACGAGTACCGTCTCGACGGCAACGAGTCGTTTGAGGCTGATGCTCAAGTCAAGCCACTCACCCTTCTCGATAACTACCATATCTACTACGAGAAGAAGGACGGCAGGCTCAAACTCGACAACTCCGATATACCATCACGTGAGGTGAAGTCCTACTATATCAAGGAGTCCGCTTACTACGACCAGAACTCCGCCACCTTCCACAACAAGGTCATTGCCCTCTGTCCCATCATGAGCCGTGAGGACGATTTCGGCGACGGTGCCAGCAAGTACCCACTCTTCTGGGTTAAGTATGACGACGTGGCACCCTTCCTCACCAAGCAGACCATCATGACCAGCGATCTCAACAACGCTGCTACGATGAGCATGGACGACTACTTCGTCAAGAACATGTATCAGGGCAAGATATACAAGACCAACAATATGCTGGGTCAGACCCTCGCCCAATACTGTCCCACCGACTCTGCTATGGCTAAGGAACAGAAGAAGATTGAGGCTGAACTCATAGCATTTGAGAAGAATATATGGGGCGACCAGGCGAAAAAGGATAGCCTTGACTCCATCGCTAAGGCGCTCAAGGATAATCCCAAGGCAGCCCGAAAGGCAGCCAAGGCAAACCGCCGTGCAGTGGGTAGCAGTGGCACCGTATCCAAGAAGCCTAAATCATCAAGTTCCGCTTCTGCTTCATCAGGTTCTTCTGCCCGTGTCAGCGTAAGGAGACAGAGGCATTAATAGCATGATGTATAAAATATAGTGTATAAAGTATAAAGTTTATTGCTTATGAAGAAAATTTTATCTACAATCGCTGTGGCAGCTGTGATGCTGGTTATGGTAATGCCTGCTGAGGCGCAGGTGAAGTTTGGTGTGCGCGCAGGTGCAAACCTCGTAAACATGAAAATTTCTGATGGTATAGACAATCTCAAAGGCAACAACCGTGCAGGCTTCTATGTAGGTCCAACGGTGAAATTCACCCTGCCTATCGTGGGTCTCGGTGTTGATGCTTCAGCACTCTATGACCAGCGTACCTCTGAGGTGTCTTACGAGGGCAAGACAGAGTCACTCACCGCACGTGCTATCACCATCCCTGTAAATGTACGCTATGGCATAGGTTTGGGTGGTGTTGCTGACATATTCGCTTTCGCAGGTCCACAGGTGGCTTTCAATATCTCTAAGGACAAGAGCCTTTATAATAATGTGAGTGACTGGACATGGAAGTCAAGCAGTTTCTCTGTCAACGTAGGTATCGGTGCTACCATCCTCAGCAAGGTCGAGGTAAAGGCGAACTACAACATCGCTTGCGGCAAGACGGGTGAGGCAACTTATCAGGATGCAACAGCGGCAGTCGTGAAGTCTGCCTTCAAGAGCAAGTACAACTCTTGGCAGCTCGGTGTAGCTTACTATTTCTAAGTTGAAAGAGGTTGATATGCCGTTATAACGACATAACGAATAACGATATAACGATATAACGAAATTTCGATACAAAGTATAAGCCCTGGCTCATCGAGTCAGGGCTGTGTTGTTTTTTTAATGTGTATGTATTTCCCATCCTACTGCGGAGGCTCCGAGTACTGCGGCATTGCTGCCGTCGAGGGAACTGATAAGAAACCGTACATCACGATAGATGGGAAAAACATGGCGACGATAACTCTCCTTAAGGGGTTGCATGAGAAGATCGCCAGCCTTGGTCATTCCTCCAAAGAAGATGAATGCCTCGGGGGCGGAGAATGCAGCAAAATCGGCACATGCCTCGCCAAGCATGGTGCCTGTCTCTTGATAGATGCGACGTGATAGGGCATCACCCTGGGTAGCGGCGATACTGACCTCAAGGGAGGTGATGTCTTCGGGTCTTATATTGCGCAAGAGGGAGGGTTCGGTAGTGGTAGCGAGGAGTTCGCGTGCTGTGCGTGCCACACCAGTAGCTGAGCAGTATGCCTCGAGGCATCCCTTACGACCGCATCCACACAACCTGCCGTTGGTGCGGCGTATGGTGACATGCCCCAGTTCGCCAGCGAAACCGTTGGAACCGTATAGCAGTTTGCCACCTGTGACGATGCCTGATCCTACCCCAGTGCCGAGGGTGATGACGATAAAGTCCTTCATGCCTCGTGCCACACCATATGTCATCTCGCCGATAGCGGCAGCATTAGCATCATTGGTGAGTGCCACGGGTATGCCGAGAGCCTTGCTAAACATATCGGCGAGGGGTACAACGATGTCGTGCGCCCAAGGTAGATTAGGGGCAGTCTCGATGGTGCCGCGGTAGTAGTTGCCGTTGGGAGCTCCTATGCCCATTGCCTTGATGGCGGCGATGCCACCCACCTGATTGATGATGGGCATGAGTGCCTCTACGCATGCTGATACGTAATCGGTAGCAGACTGGAAACCGCCCGTCTTGATGGTGGTCGAAGCATGGATAGTACCATGTGCATCGACGATGCCGAAGACGGAGTTGGTGCCTCCAAGGTCAAGACCTATGACGTAGGGTCGGGAGAGCGGGGTAGTGAGGTTGTCCATAACTGTCAGGGTAGGAGTGAAGGGTATGAACGCTGCGACTACAACAGTGGGGGTAGTTCAAAGAGACGGTTGTAGTTGCTTCCCTTGATGAGGATATACTGCCCATCAGGACGCTCTGTAGCGAGTGCCTCCTTTACCTCACCCACATCGGCAAACTTGCGGTAGGGTGACTCTATCTTGCCAAACTCCTTGCCCACGAGCCATACATTTTCTATATGGTGCTCCTGCAGGAAGTTGATAATCTTCTGATGCTCCTCATGGCTGATACTGCCAAGCTCGCCCATCTCGCCGAGTATTGCCATCTTGGGCTCTACGGACATCAGGACGAAGTTGTTGAGTGCTGCCATCATGCTGGTGGGGTTGGCGTTGTATGTATCAACGATGAGTTTGTTGTGCTCAGTGATGGTGAGTTGCGAACGGTTGTTGCTTGGCACATAGCCAGAGAGCGCCTCGTTGATTTGCTCAGGGGTGACACCGAAATGCAGTCCTACAGTGGCGGCTGCGAGCATGTTCTTCATGTTGTAGGCTCCGATGAGGTGGGTCTGAACTTCGTAACGATACGCTTCGCTACGATACGTGGCTTTGCCACTACGATACGCACCTTTGGTGCTACAATAACTATCCTCTTTTGAACTCCACTTAAACTTCAGGAACGGGTCGCATGCCACAACCTCTCCTTTTACGTATGGCACAATGTCGAGTCCCTCGGAAATGCCCATGAGGTATGGATTCTCGGTGTCTATGAAAGCGAGGGGGTGTGGGGTCTTCCTTAGATAGTCATACAGCTCTCCCTTGGTCTTTATCACTCCCTCGAAACTTCCGAATCCTTCTATGTGCGCCTTGCCCACATTGGTTATCAGTCCGCAGTTGGGTTCTACTATCTCTACGAGGGTCTTAATCTCGCCAGGATGGTTGGCACCCATCTCTATGACGGCGAGGTTATGCTCCTTGGTGAGGCGTAGCAGCGTCTTTGGCACACCGATGTGGTTGTTGAAATTGCCTTGAGTGTAAAGGACGTTATACTTCTTGCTGAGCACTGTGGCTATGAGTTCCTTGGTGGTCGTCTTGCCATTGGTGCCAGTGATGCCTATGATAGGTGTGCCGAGGGCACGACGGTGCTCGCGGGCGAGCTGTTGCAGGGTGGTAAGCACGTCATCCACCACGATATACCTGTCATCCTCGGCATACTGTGCCTCGTCGATGACGGCATAGGCGCAACCCTTTTCAAGGGCAGACTTGGCGTACGCATTGCCATTGAACGTGTCACCCTTCAGGGCAAAGAATATGCTTCCCTCAGGACAGTCACGGCTGTCGGTAGTGATTACGGGATGCTCTATGAATTTTTTATATAATTCGGTCATAATAACGTTAACCTCAACGTTAACCTTAACTTTCAATTTTCAATTTTCAATCTTCAATTTACGGACGTACTTGACCGTCGCCCTCGATAAGCCACTTGTAGGTGGTTATCTCCTCTAATGCCATTGGTCCGCGAGGACCCAGTTTCTGAGTAGAGATTCCTATCTCGGCACCCAGTCCGAACTGTGCGCCGTCGGTGAAACTCGTAGGCGCATTGACATATACGCAGGCTGCATCTATCTGTGCCTCAAACTGCTGGGCTGCTTCCTTGTTCTCGGTAATGATACACTCGGAGTGGCCTGAGCCGTTCTCAGTGATGTGCTCTATCGCCTCGTCGAGTGAGCCGACGGTGCGTATCGCCATAGCATAGTCCATAAACTCGGTGCCATAGTGGTTCTCACGCGCCTGCTCTATGAGTTCCTGTGGATAATTGCTACCCGTAAGGATGCTCTGTGCAGCCTGGTCGGCATATATGCGCACATTAGAAGCTGCGAGCGGAGCAACGAGTTCGGGCAGGTCGCTGATGCGGTCTTTGTGTATCACGAGGCAGTCGAGGGCATTGCATACGCTCACACGACGAGTTTTGGCATTGTGGATGATGCGCTTGCTTTTCTCTATGTCTCCGTCCTTGTCGAAGTAGGCGTGCACCACACCAGCACCTGTCTCGATGACGGGCACTTTGGCATTGTCACGCACGAAGTCTATGAGTTTCCTGCCACCACGTGGTATGCATACATCAATATAGCCTACGGCATTGAGCATCTCGCCCGTTGCCTCGTGAGTAGCGGGCAACAACTGTACCACGCCTGTGTCGATACCCTTCTCGGTGAGCACCTGATGGATGAGTGCCACGATAGCCTTGTTAGAACTGTCAGCATCCTTGCCACCCTTCAGCACACAGGCGTTGCCACTCTTGAAGCAGAGTGAGAATACGTCGAATGCTACGTTAGGACGAGCCTCGAACACCATACCGATGACTCCGAATGGTACTGACACACGGCGCAGGTAGAGTCCGTTCTCAAGGGTTTTCTCCTTGAGCACCCTGCCCAGTGGTGATGGCAACTGTGCCACCTTACGCATGTCGTTGGCTATATCCTCTAAACGCTTGGGGGTGAGTTGCAGACGGTCATACAGTGGACTCGTCTTGTCCATGCGACTGAGATCGTCCTCATTTGCCTTGAGGATAGTCTCTTCATTTGCCTTGATGGCGTCAGCCACTGCAAGGAGTACCTCGTCACGCTTCTGGTCCGAGATAAGTGCTAAGGCACGTGATGCCTTCTTTGCTATGATAAACTGTTCTAACATAGGAATTCTGTATGCTTAGTTCTCTTAGGATCTTTCAATAAGCGTGGCAGTATATTCTCTGCTTTGCCGTTGGCTATGATTACCTTGATGCCACTGGCAGCCACCTCACGAGCCGTATGATATTTTGACTCCATACCGCCGCGTCCTGCGCTGCTCTTCTTCGATTGTATGTATTGGTCAAGGTCGTCCTCGGGTTTTACCTCACGTATCAGCTGACTCTCAGGGTCTTTGGGGTCACCCGTGTAAATGCCGTCGATGTTGCTCAGCAGAATGAGAGTCTCGGCCTTCATCATCTGGGCAATGAGTCCTGAGAGCTCGTCATTATCAGTAAACATAAGGCCAGTGAGACTCACAGTGTCGTTCTCGTTCACTACAGGTATGACGCCGTTGTCAAGCATCAGCTGTATGCACGACTGTTGGTTCTTGTACTGGTCGCCAGCCTCGAAGTTTGCCTTCATCGTAAGCACCTGACCTACATGCAGACCGTACTCTCTGAACAGGTCATAGTAATGATTCACCAGTTTAGCCTGTCCTACAGCAGAGTATAGCTGTCGCTGTTCCACGGAGTCGAGGTCAGGCGGAGTCTGTCCTCTTAGTTCCTGTCTGCCACACGCCACAGCGCCCGAGCTCACGAGTATCACCTCGTAGCCCTGCTCCCTCATCCACGCTATCTGGTCAACGAGCGATGAGAGACGTGTTATGTCGAGTTTCCCTTTATCGGTAGTGAGCACGTTGCTGCCCACCTTTACAACTATTCTATGCATCACCTTAATATATAATACGACGCAAAGTTACTAAAAAAAAACGGGAACGGGAACGGGAACGGGAACTTTTTTCAATTTTCATTTTTTATTTCTCATATTTATTTCTCATATTCCTTGATGCTGCAACAGTCAGAGTGTCATCAAAACAGCATAATTCGTTGCAAAACGTCACTTCAAAAAGTGCAGGCAAAAAACGCAAAATAGAAAGCATCAAGGGCAGGTTTCCAAGCAAAAAGTTGCAGATGCTAAGCTTCCACATGCGGAAGCTAAGTTTCCAGATGCAAAAGCTATGCTTTTATCCCCTAAAAGCATAGCTATTACAAGGCAAAAGCATAGCTATTGCAAGCTAAAAGCATATCTTTTCCACCCCTTTTTTGTGCTTTTTTCATCGTTTTTTTATATCTTAAAGTTACAATCTGCTGATTGCCAGTATGTTGCTAAAAATGCGCAAGAATCACGAATTTGACCTCACATCCGCGCTTGCTCGCAAAAATCGCAAGGAAATGCCGTTACTAAAAATCACTTTGTCACCCAAATCTTTTTTTTTGCTTACATCCTGCAAATTACACACAACATGCATTCACAAACTTAGGGCAATGGTGCCAAACCCTCCCAGCGTACATCCCACATACCATCTTGTGGAAATCCAGGATTCTTTACCTTGCATCCATCCCATCCAGCACACATCAGAGCTATTGCAGTGAGCAGTCCTCCGTTACCTGGCAGATAGCAGCGCAGTCTGGCATCCTGATAGTTGTGGCCGTTAGGCAGATAGGTGTTAGTTCTTTTATTCATCAGCAGTGCATCAACGGCTCCCTCTGGATCGCCCAATCGGGCTGCATTCATCGCCACCATAGGGAAATCCCACCCCCACGTGTGATCCCAGTTCCAGTTGTCACATATCCACTGATACGTGTTTCTCATTATGCTTTGGTCCATCAACCTGCTCATGGGCAGTATGCCCAGCGCACCGAGTACAGCAGGGTGATCGCTGATCAATGTCAGTGTTTGATAGGTGTTAGGTGCAGACTCAGCAGCGATATACATTCTCTTTCCACCAACGCTGTCGTTATACGCCAAGGGTGACAGCCTGTCTATGATCTCGTTCCATTGCGCCTGTGGTGGCAGTCCACGTCGGATGCGCCACTGCTGTGCCATACCCAGCGCACAATGCCAATAGGACAATTCAAACGGTGAGTTGTAGGTCGCGCTTGCCTTCAGAGTTTCCTGCGCTGGTATCATTCCTTTAAGCACATAGCGATTGGCAAGACTGTCGTACGTGGCGAAGTCTGCCATAAGCTCAGCCGTCTCATCGATGAGTCGTCCATAGCGTTGAAGCAATAGCGAATCAGACGTGGTTCTGTAGAGCAGTTCTGCAAGATAGATAAGGTGTGGCTGTTGCCAGATGAGGTAGCTACCAATCTTTGACGGCGACTCCCCTCCTGACGGGTCTGTCATCTTCATCCATCGAACACCCTTAAAACCCTGACGCATGGCTATCTCCTTGGCAACAGGCTCTACTGTTTCATACCAACGCAGGGTGCGGTCGAGCATAGCAGGATGTCCCCATAGCGGCAACCACGATTGATGCCACCATATCATCTCAAGATGAAACTTACCAAACCAAGAGTTGTAGGTCAGTCCTGTTTCCTGTGGTGGTGTGTTGCCTGCACACTGTATGGCCAGTAGGTACTGACTGAGTACTACTCGACGCTCCAATTCCGATGCACGACGATCCTTACACTGTGAGAAATCTACTGCCCCGCCTTCTTGCCAGAATCGTTGCCAATGCTCAGCGGCTCTGTCAATGGTGGCATTAAAGGAAGGGATATTAGCAACAGGTTGCTTAGAAAACTCGCAGCAGAAAGTAAGTTGCCTGCCCTTAGTATGCAGTACCCAGTAATTCTTTCTCTTCTCCCTCAGTTGTGCTTTTTCTTCCCATTTCAGCGATACATAATACTCTGTGCCATCGATGGTGCGCTTTAGTGTGGCACCATGTGCATTCTGACTGACCAATTCAGTAGAGTGGGCATCTGACTGCCAGTCACAGGCATCATCTGAGTGTTTGCCTGTGGGGTATGGAAAACGAAGGTTTATGGCTATGCCACCGCTGACCTTTTCTGTTTCTATCCTACTGCTCACGATATCCCTGTCAGGATGACACACTGTTGTAACCCAATACGCACCACGACCAGTATTAAATGTGGAACGTATGGTACCAGTCCACATATCAAGCTTGTGTCGAGGATTCTTTATGTCATCAACCCTCAACCCCTCCTGCTCTAATCCTATACACCCGAGATGCAGGCGATGAGGATTACTGCGAAACCAGTCTGCTGCCTCCTTGGCACGTCCCTGGCGAGGTTGAGTAGCATATAGTTCTGGATGACCATGCCCAAAGTCGCTCATCGAATACGACTCCTCTATACGGTATCCCTCAGGATTGTCAAAACTATGCCATCCCCACTCGCTCTGCGTGCCTAATGGCACACCATGCGAATAATATTCTGGAAAGGTTTGCAATCCTGTAACATCGGTAGTGAAAGCAAAGCGACCATTGCCCACGCTGAGCGATGCCAACGTGTCAATGGTCGTTATTATGGGATTGTTGCGACTTACCAGTGCCTTGCGGTCAATGGACTGTGCCAAAGCATTGAAGGCTATGCTTGTCAGCAACAATGATAATGTCAGTATCTTCTTCACTATTTCAGTCCTGCCTTCAGACTGCGAATTACTGCAGAGTTGAAGCCTGCATGGTCGAGTTCGTTGAGTCCCTTGATGGTCACACCGCCAGGGGTGGTCACCTTGTCGATTGCTGCCTCTGGGTGCCAGCCCGTCTCCTTGAGCAGTGACACTGCTCCCTGCATAGTCTGCAGTGCTATCTGCTTAGCCTGGTCAGGATAGAAGCCCATCTCGCAGCCACCCTCCATCTGGGCACGTATATAGCGCATCACGTAGGCTATGCCACATGATGCCATCATCATGCCAGGACCTACGAGGTTCTCTGTCACCACGAGGGTGTCGCCACACAGGTCGTAGAGTGCCTTCACCTGCGCAAGAGACTCGTCAGAAGTATTCTTGCCTTTGGCAATGAAACTCATTGAAGCACCATACTCTGCAGCGATATTAGGGATTACATAGCAGTACTGACCTGCCTCGCCCAACTGCTCCGCCAGCTTCTCAGTGGTAAAGTTGGCAGCATCTGAAACGATGATCTGCTTCTCAAGGTCGAGAGCCCCCTTTATCTCATCGAGCACCAAAGGCATCAGCCAAGGCTTTACTACCACCACCACGATGTCGGCACCCTTAACGGCTGCCACGTTGTCTGTCGTGGTTGTTATCTCTGGGTATGTCTTCTTGAATTGGGCAAGCAATGCCTCGTTCTTGTCGGCGATGGTAAGATTAACGTTAACTTTCGCCCAACCGTGTATCAATGCGCCACCCATGTTACCGGCGCCGATGACTGCTATCTTCATTTTCCTTTATTCCTTATACGTTATACTTTATACTACAGCGTTGCAAGAATATTCTTGAGACGCTGCATGAAATCATCCACATTCTCCTTCGTAAGACAGAGAGGTGGAAGCAGACGAAGCAGGTTAGTGCCTGCACAGCCTGTGAAGCAGTGCTGCTCATATACCAGTGGCTTACGCACCTCTGCGTGTGGTATGTCAAACTCCACACCTATCATCAGTCCTCTGCCCCTCACGTCGGTGATGTGCTTACCCTCTGGCGATGCCTGCAGTTCCTTAAGCTTCTTCATCAGGTAGTCGCCCACCTCGCGAGCGTTCTCTACTAGGTTCTCCTGCTCCATCACGTCGAGTACGGCGAGTGCTGCAGTACATGCCAGATGGTTGCCACCGAATGTGGTGCCAAGCTGTCCATAGACAGGGATGAAATCAGGTGATATCAGCAGTCCCGACATTGGGAAACCATTGCCTATGCCCTTTGCCACAGAGATGAGGTCGGGAGCCTGGTCTTCATTATCCATCAGCCACTGATGGGCGAAGAACTTTCCTGACCTGCCGTAGCCACACTGTATCTCGTCACAGATGAGCACCGTACCATATTTCTTTGTTGCCTTACGCAGTCCCTGGTAGAATTCCTTGGTAGCCATCTGTATGCCACCCACGCCCTGTATGCACTCCAGTATTACAGCACACACATCGCCCTTTGCCAGTTCTGCCTCCCATGCTGCGAGGTCGTTCATTGGCAGGAATGTTACGTGCCCGTTGTCATTGATAGGAGCCACAATCTTGGGGTTGTTGGTCACCTCCACAGCCAGTGATGTTCTGCCGTGGAAAGCCTTGCTTACTGCGAGCACACGCTTTCTGCCGTTCTTGAATGAGGCAAGCTTCAGGGCATTCTCGTTAGCCTCCGCACCTGAGTTGATGAGGAAAAACTGCCAGTCCTCGTAGCCACATGCCTTGCCTAAGCGCTCGGCAAGTTCCACTTGCAGTTTGTTCTGTACTGAGTTGGAGTAGAATCCCAACTTGTTCAATTGTGCGGTCATCATCTCCACATAGTGAGGATGACAGTGTCCTATGCTGATTACGGCATGTCCGCCATAGAGGTCCAGATACTCCTGACCCTTCTCGTCCCATACCTTACAGCCTTGTCCCTTGACGATGTTTACGTCGAATAGGGGATATACGTCAAATAATTTCATAGCTTAAAATGCACTTGCTTTCAGGTTCAGTCCTGCCTTTTCGTCAATGCCAAACATGATGTTCATGTTCTGTACTGCCTGACCTACGGCACCCTTCAGCAGATTGTCTATCATTGATGTTATGACCACCTTCTTGCCAAACACATCCACATGCACCAGCGCCTTGTTGGTGTTCACCACCTGCTTCATGTCTGGTGCCTTGTCGCTGTAGTGCGTGAAGGCAGCGTCCTTGTAGTATTCCTTATACAGAGCCACCACTTTCTCCTCAGTCATCGCCTTGTCGAGTGTCACCACTTCAGTGGCGAAGATGCCTCGTGCGAAGTCTCCTCGGTAGGGGATGAAATCTACCGTTATACCCTCTGCATCATAGCCCTCGTTCAGTGTGTCTATCACACGTGGTGCAACCTCTGGTCGCAGTTCGTTGAGTGTCTGCGTTATCTCGTGCAGGTGTTGGTGAATAAACAGCTTATACACAGAGAAGTTGTTGTTACGCCAAGAGAAATGAGTGGTAGCGCCAGGCTTCTGTCCTGCTCCCGTACTGCCCGTTATGGCATTCACGCTGATGTCGTGAGTCAGCAGTCCAGCCTTCGCCAGCGGCAACAGTCCCAGCTGTATGCAGGTAGCAAAACAACCCGGGTTGGCAAGGTGCTGACACTTTGCTATCTCCTCACGATGTGTCTCAGGCAGACCATAGATGTAGTCATGGTCGCCCTTGATGCGAAAGTCCTGTGCCAAGTCTATTATCTTCACTCCCTCAGGAATGCTATGCTCCTTGAGGAACGCCTCGCTCTTGCCGTGTCCGAAACAGAAGAACACCACATCCACCTTGTCGAAAGGCATCTCGCTGGTAAACTCCAGTTCCGTCTCGCCTATCAAGCCTTCGTGCACGTCATACACCTTGTTGCCGGCATTCGACTCAGAGTTGGCGAATACTATCTCCACCTCGGGGTGATTCACCAACAGTCTTATCAGTTCGCCGCCAGTGTATCCAGCAGCACCTAATATTCCTACTTTAATCATAATTAGCTTATAAAACCATTATCGTCAGGACCTTTGGGAGCAAATATCCACAATAGTATGTAGAACCAGATGCTCAGTCCCCAAAAGAAAACAGCGCAGAACACAAATATACGTACCACGAGCGAATCGAGATTGAAGTATTCAGCAAGTCCGCCGCATACGCCTGCTATTTTCTTATCTGTTTGAGAAAGATAAAATTTCTTTTCCATTGTTTGTTATTACAGAAATGGAGAGAGGGGGTCTTATTTCCTCTCCCCAGGATGTGCTAAGTAATACGCACGGAGAGCGGTAGAAGAAACCTTGATAAAGCCCTTGGCATCCTCAGATGTCCATGCCTTCGCTGTCTCGCCATACTCACCCAGTTTGTTCTTCACCAGGTCGTTGGGTGAGTCAACACCTACGGTGCTGAAGGTCAGCGGACGCAGCTCCAGCTCTACCTCGCCTGTCACGTTACGCTGTGATGATGTCAGCATAGCCTCGATGT
Source organism: Prevotella sp. (assembly GCA_017541365.1). The sequence continues at coordinate 83,075 of JAFXZF010000050.1, forward strand.
CAGCCATCACTGGCTCCAGATACTGTGACTCGTGCAGGAACATACCATACCAGTTTGCTACCTGGTCCTTCCAGTACTGCTGCCACTTAGACAGAGTATATTTCTCCAGGAAGCGGTGAGCGCCTATGATGAGCATAGGAGCAGCAGCCTCGAAGCCTACACGTCCCTTGATACCTATTATAGTATCGCCCACATGGCAGTCTCTGCCTATGCCATAAGCAGCGCCTATCTCCTCAACAGCCTGTATAGCCTTGATCTTGTCGTCATACTTCTTGCCGTTCACTGAGCACAACTCACCTTTCTCGAATCCTAACTTCAAGGTCTCTGGACCCTCCTTCGTTGGGTGCTTCAGGTAAGCACTCTCAGGCAAGCCCTGCTTTGAGTCGAGTATCTCGCCGCCACAGATGCTTGTGCCCCACAGGCCGACATTGTAGCTGTATTTGAGTTTGGTGAAGTCGGCGAAGTAGCCGTTCTTGTTGAGGTAGTCCACTTCCTCCTGACGGGAGAGATTGCCGTCGCGAGTCAGCGTGATAATCTCCACACCCGGACACATCACGAGGAACGTCATATCGAAGCGGATCTGGTCGTTGCCGGCACCGGTCGAGCCGTGCGCAATGGCCGAAGCCCCTATTTCCTTCGCATATCTGGCAATCGCCAAAGCCTGGAAGATGCGCTCGCTGCTTACCGAAATCGGGTAGCAGTTGTTGCGAAGCACATTGCCGAAAACCATGTATTTGAGTGACTTCTCGTAGTACTCCTGCGTCACATCGAGGGTGACATACTGCTTTGCGCCAAGC
>JAFXZF010000051.1 GCA_017541365.1 Prevotella sp.
CTCCTTCCTCTGCTCCCTTGTCGGGTGCTGTGACAGGAGTGGTGGGATTGAGCACCTCGGCATATACCTTAGGAGCTATGAGTGATGTCATGCCCACCGTGATGAGCAGTGCCAGGATGTGGTATTTCAGTTTGTTTATATTCATGTATAATAATTGTTTGTCTTCTTTAACTTCTCAAAACTTCTCTAAAACCTCAATGCCCCGTGCACTCCTATTGCTGAGTTCTCCAGTCTGTTGCTGCGACTATCGTTTATCACTGCAGGCTCAATCTCGAGGCTGAGGTCGTCTGATATGTCAAATTTCGACAGTGAGGCATCGACGTATGCATCGATTATCGACAATGCGTACACCCCTATAGCTACGAATATGCTGAGGTCTCGCCATCGGCGGTATTTGTCTTTTCGTTTTTTGAAGACGTTCTGGTACCAGTCCTTGTTCGTGTCGTCTATCTCCACTCCAGGGGGCAGTAACTTGTCGTAGCTTGTTGTCGTGTCGTCGTTATCTACGAGGTCTTCGAGCGCCTGTTTGTAGTCTTGGTACATCTGGTTGTTCCATCTTATGGCGTATGCGCATCCCAGAAATCCTCCATACACTATGGGCAGTTTCCAGAACTTGCGGTTGTATATCTGTCCGCCTCCAGGTATCAGTGCCCACCACACCGCTTTCTTGGGGTCGGGTGTCCACGTTGTCCAGTCTCGTTTCTGTTTTGTCACCTTTTTCTCCACCCTCGCTATGGTGAGTGAGTCGGCTTTTGTGAGCGGTGCCGTATCGTGAGTGCTGCTGAGCAGTGCCATGCTGTCCTGCTGTGCTTCTGCGCCGATGGTGGCGAGTAGCATCATCACGGTGAGCAGTATGTGTCGCAGAGTGTCTTTCACCTTGCCGCCTACTTCATCTTGTCAAAGAGTATCATGAGTCTTTCCAGCTCCTCTTCGTTAGCAAAAGGTATGGTGATTTTTCCGCTTCCCTTTGCCGAACACGTCATCTGTACCTTGGTGCCCATGAGTGTTGCCATACGCTGTTTCAGCACCTCGTACTCCTGTGGCAGTCGTGATGCGCCGCCCTTCACGGTCTTTCCGCCTATCTTGACGTCGTCGCCGTTTTTCAGGGTGTTGACGATTTCCTCCACCTTGCGTACGGAGTAGTCGTTCTTCATTATCTCTCTGAACACCTTTATCTGCTGCGATGGCGAGTCGAGGGCCAGCAGTGCTCTGGCGTGTCCCATGTCGATGTCTTTTTTCTGCAGCGACAGCTGTATCTGTGCCGGCAGTCGGAGCAGTCTGAGGTAGTTGGCTATTGCCGCACGGCTTTTTCCCACGCGTTCCGATACCTTCTCCTGTGTCATGCCGTCGCTCTCCAGCAGGTGCTGGTATCCCAGTGCTATCTCTATGGCGTTGAGGTCTTCGCGCTGTATGTTTTCCACCAGCGCCATCTCCATCACGTTCTCGTCCGTTATGGTACGTATATATGCCGGTATGGCGGTCAGTCCCACCATCTGCGATGCTCTCCATCGTCTCTCGCCGGCTATTATCATATACTTTCCGTCAGCCTCCTGTCTCAGTGTGATAGGCTGTATGATGCCTATCTCCTTGATTGATGCCGCCAGTTCCTGTAACGCCTGTTCGTCGAAGTCGCGACGTGGCTGGTTGGGGTTCGCCACTATGAGGTCTATGGGCACCTCGTTGATGGTCGATGACCCCTGAGTGCTCACCTCCTCTGTTGATATCAAAGCATCGAGGCCGCGTCCCAGTGCGCTGCCTTTGCTTCCAGTGTTATATTTCTTGTGTACTGCCATGTTACTTCTCTCTGCTTACTATTTCCTTTGCCAACTGCAAGTAGTTCTTTGAGCCCGTCGCATCAGCGTCATAGAGTATTACGGGCAGACCGTGGCTGGGGCTCTCCGATAGTTTCACGTTGCGTTGTATCACCGTCTTGAACACCAGTTCCTGGAAGTGTCTCTTCACCTCGTCATATATCTGGTTGGCGAGTCTCAGGCGGTTGTCGTACATGGTGAGGAGAAATCCCTCTATCTCCAGTTTCGTGTTAAGCTTCGTCTTGATGATTTTTATCGTGTGCAGCAGTTTGCCTATGCCCTCCAGTGCGAAGTACTCACACTGCACGGGTATTATCACCGATGTGGCGGCTGTCAGTGCATTGACGGTGATTAGTCCCAGCGACGGCGCACAGTCTATGAGTATGTAGTCATAGTCATAGCGTATGGGCTCCAATAGTTCGCGGAGCACCTTCTCGCGGTTGGGCACCTTGAGCATCTCTATCTCCGCTCCCACGAGGTTTATGTGGCTCGGTATGATGTCGAGTCCGCTGATGTCGGTGGTATATACGGCATCGCGCACATCGGCATGGTTTACCAGACACTCGTATATCGAGCAGTCTATCTCCTGTATGTTTACTCCCAGTCCGCTCGATGCGTTGGCCTGTGGGTCGGCATCGATGAGCAGCACCGATTTCTCCAGTGTGGCGAGCGATGCCGCCAGGTTGATGGCAGTCGTTGTCTTGCCCACTCCGCCTTTCTGGTTTGACAGTGCTATTATTTTCCCGCCTTTCTTTTTCATTGTATCGTGTATTCTGTTTATTCTTGCTTGTGGTATAGGGCAGTTTACCCCATAATACATTGCAAAGTTACTATTTTTTTCTGAGAAAAGTGGCATTTCTCATTATTTATATACATTTTTTATCATTTTTCTCAACTTTTTCGCTAACTTTTGTTCCTCTCCTTTCATCTTTCGACTTTTATTTGTATCTTTGCAATTTGAAAATATCATGCGCCTGTAGTTCAACGGATCAGAATAGGAGATTCCGGTTCTCCCGATCTGGGTTCGATTCCCAGTGGGCGTACTGACAATTGACAGTTGACAATTGACAATTATCGTATCGTAGAGCAAAGCGTGAAGGCAAAGACATTCATAGTGGCCATGACGTCGCTGTTGGCAGTAATAGCCGCCAGCGCCTGTATCTTCTCCAGTACTGACAGCAAGGAGAACGATAGAGCATTGCTCATGCAGCGAGGTAAGCAGGAAGGGCAGTTGCTGCATCGCTATGCCTACGTCACGTCATACAACAAAGACACCCGCCTGCCCAACTGGGTGGCGTGGTATCTCACCAAAGACCATACCTACGGTCCCCATAAACGCAAGGGACTGCAGTTTGAGGAGGATACCGATGTGCCCACACCTCGCGCCACATATCTCGACTATATGCAGAGCGGATACAGCCGCGGACACATGTGTCCCTCGGGCGACAACAGGTGGAGCCAGCGCGCACAGCAGGAGTCCTTCCTCTACACCAACTGCTGCCCACAGCTCTACAGCCTCAATGCAGGCGACTGGAACGACCTCGAGATACGCTGTCGTGAGTGGGCAAAGGCATACGGCAAGATATATATCGTCTGCGGCCCCGTGCTCTTCAATAAGAAACATCGCACCATAGGCAAGAACAAGGTGGTGGTGCCCGAGGCATTCTTCAAGGTAGTGCTATGTATGGAGGGCACACCCAAAGGCATAGGCTTCATCTATCGCAATGAGGAGACAAAGAAACACATCACCTCCTACATCAACACCATCGACCAGGTGGAGCGCATCACTGGCATCGACTTCTTCCCCTCCCTGCCCGACGATGTCGAGAAACGGGTCGAAGCACAAGCCGACATCAGTGAATGGAAGTGATATGAATGATAGTTGACAAGTTAACAAGTTGACAAGTTGACAGCTGAGGCACTCAGGAACACGAATGTGATGAGCCTTAGCGAATACCGTCTTAAGTCCTTAATCCCTTTAACTCCTAAAGAATAAAAACAACATGATCGACGTAAAACAAACACTCAGCGACGCAGAGGAGCGCATGGAGATGGCAGCCATGTTCCTCGAAGACCAGCTCTCACACATCCGAGCAGGACGCGCCAACGTAGCCATCCTCGATGGCATCAAGGTAGAGTCATACGGCATGATGGTGCCACTCAACCAAGTAGCTAACGTGAGCACACCCGATGCACGTACCATAGCCATCAAGCCATGGGACAAGAAGGCGATACGCGACATCGAGAAGGCCATCATCAACTCCGAGGTAGGCATCACCCCCGACAACAACGGTGAGGTAATCCGTCTCGCCATACCACAGCCCACGGAAGAGCGCCGTCGCGAACTCTCCAAGCAGTGCGCCAAGATAGCCGAGAAGGCAAAGATAGAGGTGCGCAACGTGCGTGGCGACATCAAGGACAAGCTTAAGAAAGCTGTCAAGGAAGGACTCTCCGAAGACCTTGAGAAAGACGCCGAGGGCGACCTCCAGAAACTTCATGACAAGTTCATCGCCAAACTCGACACCCTCCTCGAGGAGAAGAACAAGGAAATCATGACTGTGTAGTTCACAGTTCGCAGTGCACAGTGCATAGTTCACAGTTGAAAGGACTGGTAATAAAAAATACAGGCTACTGGTACACAGTGCTCACCGACGATGGCGCTACGGTTGACTGCAAGGTGAAAGGCAACTTCCGCCTCAAGGGCATCCGTAGCACCAATCCCGTTGCCGTGGGTGACAGGGTGGTTGTTAACGATAACCTTAACCCTAACGTTAACGATAGCGGAGGCTATTGGATTACTGGCATTCTCGACCGCAAGAACTACATCATCCGCAAGGCATCCAACCTCTCCAAGCAGAGCAGCATCATTGCCGCCAACGTAGATCAGGCGATGCTCATCGTCACCATACGCCAGCCCGAGACCTCCACCACCTTCATCGACCGCTTCCTAGCCTCTGCCGAGGCATACCGCGTGCCCGTCATTCTCGTCTTCAACAAGGTCGATATCCTCGACGACGACGAGCGCCGCTACCTCTCCATGGTGCAGCAGCTCTATGAGAATATAGGCTATCAGTGCCTCGTCGTTTCAGCCACCGAGGGCACAGGGCTCAGCGAGCTTCAGTCGTCCCTCCAAGGCAAGATAACACTCCTCTCAGGCAACAGCGGAGTGGGCAAATCCACCCTCATCAACGCCATCATCCCTGGTGCCAACCTCCGCACCGCCGACATCAGCGATGCCCACGGACAAGGCATGCACACCACCACCTTCTCCGAAATGATACCACTACCTCCCCTCTCTAACGAAGTGGGAAGAGTTTCTGCCCCTCGGGAAACGAGGAGACTGGAGGGAAGTTGGTCGGGGGTGAGTCTTGGTGGGTATCTCATCGACACCCCCGGCATCCGTGGCTTCGGCACCTTCGACATCGAGCCCCACGAGCTTACCTCCTATTTCCGCGAGATATTCCAGTTCTCCAAGGACTGCCGCTTCTCCGACTGCACCCACACCCACGAACCCGGTTGCGCCGTCCTTCAGGCAGTAGAAGACCACTACATCGCCCTCTCCCGCTACCAGAGCTACCTCTCCATGCTCGAAGACAAGGATGAGGGAAAATACCGCAAGCCAGAATGAAAATAGCTCTTCTCCTCTCAGGCGGCGTCGATTCCGCCGTAGCAGCCAATGAACTCGTGTCCAGAGGACACAAGCCCGACTGCTTCTACATACGCATAGCACCACAAGAAGATGCTGCTCCCCTCTCTAACGAAGTGGCAAGAGAGGGGTCGGGGGTGAGTCTCGACCTCGACTGCACCGCCGAGGAAGACATCGAGATGGCATCCGCCGTAGCACGCCGCTATGGGCTGAACTTCGAGATTATAGACTGTCATAAGGAGTACTGGGAGCACGTCACCCGCTATACCATGGAGAAGGTCCGTGCAGGCCTCACCCCCAACCCCGACGTCATGTGCAACCGCCTCATCAAGTTCGGCGCCTTCCACGAAAAGCGCGGCAAGGACTATGACCTTATCGCCACGGGCCACTATGCCCAGACGGAGGTTGACACAGAGGGACGCAAATGGCTCTGCACCTCCCCCGACCCCGTCAAGGACCAGACCGACTTCCTCTCGCAGCTCTACTCCTGGCAGTTAGAGAAAGCTATCTTCCCCATCGGCCACATGATGAAAGACGAGGTGCGCCGCATCGCCGAGCGCGAGCATCTCATCAATGCCCACCGTAAGGACTCGCAGGGCATCTGTTTCCTTGGCAAGATCAACTACAACGACTATATAAAGAAGTACCTCGGTGAGAACCCTGGCTTGGTCATCGACATCGAGACAGGCAAGAAACTCGGCATGCACAAGGGACTGTGGTTCCACACCATCGGACAGCGCCACGGCCTCGGCTTCGGCGGCGGTCCCTGGTTCGCCGTCAAGAAAAACCTCAAGAAGAACATCCTCTTCGTCTCCCGCGGCTACGACCCCCAGTCCGCCTACAAGCAGGAGTTCAAGATCCACGGCATCAACTGGCTCACCCTCCCCATTAACGTTAACGGGAACGTCACTATCAAAATCCGCCACACCTCCGACTACATCCCGGCAGTAATTAACGTTAACGCTAACGATAACTCCCCAAATAACTCCCCAAGCTGTGAGTACGTGGTACGAACAGAAATCCCTCTCCACGGCGTCGCCCCAGGTCAGTTCTGCACCATCTACGATGCCCAGCACCATCGCTGCTACGGCTCAGGCGAGATTGCATTGTAAATATATAAAAGTGGTATGTGCATATTTTGCACCAACCACATGTTTAGAATGTTTAGAAAAGTTAGAAAGATTTACCCGCCCGTGTAAGACAAGAGAGCCTGCACGGGTGAGTTGTTTCTAAACGAAACTGTCAAGTAAAAAAAATGGTGTAAATCATCACTTTAATGAGGATTTTCTTGCGAGGTTCAAAAAAATGTTGTACCTTTGCAGGCGCTTTTCAAAAAAAAGCACCGTGAGCCTGCTTAGGCAAACATGAAAACCGTAACCGCTGGCGCCGACCAAGTTGCGTACTATTATTCAACGTTATTTAAACCAAATTTTTAAAAGAAATGGATTTAATCAAAGTTGCTGAAGAGGCATTTGCAACTGGTAAGAAGTTCCCAGAGTTTAAGGCTGGCGACACCGTAACCGTTGCGTACAAAATCATCGAGGGTTCTAAGGAGCGTATCCAGCTCTACCGCGGAGTGGTAATCAAAATCTCTGGACACGGAGACAAGAAGCGCTTCACAGTGCGCAAGATGTCTGGCACAGTAGGTGTGGAGCGTATATTCCCTATCGAGTCACCAAACATCGACTCTATCGAGGTGAACAAGGTGGGTAAGGTACGTCGCGCTAAACTGTACTACCTCCGTAACCTCACTGGTAAGAAGGCTCGCATCCAGGAGAAGCGTGTCGTTGCTGCCAAGGCTGAGTAAGATGAAAATTGCAAGACTAAAGCAAAAAGAAAAAGGTCCAAACATCGTTTGTTTGGACTTTTTTTGTGACTTTGAGTAAGTTATAATGCACCCGGCAAAAAAAATAAATAAATTTATTTTGTCATTTGCCCTCGTTTTTGTAACTTTGCAAAAATATATATATAAAATACGCACTCATGAATATACTGCTCACTGGCGGCGCCGGATATATAGGCAGCCATACGATAATAGAACTGGACAAGGCGGGACACTCGGTGGTGGTGGTGGACAACCTCACCAACTCCAATCCCGTGGCGCTGCAGCGCGTGGCGGCGATAATAGGCAAGGAGGTGCCTTTCTATGAGGCTGATGTGAGAGACCGCAAGGCGATGGAGAGGGTGTTCGAGGAGAACAGACTTGACGCCGTGATACACTTCGCAGGTCTGAAGGCAGTGGGCGAGAGTTGCGAGAAACCGCTGGAGTACTATGAGAATAACATGAACGCTACTTTTGTGCTTCTTGACGTGATGCGCCGTAATGGGTGCAAGAACATCATATTCTCATCGAGCGCCACGGTGTATGGCGACCCTGCCGTAATCCCTATCACGGAGGACTGCCCGAAGGGTCACTGCACAAACCCCTACGGACAGACGAAGTCTATGCTCGAGGAGGTGCTCATGGACGTGCAGAGGGCTGACACGGAATGGAACGTGGTGCTGCTGAGATACTTCAACCCCATAGGGGCTCACCCATCGGGCACGATAGGGGAGAACCCTAACGGCATACCTAACAACCTCATGCCGTACATCACGCAGACGGCAGTGGGGAAGAGAAAGGAGCTGGGCGTGTTTGGCAATGACTATGACACTCCTGATGGCACGGGGGTGAGAGACTATATACACGTATGCGACCTGGCGGCAGGACATGTGGCTGCGCTGAAGGCGATAGAGCAGAAGAAAGGGCTCGCGATATACAACTTGGGAACGGGACACGGATACTCGGTGCTCGACGTGGTGAACGCCTTTGTGAAGGTGAACGGCGTCAACGTGCCGTACGTGATAAAGCCACGAAGGGCGGGAGACATCGCAACGTGCTACTGCAACCCCGCTAAGGCGAAGGCGGAGCTGGGATGGGTGGCACGCTATGGCATAGAGGAGATGTGCCGCGACTCGTGGAACTGGCAGAAGAACAACCCGGAGGGGTATTGATAATTGACTGTTGGTAGATAAGAGATGAGAGATAATAGATGATAGATGAGATGAAGTATAATCTGTTCTCTATAATCTGTAATCTATTCAACCTGTTGCTGCCACGCTACTGTGCGGGTTGTGGGACGAGACTGACAGCAGGGGAACAGAGGCTGTGTCTGGGATGTCTGGTGAGGATGCCACGCACGTGGCTGTGGAGGGAAGCGGAGGACAATGCGCTGGCAAAGACATACTGGCGACGCACTGGCGACACGGAGGTAGAGAGAGTGGTGGCACACCTCTCGTACATACCTGACGGGATGGTGAGCAACATCGTGGGGGCGATGAAATACAGGGGCAACAAGAGGCTGGCACGCTACATGGGACAGCTGATGGCGGAGGAAATGACGACGACGGGGGTATTTGACGGCATAGACTGCCTGGTGGCGGTACCTATAACGCCATGGAGAAGAATGACGAGGGGATACAACCAGGCTGAACAGCTGGCAAAGGGGGTGAGCAGGGTGACGGGACTGCCCGTCAAAGGAAAAGTGCTGAGGAGGGTGACATTCGAGACGTCGCAGACCTGCCTCGCCGGAAATGAGAGGGAGGAGAACGTGACAAGGGCATTTGCACTCAACACAAGGCACGCCAGCAAACTGCAAGGCAAGCACGTGATGCTCATAGACGACGTGATAACGACAGGGGCAACGACAAGGGCATGTGCCACACTGCTCGCAGAGATACCCGACGTAAGGGTGAGCATACTCGCCCTGGCTACGGCGAAGCGCAATGTACAGTGCGTAAATATAATTGACAATTGATAATTGATAATTGACAATTTTACAGACGAAAATAGAAAACAAATATATAAATTAGATGAAAAAGATTATCAAGACATTGGCACTCGCCACGATGATAGTGATGGCGATGTCGGCATGTAAGGGCGCAAAGGAAGTGGCTTACTTCCAAGATGTCGCCAACAAGGACACGGTGCTGCTGACAGCACTGGCACAGACACAGCGAGTACAGAGTGGTGACAAACTGCTGATAGTGGTGCACAGCCGCGACCCACAGCTCGCCACCCTCTACAACACTCCTATCATAGGCACAAGGGTGGGAATGGATAACACAGGGGGACGCGCGCAGTCAACGATGGCATACACCGTGGACTCCAACGGACAGATAGACTTCCCCGTACTCGGCAAACTGACCGTGGCAGGACTGAAGCGCGAGGAGGTGGCTGAGATGGTGCAGGCACGCCTCATCAGTGAGAACCTCTGTAACGACGCCGTAGTGATGGTGGAGCGCGACAATGCGTATGTCAACATACTGGGAGAGGTGGCACACCCAGGACGCTACGCCCTGACAAAGGACAACATGACGGTGCTCGACGGACTGGGCATGGCGGGTGACCTCGCCATACAGGGTAAGCGCGTCAACGTGATGCTCATACGCAACGGCAAGGGACAGGCCAACACCTACCAGATAAACCTCAACGACCTGAGCAAGACGGTGAGCAGCCCCGCATACTACCTGCAAGAGGGCGACGTGATATACGTGGAGCCTAACAACTACCGCAAGCGCCAGACTACCGTCAACGGCAACAATATGCTCTCTACGGGATTCTGGATATCGGTGGCTTCGCTGATAACATCGGTGGTGAGCCTCGCTACCCGATAGAGAGTGACGCACAGCACACCTTATATATATAGTAGAAAACGTACATAGACACGCACATATAGACAAAAATGGAGAATAACAATACTCAGAACAAAACGGTGACCGTGCAGGAAGGCAGCAATACGGTAAACCTGAAGGACCTGTACAGCATATGCCTGCAAAACTGGTGGTGGTTTGTGGTATCGGTACTGGTATGCCTCACCATAGCATCGTACTATCTGCTCACTACTCCTAACACCTACTCACGCAAGGCGACGGTGATGATCAAGGAGGACAACAACCGCAATACGCGTACCTTCGCAAGCCAGTTGAGCAACATGGGTTCGATGAACATGTTTAATGCCACGAGTGACGTCAACAACGAGTTGATATGCTTCCAGAGCCCCGCGCTGATACTCGAGGTGGCGAAGCGTCTGCACATGGACTACAACTATACGAGGAAGGGATTCTTCCAGGACGTGACATTGTATGACACCACACTGCCCGTGACGGTAAACATACCTGGACTGCTGGACAGCCAGGGAGTGACATTTACCATGACACTCAAAGGCAGCGAAGTGGAGATATCGGAACTCGAGTCGGTACGCGATGGCAAGAAGATAGAGAGCCGAGAGACATATAAAGGCACAGTGGGAGGCAACGTGAAGACCCCTGTGGGCACCATAGAGGTGAGACCTACGGCGTACTTCACCCCCAAGACGGAGAAAAACGAGATACAAGTGACGAGATACCCCCTGCTCGTAGCTCTCGGCAAGTGCCAGAGTAAGCTCAATATTTCGATGAGCAACAAGATGTCGGCTGTGCTCGATATAACATGCAACGACGTGAACAAACGCAGGGCAGAGGATATCATCAACACCCTCATAGCCGTATATAACGAGGCATGGGTGAAGGATAAAAACCAGATAGCCGTGGCTACCAGCAATTTCATAGGGGAGCGACTCAAGATGATAGAGCAGGAGCTGGGCAACGTGGATAACAGCATTTCGACATACAAGAGCCAGAACCTCATGCCAGACCTCGCACAGACGACATCGCTGGCGATACAGCAGGCTACCATGTCGGACAACAAGGCTCGTGAGTATAACAACCAGCTCTACATGGCACGTTATATCAAAAACGCACTGCAGAGCAACGGAGCAAAGCATAGCCTCATGCCTGCCAATACAGGAATAAGCGACGGAGCAGTGGAGAGGATGCTGCAGAGCTACAACACCATGGTGCTGCAGAGAAACAGCCTGGTGACAAACAGTTCGGAGAGCAACCCACTGGTGCAGGACCTCGACAAACAACTCGAGAGCATGAAGGCATCAATCATCAGCGGACTCAACAACACGATAACAAACCTCTCTACGCTCTTAAGAAGCGAACAGGGCAATGCTGCACAGAATACGGGCAAGATAGCTCAGAGCCCCGTACAGGCTAAGAACCTCCTCTCTATAGAGCGACAGCAGAAAATCAAGGAGAACCTCTACCTTTACCTGCTCCAGAAGCGTGAGGAGAACGAGCTGAGCCAGGCATTTACGGCATACAACACGCGTATCATAACTCCTCCTATGGGAGGCAATGCCGCTACATCGCCACAGAAGGGCAAGATACTGGGTATAGCACTCATACTGGGACTGCTCATACCAGTGGCTATACTCTACATACGCGAGATGCTCAATACCACCGTACGTGGACGCAGAGACCTGGAAGCACTCACAGTGCCATACATAGGCGAGATACCACAGTACCAGACCAAGGAGATGATGAAGAAGCACCGCTTCAGCTGGTTCCGTAGGGTGGACAACTCACTGGGATACAAGATACTCGTAAAGCCACGTAGCAGAAACATAATCAATGAGGCATTCCGCGTGATAAGGACCAACCTCGAGTTTATGATAAACAGCACGGGCAAGGATACGAAGGTCATCATGGCAACGAGCTTCAACCCTGGATCGGGAAAGACATTCCTGCTCTCAAACATCGCCGCAAGTTTCGCCATAAAGGATAAGAAGGTGGTGGTGATAGACCTCGACCTGAGACGTTCCAGCATGGGAGAGTACGTGGGCAACCCATCGAAGGGTATAGCAGACTACCTGGCATACAAGACAGACGAGTGTCCAGTAGTACCTGTACAGGGTACCGACAACATGTCGATAATACCTGTGGGCTCTATACCTCCTAACCCAACGGAACTGCTCTACAACGAGCGACTGGAGGAACTCATCGCCAAACTGCGCAAGGAGTACGACTACGTATTCATAGACTGTCCGCCAGTGGATATCGTTGCCGATACTACCATCATAAGCAAGTGGACGGACATGAGCATATTCGTGATACGTGCCGAACTGCTCGAGCGTGAGATGTTGCCGATGATACAGTCTTACTACGATGATAAGAAGTTCAACAATATGACAATACTCCTCAACGGCACCTCCAACGGGCATGGACGCTATGGCTACCACTACGGATACAGCCGCTATGGCAGTCAGGGCTACGGATATGGTTCGAGCAACGGCTATGGCTATGCCGTAGAAGACGACGAGGAGTAGTTCACAGTTCTCAGTTCATAGTTATCGTAGTCACGAAGTGACGTATCGTAGGAGCTTTAGCTCCATTTCGTAGCGAAGCGTATCGTTTTCGTACGAACAAAGTAAGTTGAAAAAGATGTTTTTCTGGAATTCATCCATAAAGGTTTCTGACAGTGGAGTGCTGAAAGGCTACACTGACCATCACTGCCACCTGTTGCCAGGTGTAGATGACGGTGTGCAGAAACATACTATGACCATAGACCTCCTCAACCTCATGATGCAGCATGGGGTCAGGGAGGTATATTTTACTCCCCACGTGATGGAGGACATGCCCAACACCCCAGAGACACTGCGTAAGGTGTATGACGAGGTCATGGAGATGATAGCACAGGAGCCATGCGGGGAGATGACGATACACCTGGCGGCGGAGAACATGCTCGACAACTTTTTCGACATTGCACGTGCCAAACAGCTGCCTCTGCCAGACAACCACCTGCTCGTGGAGACAAGTTACTTCACTCCGCCATACAATATGAAGGGTATGCTGCAGGAGATAATGGCAAGTGGCATATACCCCATGCTGGCACACCCCTGCCGCTATCAGTATATGGGTGAGAAGGATTATGAAGAACTTCGTGAGATGCGCATCCGTTTCCAGCTCAATATCCCAGCTGTCAGCGGACTGTATGGAGGGGAGGTGCAGAAAAAATCCTTCTGGCTACTCGACCACCACTACTACAGCATCACGGGTACCGACACCCATTCGCTGAAGCAGTATCAGGCATTTCTCGATACCAAACTGCCACGCAAGCGCGTCAAGCAACTCGAGAAACTTTTGGATAATTAGAAATTAGGTAATCATAACTTTCAATTCTCAATTTTAAATTAACATAAATGAACTATCGTGCAAATGAGAGCAGAGTAAAGCTTGCTTTGACTATGCCGAGTGCAGCCGATAGTGCATGGTAAAACGAAGTTTTAACATGAAGGGAATAGTTTTAGCAGGAGGTAGCGGCACACGCCTATATCCTATCACAAAGGGCATCTCAAAGCAGTTGATGCCTATCTACGACAAACCGATGATATACTACCCAATATCGGTGCTGATGTTGGCTGGCATAAGGGAGATACTCATCATCTCCACACCTTTCGACCTGCCTGGCTTCAAGCGTCTGCTGGGCGACGGCTCTGACTACGGCGTGCACTTCGAGTATGCCGAGCAACCCTCGCCAGACGGTTTGGCACAGGCCTTCACCATCGGCAAGGACTTTATCGGCGACGACTGTGCCTGCCTCGTGTTGGGTGATAATATATTCCAAGGCATGGGCTTCCCCAAGATGCTGCGTGAGGCTGTGCGTACGGCTGAGGAGGAGAACAAGGCGACGGTGTTCGGCTATTGGGTGAACGACCCCGAGAGATACGGCGTGGCAGAGTTTGATAAGGAGGGCAACTGCCTCTCCATCGAGGAGAAACCTGCTGAGCCAAAGTCCAACTACGCTGTGGTGGGCTTGTACTTCTACCCCAACAAGGTGGTTGACGTGGCAAGCAAGATACAGCCATCAGCACGTGGAGAATATGAGATAACAACCGTCAACCAATGGTTCCTCAAGGACAAGGAACTGAAGGTGCAGACGCTCGGCAGGGGCTTCGCATGGCTCGATACAGGCACACACGACTCTCTCTCTGAGGCTTCCACATATATCGAGGTGCTTGAGAAGAGACAGGGCCTCAAGGTGGCATGTCTTGAGGGTATAGCCTACCGCAAGGGATGGATAGACGAAGAGAAGATGCGTCAGCTCGCTCAGCCTATGCTCAAAAATCAGTATGGACAGTATCTGCTCAAGGTAATCGACGAGGTGAAGCGTTACGGCAACGATAATCTGGACTAAGATGAAAACGATAGTTATAGCAGCAGGATATGCCACAAGGTTGGGAGAGTTGACGAAGAACTTCCCCAAACCATTGTTAAAAATAGGTGACTCTACGATACTCGGCAGGATGCTCGACGACATAGACTGCATCGCCGACATAGATGAGCACATCGTGATAACCAACCATAAGTTTGCCTCCATCTTTGAGGACTGGGCAAAGGAGCAGCACTACACCAACCCCATCACCATAGTCGATGATGGTACGGAGACCAACGACACACGTCTTGGTGCTGTGTGCGACCTCCTCTTTGCTATGGACAAACTCCATATCGATGATGACATGCTCGTGGTAGCAGCTGACAACCTGCTCTTCTTCTCATTCAAGGACTTTGTCGATTTTGCTAAGACCAAAGATGCTTCATGCATCATGTGCCACGAACAGCCCTCCATCGAGAAACTGCAGCGTACTGGCGTAGTGGTGCTTGACGCTGACAACAAGGTCATCAATATGGAGGAGAAACCTCAGGAGCCAAAATCGCACTGGGCAGTGCCACCGTTCTATATATATATGAAGAAGGACCTCGACCTCGTGCGCCACTCCGTGGAGAACGGATGTGGCAAGGATGCTCCAGGCAATCTCGCCCACTATATGGTGGACAATGCCACCATGTATGCGTGGTCTATGAATGGCGGTCGCTTTGACATAGGAAGTCTTGATACCTACTACGAGGCTTGTGAGAAATACGGAGTAAAGAACCCTTAACTCCCCTCTAACTCCCCCTTAACTCCCCATAAAAAATATGGAATATCAATATCACATTTTCGCCCCATATCGTGTGTGCCCATTGGGTGCGCATGTTGACCACCAGCACGGACTGGTCAGTGGTTTCGCCATCAATAAGGGTGTTGACCTGTGGTTTAATGTCAGGGATGACGCTCAGGTAAATCTCGTCAGCAAGTCCTTCGAGGGTGAGGTGCATATCGACCTGATGCGCCGTACAGAGATACGTGAATACACCTGGGGCGACTATGCACGTGGCGCCAAGTACGCCCTGCGCAAGCGTTTCGAGTTGATACATGGCATCGACGGCATGTTGCAAGGTAGCCTGCCTGTTGGCGGACTGAGTTCGTCAGCCGCCGTCTTGATAGCATACGTCATGGCTTACGCTAAGGCTAACGGTATCAAGCTACAACCTTTCGAGGTGGTGCAGATAGCATCGGAGGCAGAACGTGAATATATAGGTCTCAACAATGGACTTCTCGACCAGAGCTGTATAGCCCTGAGCAAGAAGGACCACCTGCTGTTTCTCGACTGTGACAGCAACGACTACCGCCTTATCCCTAAGAATTCCGCTATGCCCGAATTTGAGATAGGCATTTTCTTCTCTGGTCTCACGCGCTCACTCGTCAATAGCGACTACAACCTGCGTGTGTATGAGTGTAAGACGGCGGCATGGAATATCCTTGCATATCAAAACCAGCCCCTCAAGACATTCGACAAAACATTCCTGCGTGATATTCCGAAAGATCAGTTTGAGAAGACTCGCGACATGATGCCGCTGCGCTTTGCCAAGCGTGCCGAGCATTTCTACTCAGAGTATCGCAGAGTGCGTCAGGGTGTTACGGCATGGGAGAGTGGCAATCTGCAACTCTTTGGCAAACTGAGCTTCGACTCCTGCGAGTCGTCAATGAACAACTACGAATGTGGTTCGCCAGAGCTCATCTCCATATACAAGATTATGCGCCAGCTCCCTGGTGTATATGGCGGTCGCTTCTCTGGGGCTGGTTTCAAGGGCGCCGTCATTGCCCTCGTTGACCCACAGCACAAGGAGGAGATAGAAAAGGCGCTCACAGAACAGTATCTTGCACAGTTCCCTGAGTACGAGCAGACCTTCAAAGTCTTCTGGGTGAAGCCCGATGAAGGGGCAAGGTTTGTGACCCCATAAATCCCACTCGGAATATCAGAATACTCAGAATACTTTGGCAATCAGAAAAATCAGAAAGAATGTTACAATACAACGTAAATCTTGAAGGCAAGTGCATCCTCGTGACGGGTGCTGCCGGCTTTATCGGTTCCAACCTTGTGAAGCGCATATTCACAGACGTGAAGGACGTCAAGGTAATCGGCGTTGACAATATGAACGATTATTATGACGTAAACATAAAGAAAGAGCGCCTCGAGCAGATCAAGGTGCAGGTGAAGTCACTCAGTCATGCTGACGATGCCTTCGTCTTCATCGAGGGCAATATAGCTGACAAACCACTCATCGACAGCATCTTTGCCGACTACAAGCCTGCCGTAGTGGTAAACCTCGCAGCTCAGGCTGGCGTACGCTATTCCATCACCAATCCTGGTGCCTACATAGAGTCAAACCTCGTGGGATTTTACAACATCCTCGAGGCTTGCCGCAACAATGAGGTGGAGCACCTGGTATATGCGTCGTCATCATCAGTGTATGGCAGCAACAAGAAAGTACCATACTCCACAGAAGACAAGGTGGATAATCCCGTATCGCTCTATGCAGCCACCAAGAAGAGCAACGAACTCATGGCGCATGCCTATTCCAAACTATACAACATTCCCTCTACGGGTCTGAGGTTCTTCACCGTCTATGGTCCTGCCGGACGACCAGACATGGCTTACTTCGGATTTACCAACAAACTGCGTGAGGGCAAGACCATACAGATTTTCAACTACGGCAACTGCAAACGTGACTTCACCTTTGTCGATGACATCGTAGAGGGCGTAGTGCGCATCATGCAACACGCACCAGAGAAGCAGAACGGCGAGGATGGACTGCCTATACCACCTTATAAGGTGTACAACATCGGTAACAACTCGCCTGAGAACCTCCTCGACTTTGTCACCATACTGCAGGAGGAACTCATCGCTGCCAAGGTGCTACCTGCCGACTATGACTTTGAGGCACATAAGGAACTTGTGCCCATGCAGCCAGGTGATGTCCCAATCACATACGCTGACACCACACCGCTGGAGCAGGACTTCGGTTTCAAACCCGCCACACCCCTGCGCCAGGGACTTCGTGCCTTCGCCCAGTGGTATGCGGGGTACTACGGTACGCTTTAATTATCAACTATCAACTATCTGGGGAAACCCCTCCGTTTCTTACTTTTGGTAGCAGGTCCTCAGAACTAATCTCTAACTAATAACATAAAAAGTATGCGAGTAATTATCGAACCGACCTACGACGCCCTGTCAAAATGGGCTGCAAACTACGTAGCAAACCGTATCAAGGAGGCAAACCCAACGCCTGAGAAGCCCTTCAAGTTGGGCTGTCCTACTGGTTCTTCACCTCTCGGACTCTACCGTGAGCTCATCAAGAAGTGCCAGGCAGGTGAAATATCCTTCCAGAATGTCATCACATTCAACATGGATGAGTATGTGAAGCTTCCAGAGGAACATCCAGAGTCTTATCATTCCTTTATGTGGAATAATTTCTTCAACCACATCGATATCAAGAAGGAGAACGTGCATATCCTCAACGGTAATGCCGAGGACCTCGTCAAGGAGTGTGAGGAATATGAGAAAGCTATTGAGGCAGCAGGCGGCATCGACCTCTTTATGGGCGGTGTAGGTCCTGATGGTCACCTGGCGTTCAATGAGCCTGGCTCATCACTTGCCAGCAAGACACGTATCAAGACTCTTACCACTGACACTATACATGCCAACAGCCGTTTCTTCGAGGGCAACCTCGACCTCGTGCCAAAGCAGGCTCTCACCGTCGGCATCGGCACAGTGATGGCTGCAAAGGAGGTGCTCCTCGTATGCAGTGGCCACAACAAGGCACGTGCCCTCAAGCACTGCATTGACGGATACATATCACACAAGTGGACATCGTCCATGCTCCAGATGCACCCACATGCTATCGTGGTGTGTGACGAGGCTGCATGTGATGAACTCACCGTGGGCACTTACAAGTACTATCTCGATAAGGAACGTGGTAACTTGTAGAGTATAAAGAATAAAGTATAAAGTATAAGGTATAAAGAAAGGGCACTCAATTGAGTGCCCTTATTTATTTTATGCCGTTGCCAGTTCTACGACCTTATCCACAGCGGCTTTCAGTCCGTCATGGTTCTTGCCGCCGGCAGTAGCGAAGTGAGGCTGTCCGCCTCCGCCGCCCTGTATCAGTTTGCCAGCCTCGCGAACCATCTGTCCGGCATTCTTGCCCTCTTTCACGAGGTCGTCAGACAGTGCCACAGTGAGGTTTGGTTTGCCGCCCTGGGCACAACCTATAGCTACTACCAATTTCTCGGTGAACTGTGCACGCAGTTGGAATGCCATATCCTTGGCATTTTGCGCATCGATGGGCAGTACGCCTGCCATAACCTTTACGCCGTTCACGTCCTTGGCGTTCTTTATCAGTTCGTCCTTATACTGTCCAGCCTTCTGCGCCTTAAACTCATCCACCTGTGCCTGCAGTTCCTTATTCTCGGCTATTGCCTTCTCGATGGTCTGCATCAGGTTTGGTGCGTTGTTGAACAGTGCTTTGAGGTCGTTGATGAGGTCCTGCATCTTGTCGAGCATCTCGTCAACCTTAGCACCAGTGATAGCCTCTATGCGGCGCACACCTGCAGCTATCGAACTCTCCGATACAATGCGCACCATGCCTATCTGGCCTGTTGCCTTGGCATGACAGCCACCGCAAAACTCCACAGAGTTGCCAAACTTCACCACGCGTACCTTGTCGCCATATTTCTCACCAAAGAGAGCTATGGCGCCCAGTTGCTTCGCCTCCTCTATCGGAGTATCACGAAATTCCTGCAGAGGTATGTTCTGGCGTATGCGGTCGTTAACTATATGTTCCACCTCTCTTATCTGTTCAGGTGTCACCTTTTCGAAGTGTGAGAAGTCGAAGCGCAATCCCTCGGCTGTCACCAGTGAACCCTTCTGCTCCACGTGGTCGCCCAGCACCTCGCGCAGTGCCTCGTCTATCAGGTGCGTACAGGTGTGGTTGCTCTCTATGGCAGCACGGCGGTCAGTATCCACGCACGCCATAAACTCGGCATCCACATTCTCAGGAATCCTGTCCACGATGTGTATTGCCACACCATTTTCCTTCTTTGTGTCGAGCACCTTTATCTCTTCGTTTTCTGATACGAGTACGCCAGTGTCGCCTACCTCGCCACCCATCTCGCCGTAGAACGGTGTCTGGTCGAGTATCATCTCATACGCAGTGCCTTTCTTCTGCTTCACCTCGCGGTATTTCACGATGTGGCAAGGGTATTCCGTGTAGTCGTAGCCCACGAAAGTACTCTCCGCCTCGGAGAGCACTTGCCAGTCTCCCAGCTTCACCTCAGCGGCATTGCGGGCACGGTTTTTCTGTTGCTCCATGCACTTGTTGAAACCATTCTCGTCGAGTGTCATGCCCTGTTCGCGGCATATCAGTTCGGTGAGGTCGAGAGGGAAGCCAAAGGTGTCGAACAATGTGAACGCCTTGTCGCCGGCTATCTCCGTCTTGCCATTCGCCTTTGTCTCGTTGATTACCTCCTGCAGCATCACGATACCCTTCTCCAAAGTACGCAGGAAAGAGCTCTCTTCCTCCTGCATCACCTTCATGATGAGTTTCTGCTGAGCTGGCAGTTCGGGGAAGGCGTCGCCCATCTCTGCCACCAGCGTAGGCACCAGTTTGTAGATAAATGCTTCCTTCTGTCCGAGGAAGGTGTAGCCGTATCTCACTGCACGGCGCAGTATGCGGCGTATCACGTAGCCCGCTTTGGCATTTGATGGCAACTGTCCGTCGGCTATGGCAAACGCTATAGCTCTGAGGTGGTCAACTATGACGCGCAGTGCGATATCCTTTTTCTCATCGTCGCCGTACTTACAGCCAGCCATATCGGCCATTACCTTGATGAGGGGCTGGAATACGTCGGTATCGTAGTTTGATGTCTTGCCCTGCAGCGTGCGCACCAGTCGCTCGAAGCCCATACCCGTGTCGATAACCTTGGCAGGCAGACCCTCCAGTGAGCCGTCAGCCTTGCGGTTGAATTGCATGAACACCAGGTTCCATATTTCTATCACCTGTGGATGATCCTTGTTGACAAGGTCTTTGCCAGGCACTTTTGCCTTTTCCTCTGCCGAACGTGAATCCACGTGCAACTCCGAGCATGGACCGCAAGGACCTGTGTCGCCCATCTCCCAGAAGTTGTCGTGCTTGTTGCCGTTTATAATATGGTCTTTGGGCAGGAACTTTTCCCATATCGCTGCTGCCTCGTCGTCGCGAGCCAGTCCCTCGTCAGGTGCTCCCTCAAATACGGTGGCATAGAGGTCCTTTGGGTCTATCTTGAGCACATCAACGATGTACTCCCACGCCCATGATATCGCCTCCTTTTTGAAGTAGTCGCCAAACGACCAGTTGCCCAGTATCTCAAACATGGTGTGGTGGTACGTGTCATGTCCCACCTCCTCCAGGTCGTTGTGCTTGCCCGATACACGCAGGCACTTCTGCGTGTCAGCCTGTCGGCGGCACTTTGGAGTGGCATTGCCCAGTATGATGTCCTTAAACTGGTTCATACCAGCGTTGGTAAACATCAGTGTAGGGTCATCCTTCACTACCATAGGTGCAGAAGGCACTATCAAGTGCTCCTTGCTCTCAAAGAATCTCTTGAACGATTCGCGTATTTCTTTTGCTGTCATAATTTCGGAATTTTCGTGCAAAATTAATAAATTAATTTCATTTAACCATAAAAAACGTCCTTTTTCTTGTTCACGTAATGGAATTTGCGTAATTTTGCGCTTGTAAACAGAAAATAAACTTGAACCAGCGAAGCGACTTGAACAGTGCTTTAGCTCTCTTGAACTTTTGACCCTTTTAACTCATGTCCGACAGTATTATAATCATCCCGACATACAACGAGAAGGAGAACATAGAGAAAATCATCCGTGCCATCTTCGCCCTCCCCAAGGCGTTTGACATCCTCGTCATCGATGACGGCAGCCCCGACGGCACGGCAGAGATAGTGAAAAGGATGCAGGGGGAATTAGAGGGCCTTTTCTTGTTGGAGCGTTCAGGCAAACTTGGTCTTGGTACTGCCTATATCATGGGCTTCAAGTGGGCACTGGAGAGAGACTATCAGTACATCTTCGAGATGGATGCCGACTTCTCCCACGACCCCAAGGACCTGCCACGCCTCTACAGCGCCTGTGCCGACGAGGGTTATGACCTCGCCATCGGTTCACGCTATGTCAGTGGCGTCAACGTGGTCAACTGGCCTATCGGCAGGGTGCTCATGTCATATTTCGCATCAAAATACGTCAAACTCGTCACAGGCTTCAATATTCATGATACTACGGCAGGTTTTAAGTGCTACCGTCGCCGTGTGCTTGAAACTATCGAACTCGACAAGATACGTTTCAAGGGCTACGCCTTCCAGATAGAGATGAAATACACTGCCTACAAGATAGGCTTCAAGATTAAGGAGGTGCCCGTCATCTTCGTCAATAGGGTAGAGGGTACCAGCAAGATGTCTGGTGGCATCTTCGGCGAGGCATTCTTCGGCGTCATGCGCCTCCGCCTCGATGGCTGGTTCCGCCAGTACCCCAGGTTGCCGATTGTTTAATACATATTATGGACAACAAGGATGAGATATTCCCCATTGTTGACGAAGGCGGAACGGTATTAGGTTCTGCCACGAGAGGTGAGTGTCATGGCGGTAGCATGTTGCTTCACCCCGTGGTGCACCTCCATGTCTTCAACAGCAGGGGAGAGATATACCTGCAGCGACGCCCCGCTTGGAAGGATATACAACCAGGGAAATGGGACACCGCCGTGGGTGGCCACATAGACTATGGCGAAACGCCCGAGGAGGCTCTCATGCGTGAGGTACGTGAAGAACTAGGCATAGAGGCTTTCACTCCCGAAGTTGTTGACAAGTATGTTTTTGAGAGCCAGCGTGAGAGGGAGTTGGTGTATGTTCACCGTACCACCTACGATGGAGAGATACACCCTTCCACCGACGAACTTGACGGCGGGCGCTTCTGGACTATGTCCGAAGTGCGTGACGCAATGGGCAAGGGTGTGCTGACCCCCAATTTTGAAAGTGAATTCAGCCGCTGTTTTGGTGATATGTCAGTTTTTTGCCCCTGTCACTTTACACTTTGAAAGCATATTTTTAAGCACCTTAAAGGATATCTTTTGGGGGGCATAAAGTTGCCCTTTTAGCACCTTAAAGTTATCCTTTTCCAAGATAACCCATTATTTAACATCGGTTAAGATTTAGTGTCACGAAAACTCTGAAATAATGAGCAAAGTGTCAGAATCTGACCTGCCGGGCAAAATCTATGCAAAACAAGATAAATTTCGCCCGAAAAGTTCGTATGTTATATAATTGCCATCACTAAGATATTAAGATAAGGTGTCATATTTCTTCTTGCCGTTGAGTATGAGCATTTTGTCGGCATTGGGAATGATTTCGGTATTTTCTACTTTCTCTACCCAATCCTCAGGGGATATTTCCTCAATAGAGATGCTGATGGCTTCAGGAACGCATCCCCAGTTATCCACGAAGGCTTTGTTGATAGCCTCTACTACTTTCTCTTTTGTTGCTTGATCCTTTGGATAAGCCTTAATTCTGATGTATGGCATAATTCTGTTTTGTATTAATATTGTTAACATATACCATGTTCTAAATGCAAAGTTACGAAAAATTCGTGTAAGCGAACACAAAGTGGAAGCTTTTTATTTTGTTGAGCGTAATATTTTATGTATTAAATGAGCAAAATGCAAAATAAATAAAAAGAAATTAGTATCTTTGCAAAAAACTATAATAAAATCATAATCACCTCGGAAATGAAAAAGACTGCTTTGACACTTTTGGCATGCGCCATGACACTTTGCTCTATGGCACAGAAGACTATCATCGAATTGCCTGCACCAGACAAATCGCTGAGTATGACACTGATGGAAGCTCTTCAGCAGCGTCACTCTACATGGATACATACCAGCAAGGCTGTCAGTGACGAGGAGCTGTCAACTTTATTGTGGGCAGCATCGGGCATCAACCGACCTGAAAGCGGACGACTGACGGCACCATCGGCTATCAATGCGCAGGACATACAAGTGTATGTGATGCGACAGGATGGTACCTACTTGTATAATGTACAGAAGCACCAGCTGGATAAGGTCAACGATAAAGACCTGCGTGAGGCAGTCTGTGGACGTGATGCACGACCCAAGGTAGCACCTGTCATGCTCCTGTTGGTCAGCAATATGGATAAATTTGGAGATAGGTCTGAGGAGGCAAAACGTGCTATGGCACCCATAGATGCTGGTTACGTTTCGCAAAACATCTGTCTGGCATGCACCGCACTGGGATTGAACACCGTACCACGCATGACGATGGACAAACCCACACTGATTAAGGAGCTTGGGCTGAGCGACAGCCAGATGCCACTGGTTGATCACCCAATAAGCAAACCATAGACGAAGGCATGCGAAGATTATTTTAAAGTAGGATGAACAAAGTACGAATCATAGCAATACGCCAGACACTCTATCCTGACCTAATGGCAAAGTATGAGAATCCTATTGAGCATGCATGCGATGTCAGGGAAGGTCAAGAGTGGATTTCTGTTGATGGCAAACAACCAGAAGGATTATGCCCTGCAGCATGGCATTCCATGCATGAGTTTGTCGAGAATCTTGCCAGAGGCGAAGGCAACTTCTATGATGGTTGGATGCAGAACCCCATGAGCGCTATGATTAGCTGCAACGATGGGTTCCGTCCCTTCAGTTTCTATATGGAAACTATCAATTAAGCAACTATGAAAGTAAAGATACAGACGTCATCGTAAAGTTTTATTACTCCATCTGGTTGGTGTAATTCTAACAAGAGATCCTCTCAGTCTATTGTCATACTAAATGTTTTAACTCTAATGTGTATTTTCCCGAATGCAGTGATGCGATGTTATCCTATCAGTCTCTGTATTTGCCTGTCAGTGGCATGAGGCTGCAGCTGTCTGATGTGCCCGACAATGAGGTTGTATGATTCCTCTGCTGTATGATCGGTTTGACACTTTTCAATTCCCAGAAGCTCCTCTGGAGTGGTGAGCAACGACCATCCCCAACCGTATTCATTGCCATGCCTGTCATGGGGATATACAAAGTCCTCTGTCACTACGTAACATCCCATCTGCAGTCGAGTGATGTAGCCATCAAACTTGCTGCGCATTTTTGTACCATTAAAGCCACATAGGGCTCTTAGCTCGCGTGTTATTGCGCTCCCTTCTGTTTGCAGGGTCTGTAGTATGGTGTCTTCTATGGAACCCTCCTGAGGTCGTGGATTTTTGCTCCTACGGTAGTTGTAGAAGTCTGGCCACCACCTCTTGCTTATGAACCCCGCCTTGTTGTTGAAAAACTTGCCATAGACACATCCTCCCTCAGTTACTATGGGACCTTTCCATTTCCACAACGGCCAGTCCCATCCTCCCTCAGGAAATACCACATATCGACAATCGTCAGCAACCACCTCTTCTGCGGAATAGCCCACAACGCCGCTGTTCAGCAGGGGTAGGAACCCCACCTGCTGAATGTATTCTATCAGTCCTGCTGCCGAATATATCTCCTCTTGCATAGAATTTTTATCTTCAATGTTCCAGATGCAAAGTTACGAAAAATTCGTGTAAGCGAACACGAAGTGGAAGCTTTTTATTTTGTTGAGCGTAAGAATTTTATGCATTAAATGGGCAAAATGCGAAATAAATAAAAAGAAATCATTACCTTTGCAGTCAGGAACTAAAATCTATAAACATGACATTATAAATTATGAAGAGAATCGCTATCATTATCTGCGCTTTGGCTGCAATATGCATGACAGCCTGCGCACAGCAGAAACAAAAAGAACACAAGAAAGCAAAAACCTTGGTGGCTTACTTCTCAGCGTCTGGTGTTACCAAAGTTGCTGCAGAGAAACTGGCAGAGGTAACAGGTGGAGACATCTATGAGATACAGCCCAAAGTGCCTTATACTGATGCCGACCTTGACTGGCATAACAAGAAGTCACGTTCGTCAGTAGAAATGGCTGACCCTGCATCACGTCCAGCCATCAAAGGCAAGGTGGAGAAACTGAACGATTACAATACCGTGTTTATTGGCTATCCCATCTGGTGGAACACGGCACCAACCATCATCAACACGTTCATCGAGGCTAACAATCTGAAAGGTAAGAAAGTTGTTCCCTTCTGCACCTCAGGTAGTAGCAGCATCAAGAAGTCAGCTGAAGACTTGAAGAAAGCCTACCCCATCCTGAAATGGAGAGAGGGCAAAAGGCTCAACGGAATTTCCAAAAAGGAATTACAATCTTGGATAAAAGGATTGTAGGCTTTACTCTGTCAATTTTGGCTTCGTCCATATCAATGATATTACCGCCACATACATACCTGTAGGAACTTTTAGTATTCGATGATATGTTAGAGATTTTGATATAAGGTGAATCAGCCTTCAGATACGTATTGTCTTACCCTGAAAAACGTTGAATAATAAACAACGTTTTTCAGGGTAAGACATTAATCTATATTCTAGATTATATTTAGTTAATTGTTTGAAGAATTGATTTGTTATTCTTAGATAACAACTGTTGTTCCGCTGGTAGCAAATATCAGCATGTAATTTTTTTCAGCCTATTAATCTCTTCCTGCAGATTGGCAAGGAACTTTCCTGCGTGAGCACCATCCATCTGTGTGTGGTGGAATTGGAAAGAGATGGGTAGTGTGGTTTTTAGCCAGCCTTTATGGAATCTGCCCCATGCCAGAAAGGGATTGTTGTATTGACCTGAATACTGATTGATTATACATTCAAGTTCGGTGTGTGGTATGGCAGAGGTTCCTATAATCATATAATCATCAAGCGATGTATTCTCGCAAGATTGTGATGCTTTGTCAGTTAGTTCCAGATAGGATGAATTGAATCGTCTGATGTCATCTGAGAAAGGTATGTCGCACGTACTTAATCCACCATTTTTATTCTGAACGATGACATTGAGAGCCAGTTTGCTGTATCGGAACAATTTGTCTTTCTGGGGCAACATGTAAAACTCCTCTATTCGGTTGGCTGCCTTGCCTATGCACCAGCATAATAGCACATTGAACTTGATTCCTGTCTTATGACTCATCTTTAGCAAACGGCTGACATTAAATGTCTTCACAAATGTCACCATTGGTTGTGGCGATGACATCCACAGATTGAATGCCTCGCCCCTGCTTGTTTCCTGAGGATTGACTTCCTGTTTCATTTCTTTTATATGTCCAACTATTGTCACCATGCTATTCATCTTCAACATCGCAATGCAGGAATCCCATCTCCGCAGCTTTCTCCTGAGGCATCAGGAAGTAGATGGCTTCACCCTCATTACATAGTTCACCCTTGGAATTGGTAATCTCAGCATGGATATAGACAAGATTTCTTACTTGTTTATCTACCTTCGCCTTGATGGTCAACACAGGCTCGGTTGTAGGGATGGCTTTCTTAAACTTCACATTCAACTGGACGGTGTAGCCGCTGGTCTGTAACTTTCTCGTAACCACCCATCCGCATACTTCGTCTATCAGCGTACTGAGTATGCCGCCGTGCATGGTGTTCACCCATCCCTGATAGTTCTTTTCGGGATGCCAGTTACTCACGATATAATCTCCATCCTCGTAGAACTCCATGTGAAGTCCTATA
>JAFXZF010000052.1 GCA_017541365.1 Prevotella sp.
GAACAGAGGTCCCATATCAACGTCAAAGCCACAATCGGCATAGCCTGTTGCAACAACCTTAGCACCACGGTCATGTCCGTCCTGTCCCATCTTAGCTATGAAGATACGCGGACGACGACCTTCCAATTTCGCAAACTTCTCAGTAAGCTCACAGGCCTTCTCGAAGTCGCTGTCATTCTTTGATTCTGAACTATACACGCCTGAAATTGTTCTGATTACTGCCTTATAACGACCTACGACTTTCTCGCAGGCGTCAGATATCTCACCCAATGTACAACGAACCTTGGCTGCCTCTACAGCAAGAGCAAGGAGGTTGTTCTCTGACTTCTTACCATCAGCAAACTCCTGTACACATTCTGTGATGGCTGCAAGTGCCTTCTTACATGCCTCCTCATCACGCTCAGCCTTGAGTTTCTTGAGAGCCGCCTCCTGCTGAAGACGTACTGCGGTATTGTCAACCTCGAGGATATCAATAGGATCCTCGTGCGCAAGACGATACTTGTTAGTTCCCACGATTGTCTGAACGCCAGAGTCGATACGAGCCTGAGTACGAGCAGCAGCCTCCTCGATACGCATCTTAGGCACACCTGTCTCGATAGCCTTAGCCATACCGCCAAGCTTCTCAATCTCCTGAATGTGCTCCCAAGCCTTGTGAACAAGTTCGTTGGTGAGAGTCTCTACATAGTAGGAACCTGCCCAAGGGTCGATTTCCTTACATACCTTTGTCTCATTCTGGATGTAGATCTGGGTATTACGAGCGATACGTGCAGAGAAGTCGGTTGGAAGTGCGATAGCCTCATCAAGAGAGTTGGTATGAAGCGACTGCGTATGACCAAGGACAGCAGCCATAGCCTCGATACATGTACGACCAACATTATTGAATGGGTCCTGCTCAGTGAGAGACCAACCAGATGTCTGAGAGTGAGTACGAAGAGCCATAGACTTAGGGTTCTTTGCACCAAAGCTCTTAACAATCTTAGCCCAAAGCAGACGACCGGCACGCATCTTTGCAATCTCCATAAAGTGGTTCACACCAATAGCCCAGAAGAAAGACAGACGAGGTGCGAATGCATCAATATCGATACCTGCGTTGATACCTGCACGAAGATAATCCATACCATCGGCAAGAGTATAAGCAAGCTCGATGTCGGCTGTTGCTCCTGCCTCCTGCATGTGATAGCCAGAGATAGAGATGCTATTGAACTTAGGCATCTTCTGTGATGTGAACTCGAAGATGTCTGCGATAATCTTCATAGAGAATGATGGCGGGTAGATGTATGTGTTACGCACCATGAACTCCTTGAGGATATCATTCTGGATAGTTCCAGCCATCTCCTCAAGTTTTGCTCCCTGCTCAAGACCTGCAACGATGTAGAATGCCATGATAGGCAATACGCCACCGTTCATAGTCATAGATACAGACATCTTATTCAATGGGATTCCGTCGAAGAGCACCTTCATATTCTCCACAGAACAGATAGACACGCCAGCCTTACCCACATCGCCCACAACACGCATATTATCAGGGTCATAGCCACGATGCGTAGGGAGGTCGAATGCCACAGACAGACCTTTCTGTCCGGCA
>JAFXZF010000053.1 GCA_017541365.1 Prevotella sp.
CTGTATATGCAGTCCGCTTTCTTGATTGCACTCGTCTATCAACTGTTGTATCTCAGCGATCTTCTCTGCTTCGATGGGTTTGTCGAGATACCTGCGCACCGAGTGGCGAGCGCGAATGATGTCTAAAGTGATTTCTCTCATTGGGTATGCATTATGAATTTCCTCGCAAAGGTACGAAGAATACCTGGCACTTATCGACTTTCCGCAAGAAAAATTTGGTTCTATTCGAATTTTTTCTTACTTTTGCATTGTTCTACTAACCATGCGTCCGCCTTGAGACAATACAAAACAGATATGATATGGCTACGTGGAGAAGTAAAGATATTATTGTAAACGGAGTTTCTGTCAAATAAGAATTGAAGTGTATATCAATGCTAAACTAAACATCATAATTCATATAAACGATGATTCCTTTTTTGAAACTTGTTATAGCTGTGCTACTGCTGTTGTGCCTTGCGGACATGCCTTGTGGCTATTACCAAATAGTAAGATTTGCATCTGCTTTCGCTTTTGCTTATCTTTCTTATGATTACTTCAAATCCAAGAAAGATGGGTTGGGCTTTATCTTTGCTGCTCTTGCAGTACTTTTCCAACCTTTCTTTAAGATTGCTTTAGGCAGGACCATATGGAACGCAATTGACATAATTGTTGCGGTTGGACTTATGTACCTTATCATAAAGGCTTTCAAAAAAAGGGAGTAGCACTAAGGCTACTCCCTTTGCGGTATTGTTAGGGGGAATTCCTCTATGACAAGTTCTTCTCTATTAGGGTGAGGATTTTGTTACGGGCTGACTTGTGCATTTTTATACAGAACCAGACGAGGAGGGGGAGGCAGGGCGGACGTCAGAATTATCAATGTATCCATATTTCTCCATCTGCAAAAATACAAAAAGCTAACTGACATGATGAGCAGGATAATGATACTTTGCCTCATAGCCATGATGCCCATGAGCATCATGGCACAGGAGGATAATGACATAAAGGCAACGATAGACCTGCCCGAGACGGTGGTGCTGGCTGACGGTCAGACATTCGAGGAGTATCTGGTGAAGCAGGTGCTGGCAAATGCCAAACCGCTGAAGAAGCACGTGCGCACGCTGCGGTATTCCGTTACGTGCAAGCTTGACAAGGACATAGACCTGAAGCAGATGCCTCATCGCCGCACCGTAACATTTGCGGCGAAGCTCGCAGGCTACGGACAGATAGTGTCGGCGCTGATGGAACACAAGGTGTTCGGCATCACCATGGCAGAGGACGTGCTGTTCAACAACGGCAAGATAACGACGTCAAACGTGCGCATGGTGAATATGAAGCAGGAACTGACAGAGAAACAGAAAAAAGCCTTCCTGAAGCACGACGGCATGATGAGTGCCAATGTCTTCGACTCTTTCTACGACAAGGTGCGCGACAAGGCGAAGGAACTGCAGAAGAAGCGTCGCAAGAAGCAGGAAACCGACATGAAGTACATGGGCAGCTACACCCTGGGCGGCAGGACCATCTACAAGGTGAGGCTTGACAACATGGAGGTACACATAGCCGACGGTTGCTGGCAGATAAAGATGCTGGACTACGTGGACGGTCAGAACAGGATGCACTTCGATTTCAGCGAAGTGAGGCACAACCTGTTCCTGCTCACAAATGGCAATGCCAAATTATATCTGGACAAACAGAAATGGCCAAAGGGCTTTATCTCCATGCGAATGACGTATTCGTACAGGTGAGATAAGGAAAACTGTAGTATTTCCCTTGATATATCCATACTCATACATTCATTAATCGGTGCAAAGATACAGAATATTTTTCAATTATCGGCTCATCTTGAGATGAAAAATCGCATTGGTATCATGATTTTTGGGCTGATACGTGTCACGGTATAGATACTGAGAGGAACTGGCGCACTCGTCGGGTGTATTCGCCTCTGTGGTTGAGGTAGGAGTGGGCGTGGTCGGTGTCTTTCGCTATCCACAGGGCTTTGGGCTGGGGCTTGGCAGAGTATAGGCGATAGACCATAGCGGTGGGAACAAAGGTGTCACTGTCGCCATGGATGAAGAGCATGGGATAGGGGCAGTGCCTGACGGCATCGAGGGCTGAGGCTTGACTGAAATGCCAGTCGTAGCGCAGGTGACAGAGCAGACTGCTGGTGTGCATCAGGGGGAATGGGGGCAGGGAGAAGAGTTTGTTCATCTGGTCTGAGAACTCGTCCCACACGGTGGTGTAGCCGCAGTCCTCGACAAAGCGGAGGTCGCGGATGCCTGCGGGCATCGGTTCGGCGGAGAGCATCATAGTGGTGGCGGCTCCCATCGATACGCCGTGCACGACCATCGTGTCTTGTCGGAATATCTGCATCCAGTGCATGACGTCATGGCGGTTCTGCCATCCCATGTCGATAGCCTCGCCCTCGCTCTGTCCGTGGGCGTGGAGGTCGGGTATGACTACGTTGTAGCCCAGGTCGCGTTCGTACATGAGTGCGAGGCAGAAGTATTTGATGGCTTGGTCGCGCCAACCGTGGATGACGAGGGCTGTCTTCCGGGCTCCTCTGTTGATATAGTAGGCGTGGTGGCGTTCTCCCGTGGGCATGGTGATGAAGGTGTCGCGCAGGGCATGGCATGACATAAGGCTGTCTATCCACGGTCCGGTCTCGGGGTAGTCTCTGAAGAGCTGCTGGAAGCATGAGTCTCTGTCGGCTCTGTTGGGGTCTGGAGCGAGGGAGACGTGGAGCATGTAGAAACTGCCTCCCGTCACTGCCGCGAGCAGTAGCACGATGATGATGCTCAGTATAGAGAGTATGTTATTACGTTTCGTCATACGTATCTTTTGGATGCAAAAGTAAGAAAAAAATGCAGTAAGATGAAAAATTCCTGCAAAAAATTTTGCGGGAACGGAAAAAGTTGGTACATTTGCACCCGCAATTAGCGAAACAGACAAAAAAAAAACACAGAAACAATCACTTTCAAATTTTACAATTTTAAGAACAATGTCAATGGAATTGAGAGGTAAGAGGTAAGAAGTAAGAGGTAGGGAGATGCTCTGATGACTCAGACTCAAGCTGATTTTCTCAGTTGACAGGATTACTGCGCCCTTTCGTGAAAGGGTGGCAGGAAGTGCGCTCTTTGACTTAGTGATACAATGATGACGATACGGCTTTGCCTACGATACGCACCAAAGGTGCTACGATAACCCTAACCTTGTAACCTAAGAACCTGAAAACACATGGTAACCTTTTTAATTTGTTTGTGATGGAGAAAAATTTTGATTTTGAATTGAGTTTAGTTTCTACGGTCGATAGAGTGACCGCTATGTATAACCCTTGCGACCTGCAGATTATTGTGAAGTCGCACAAAGAACTGATAAAGGAGGCTTCCTATGACTTATACCTTTATGACTATACCTGCACACTGATGGGCCACACTACTTGTGGCATAAGCAATAGGCGTCACGGGCTAGAGAAGGACACCTTCTTGGTGACGATGCCTATTAAGAGGGCATGGGTGGATGGTGATTACACCCTGTATATGGATGACGGAGAGTCGCTGATGAAACAGGAGTTCTCATTAAATAACACGAGAGGCATGGAAGAGGATATGAAGATATACCTTAATGACGAGGCGAACGATGATGAGAAGCTTGGAAGAGCAGAACTGCTAAGATGCATCATTGACACGGCTCGCGATTATTTCATGGACTTCAGCAAATCGGCAGAGGATAGCCTAAGGAGCAATCTATGGTTGGCATATCAAAGAGGTAATCTGAGGGACTGGACTGAAAAAGACGTGAAGAAGTACATCAGTGACACCGTGGCTGCACGGTTCATGAAACGTCTGGAAAAGGGTGTAACGCCTGAACAGAAAGATATGGATATACAGGATATAGCTTGTCTAATAGAGGATGATCTGGAGCTGGAGGTGTTTAATCCTAACGTTAACCCTAACCCTAACGAGGACAACCCCTCCCCGACCCTCCCAAGGGAGGGAGAAGGAAGTTCCTGCGATGAAGGGGAGGACGATGACGAGTCTTTTGACCACTTGTTGCAGGAATTTATCGATGGAACTGGTGTCTTTGACCTTAACGATAACGGGAACGATAACCTTAACCCTAACGATAATGCTAACCCTAACCTTAACGATGACGAAGATGATGAGGATGACCTCAACCCGTTTAAGGAGCCGAAGGTGAAGTTTATGGTGCTGCCTCCGTTGGAGAACCCACGTGAGGAGATGGAGAAACTGGTGGGCTGCAAGGATGTGAAGCAGCGCATAGAGCAACTGACGACGATGTCGAAGTACAACTGGCTGATGGAAAAGAAGAATCCAGAGGGCAAGAGGCATACGGTGTCACTGCACAGCCTGTTCTTAGGCAGACCTGGCACGGGCAAGACGACGGTGTGCAAGATAATGGGAGGACTACTGAGAAAGGCTGGTGCTCTGTCGATAGGTCATGTGGTGGTGTGCACACGCAAGGACTTCATCGGTAAGAACTGGGGTCACGAGGAGATGGTGGTGAAGCAGGCAGTGGAGAAGGCACAGGGCGGTGTACTGATGATAGACGAGGCTTACCAGCTGTGCAGTGAGCATCCGCAGGATCCAGGGCGATTGGTAATTCCACTGCTGATGGACGTGCTCGCCGACGAGAAGCAGAGAGATATCGCCATAGTGCTCTGCGGATACAAGGACGAGATGCAGAGACTGATAGACCAGAACCCGGGTCTGACGTCCAGATTCCCCAATGCTTTTGAGTTTAAGGACTTCACCGTTGACGAACTGCTGGAGATAACTCAGCGCAGGGTAAAGGAATACGGATACCAGTTTACGAGAGCGGCATGGCGCAAGTACCGCTCAGTGATAGAGGCGGCATACGAGGTGCGCGACCCTAAAGCATGGGGAAATGCGCGCTTTGTGGCTAATCTGCTGGAGAATATCTACATGCACCATGCGATGCGCTGTATGAAGCATAAGGACAGCATGGATCGTGAACATCTGTTGCAGATAACGCCTGCTGATGTGCAAGCTATTAGTGTAAGTAAGCCAAAACCCAGGATTGGGTTTTGACTTACTAAGTACCAAGTTAAGTACCAAGTGACTAAGTACAAGGTACAAAGTATTGGAATTAGAAACAGGAAACTATTTTTAATATGGAAAAAAGTAATTACAGTGTTCACATGAACGATGAGGGCAAACTGATGTTTGCTATCAATGCAGATGAAGAGGAAGTAGATAAGCCTTTGCTGATGTATGATGACAAGATGGCCATGTTGGTGCGCACATGGTACAGCGTGAGAGGCGTGGCGATGAGAGAGCTCACACAGGAGGTGATTGAGGCTCTGGACAAGAATGAGGAAGTGACGATAGCGGAGTTTGATGAGAACGCAGATATCGAAAGGGTCTATCAGGCGAGAGCAAATAGAGTGAAAGACGTAAGCAGCATGTATGGGTAGTCATTTATGCAAATATGCAACTTTTTTGTCTGAAAAACCAAAAAACTTTATACTTTATATTTTATACTTTATTCTTTTTTATTACCTTTGCACCTAATTCGCATAAATATGCAACAAAACGAAAACGGAAAAGATGCTTAAGGTTTCGAAAAAGGACAGATTGGCGGCACTGAGGCTGGTGATACTGACGAACGAGTTGGGATCACAGGAGGAGGTGATACAGGCTATGGCGAGGCAGGGCATCGCCATAACACAGGCGACGCTGTCGAGAGACATGAAGCAACTGAAGGTGGCGAAGGCAGCGAACAATGACGGGCGCTATGTGTATGCACTGCCTGAGGAGGCACAATACCGCAGGGTGCACCGTCCGGCACAAAGGGCAGAGAACATACTGCCGTCACCTGGATATAAGTCGATACAGTTTTCGGGCAACATGGGGGTGATAAAGACACACCCGGGATTTGCAAGCAGCATAGCATCAAACATAGACCAATTGGCACCTCGTGACGTGATTGGCACAATAGCTGGTGATGACACCATATTTATAGTATTGCGCGAGGGAGCGAAACACCTGGATGTGGTGGACCAACTGAGCGCTATAATACCGGAAATGGGAATATGACTAAGGACGTAAGAATATTGGTAGCAGATGAATCGCATGAGAAATATGTCGATTTGATTCTGGAGACTATCCGCATCGCGGCAAAGAAGCGCGGCACGGGTATAGCGGAGCGCACACATGAGTATGTGGCAACAAAGATGAAAGAAGGTAAGGCGGTGATAGCCTTAGACTCAGAGGATAACTTCGCCGGGTTCAGCTATATCGAGACATGGGGCAACAAGCACTATGTGACGACATCGGGACTGATAGTGCATCCTGACTATCAGGGACTGGGCATAGCGAAGAGGATTAAGGACTATACATTCACCTTGGCGCGCATAAGGTGGCCTAAGGCAAAGATATTCTCACTGACATCGGGCGATGCAGTAATGAAGATGAACACGGCACTGGGTTATGTGCCTGTGAGCTTCAATCAACTGACGGACGACGATGCCTTCTGGCGTGGCTGCGAGGGATGTACCAACCACGATATCCTGATGGCGAAGAACCGTAAGTTCTGCATCTGCACGGGTATGCTATATGACCCGGAGAAGCATAAGGGTGAACCTACGCCAGCCAGTGTGTTTCAGGATGTGATGAAAACGTTGGCGAAGAGAGGGTTGATATAAAAGGTTCAAGCGCTTCGCTAGTTCAAAAGTTCAAGAGTTCAAAGGTTCAAAGTAAATTTAAAGATATGGCTAAGAAAAAAGTAGTTGTAGCATTTAGTGGAGGTCTGGATACCTCTTACACAGTGATGAAGTTGGCACAGGACGGATACGAGGTGTATGCCGCTTGCGCTAATACGGGTGGTTTCTCTGCTGAGCAGTTGAAGACCAACGAGGAGAACGCCTATAAGTTAGGCGCAGTGAAGTATGTCACGCTGGACGTGACACAAGAGTATTACGAGAAGTCGTTGAAGTACATGGTGTATGGCAACGTGCTGCGTAACAACTGCTACCCTATCTCTGTATCGTCAGAGCGTATATTCCAGGCTATCGCCATAGCACGCTATGCCAATGAGATAGGTGCCGATGCCATAGCTCACGGCTCAACTGGTGCCGGCAATGACCAGATAAGGTTTGACATGACATTCCTGGTGATGGCTCCTGGCGTGGAGATTATCACTCTGACACGCGACGGCAACCTGAGTCGTCAGGAGGAGATAGACTACCTGAACGAGCACGGGTTCTATGCTGACTTCACAAAGTTGAAGTATTCATACAACGTGGGAATATGGGGCACCAGCATCTGTGGCGGCGAGATACTCGACTCAAAGCAGGGCTTGCCTGAGAGTGCTTACCTGAAGCACCCAACGAAGGAGGGTCCAGAGACCTTGAAG
>JAFXZF010000054.1 GCA_017541365.1 Prevotella sp.
GGCTGAATCCGTGATTACGCTTCATCGGAACTCGATACCAACGTCGCCATAGCTCTGCTCCCGTCTTCAAGTCGAAGCATCTGAGGGCATCGCTGGAAAGCTGCTCATTATAGTCAAGCATATAGACGCGTCCTTTCCATATAGCAGGAGCAGCATGCCCCTCACCTGTCTCAACAGTCCATAGCTCCTTAAAATTTCCTTCCGCAAGTTTTATGGAAACAGCATTATTTACAATGTTCGTTCTGTCTTTTCCTCTGAATCCTGACCATTGGTCTTTCATGCCTTCCGTGAAAGTAGCATTGTACTTCATAAAGAATTCGCCTATCACCACGTCATCAGCCTTACGCGCACTGCCTTCAGGACGCTTGTCTGCTCCCGGTTCGAACTTTACGAATCGGGAACTAGGGTCATATAGATGCCAACCTATCAGGACAACAGCCCAAAAGGCAATGGTGGCAAGTGTGATATAATGACTTTTTTTCTTCATTTTCATAACATGGGGCGAAGGGCCGTGAGAATATAAATGGGGTTATACAAGTCTTCAGAGTACCATAGACGTGAGAAATAGAGTCCGATGGGTTCGCGACTATAGAGAGTACCTGTCTCATATCGGGCATAGAGATAGTCAACTGCACGACGGATAGCCTCATCTGTTTCAGGACGAAAATGGCGTAAAGCACCTATCGCCTTGGCTGTGAGTGTCACTTTCGAAGGAACTCCACGGTTGCCTCCCCACCCACCATCAGGATTCTGACATTTCAACAGGAAATCCTTGGGAGCCAAAGTCAATGTGATTCCTGCAGTCTTCATATAGTCGATGATAGTCGCAGCACCATAGACAGGGTTGGCTTCCACTTTAAACTCTAAGCCCTCAACTCTAAATTGTGAGGTTGCCTCTTGATCTCCGAACCATAACGGATTCCATGATCCCTCATCCATCATCGTTTTAGCTAACCATGACTTCATGCGAGCAATACTCTTACGGCATCGCGACTGCTGACTGTCAGGCAGGACATCGCACCACAGACTCATAGCAAGGATGGCATGGGCTGTAATATCGGGTGTGCTACGGTCGAATGGCAGCTTTCCCCATCCACGGCAAAAAGTCGGCATACCACCATCACGGTTCTGGAGCTTTATAAGCCAGTCTATGCCAGCTCCTACCTCTGGAACATACTGTCCTTTGAGCAGGGAATGAAGCGCAACGAGTGCACCCGAAGTATCATCGCCATCAGGCACACTACCACTCAGATTTGTCCATCCCCATCCTCCTGCCGGTGCTCCAGTAAAAGGATGCCGCTGCTTAGTGGCATTCTGACGGATAGTATCTGAGAGTGACTTACGTTCGGTGTCTGACAACATATCACCTATGGCACGACTGCTTAGTGACGTTACCCATCCCGCAAGGTTGGTGTCGATAGGCCATGCTCCATCTTGCCGTAGAGAACTACGAAGAAACTGGGCACAACGATGTGTCACAGGATGTTCCTTCAGTCCTGCCTCTGCCATACACATAGAGACGAATGCCGTCAAGGGTGCTGCCTCAAGAAAACCTCCGTCTTCTGGCTGCAAAGTGGTAAGCACACGGAGTGCTTTAGGCACAAATAGTTCTCGTACCGGACTGAACAATGTCTTACGTCGCCTGTTCTGCAATATTCCAACGGCTATCAATGCCGGGATAGCATAGCTTACCACAGGCAAGTTGAGGAATCGGAACGTACTCTGTGGTAATACTGCCAGTTCAAAAGGGAATGGAGGTATACGCTTCCAGTTGCTTATGACTCCTGCCAAGGCGCACATCATCAAGATAGGCACAGAGAAAGTGAGGTCTTTACCATAATAGGCTAATACACCATCGATAAGCTGCGCCTCATCTTTCCAACCCAACGTCTCACGAATATAGCGTTTAGTGGCATCAGGCACCTGATGCAGATGACTCAGAGCTGTGTATGACAGAAGCGTCGCCGTCATATTTACAGGACTTTCTATACTATCACCCCATGCGCCTTCCGGCTTCATGGTCTGCTTAAGCCATTGCATACCACGTTCTATCTCCTTTTGATATTCCTCGTGGTCTATCACACTCAGGGCGAATATAGATACAGAGGTGGATATGGCAGAACTTGAAAGGTGTCCTTCCCACATTCCGTCTTCGCGTCTCATAGAGAGCAGTCGCTTTGACGCATCGTTTACTATCGTCTGTATCTTCTCTTCCGTTGTCATAACAGACATCCTAATGCCAGCAGACCATAAAATTCATATTCAACATCGCCTTGCTCATCAAGCAGGGTAGCAGCAAAACTACCGTCATCCTGCCAATGTGCCTCGATGAAAGGGCGTACTTCGTATTTAAGGGTGACTCCTTTCTCATAAAGGGCAAAGAGCGCAACACCTGTACTAAGTATATCAGGCAAGACCATTCCTTCATGAGCCTTGAAACCTCCAGTTTCATGCTGCATAGATAGCAGTTTCTCCACAAGCTCGGCATCATGTTCCTGCGTAATGGCAAGTCGTGCTGCCCACGCGTTGGTTCCTTCTCCACTACCATGAGACCGATAAGTCTCAAAGAATCGACGAAGAGGTTCATCATCGCCCATAACACGCAAAACAATATCAGGCATAAAATGAGGCAAAGACATCAGATGATCAAGTTTTTGACATATTGTCAACACAGTCTGATGAAGAGCATCTAGCTCTGCCGTTTCAATTGCTTTCAAGTATGCCTTTCGTCGAGAACTGTCAGTACTGATACCTAAGACATAGCATAGCATCCAACCAAACATCGTGTAGTATAGGTCTGGTTGCCCACCACGATTCATAAAAGCCTCATCCGTCATACGCTGACTGTTCACAAACTGACATACACGCTCACGGGCATCAGCATTTAACTGTTCTGCCCCACGCCGCAAAGCCTGCAACAACCGATATGATAATGTTCGCGCCAAATGTTTTCTTAATTATAAAAGAAAGAGATGATTGTGAGATCAAGAGTTTTTCTATCTCTTAATTTCCCAAAATTCTCTCTGTAGCCTGAAATAGTAGTCGCTTTAACTCGAAACAATCTATCTCTGCCAAAGATGCAAGAGCACGGGTTTGATATTCTTCCACCATGACCGACATCTTATCCCTTATCTCTTCATCCGATATTCCCGGGAATTGTAGTCTGAGTGCATATACAGCCGATGGCTTGGCAGTATGCTCGCTGTTGATATCAGACATATCATCCTTCAATTGATAGGCAATGCCAAGTGCTTCCGAATAGTCATGAAGCTTTTGGGCTGTATGTTCGTCACCATCTGCTGAGAGCAATCCCAAAGAAAGAGCCACTTCAAAGGCTGGCACTGTCTTCTGACGGAATATCTGCAATACCTCCTCAATTGTTACGGGTTGTCCTGGCTGCCAAGATAGTTCTGCTCCCTGTCCGAGACAAAGGCTGACATGGGCATTGGCTACAACGCCAAGCAGTTCCTTATTAGGCAAGGATGCCAACAGCCGATAACCCTCACCAAGCAACAGGTCTCCAATATTGATTGCCATCGCCTCGCCATATCGTGCATGAACGGTAGGCTGACCGTAACGCTCTTCATCCTTGTCCTGTATATCATCGTGCACCAACGATGCTTTATGAAAGCACTCCACGGCTATGGCAGCGCGCATCACCTCGTCAGGAATTGAAAAACGATCTTCAACCTTGCCCTTTTCACTTTCTACTTTTATCGCAGCATAGACAGCAGCCAACAGGAACGGACGCCATCGACTACCTCCACACAGCATCCACTCTAAAGCAGCTTTTGTCGTGGTGTCTCTTACTGGAGTAAGTACCGAGGCAAGTGCCTCTGGCTCAAACCATTTATCTACCTCTTCGCGCACACTGTCATAATCAAGTAGCACCATTGTTTCTTCACTACGCTTCGATAACAACTGCGCTACATAGTCGGTATCTACATGAGTATCCTTGCATCCTCCATCGTTAAGAGCCACGGCAATGCCAGGAACGGCATGACTGACAAGCAGAGGGAAAGCCTTTTCAAGGGAATCGAGACAACTGATACCGATTACCGCATCCACGACATGCTGACGTATCAGTTCGATAACGGAAGTGAAACCCTCCGCAACCATCGAAAGCATCCCTATATGGTCTGCCTGTGTCTGTAGGTCAGGAATGACACAACGCTCACAGCGATGACATAGCAGTCCGAGGTCATCCATTTCTCCCTCGCAACGCTTGGAGTCTCTCAAACATTTAGGCAACAGCAGCAGACGCCGTGAGTATGGGATGCTTGCCACCATAGGCAACCACACGGCATTGTGTATCTCGACCATCAGCCAGTCTCGCAATCCCTCATCAAGATTATTCTTCCTGACAAACTCAGCAGCCAATGCTTCAAGGTCGCTGAGCATCACAGGCGGATGCAATGCCTTTTCGCTGACAAAGTCGTGAGCCAGCTGGCGCAGTCTTCTGCGTTCAGCCAACGTCTGAGGTATAGTGCGGTTAGCCATAAGCTCCAAATCCGAAAAAATAGCGTTTCTTTAATGTCTTATACAGTGGATTCTTCTCAGGTATGGCTTCGTCCTTCATATCGTGACCAGCCACA
>JAFXZF010000055.1 GCA_017541365.1 Prevotella sp.
AGTCTATTGTCTCGCCCTCGTCAGTAAGGACGGTGTACCAATAGCCTGTGTTCTTTATTACGAGTCCGTGCATTTAGACGGTCATGATTTCCTTGGTCTTGTCGTCGAGCATAGCGTCAATCTTTGCGATATACTTATCGTGAAGCTTCTGCAAGTCGTTCTCTGCATCCTTCTCCACGTCCTCTGACAGACCGTCCTTTATTGCCTTCTTCAACTTTTCCTTGATTTCTGCACGCGCATTACGCACACCTACCTTGGCTTTCTCACCAATCTTGTTACACTGCTTCACGAGGTCGCGACGACGCTCCTCTGTTGGCTGTGGAATGCCAAGACGGATAATCTCACCATTGTTCTCAGGTGTGATGCCTACGTCAGAATCCATGATCCCCTTCTCAATCTCGCGAATCTGCTTCTTGTCGAAAGGCTTGATAGCGATGGTACGGGCATCAGGAGTGGTAACGCTTGCCACCTGATTCAGAGGCACCATCATGCCGTATGATTCTACACGCACGCCACTTACTATAGCCACATTGGCTCTGCCAGCGCGAATCTTAGCGAGGGACTCATCGAGATACATTGCCGACATCTCCATCTGCTCCTCGGCTTCCATTAGGGTTTCTTTTACGTCAATCATTTGTTGTATTATTTAGATTTTGTTGTTTGCACTTTTTTTCTGGAGAGTCCAGAATATCCAGAAAGACTAGAAAAAACTAACCTGCCATCTCCTTCTCCACAAGGTTCGTAAGCTCCACGAACTGCTGAACCGTGAGTTGTTCTGGGCGTTTGGTCATCAGCTCATGCTCGAAGAACTCTGGCCTTGCCACGATGTCACCATTGAATATCTGCCTGAGCGATACTCGGAGCATCTTCCTGCGCTGGTTGAAGGTTGTCTTCACCACCCTCTTGAACAGAGCCTCATCACATCCAAGGTCAGTCACCTTATTACGGGTCATGCGTATAACGGCACTCTTCACCTTTGGAGGCGGGTTGAACACATGCTCATCCACGGTAAACAGATACTCCGTGTCATACCAAGCCTGTATCAGCACCGACAATATGCCGTAAGCTTTGTTACCTGGCTCTGAGGCTATGCGCAAGGCTACCTCTCTCTGTATCATGCCCGTACAGCAAGGTATCAGTTCTTTGTTGTCCAGCATCTTGAAGAATATCTGCGAAGAAATGTCATAGGGGTAGTTGCCCGTCAGGACGAACTGCCTTCCACCAAATACTTCATTCAGGTCCATACGCAGAAAGTCGGCACCGATGATGTTATCACTCAGCCGAGGAAAGTTCTCGTTGAGGTATGCCACCGATTCCGTATCAATCTCCACGCACTTGAACTCACGCTCCTTGGGATATAGGTATTGCGTCATCACACCCATACCCGGTCCTATCTCCAACACTGGAATATCAGGATAGGCATCCACCGTATCGGCTATGCGCTTGGCTATGCCAAGGTCGGTCAGGAAGTGCTGGCCTAAGTTTTTCTTTGGTCTTACCTGTTTCATTCAAGCCACAAAGTTACAATTAAAAAACGAAAAACTCACAATGATAGGCTAAAAAAAATATATTTTTCACATTTTCGGCATTTTATATAGGTGTATTTTTGGTATTTTCCCGAAATAGCATTACCTTTGCGTAATATTATATGAACAAAAAGCGCCTTATAACAGTCCTGAAAGTCACCACCCCGTTCATTCTGGGTGGTGCTATTCTGTATTGGATGTTCCGAAACTTCGACTTCAAGAGCATGAAGCACGTTCTCTTCGAGGAAATGAACTGGTGGTGGATGCTCCTGTCGTTCCCTTTCGGAATCCTTGCTCAGGCTTTCCGTGGATGGAGGTGGAAGCAGACTCTCGAACCTATGGGCGAGAATCCGCGTACCAGCACTACCATATACTCCATATTCATATCCTATGCAACATCGCTCATCGTACCCCGTGTAGGTGAGTTCACACGTTGCGGAGTATTAAAGCGATGGGAGGGAACGTCATTCCCAAAGGCTCTCGGAACGGTCGTAACCGAGCGTGCCATTGACTCCCTGCTCATTCTGATTCTCACCCTCATCACCTTCCTAAGCCAACTGCCAGTGTTCCTCACCTTCTTCTCTCACACGGGAACACGCTTCGACGAGATATTCGGAATGTTCTCTACCACAGGCTATATCGTTACGCTTATCTGCGGAATAGCCGTGCTCATATCCCTCTATTCCGTCCGTAAGAAACTGTCGTTCTACGATAAGGTGAAAGCCACGCTACACGGCATCATCGAGGGTGTCATGTCGCTACGCGGAGTGAAGAACATACCCCTGTTCCTGTTCTACTCCCTCGCTATCTGGGCAAGCTATTTCCTGCACTACTACCTCACGTTCTTCTGTTTCTCTGGAACAGCCCACCTCGGCATCACGTGTGCCATGGTGACGTTCATCGTAGGCAGTATCGCCGTGCTCGTACCTACTCCTAACGGTGCTGGCCCTTGGCATTTCGCCGTGAAGACCATGCTCATCCTCTATGGCGTGGCCGATAACGAGGCCCTGTATTTCGTGCTGATAGTGCACACCGTACAGACGCTTCTCGTCATTGCCATC
Organism: Prevotella sp.; assembly: GCA_017541365.1. Next base: position 2,588 of record JAFXZF010000055.1, read on the forward strand.
GGCATATATGCGTGGGTGGCACTGAGTATAACCCACCCCAACCCAAGGGAGGCAGAAATGAAAAAGTGAAAAATACCGCCAGGCCAGGCGGTATATATGGAAAGTAAATTAGGAGTAAATTATATCAGTAAATTAAAATTAAAAATTAATTTACAGAAAAGAATTTACTGGATTAATTTTTTTTCAATTTACTTTCAGAAGATGACTCAGCAAGGAGCATAAAAACTACTATTATTTTACAATTTAATTTCATACAACCATGAGCAAAATTGAGAATTTATCCCCAGAATGCATCTGGCGCAATTTCTATGCCCTCACCCAGGTGCCACGTCCATCAGGACATCTTGAAAAGGTTCAGCAGTTCCTTCTCGACTTCGCCAAGAAGGTTGGCGTAGAGGCTTTCAAGGATTCTGCCAACAATATCGTTATGCGTAAGCCTGCCTATCCTGGCATGGAGAACCGCAAGACCGTGATGCTTCAGGCTCACATGGATATGGTGCCCCAGAAGACTCCCGACTCTACCCATAACTTCGAGACTGACCCTATCCAGACATGGATTGACGGTGAGTGGGTGAAGACAAAGGGCACTACCCTCGGTGCTGACGACGGTCTGGGCATTTCAGCCATCATGGCTGTCATGGAGGATAAGACCCTGAAGCACGGTCCGATAGAGGCTCTATGCACCGCCGACGAAGAGACTGGCATGTATGGTGCTAACGACCTGCCTACTGGTCAGATGACTGCTGACATCCTCCTTAACCTCGACACTGAGGATGAGGGTGAGATGATTGTTGGCTCTGCTGGTGGCATTAACATCACTGGCACGATAGAATACAAGCCTGCCGACACCGAGAAGGGCGACAAGGCCGTGAAAGTCACTCTCAAGGGCTTGAAAGGCGGTCATAGCGGTCTGGAAATCAATGAGGGACGTGCCAATGCCAACAAGCAGATGGTGCGCTTCGTGCGTGAGGCTATAAGCCAGTGCGATGCCCGATTGGCTGAATGGCATGGCGGTAATATGCGTAATGCAATCCCTAACTCTTGCATCGTCATCCTCACAGTTCCAGGTGAGAACGTGGAGGCATTGAAGGAACTCACAGAGGATTGGAAGGTATATATCTCAGAAGATTACTACGGCATTGAGGAAGGCATTGAGTTCTTTGCCGAGGATGTTGCCACTCCTGCCACCGAGGTTCCTGCCGATATTCAGGACAACCTCGTTGATGCCATCTATGCCTGTCACGACGGTGTCATACGCATGATTCCTACTATCCCTTCAAAGGTCGAGACATCCAGCAACCTCGCCATTGTTGACATTACTGATACAAAGGCTGAGATTAAGGTGCTTGCCCGTTCTTCTTCCGAGAGCATGAAGGACTATGTAGTAACAACCGTGTCAAGTGCCTTTTCAATGGTGGGCATGAAGGTTGAGACCGACGGCGACTACATGGGCTGGAATCCTAATCCTAATAGTGAGATGGTTGCCCTTATGAGCAATATTTACAAGGACCTCTTCGCCACAGAACCTACCGTACAGGTATGCCATGCAGGGCTTGAGTGCTCTATCATTCTCAGCAAATACCCACAGCTCGACATAGTGAGCTTCGGACCAACCATCCGCTCTCCTCACACCCCAGGCGAGCGTGCCCACATCCCTTCTGTTCCTAAGTTCTGGCAGTTCCTTACAAAGACATTGGAGGAGATTCCTGTGAAAGGATAAAGTAGAAAGTGTAAAGAGTAAATAGTAAAGTATATACAGAAAGATGCGGCAACAATATGCTGCATCTTTTTTTATTCTATCCTTAGTTATGCGTATTATTGTGAAAACAAATACACCCGCCAATAGTTAACAAAAGCTAAAATATGCATTTCTCATGCAGTCTTTTCATATTTCCATACACTATATCAATGAAAATATTTATTTTTGCATTTAAATTAACCTAAGTATGAAAAGAAACAAAATCCTATGGCTTTGTGCCATCCTAATCTCAACAACATTGTGTTGCAGTTGCAATAGCGACGACGATTCTACCACATCTGCGAAAACAGCGACAAGAAGTGTAAGCATTGCCGACCGCTCGCTATATGCCATTGCGCGACAGAGTAGCGACGCTATTATCCAGCATAAGGCAGAAATGCCTGTATTCTCACTCAGCGATATTGAGAGCTACAATCCGAAGACCGGCGAGATTAAATTCAAGGATATAGCATTCGACAAGGAACTATTCTATGACATTGCCTGCAAATACCGCGTGTATTTCTATGCAGGTGACGACCTGCTATTTGATGCCCGTACAGTATCATGGCTCTCAAGTGCAGGCTATTTCGACGAACTCACATTCCAGTGTGATATCTACGGACCTTCTGACGGACTGAAGAATAGCCGTTTCTTCCTAAGCTATGGCTACCCCGGGACAATAGATGGTGATGAGACTGTCAAGGAACTGATGAAGAAGAATGAGGCTGGCATGGAACGCTTCGTCAGCATATTACGCAAGGCTGGAAAGATTGTCGATGCAGAATAATACCATAATCACAAGACGACAAGAAAAAATCGAACTTATAAGCAGGTGCAAGACTGGCGACCGTCAAGCCTTGAACCTGCTATATTGCCATTATAGGCCGTATCTGCTAAATATCTGCAAGCATTACGCCAAGGAAGACCATGTGGCAGAAGACCTGTTGCATGACGCTTTTATCGTGATTCTCACCTCACTCGACAAACTGCGAGACACAGACAAAC
>JAFXZF010000019.1 GCA_017541365.1 Prevotella sp.
CACTGGCGTACGTTTCCGAGATAGTTGTTGTTAAGAAGAATCATCTTTACAGGAATGTCATACTCCATTATGGTACCCAGTTCCTGTATCACCATCTGCAGTCCACCGTCACCCATGAAGCAGCATACTGTTCTGTCAGGTGCTCCGTATGTGGCACCCATAGCAGCAGGCAGACCGTAGCCCATTGTTCCCAAACCGCCGGAAGTAGCTATTGAGCGAGGCACATGATATTTGAAATATCTGCATGACATCATCTGGTTCTGACCCACATCAGTAACAAGAATCGGAGCCCCTATCTTGTCCTCCATAGAATATGCCATCTTTGCAACATCGTGTGCCACCTCTCCCATCAGCAGCGGTCCGCTGGTTGGCTTTGTTGCAGGAGTGATTACATTATCTATTTCCTTTTGTCTCAAAGGCTTGAAAGAATCCTTCCAATCGCTGTGGTCAGCCTTGTTCACGAGTTCTGTCAGAGCTGGAAGTGACACCTTACAGTCAGCAACAACAGATACGTCAGTCTTCACACACTTATCTATCTCCGATGGGTCGATATCGAGGTGTATTATCTTTGCCTGCTTGGCATATCTTGACAAATCGCCAGTCACGCGGTCTGAGAATCGCATACCGATAGCGATGAGTACATCAGCCTCCTGCTCCTTCAGGTTTACAGAGTATGAACCGTGCATTCCCAGCATACCCATATTCAGCGGATGGTTAGAAGGCAATGCAGAAAGTCCGAGAAGTGTTCTGCCTGCTGGAATATCTGCCTTCTCAAGGAAGGTCTTCAGCTCCTCCTGGGCATTTCCCAGTTCTACGCCCTGTCCTACGAGAGCCATTGGCTTCTTGGCATTGTTGATAAGTTCTGCTGCAGCCTTTAGTTTCTCCATCTTGAGTTCCGGATAAGGCACATACGAACGTATGAAATCAACCTTTGCTGGGACGTAGTCTATCATTGCTGTCTGGGCATTCTTTGTGAAGTCAAGCACCACAGGGCCCGGACGACCTGATTTCGCGATATAGAAAGCCCTTGATACAGCCCATGCTACATCCTCTGCCCTACGTATCTGATAAGCCCATTTTGTTATTGGCTGTGCCACACCTACGAGGTCCACCTCCTGAAAGGCATCAGTACCCAGTACGCCTGTTGCCACCTGTCCTGCTATCACCACAATAGGTGTAGAGTCCATCATGGCGTCAGCAACACCTGTCAATGTATTTGTGACACCAGGTCCTGATGTAACGATACATACGCCCACTTTTCCTGATACCCTTGCAAATCCCTCTGCAGCATGTGCAGCAGCCTGCTCATGACGTACCAATATGTGTTCGAAGGCCTTCTTCTCGCCTCGTGTATAATCATATATGGCATCGTAGGTCGGCATGATGCTGCCGCCTGGATAGCCGAATATAGTCTTTACTCCCTGTTCTTTCAGGGAAAGCATTAATGCTTCTGAACCAGTAATCATTATTTTTTTCTTAGTCTTCTATTATTCTTACGCCACCTTTGTCGGCAGATGATACAGATTGTGCATAAGCCTTCAGCGCCTTGCTGACAACACGCTTTCTCTTCAGCGGCTGCTGGGGACGTGCTGCAAGTTCCTGGTCACTGAGTTTTACGTTGATTGAGCGGCTTGGAATATCAATTACGATGATGTCGCCATCCTTTATCTTTCCGATGTTACCGCCGCTGGCAGCCTCTGGTGAGATGTGTCCGATTGACAGTCCTGATGTACCTCCAGAGAAACGTCCGTCAGTAATCAGGGCGCACTCCTTACCCATATGCATTGACTTGATGTAAGAAGTAGGATACAGCATCTCCTGCATGCCTGGGCCACCCTTTGGACCTTCGTGTGTTATCACTACGCAGTCGCCCTTCTTCACCTTGCCGCCAAGGATTCCCTCACAAGCATCTTCCTGTGAATCGAATACCACAGCAGGACCCTCAAAGTGCCACAGCTCTGGGGCAACGCCGGCAGTCTTCACAACACATCCGTCCTGAGCGATGTTTCCGAAGAGTACAGCCATACCGCCATCCTTTGTGTAAGCGTGCTCTATGTCGCGGATACAACCATTCTCTCTGTCTGTATCCAGTTCGTCCCAATATGTCTCCTGAGAACCCATTACGTTAGAGAACTTACCGCCAGGAGCACAGCCGTAGATGTCACCAACCTCCTTTGAGACGATAGCCCTTGGGTTGTTACTCCATTTTCCGTCAGGACCCAGCATGAGGCCTGTGATAGAATACTTCTGTATATCCTCACCCAGTGTAGCACCATTCACACGCTTGCATGAAAGGTCGAGCAGGTTGCCCTTTGCCAATTCTCCGAGGATACCCAATATACCACCGGCTCTGTTCTCCTCCTGAATAGAATATTTCTGCCAGTTAGGAGCCAGTTTGCAGAGGAAAGGTACCTTTCTGCTCAGGGCATCGATGTCGCTCATTTTGAAATCCACCTCTGCCTCCTGTGCCACAGCCAACAGGTGGAGCACAGTATTTGTAGAAGCACCCATAGCGATGTCCAGCGTCATAGCATTCAGGAAAGCAGCACGTGTAGCGATGCTTCTTGGCAGTACGCTCTCGTCACCGTCCTCATAGTATGCCAACGCATTCTTCACAATTATCTGGGCAGCCTTCTTGAAGAGGTTTATTCTGTTCTTATGAGTAGCAAGGATAGAACCGTTTCCAGGCAGTGACAATCCTATTGCCTCTGTCAGCGAGTTCATAGAGTTAGCGGTAAACATACCCGAGCAGGCGCCACATCCTGGGCAAGCCATACTCTCTACCTGTGCCAGCTCTTCATCAGAAACACTTGGGTCACCACCCTTAATCATTGCTGTGATAAGGTCGGCATTCTCACCGTTCAGCTTATGTGACTCCATTGGTCCGCCTGATACGAAGACAGCAGGGATATTCAGACGCATAGCAGCCATCAGCATACCTGGTGTCACCTTGTC
>JAFXZF010000056.1 GCA_017541365.1 Prevotella sp.
CACCATGTCCGATGATGTTGTCATCGATATGTGCAAATGTGTCAAGATCAGACTGCTCCAGTCTGAACCAGGTCTCTATCCACTGCTTGTTCAGTTGGATAAAGTCCTGCTTGTATTGCGGCTCGTATGTGACAATTCGTATCATCAATTGCAAAAGTACACCTCTCTTAGCATTTGTGCAATACCATAACAATGGTATTTACTTATTTTAGATGTTCTTATATATAATTAAGGTGTAGTAAACCAATATCAAAAGATTGAAGGATGGCGGAAACGTAGCATGAATCAGGGATGTAGGCGCCTCAAAAGAACGATATTCTTTTGAGGCGCTTGAATTATCAGAGGAAAAGATTTTTGTTCTGCAAAACGGAGTAATTTAGTGTTATTTTCTGCATTTTGGTGAACATTTGGCAGAATATAGCAAAGTTTGTAATTTTGCACTCGAAATTATATAACGAAATTACTTCAACAAAACTATGGCAGAACAACATCATCAGCACCATCATGACCTCAACGAGCAGTTTGAGGAGGTATTCTCAGGCAAGCGCAGCGATGAGGAGATTATAGCCCATCAGCGGTCGCATGCCCACCACCATCATGACCCCGAGCACCCTCATGTGCACGGAGATACTAAGGATTATATGTCGGCTGTAAACGAATATCGCAAGACATTTCCCAATAAGCAGCAACAGATAGAGCAGACGCCTGACCCAGCTGTGAGGGAGATGTTGCTGCACCTGCAGGATATGGGCATAGAGACGGTGTTTGACCGCTTTGACAGTCAGCAGCCACAGTGTAACTTCGGTATTGCAGGCACCTGTTGCAAGAACTGCTTCATGGGTCCATGCAGGATAACGAAGAAAGCACCTCGCGGCGTGTGTGGTGCCGATGCTGACCTCATAGCAGCCCGCAACCTGCTGAGGCACCTTGCCGCAGGAACAGCCAGCCACGGAGCACGAGGCAGGGCAAGCATGGTGGCACTGAAATATGCCGCGGAGGGCAAGGCGCCTATAGACATAGAGGGTGAGAAGAAGATACTGGCTGAGGCAAAGACATACGGACTGGACACCGAGGGCAAGGACATAAGACAGCTTGCGGGCGAGATAGCCGACATACTGCTGGAGGACCTCAGCAGAACGGTGCCAGGTAAGCACAAGACCATATACAGCCATGCACCAAAAGAGAGGATAGAGGCATGGGAGAAGGCTGGCATTATACCCATATCGCCATACCACGAGGTGTTTGAGAGCCTGCACCGCACCACAACAGGCACCGACGGCGACTGGCGCAATGTGATGCAGCAGTTTCTGCGCACAGGAGTGAGCTTTGCATGGACATCATGCCTGGGCAGCGGAATAGCAATGGACTGCCTGTATGGACTGCCGCACCGCTCTACGTCAAAGGTGAACCTCGGAGCACTGAAAAAGGGATGGGTGAACATTGCAGTACACGGACACTCGCCGCTGCTGATACGCGAAATAGTGAAGATAGGACAGAGCGACGAATATCAGGGCAAGGCACGCAAGGCAGGCGCTGAGGGCATACAGTTCTATGGCATCTGTTGCTCAGGACTGAGCGCGATGTACCGCTATGGCGGAGTGATACCGCTGAGCAATGCAGTGGGTTCGGAACTGGTGTTGGGCACAGGAGCACTAGACCTATGGGTGGCAGATGTGCAGGATGTATTCCCAACGATAATGGATGTGGCGCGATGCTTCCGCACCGTAGTGGTGACCACCAGCGACTCGGCACGACTGCCTGGCGCAGAGCACTATGGCTTTGACCATGAGCACTCGAACATTGGCGACATAAAGAACCTGGCAAGGCGAATAGTGGAAAGGGCTATAGAGGCGTTCAAAGACCGCCGCGATGTACCAGTGAAGATACCACAGTATGAGGTGGAGGCGGAGATGGGCTTCTCTGTGGAGTGGGCAACAGGACACTTTGAACGAGGCCTGAGAGACCTTGCCGATGCGCTGAGAGAGGGCAGGATACGAGGCATAGTGAACCTTGTGGGATGTAACAACCCACGACTGATATACGAGAAGCATATAGTGGAAGCGGCAGAGATACTGCTGAAGAACAATATACTGATACTGACTAACGGATGTGCTTCGTTTGCACTGCTGAAGCTGGGGTTCTGCTCAACCAAGGCGCTTGCCGTAACAGGAGACAGCTTGAGACAATTTTGCGAGGAGCACGGGAACATTCCGCCTGTGTGGCACCTGGGCGAGTGCCTGGACAACGCCAGAGCCAGCGGATTCTTCAACGGTATCAGTGGAGCATTGGGCATACCAATAAAGGAACTGCCGTATGCCTTTATGTCGCCTGAGTGGAGCAATGAGAAGGGCATCTGTGCAGCGCTGGCATTCAGACTGTTAGGAATGAACTCATATCACAGTGTATATGCACCTACGCAGGGAGCACCCAATGTGCACGAGTTTATGGCACACGGCACAAAGCCGATACTGGGCAGCGAGATGATTGTGAATGTGGACACCAAGGCACTGGCACAGCAACTGGTGGACGACCTGAACGAGAAGAGGCGACTGCTGGGTTGGAAATAGATTTATGCAGAGAAATAATATAAACACAAACCATTAATATAAGAAAGGAAAGAAAGACGATGAAAACAAGACTATATATAATTGCAACACTGACAGTTCTGCTGCTGACTGCATGTGGCAAGAAGAACGATGAGAATGTGGTGAGGATAGCATATCTGCCCATAACTCACGCTCTGCCACTGGCAGGACTGGAGAAGGCTGACGGAGTGAAGGTGGAACTGGTGAAGTACGGCTCATGGCCCGAACTGCTTGACGCACTGAACACTGGGCGTGTGGATGCGGCATCGGTACTGATAGAACTGGCTATGAAGGCGAAGGCACAGGGCATAGGGCTGACGGCGGTGGCGCTGGGACATACCGATGGTAATGTGATAGTGGTGACACAGGATGTGAACAGTGCTAAAGACCTGAAAGGAAAGACATTTGCTATTCCGCACAGGGCTTCGTCGCACCACATACTGCTGCAGGAGGCACTGGCAAAGGACGGACTGACCATAGACGATGTGAATGTGGTGGAGATGGCTCCTCCAGAGATGCCGTCGGCACTTGCCAACAAGCAGATAGCAGGATACTGTGTTGCTGAGCCTTTTGGTGCTGCCGGAGTGCTGACGAGCAAGGGTAAGGTGCTGTACAGAAGCAATGAGCTGTGGCATGAGAGTATATGCTGCGGGCTGGTGGTGAACGATAAGGCATACAAGGAGAAGAAAGCACTGATAGACAAGGTGATAACACTGTATGAGAAACAGGGCAAGGAGCTATCAGACAAGGAGGTGGCACTGAGCAAGGCAAAGACACTACTGACACAGGGCGAGGAGGTGCTGAGGCAGTCGCTGCAATGGATAAACTATGCCAATCTGAAAATAAAGAAAGAGGCTTATGACGACCTGAGTGAGAAGGTGAAGAAATACGGAATAATAGATAACCCGCCAACATTTGAAGATTTTGTGAAATGAAGACGGTGATATATACGATAGCATCATTTGCTGTAACACTGGCACTATGGGAGTTGGCGGTGCTGGCAGGCGACTTTGATAGTGCACTGTTTCCCGCTCCGCAGGATGTGGCAAAGGCATTTGGCGAGATAGTGGCTAATGGCACACTATACGATGGCATAGCAGCGAGCATGCTGAGATTTGTCATAGGCTACTTGATATCTGTGGTGGCGGGAATAGCGCTGGGACTGCTGATAGGCAATGTAAACGTGCTATTCAGGCTGACCAACCCTGTGGTGCAGATGATAAGACCGATAGCACCTGTGGCATGGATGCCGTTCATAGTGCTGCTGATAGGCATTGGCGACGCTCCGGCGATAGTGATAATATTTCTGGCGGGATTCTTTCCAGTATTACTGACGACAGCAAGAGGGGTGCATAGTGTGGACACAACATATCTGAAGGTGGCTAGCAACTATGGCATATCAAGGCTGAAGACAGTGTTCGGAATAATACTGCCGGCAGCATTTCCGCAGATAGCGAACTCGCTACACATAGCACTGGGGGCGGCATGGATATTCCTGGTGTCAGGCGAGATGGTTGGGACGCAGTCGGGATTGGGATATATGATTATCGATGCGAGGAACAACCTGAGACCTGACATACTGCTGGCAACGATGATAGTGATAGGAGGAATAGGATTTGTGCTGGACTTCCTGATTGGTAAATTTGAAAAAAAGGTATTGACACATTATGGCGTACATTGAGGTAAGAAACGTGAGCAAGGACTTTAAGCGACGGAATGCTGATGGAAGCGAGAATACCATACATGTGCTGGATGACATCAGCTTTGAGATAGCAAGGGGCGAGTTTGTCTGTCTGCTTGGATTCTCAGGATGCGGAAAGTCAACACTGCTGAATATGCTGGCAGGATTTGAGAAACCCACCAACGGAATAGTGATGATAGACGGAGAGGAGGTTAAAAAGCCTTCTGCAAGGTATATCACTATTTTTCAGCACTATGGACTGCTGCCGTGGCGCAATGTGAAGAAGAACATTGAGCTGGGGCTGGAGAACAAGAATATAAGCAGGGAGGAGCGCGAACAGGCAGCACAGAAGTATCTGGAACTGGTAGGACTGAAGGGATTGGAACAGCAGTTTCCGTCGCAGTTGTCAGGAGGACAGCAGCAGCGTGTGGCTATAGCACGAGGACTGGCAGTAAATCCGGAGATACTTTTTATGGACGAGCCGTTTGGTGCGCTTGACCCCATAACCCGCAACAAACTGCAGGATGACTTGCTGACAATAGTAAAGGAACAGAAGAAAACCGTGATATTCGTGACACACGATATAGAAGAGGCTGTGTATCTGGCTGATAGGGTGTTTGTGATGCAGGCGAATCCAGGCAAGATACAGAAGATATACGAGGTGAAGATACAGAGACCAAGGGATAGAAACTCTAACGGCTTTAGTATGTATCGCGCTGCGGTGTATAACAAGCTCTTCTCTATTAAGGAGGCGAATATTGAGTATATGATTTAGTTGAAAGATTAAAGTTTAATATTATGCATTTACCATCAGAATCATTAAATGGGGCTATATGCCCTGTAACAGCAGTAGTGGCTGCAGGAACAATAGTACTGGCGGCTTACACATTGAAAAAGAATAAGTTGAAGAGACCGACAGCGTGGCAGTTCGCGCTGACGACGGTGGCGGTATTTGCTTTGCAGGCACTGAACTATGCCCTGCCGGCAGGTTTTTCTGGGCACATGCTGGGAGCAGTATTTGCTGCAACCATATTGGGCGTTCCGGCTGCGATATTGTCTGTAGCACTGGTGATAACGGTGCAATGTCTGGCATTCAACGACGGTGGTACACTGCAGTTGGGTGCAAATATACTGAACATGGCAGTCGTGGCAACAGGCATTGGTGGCCTTGTTATAAATAGGTTAGGATATATAAACAAGAATGTTTCAATAGCCTTGGGCGCAACACTGTCGATAATGGCTGCCGTTGGGTTGATAGCTGTGGAATTGACAGTGGGTGGCATACCTGACGGAGCACTGATAAGGACTCTGCTGGTGTCTCACATACCGATAGCATTGATAGAAGGATCATTGACAGTAGCGCTGGTGAACGTGCAGAATGTGCCAGTGTGGAAGGATGAGAGAAAAACAGAATATGCGTTAGCTGCGATAATGCTTATTGCATTTGTGATATCGCCCTTCGCATCAACTCTGCCCGATGCCTTGGAAGCGGCATTGGGAAAATGAAGTAATTTCAATTTCTACGAATTACTCTGTCGTGAGACAGGGTAATTTTTTATTTTCAGGAAACTGCGGTCATCGAAGCTGTCGCTGCCGAGCATCCAGCCCTTGGTGGCAGGATGGATGGTAAGCATCAGTGGGTCTTCATGCAGACACTCCTGTAGATGTGCCTCGGTGGCGGCAAGGGTGGGGAAAAGCTGAGGATAGCCGTCGGCGGCATCGTTCTGAGCCGTCTGCTGTGTCTTGTTACCGCAGCTTATCATCATGGCAGCTGCCATCATTGCGAAAAATACTTTTTTTCATTGTTCTTACCTTTTTTTGAATTTATACTAAGTTATTTGTTTTTGAATCGCTCACCGACAATTCCGTTGCTGACTTCACCCGTCGTCAGGTCGAAATGCTTGAAGACAGGTTGCGTAGGTGTCAGGTCGA
>JAFXZF010000057.1 GCA_017541365.1 Prevotella sp.
CCGTAGTAGGTGATCATGTTGTTGCGTGCAGAGCGGAAGATGTCGTCGGCATACAGGGTGGCAATGAGGTTGCCCTTGAGGAATGTCTTCTGCACACGGGCGTTGACAGAGCAGCTGGTGCCGCGATACATCATTCCCCAGTGGTTGCTGCCAGTGTAGTTGATGTCGAGCAATGCCTTGGCGGTGGTGCCGAGGATGAACCAGTTCTGTAGGCGTGCGGAGAACTCTGGCTTGTTCAGCTTCTTTGGAGCACCATACTTCTCGGAATCGAACATCTGTTGATAGTAGTGCAGGGTAGTGATAGGCTGCCAGATGCCGATCTTAGGCGATGCCGTGAGAGTGGCATATACACGGTCTTGGTGGTCGAAGTTCTCGGGCGTAAGGATTATGATCTCGTTCTCCTCGTCGTATATCTTGCCAGTGTGGGTAAAGAAATCATTCTCGCGGGTGAAACCGGTTGCGAAGTTCAGCCACGCATAGGTGAGGATGAAGTCGATGCCCTGACGGATGGAAGGGCGCAGCATAGGGTTGCCACCTTCGTAGAGCATACGGCTGTCATATACCACCATTGAGGTCAGTTGACTGTATTGCGGGCGTGTGATGCGCTTGGTGTAGCTTAGCTGAGTACCCCACTTGCCCTTCTGCCAAGCGGCTGAGAGGGTAGGGAACAAGTCGTTGTAGGTGCGGCTTGGCTCTTCCTGCTTGACGCCGAATGAGGTGTAGTTGGTTGATACGTGTTCATAGCGCAGTCCGGCATTCATGTGCCATTGCCCCAGTTGCATCTGATATTCTGCAAAGCCGGCGATGTTCTTTTCTTCTCGCTCGGTATCGGATGCTGGAATGATGCCCTCCGCGTTGAGGTTGTTGCCGTGCCTCTGTGTGCTCGTAACCTCTGAACCGCCAGTTAGCTCACCTTTCCAAACAGGATATGTCAGCACGAGCTTGCCTGCTGCCATAGTGCTCTTGTCGTCGGTGGTGGTGGTGATAGGACGGCTACCGAGTTCCTCACTATGCTCGTATTGATAGTTAATGTTCTCTGAACAATTACGCAGAACGGTGGCATTGAAGTCGATACCTAACTTGCCCACCTTGCCTACATAGTAGGAGTTGAGTTCCCATACAGGTTTGTTCTTTTCGCGGATATCAGTTTCCAGAAACACGTCACCATAGAACGCTCCGTTCTTCGTATAGTGCTGCTCCATATCGGTTTTGAAAATGCTGGAGAAGATATGTTGTGAAGAGATGCTGAAACCGATGGAGTGGTCAGTATTGAAGTCGTAGCTGAGACCTGCCTTGTAATAGAGCGTAGTCCATGTGCTTCTTACTGGAAGTATCGCTTTTGCATTAAACAGATCTTTGCTGATATGGATTTCCTGGTCAACATCTTGCTCTGTACTGTAGTTGCCGTTGTCGAGGGCTACGTTGGCGAAGGCCTCCAGTCCGTTGGTGCGGTATTTCAAGGTGAGGTCGTCATAGTTATACCACTTGTTGTTGAGGCGTGACTGGTTATAGAGAGAAAGGCTGAAACCATCGCCCTGTGGCTTCAAGGTCTTGATACGGATTACCGCATTAACCTCTGCGTTATACTTGGCACCCGGAGCGGTGATAACCTCCACATTCTTGATGTCGGCGGATTTCAGCATCTTCAGTTCGTTTGCACCAGTCACCTTCTTGTTGTTGATGTAGATTTCAGGCTCGCCCTTTGCGAGAACCTCGAACTTGCCATCGCGTTTCTGAACCATAGGAATCATAGATAGGAGGTCATCGGCTGTGCCTACGTCGTGAAGTACGGAGTGCTGCACATCGACAGCCATTCCGCCAGTCACCATCTTATACTGTGGAATCTCGCCCTTGATCTCCACGCCCTTGATTGTGTAGGTCTCAGGCTGGAGGGTGATAGTGCCCATCTTGCCCACGGCAGCATTGCGTATTACGGTCTTGTAGCCTATGGTGCTAATCTTGGCTATGATGTGCTTCATCTGGCAAGGAATGACGAAATCACCATTCTCGTTGCTCACGCCGCCAGTGATGAAGGAGGAGTCGGCAACAGACAGAAGTGATACATTGGCAAAAGGCATCGGAACGCCTTTTTCATCAACGATGTGACCGGAGAGCTTGGTACCAGACTTCTGTACGCACTCGATGTAGATATCCTTTCTTTCGAAGGTGGTGTGCATAGGGTAGAAACCGATAACCTGTCTTACGGCATCCTCAACAGAGGCATTACGTATGGATGTGGTAACGGTGAAGTCCTCCAGTTCATCGAATATGAAATGTATCTTGTAATAGCTCTGAGCATTATCAATCCAGATGAGCGCGTCGGAGAGCGACGTGTTCCTGAATGTATGTGTCAGGGATTGTGCCCTTGCTGTGGAGGAGGCAAAAAGGAATAGGAATATTAAGCCCCCTAACCCCCAAAATGAGAGTTTCTTGATTGTATTTATAGTGAAAGACATACTTAGTTTCGAATTATGAATTACAAATTACGAATTACCTATATTCCCCTTTCGCCTTCCGGCTCCCTCTCTACGGGAGAGGGCGGGGGGAGAGGCCGCTCGCTACTCTATGGTTATAGTTTCGTCGGAAAGAGTTAGGTGTACTTTCTCAAAGTGGTTGATGCGGTTTACAATATCCTGTAGCTTGTCGTCTGCCTCCCATGACAGGTATAGGCGTATTTTGCGGGCATTCTCGTTGTTGAATACCACCTTGACGCCAAAGTCCTTGTTCAGCTGATTCATGATTGTTTCCAACTGCACGTTGTTGAAGTTCTGGGCAGTCCTTACGGTGTCTGTCTTTTCTTCTACATTTGCAGTCTTAACGGCAGTCTCTTTTTCATCCACCACAGTTGTTGTCGTTACATTTGTATCTTCTTTTGCAGATACGAAGTGAGAGATAGCGGCGTATGAAATACCGGAGAGTGCGGCAAGGATGGCTAATGTGGCAGCCCATTGCATAGGCTTGCTTCTATGCTGCTTTGACTGTTTAGCCTGTGTCTTTGTCTTGAAACGTTGCCACTCCTTATCCACATTAGGGGCAGGGATGTGGGAATCTTCGAGCATCTTATCAAGTTGCTCTTCTGTATATTGCTCTGAATTTAGGAGCATTCTGATTTGTTCTTCTTTTTTCATGCTTCTTTGCGGTTAAAAGTTTGACGCAGTTTTTTCATTCCTTGCACTAAGTGCTTGTTTACGGCTGAGAGACTTATGCCGAG
>JAFXZF010000020.1 GCA_017541365.1 Prevotella sp.
ATGAGGAGAGGAGTACCTGCTGGTACTGCAGCTACCTCAGCTGTTGTTGCAGATGTAGTGCTGGTTGCTGTTACAACGTATGCCTTGATGGTACCGTCGATAGAAGAGAAGTCAACTGGGTTCTGTGTAACGTATGTCAGTACACCTGCCTCTGGGATAGAGATGGTCTCGGTAGCACCGGCGGGAGCACGCGTTACAATAATCTTTGTTGCATAGGATGTGGTAGCAGAGCCCGTTGCGCGACCTATATAGATTACAGAAGCATCCTGTTGAAGTACATATACCAGTTCTGTTGGATCATCGTCTACAAGGCGACCATTTATAAGCGCATCAGAAATTGCAACTTCCTTTCCTTCGGTATCAGTAGAAATACCGAGAAAAGCATCTTTCTCTGAACTATTGTTATAGCAACCTGCTATTGTTACCACATCGCCAGCTTTGAAGCCGCCATCAACAGTCACTGCTACGACTTTATCATATACACCTTCAGTCTCAGTAGTAGTGCTACTAAATTTTATTCCATCTATGGTGGTTGTATTAGTCTTAACCTTTACTGTACCTGTCTCTGAATTAGTGTATGTAAAGTTACCTTTTGTATTCCAGTTTACGAGAACTACTGGAGCTGCTGGGTCAATAACTTCAACTTCAATAACCGCCTCACCGGCAACATAACTATCATCTGCTGCTTGAGACACAGTGATATTAGCTGTACCAGCAGCAACACCAGTGATGGTGATGGTCTTTGTTGTCTCATCAACAGTAGCTGTAGCAATGGTTTCATCAGCAGACTCGACACTTACTGTACCTGTTGAAGAAGTGGTATATACAACATTTGTATTTTCGTTCATATTCACACTTGCTGATGTACTTACTGAAAGGTCTGATTCAGAACGGCTGTCGTCACGTGTTACTTTTAACGTAAGAACATGTGTTCCAGTATTGCCTTGTCGACCAAAGTAGAGTGCGTCAACATTTTTTGTGAGCGTAAACTGCTCTGCTGTTGGATCATTTGCATTTGTTCTGCCGTTAATAAAGTTAGTGGTCAGGAAAAGCTGAGTGAAAGCACCTTCATTATCGTTGTCAAAATAATAAATACCTATCGCAGCCTGTTTTGTGTCATCACTGTTGTTAAACACACCTGCAATGGTGATAATATCACCAGCCTTAAAGCCATCTGTTGGTTGAAGCTTCAGATAGTTCGCAGTGCCATCGGGTTTAATAGAACTGCCAAAGCTGATACCATAAACAGCATCAGTGTTTGTATGAATCTTCACACTGCTACTACCAATTGAAACATTATTGGTTGTAACAGCAGATGCTCCTGTTGTGAATGCCTTCTGGCTCATGTCATACTCAACAAGAGTCACTTCTGCAGCTTGTGCTCCCGTAACTATCGCCACGAGGAGCATAAAAAGAGATAATAGTTTTTTCATGTTTGTTAAAAATTTAGTTAATAAATAAATTGGTTATTTTGTTTGTTATTTTTTCACACGCTTACGCTTGCATTTATTAGTAACGAGGTCTATGGTTTTATCTCTTTTGTCTGCTCGTCATACCAGTGGAGTGAAATTGCATTTGGGGCGATATTTTTTCCTATTTCACCACTTGGCGAGAGGTCTGCCGCAATATATTGGTTGTCATTCTCATCATCCCTGCATAGAGAGTAGAGAACGTAGTTGATAGGAACTGCATCTTTGCCTATTACACTATCTATTACGTCATAAGCTTCTTTTAGTCTATTTTCTATCTTTTGCTTATCATCATAAGATATGACTGTATGGACAAAATATCTGATAGAATCCTCTGTTTCTCCAGTGTTCTCATTTATCACCTTGTTTTCTTTCGGGTTGGCAAGTTTTACGAAGTCCTTTTGTATTTCTCGGTATCTCTTGCCTTCTTCAGCTTTCTCGTTTCCTGGGTAGTTGCATTTGAATTCTATCAGGCATACCCTATTCAAATTCTCATCATGAACTACGAGGTCGAAATTACCTGAACGCCCTTGCTTGTCGGAACTCTGATATGTTTTCAACTGACCTTTTGAGAAGCCATATCTCTCTACAGTCGGCGTTTCAACTGAAAAGCAGAGCTTTTTCTCCTTGTTTTCGAAATAGTCCTCGAAAGCTTCCACGAAAGCAAAGCGCATTTCCTGTTCGCTGCTTACACGAGTATAGTAGGAGTTAGGTGCTGATGAACCATGAGAGCGTTGGGGATACACCAAGAGTGTTGAAGGATTATTGTCCTCCAACGGAATACTTGAATAGCCTTCCCTATGATGAGCATAGGCATTCTGCACTCTCTTGAAAGCGTCAGTAATGATTTTTTCAATTATGTCCTTTATCTCCTGTGTTGCCATTTCTGTTTCATGCCTTTGCGCGCACATGTATAATGTATATATTACGTCCGTCCTCTAAAGAACGAGACTGGAAGTTCCTAAAGCCTCTCCCTACTCTCACGGGCAGGGAGAGATGACATTTGGGAAAATTTAGAAATTTCGCGTTGACGCACAATAGATCTGGTATGCTACGCTACTCTTTTTCTCATGACTTATACCCACAGCAGCGCAAGGCATAGCCTCGATAGCGGCTGCCCTGAAAACTCCCTGTTCAGCAGTAATGGTGGTGATGATGTGTGGAAACAAAAAAAGCGTGGGAGTTGTTTCCTCCGCGCTTATCCCCGAATTCAGGCCTTCGCATTGCCCCTAGAGTAAGGATAAGCAACGCAAGCCAGCCCACGCCAAGAGACTATATGCACTATGTGCCGACTGGGTACACCTTATTTATATAATAGGGTACACGCTCGGCTAAGGATATAATCATCCTGCGCAGACGCTTCCCGTTGCATTACCGCTGTACTCTAGTTCAAAGTTGCGAAGTTTGAATTCGACAGACAGTAACGTTAGAAAACGCCTTTTGAGGCGGTGCCAACACGTGGCGGTGCCTCGTTTCCAATATGTAATGGACCCCACCCTCCCGTGGGCTGGTTGAAGTCCTCTCTGCATACGGCCACTGCCCATCGATATGGACACTTTACACCAATATGCACTGCAAAGATACATATTTATTTTGAAACTGCAAAGAAAAAACCGAAAAAGTTCAATTTGCGAACTTTTTCGGTCTATAAGTCAGTGTGTAATATGTTAATGCATGTTCTGCTGATGGCAGGCATCGTGAATGGTTATCGTATCACCATCAATAGTATATGCGTAGTACCAAACACCTGCATGCGCCATGTGATAGCCTTGCCAACGTTTAATTGTCGGCTTTCGACGTATGAGGGTGCGTTCAATTCCGTAAACAGCATCAATCACATTGTTGATATACCTTACCATGTCTGAATAAGAATTAGTGTTAGAATATTTTATTAGCACGTGCCAGTAAAATGTCCTAATCTTATGCATTGCCAGAGGACGGATATTGTATTTATATCGCATTTTTCTCAGCGTAAATCTTCTTTATATCCTCTAATAGCAAATTTCTAAATTCCTCAACGGTCAGGTCCCTGTCAATAATTGGAATGTTAGGGTCTTCTTCAAACAGCGAGGGATCGGAATAGTCTATGTCCAAATCATCCTCAGCATCCAACTGTACAAAGTGTCCCGTTGCAAGCAGGGTTGCAAGGCTTTTGATGGCTGTCTCGTCGTTTTTGTTATATGATAATGTTACTGTACACATATCTCTTCTTATATCTTTTGTTGCAAAATTACATTATTATTTTGAAACTGCAAAGTTTTTTGAAAAAAAGTTTGTTCACCCATAAAATTCCTGTGCCTGACTTTGAGTGCCCCATGGGCAGGTTCGCTCATCACGTTCGAGTCTCGCTCTGACAAGAGCGACTCCGGTCTATCCGTGCTATCCGTGGTCAGACTACTCACCCCACACAAAAAAACGGGGCGCCACTGGCTGATGCCAAGGGCGCCCTCTATACTTTATACTCTATACTCTATACTTTCGCTCAGTCACGTGGACGGATGTTCATAGCTGAGAGCTGCTCAGCGACTTCGCTGTTGATGCGTGAGCCAAACTCCTGCATAGTCATGACAGCCTGCTCGCCGCCACCCTGCTGGCGCATAGCCACAGTGCCGTCTGCCTGTTCCTTCTCGCCTACGATGACCATGTAAGGGATGCGCTTGATCTCGTTGTCACGCACCTTGCGGCCTATCTTCTCGTTGCGATTATCTACTACGGCGCGTACGCCTACGGTAGCGAGGTAGTCTTGTACCTGCTCGGCATAGTCGTTGTACTTCTCAGAGATAGGCAGGATAGCGACCTGCTCGGGGGTGAGCCAGAGTGGGAAGTGGCCTGCAGTATGCTCGATGAGTACGGCGGTGAAACGCTCCATGGAACCGAACGGTGCACGGTGTATCATGACAGGACGCTTCTTGGTATTGTCTTCAGCGGTGTATTCGAGTTCGAAGCGGTTAGGCAACTGGTAGTCAACCTGAATAGTGCCAAGCTGCCAACGGCGTCCGATGGCGTCTTTTACCATACAGTCGAGCTTTGGACCATAGAAGGCTGCCTCGCCTGTCTCGGTGCGGGCGTTGAGTCCGCGGTCGGCGCATGCGTCGATGATTGCCTTCTCGGCTGACTCCCACTGCTCGTCGGTGCCTATGTATTTCTCCTTGTCGTTAGGATCGCGGAGGGAAATCTGGAATTCTACCTGCTCGTCCTTGAAGCCGAAGATGGAGAATACTGCCTGGATGATGTCGAGCACACGGAGGAACTCTGACTTCACTTGGTCCTGACGACAGAAGATGTGGGCATCGTCCTGAGTGAAGGAACGCACACGAGTGAGTCCGTGGAGCTCGCCTGACTGCTCATAGCGATATACGGTGCCAAACTCAGCACAGCGGAATGGGAGCTCACGATAAGAACGTGGCTTAGAAGCGAATATCTCACAGTGGTGAGGGCAGTTCATTGGCTTGAGCATATACTCCTCATCCTCCTCTGGTGTGTGGATAGGCTGGAAGGAGTCCTTGCCATAGTGTGCCCAGTGGCCTGAGGTGACGTAGAGGTTCTTGGAGCCGATATGGGGGGTGATAACCTCCTGATAGCCGAAACGCTTCTGTATGGTGCGCAGCATGTCCTGCAGGCGCAGACGGAGGTCGGTGCCCTTTGGCAACCATATTGGCAGGCCCTTGCCCACGCGCTCGGAGAACATGAAGAGTTCCATCTCCTTGCCTATCTTGCGGTGGTCGCGCTTCTTTGCCTCCTCAAGCATGAC
Source organism: Prevotella sp. (assembly GCA_017541365.1). Next base: position 5,221 of record JAFXZF010000020.1, read on the forward strand.
GAGGTACTCGTCGAGCATCTTTTTCTTTGGGAAGGTGATGCCGTAGAGACGCTGCAGCTGTGCCTTGCTTGCATCGCCACGCCAGAAGGCGCCTGCGATAGAGGTGAGCTTGATAGCCTTGATGATGCCTGTGGAAACAATGTGCGGACCTTTACAAAGGTCAGTGAAGCTGCCCTGGGTGTAGGTAGTGATAGAACCGTCCTCAAGGTCCTCAGCGATGTGCTCCACCTTATACTCCTGACCCTGTGCCTTGAACTGTGAGATGGCGTCAGCCTTAGCCACTTCACGGCGCACTACGGATTCGTCCTTGCGAGCGAGTTCGAGCATCTTGTCTTCTATCTGCTTGAAGTCGCCCTCCTTGATCATCTCGCCGTTAGGGAGCTGGACATCGTAGAAGAAGCCGTTCTCGGTAGCTGGGCCGAAGCCAAACTGTATGCCAGGGTAGAGCTCCTGCAGTGCCTCAGCAAGGAGGTGGGCAGAGGTGTGCCAGAAGGCGTGCTTGCCCTCCTCGTCCTCAAAACGGTAGAGGGCGATGGTGGCATCCTCTGTGATGGGACGGTTGAGTTCGGTGGTCTCACCGTTTATGCCACACGCCACAACGTTGCGTGCCAGGGCGGGTGATATACTTTCTGCTATCTGCATGCCTGTGACGCCGCTTTCATACTGGCGTACAGAGCCATCGGGGAAGGTTATGTTTATCATATTTTTTTGTTGTTTTATCTTTTTATAGGGACTATAGTATCTATAGTGACTATAGTAACTATAGCTTATTATTATTAACGCTTGGTTTTCTTCTTTTTCTTCTCCCACTCAGCTTTGCGCTTGAGGTACTCCTCGTAGTGGTTTTCGAGATAGTTGTCGGCCATAGGGGGCTATTGTTTATATCGGGTGTAGATGACGCTTGCCTTGATGGCGCCATTGTCGGCGGTGCCCATCTTGAGGCGTGAACTCTCGAGTGCCATAGAGTGGCTCACCTTGGTGAGCACAGAACTGGTGGTGATGGTGGTGTAGGTGGTCTCGACAGGTACGAGGTACACCTTATTCCAGTTTTTGGTCTGCTCGTCGGCTGAGTACTCCTCTATCGTCTTGCCTGACTTCTGCCACTCACGGTACATCTTTGCCACGAGTGAGGAGATATTGTTGAAGGTGTAGCCACCAACGCTTGAGGAGTAGGAGGCGAGGTATGATGTCTTGTTGTCGCTCACCTGCTTCTCGCTGAAGAAACGGCTCAGCGAGTCGGCATGTACCATGAGCAACGTGGCAGGTGGTGACTGAGCGTAGTCACCGTCTCTCAAATTGTCGAGGCAGGGCAGGAAGATGCGCACGGTGCTCAAAGAGTCGTTCTCATGGTCCTTCATGATGGATGCTACATCGAAGGTCAACTGGGTGTAGATGGCATCAGGGCTCTTGACATAGGTGTATGCATCTGAGCTGTTGGCAGTGCTGACGAGGTTATCGATGCTGCTGTCGGTGATGGCGGAGTGCTGTATGCTCTCCTCGGTACCCGTGAACAGTGCCTGCACATTGTGTATGGCGGTAGGGTCTTGTGATGAGGGGTAGCTTAAGCGGTAGTACACGGTGAGTGATGTAGCGGTGATGTTTGACAAAGCCCCCTCGCCACCGATATGCTTGAGATAGAAGCCCGGGCACAGCTCCTTGAGGAAGGTGACCTGAGTATTGTAACCGCTGTGGTAGGCGGCATTCTCATCGAGATACTGCTTCATGAGGTACGTGCCGTAGTTGGAGTAGGTATTGCCGTCACGTCCGGTATATGGCTTATTGAGCGGTATGTTGATGTAATGGCTGTGCTGGGTGGTCTTTGCCGTACCCTCTACGACCATATTCTTGATGGAGTAGGTGCGTAGGGCATTGACGGCACCTGCATCGGTACGTATCATGCCTTCTGCCTCGGGATTGAAACTGATGGAGTAGTCCTTAGACTCTACGTAGGGCTGGCTGAGCTCCTTGACGGCAAGTGACATCTGTGCTGTGCTGTCGCCATCGAAGTCGGCTACATAGAATGTGAGATAGCAGGAGTCAGCTTTGAGGTACTGCATCTTCTTCTGTCGCACCTCGTCGCTGAGGTCCTTGCCGATGGGCAACAGTGTGCCATTGTCGTCATATACGACGATGGAGTCGATGTGGGAAAACATCGATACGGCATTGAATGACTTGAGAAACTGATTGCTGAGGGGTATCACCTGCGTCATGAAGTCGGCAGTGATGTACGAGCCAGTCTCGCTGTCGTACATCTTGCCAAGGTAGGTGTAGTTGGAACGTGCGTTGATGTCGCCGAGTGAGGCACCCTTGACGGATGTGGAAGAGACATTGAACTCATTGGTGTAGAACTCGACATTGTCGGCTACATCGGTGAGTGAGCCTCCCAGTCCGTCGGTACTGTCATCGCACGATATAAGGAGAAGGGTTGTTATGAGTGTAAGGAAAAAAATCTTTTTCATAAAACCTGCGAAAAATAGGGGAGGGGAATAAGGACTACAGCGTGTCGAAGAACTTGGTGTAAGCGGCTGTATTGTCTTCACCAGAATATTCGAGGATCTTCTTGCCAGCCTCACGGGCATAGCTCATCACTGCCTCGTTGCTGTCAGCCTGTGCTGCTATGATGCCGTCAGAATTGTCGATGGCAATCTTGGCAAGCTCCATGCCGTCGATACTGTCCTTGTAGTTGTCGAGGAACTGCTTTGTGACGTCCTTGTACAGGAGACTGTCCTTGAGGATGCTCTCCATAATCTGGTCAGGACTCTGATTGTATATGGCAGTGACAATCTTGGCACCAGAGATGGCTGGCTCGTCCTTGTATGCCTGCTTGACATAGAGTGGCAAGAGTGCTGCCATCCATCCGTTGCATACTATGACATCGGGCACCCAACGCAACTTCTTGATGGTCTCGATGACGCCACGTGCAAAGAATACGGCACGCTCGCCATTGTCGCCGAAGGGCTTGCCGTCAGCATCGACGGTCTGCGCCTTGCGTGAGAAAAACTCTTCGTTGTCGATGAAATATACCTGCAGCTTGGTCTGGGGGATGCTTGCCACCTTGATGATGAGGGGGTGGTCGATTTCATTGATGGTGATATTGAGCCCTGAAAGGCGTATCACCTCATGGAGCTGGCCACGACGTTCGTTGATGTTACCCCATTTAGGCATGAAGATGCGCATCTCGTTGCCGCTTTCCTGCAGTTTGTTGGGAGCTGTCATGCCCATCTTGGCGAGGTACGTCTCTTCTACGTAGGGCACGGTGTCTTGATTTACGAAAAGTATTTTCTTCATTGTCAGTGTAAGTAGTGTTGATGTGGTGACTATACGGACAGTGCACCATAAACAGTCGTGCAAAGTTACAAAAAAATCCGCAAACTACGGACAATGAGGCCAATAGTTTACGGATTGTTAACGTTTTTATTGCAGATTACTCTAATCTCTTATCACTCAAAGGTGACAAGCGGAGTATTCTCCTTTACTGCCTCGCCTTCGCTGACGAGTATCGCCTTCACCTTGCCATCACGCTCGGCAGTGAGGTTGTTGTTCATCTTCATGGCTTCGAGTACCACGAGGGTGTCGCCTTCCTTTACATCTTGTCCTACCTTTGCTGGTATATCGACAATGGTGCCTGGCAGTGGTGAGCGCAGTGCATCTTGCAGGTCGTCCTTCTCGCCCGACTGTGGCTTGGCAGCAGGTGCTGACACAACTACTTTCTTCTCTTTCACAGGTTCGGGGACGAGCATCACGTCGTATGTCTCGCCATTGACGGTGACGGCAGTCACGCCATCCTTGCGTTCGCCGACGGTGACAGCATACTCCTTGCCACTGATGGTATATTTATATTCTTTCATCGTAACTGTGTTATTTTTGCTTGTTTGGATGCCCACTCGGTGTCGTGCTGCGTGATGGTGAGTGTGCCTGACTCGCTATCGTGCATGTTATATCCCTGAGCATCGTGAAGCGCCATAGCAATGGCTGCAAAAACTTCGTTATTCATTTTTTTTCTATGTTTTATATAGTAGCTATAGTAACTATAGGGACTATAGTTTGCCTTACATAGGAATACATCCATGCTTCTTGGCAGGCAGTGATTGACGCTTGGTAGCAAGCTGTGCCAGAGCACGGCAGATGCGGAAACGAGTGTTGCGGGGTTCGATGACGTCATCGATATAACCATACTTTGCAGCCTGATAGGGGTTGGCGAAGAGTTCGGAGTACTCTGCCTCCTTCTCGGCAAGGAATGCCTTGACATCGCCACCTTCTTCCTTAACCTGCTTGGCACCCTTAGCCTGAAGCACTGCTACGGCACCTGCAGAACCCATCACTGCTATCTCGGCTGATGGCCATGCGAGGTTGATATCGGCACGCAGCTGCTTACATCCCATCACGATGTGTGAACCACCATATGACTTGCGCAGTGTCACCGTAACCTTGGGCACTGTAGCCTCACCATAGGCGTAGAGCAGTTTGGCACCATGCAGTATGACAGCATTGTACTCCTGACCTGTGCCAGGGAGGAAGCCTGGTACGTCAACGAGGCTCACGATAGGGATGTTGAAGGCATCGCAGAAACGTACGAAGCGTGCACCCTTGCGTGAGGCATTGACATCGAGCACGCCAGCATATGCTGATGGCTGGTTTGCCACGATACCTACTGACTGACCATTGAAACGTGCAAAGCCCACGATGATGTTCTTGGCAAACTTAGGCTGTACCTCGAAGAACTCGCCATCGTCAACGATGGCAGAGATGACCTTGTACATATCGTATGCCTGGTTGGGATCTTCGGGGATAATCTCGTTGAGCGAGTCGTCAAGGCGTGATACGGGGTCGGTGCACTCCTTGCGTGGAGCTTCCTCCATATTGTTGGAAGGGATATATGAGATGAGTGTCTTTATCATCTCGATGCCCTCCTCCTCTGTCTTGGCAGTGAAGTGGGTGACGCCCGACTTGGAGCCATGTACGCTGGCACCGCCGAGATGCTCGGCATCGACATCCTCACCCGTTACGGTCTTTACCACCGCAGGACCAGTGAGGAACATATATGACGTGCCCTCCATCATAAGGGTGAAGTCGGTGAGGGCAGGGGAGTAAACAGCACCACCTGCACAGGGACCATAGATCATGGAGATCTGTGGTACTACTCCTGATGCGAGGATGTTGCGCTCGAATATCTCACCATAGCCGGCAAGAGCATCGATACCCTCCTGAATGCGTGCGCCACCAGAGTCGTTGATGCCGATGCAGGGAGCACCCATGGTCATTGCCATATCCATCACCTTGCAGATCTTCTCTGACATAGTCTTGGAGAGTGAACCGCCATTGACGGTGAAGTCTTGTGCGAAGACATATACCAAACGGCCATCGATGGTGCCTGAGCCTACCACTACGCCATCACCGAGATACTGCTTCTTCTCCATACCAAAGTTGGTACAACGATGGAGCTTGAACATATCATACTCCTCAAACGAACCTTCGTCAAGGAGCATGTTGATGCGTTCGCGGGCAGTGTATTTACCTCGTGCGTGCTGCTTCTCGATAGCTTTTTCACCACCACCGAGACGTGCTTCTTCACGCTTTTCTATCAGTTTCTTGATTTTTTCGGATTGTATAGACATTTTTCTAATTGAAAATTGAAGGTTGAAAGTTTATACTCCGCAATGGCATTGCGGAGTGGAGGTGAATGTTTACTTCTTAGGTTCGCAGAGCTCAGTAAGGATGCCTGCTGTGCACTTGGGGTGCAAGAAACCTATCATCATGTTCTCAGCGCCTGGACGTGGAGTCTTGTCGATGAGGCGTATGTCCTTACCCTCGCACTCTACGAGAGCTTCTGCTACACCATCCTCTACTGCGAAGGCAACGTGATGTACGCCCTTACCACCTTTCTCCAACCATTTTGCTATGGGTGAGTCGGGAGATGTTGGCTCGAGGAGCTCAAGCTTTACTTCGCCAACTTTTAGAAAGGCGGTCTTAACCTTCTGGTCTGCGACTTCTTCTACTGCGTAGCACTTCAGTCCGAGGACATTCTCAAAGTAGGGGAGCATAGCCTCGATGCTCTCTACACCTATGCCAAGGTGGTCAATACGTGAAATCTTCATTGTTTTGGTTGTTATTTGGTTTTCGTTATTTTTTTATATATTACCTATTAGTTCCTATAGTTCCTATAGTATCTATAGTCAATTTGTTAATTTGTCAATATGACAATTCGTTAATTTGTCAGGAAGCCCAGCAGTGTGCCTGCCGCCACGGCACTTCCGATGACGCCCGCTACGTTAGGTCCCATAGCATGCATAAGGAGGAAGTTGTGGCGGTCGTACTCCAGTCCGAGGTTGTTGGATATGCGTGCTGCCATAGGCACGGCACTCACACCAGCATTGCCTATCAGTGGGTTTATCTTGTTGTCCTTAGAGAGGAAAATATTCATCAGTTTTACGAAGATGACACCACTTGCCGTTGCTATGATAAATGCCAAGGCACCGATAGCAAATATCTTGATAGTGTTGAGGGTGAGGAACTCGCTTGCCTGCGTAGAGCATCCTACGGTAAGTCCCAGCAGCACCACTACGATATTGTTGAGTGATGACGATGCAGTCTTTGCCAAACGGTCGGTCTTGCCACTCTCCTTGAGCAGGTTGCCAAAGAACAGCATGCCCAGCAATGGCAAACCTGACGGTACGATGAAGGTGGTGAGGAGCAGGCCTATGATAGGGAAGAGAATTTTCTCTGTCTTTGACACCTTACGTCCAGGCTTCATCTTGATGAGACGCTCTTTCTTGGTGGTGAGCAGTCGCATTACTACTGGCTGTATCACAGGCACGAGAGCCATATATGAGTAGGCACACACGGCGATGGCACCCATGAGGTTGGGCGACAGTTTGCTGGAAAGGAAGATTGCCGTAGGACCATCAGCACCACCTATTATGGCGATGCCAGCCGCCTGATTGGGTTCGAAACCCAGCAGCAGGGCTATCATGTATGCACCAAAGATGCCAAACTGTGCTGCTGCTCCGATGAGTATGAGTTTGGGATTGGCTATGAGTGCCGAGAAGTCGGTCATGGCTCCTATGCCCAGAAAGACGAGTGGGGGATACCATCCCTGTCTCACGCCTTGATAGAATATGTTGAGTACTGAGTTGTCCTCGTACAGTCCTATCTCCAGTCCGGCATCACCCTTGAACGGTATGTTGCCGAGTATTATGCCCAACCCTATAGGTACGAGTAGGAGGGGCTCAAAGTCTTTCTTTATTGCCAACCACACAAACAATGCTCCCACACATATCATGATGACATTGCCTACCTCAGTGTTGGCAAAGCCTGTGTAACTTATGAAGTCGTTGAAATTGCTTATGATAAATTCGCCTATGCTCATCTATTTGAGGAGTTAAAGGAGTTAAGCTATAGTTACCAGGACGGTACCCTCCATTACGGAGTCGCCCACGTTGACCATCACACTTGTCACGGTGCCTGCAGTCTCAGCCTCTATGTTGTTCTGCATCTTCATGGCTTCGAGCACCACGACGGTGTCACCTACTGCTACGGCATCACCCACCTTTACTGTTACGCCTGTTATAATACCAGGCAGTGGTGATAGCACTTTTGTGCCCTCGCCAGCCTGTACGGGAGCTGGCTTGTCTGCAGCCTTGGGAGCATCGCCCTTCACTGGAGCCGCTACGGGCTTCACTGCTGCGGGTTTGCTTATGCGCTTGCCAGTGGAGATTGGGGTCTTCATCTCGACATCAAACTTTATGCCATTGACGCTTACCTTAGCCTGTGTGCCCTCTACCTCTTCTATCTCTACCGTGTAGTCTACACCTTGTATTTTATATTCGTATTTTGCCATTTTTTTTGATACTGTTATTTTATATGCTTAGGGTTATGATTAAGGTTATGGTTAGTGTTATGATTAACGTTATTATTAAAAGAGGTGTGTGCTCCCCACGATGAGTGGTCGGGCTTGATAGTCAGCACTCCTGACTCCACATCATGTATATCCTCCAAATACTGTTTCAGTGCCATAGATATAACAGCCACATACATTTCCTTGTCACGTCCTTTCATCTCCAGTCCCTCCTGCAGTATGTTTGACGTCATGTGTCGCACTTTGTTTATCTTCTTGGCAGTCTTGACTACGGGTTTTACGGGTTGTGTCGATGCTATACGGCTTCGGCGGTCAGCTATCCACCCGAATACGAGGAAGAACACATAAAGAAGTGCCAGACACAAGAATACTATGCCCATGCACAATGCCGTGATACCCAGTCCGTGAGGGTCGTCGCGCTTGAGTTTTTGTATCTTGGTCTCTGATGCTTGTATGTAGTTGTCAGTGCCTGGTGTCACATGGTCGGCATCCCTCATCACCCATGTGTCAGCGCCATCGCTTTTACGTGCGTATGAGGTGTTTATTGGTATCACGGGTATGGTGACACTGTCGATGAGATCTATGGCATTGCCATCATATAGTGCTATCCACACGGGTTTGTTGCTCCTCACATTTGCATCGAGGTGCAGCAGTCCCTTATTATGATTGCTGTTGAGAAAGAATACTATGTGCTGGCGAGCAGAGAGGTTAGTGCGTGCATCGCCGTTGGGTATGATGCTCATGCGGCTCATGCGCTGTGGCACCGTAAGCGACTTATTGAGCACGGTGCGGTCGGTGGTGATAAACATACCACGTATGTTGTACGTAGAAAATGCCGTATTGACAATCTCCACCCATGGATTGCGGTTGCCAAACTCATCCTGCAGACTCGTCTGGTTGCTTGTCATCACCTCGTTAATCCTGATGTTGTTGGCACCCTGACCGAATATCATGATACTGGTCACCAGACTTAACATTATCGTTATTGCTCTCTTCATCAAAATAGATTATTTTATGCGCAGCATAGCATCACTATCATCTGTGCTGTGAATATTCTGAGAAACATGCTCAGTGGATATACCGTAGAATAGCCTATAGATGGTGCGTCATTGGAACAGCTGGCATTGGCAAATGCCAGTGCCGGTGGGTCGGTAGAGGCGCCAGCGAGCAATCCCATGATGGTAAAATAATTGAATCTGTATACCTTGCGTGCTATAATTCCAATGATGAGTACCGGTATCACAGTGATGAGAAAACCTGTCATCACGTACAGCAGTCCGTCGCCGTTTACTACCGTGTTGACAAAGTTGGCACCAGCCTTGATGCCTACGCTGGCAAGAAACAGTACCAGTCCTATCTCTCTCAGCATGAGGTTGGCAGAGGTGGTGGTATATGTTACCAAGTGTACCTTATATCCATATCGTCCTATCAGTATGGCTACTATCAGCGGTCCGCCTGCCAGACCCAGTTTGATGGGCACGGGAGTACCAGGGATGGAGAATGGTATGCTACCGAGGATGATGCCGAGTATTATACCCACGAAGATTGTTGCTATGTTGGGGGTGTCGAGGCGTTTCACTGCATTGCCCAACACTGACGACACACGGTTTACCGACACCTGGTCGCCTACAACCATAACGCGGTCGCCCACCTGTAGGGGCAGGTCCTGACGTGCAAAGATCTCCATGCCCTGACGTGTCACACGGGTGAGGTTTACGCCATATACGCTGGCAAAATGGAGTTTGGCGGGTGTCTTGCCGTTTATCTCGGGTTTGGTGATGACTATGCGTCGGCTTACCATCTGCTTTGTCTTCTCCTGCTCGGCAAACTCGGGTACGATGGTCTCTTTGCCTATAAAAGCCTGTACGGCGTCCTTGTCTGCCTCTGAGCATACTATAAATATCTTGTCGCCCATCTCCAGCGTGGTGGCACTCTTGGGAAATATCAGTTCGCCGTTGCGCAGTATGCGTGAGCATACAAAGTCGCGACGCATAAAGTCGTGCAGCTCCAGTATGGTATGTCCGGCTATAAACTGGTTTTGTACTATGAGATGCATCAAGTGTGGCACTTGTGTCAGGTCGGTATCATGACTCTCAAGGTCTTTCTCTTCCTCGGCAAGTTTTACACGGCATATATACCTTATGGCTATCGTGGCACCTATGATGCCCACTACGCCGAGCGGATAGGCACAGGCATATCCATTGGCTATGGCAGGTGTGTCATTGCCCATTATTGACTGCAGAGCCTCTTGGGCAGCACCCAGACCTGGCGTGTTGGTCACGGCACCATACAGCGTGCCTATCATCATGGGTAGGTTGTGACGGTTGTCAGTGTCAAGAAAGGCAAAGTAGCAGGCGAACATCACTGCGATGCTGAGCACTATCATTGATACGGCAAGACCGTTGAGCCTTAGGCCACCCTCCTTGAATGACGAGAAGAATCCTGGTCCCACCTGCAGACCTATCATAAATACGAAGAGTATAAGTCCGAAGTCTTGCACAAAGTTGATAGTAGGAAGTGGGGCAGAGAAACCTACATGGCCAGCCAGGATGCCAGCAAACAACACAAAGGTGGCCCCCAGTGATATACCTCCCACCTTTATCTTACCCAGGTATATGCCAACAGCGATGACGATAGCATAGAGTATCGCAATATGTGCCATACTCTCGTTGTTGGTGAAAAGATTTAGTAACCAGTCCATTGGCGTGTCTCTTGTATAGAGAGAAATGTATTTTGAGACGCAAAGTTACAAAATAATTTTCAATTATCAATTATCAATTATCAATTATTTTAATAAGGTGTATTAAATTCTGCGAAATTATTTGACATATGTTCAAAAAATATTAACTTTGCAATCCACAGGGGCATTATGCCCTTTTCGCTGCGATCTAAACAATATATTACGATACAAGAAAAATATGAGTAACACTAAGGAGAAACTCTTTCCGGAGTTTCAATCACCTACCACCCAAGAATGGCTTGATAAGATAGAAGTCGATCTTAAGGGTGCAGACTTTCAGAAGCGCCTCGTATGGCGTACTCCTGAGGGATTTAATGTTCAGCCCTTCTATCGCAGGGAGGATGTAGAGAAACTTGACACGCCCAATGCCATGCCTGGTGAATTCCCCTATGTCAGAGGCAACAAGAAGGACGACAATACATGGTACATACGTCAGGAGATTAATGCTACTGATGCTAAGGTGGCCAATGCTAAAGCTCTCGATGTCCTCAACAAAGGCATCGACTCACTCAGTTTTGACATTCCTCGAGACAATGTGAGCAAGGAGTTCATCGCCCAACTGCTCGAGGGTATCTATTGTGATATCGTCGAAGTAAATTTCAGCACATGCAAGCGTCGTAGCATCGAACTGGCACAGATACTTGCCGACTATTTCGAAGAGAAAGGCTACGACAAGGAGAAGGTCGTGGGTTCCATCGACTGGGACCCTATCGAGAAGATGCTCAAGGGCAAGACCCATGCTGAAGGCGTGCTACAGTTTGCTGCACCTATAATTGATATCCTCAAGGACTATCCTAACTTCCGTTGTGTAACGGTCAATTCACTTTTCCTCAACAATAGTGGTGCTTACATCACTCAGGAACTGGGTTATGCCCTCGCTTGGGGTAATGAGTATATGCAACTGCTCACCGAGGCTGGCGTAGAACCTACGCTTGCTGCCAAGAAGATAAAGTTTAATATGGGTATCTCCGAAAACTACTTCATGGAGATTGCCAAATTCCGTGCTGCACGTATGCTTTGGGCTCAGATAGTGAAGCAGTACGAGCCCAAGTGCGACTGCGCTTGCCAGATGTGCGTCAATGCTGTGACGACGGAGTACAACATGACCATCTTCGATGCCCATGTTAATCTGCTTCGCTCACAGACCGAGACCATGTCGGCAGCCCTTGCTGGAGTGCATTCCATCGTGGTGACACCTTTTGATGCTGCCTACGAGACCCCTGATGATTTCTCTGAGCGTATAGCACGCAATCAGCAGTTGCTGTTGAAAGAGGAGTGCCATTTCAATACTGTTGTTGACCCAGGTGCTGGCTCTTACTACATCGAAGAACTCACCACCAACATTGCTCAGGAGGCATGGAAACTCTTCCTCAGCATAGAGGACGAAGGCGGTTTCCTCGCTATGGTAAAGGCAGGCAAGGTACAGGAAGATATCAATGCCACCAACGACAAACGTCACACTCTCGCCGCCCAGCGTCGTGAGTTTATCCTTGGCACTAACCAGTTCCCTAACTTCAATGAGAAGTCTGAGGGTAAGCAGCCTCTTAACACTACTCGTCTGGCAGCCGACTTCGAAACTCTTCGCTTGGCTACCGAGAAGGCTCCAAAGCAACCTGTTGCCTTTATGCTCACCATCGGTAACTTGGTATGGCGTCAGGCTCGTGCGCAGTTCTCTACCAACTTCCTCGCCTGTGCAGGCTACAAGGTTATTGACAACCTCGGATTCCCAACGGTCGAGGAGGGCATCGATGCTGCTCTTGAGGCTGGAGCCGACATCGTGGTCATCTGTTCTTCTGATGATGAATACGCTGAATATGCTCCAGCTGCCTTCAAATATCTCGATGGCAGGGCTATGTTTGTTGTTGCTGGTGCCCCAGCCTGTGCAGATGACCTCAAGGCTCTTGGCATAGAGCACTTCATCCATGTTAAGGTCAATCAGCTCGAGACTCTCAAAATGTTTAACGAAAAATTAGGTATAAAATAAAGCTCTATGGCAAGAAAAGATTTCAAAAACATAAATATCTTCTCTGGCATAGAGAAGAAAGACGGCGCTGCTTGGCAGAAGCAGAACAATATACAGTATGTGTGGAAAACTCCTGAGCATATCGAGGTGAAGCCAGCCTATACCAAGGAAGACCTTGAGGGCATGGAACATCTCGATTTCGTGGCAGGCATACCTCCTTACCTTCGTGGACCTTACTCCATGATGTATCCCTTCCGTCCTTGGACCATACGTCAGTATGCTGGATTCTCTACGGCAGAGGAGTCAAATGCTTTCTATCGCCGTAACCTCGCCTCTGGTCAGAAAGGTCTCTCCGTAGCCTTCGACCTCCCTACCCACCGTGGCTATGACCCCGACAACCTTCGTGTCGTAGGCGATGTAGGTAAGGCTGGCGTTAGCATCTGTTCTGTTGAGAACATGAAGGTGCTCTTCGATGGCATACCTCTTAACAAGATGTCTGTCTCCATGACCATGAACGGTGCCGTACTGCCCATCATGGCATTCTACATTGTGGCAGGACTGGAGCAGGGTGCCAAACTCGAAGAGATGGCTGGTACCATTCAGAATGATATTCTCAAGGAGTTCATGGTGCGCAACACCTATATCTACCCACCAGCATTCTCCATGAGGATTATCGCCGATATCTTTGAGTACACCTCACAGAACATGCCTAAGTTCAACTCCATCTCTATCTCTGGCTACCACATGCAAGAGGCAGGTGCCACGGCCGACATCGAGCTCGCCTACACCCTTGCCGACGGACTGGAGTACCTGCGTGCTGGTGTCAATGCAGGTATCGACATAGATGCTTTTGCACCACGCCTCAGTTTCTTCTGGGCTATTGGCACCAACCACTTCATGGAGATTGCCAAGATGCGTGCCGGTCGTCTGTTGTGGGCTAAGATTGTCAAGAGCTTCGGAGCCAAGAACCCCAAGTCCATGGCACTGCGTACCCACTCCCAGACATCAGGATGGTCGCTCACTGAGCAAGATCCGTTCAACAACGTAGGACGTACTGCTATAGAGGCGATGGCAGCAGTATTGGGACATACCCAGTCGCTCCATACCAACTCCCTCGATGAGGCTATCGCACTGCCTACCGACTTCTCCGCCCGCATAGCTCGTAACACTCAGATCTACATCCAGAACGAGACCAAGGTGTGCAAGGAGATAGACCCATGGGCAGGCTCTTACTATGTGGAGTATCTCACCAACGAACTCGTTCACAAGGCATGGGCTCTCATTCAGGAGATTGAGGAACTGGGCGGCATGGCAAAGGCTATTGAGACAGGTGTGCCAAAGATGCGCATCGAGGAAGCAGCAGCACGCACTCAGGCTCGTATCGACTCTGGTCAGCAGACCATCGTGGGCACCAACAAGTATCGTCTTGACCATGAAGACCCCATCGACATCCTCGAGGTTGACAATACCACAGTGCGCAAGCAGCAGGAGGAGGCTCTCAAAGAACTCAAGGCTAACCGTGATGAGACAAAGGTAAAAGAGACTCTCGACGCTCTCACCAAGGTGGTGGAGACAGGTGAAGGCAACCTTCTTGCAGCAGCAGTAGAGTGTGCCAAGGTGCGTTGTACCCTTGGTGAGATAAGTGATGCCTGCGAGAAGATCGTAGGACGTTATAAGGCAGTAATCAGAACAATATCAGGCGTGTATAAATCAGAAACAAACAACGACAAGGACTTTGAGAAGGCTTGTCAACTTACTCAGCAGTTTGCTGATAGGTTTGGTCGTCGCCCTCGTATCTTCGTGGCAAAGATGGGACAGGACGGACACGACCGCGGCGCAAAGGTTGTAGCAACGGGCTATGCAGACTGTGGCTACGATGTTGATATGGGACCACTCTTCCAAACTCCGGAAGAGGCTGCCCGTGAGGCAGTGGAGAATGATGTCAACATTATCGGTGTTTCATCTCTTGCTGCTGGTCACAAGACTCTCATCCCTCAGCTCTTCGAGGAACTGAAGAAACTCGGTCGTGAGGATATCATGGTCATCGCAGGTGGTGTCATCCCTGCACAGGACTACGACTTCCTCTACAAGGCTGGTGTGGCGGCTATCTTCGGACCTGGCACACCAGTTGCCAAGTCTGCCATCGAGATGATGCGCATACTTCTTGATGAATAAGAAAAGCCCCTTCATTCCCCCTGCATAGGGGGACTTAAAGAAACCCCTCTGAATCTTATGAGATTTGGAGGGGTTCCTTTTTATAGGGTTATGGCTTTTTATGAGAAAAACTGCGAGAGCAGTGGTATGGTCAGCAATGACATTATCGTGGTGGTAAACGTCAGTTCCGTCATCAGGGTAGTGTCCTTGCCGTTTATCAGGCACAGTATGGTGCCGTATGTCGCTACGGGCATGGCGACGATCACCGTATTGATGTTTACCACGTATTCGCTGAATCCCATAGCGCTGAACAACAAGTAGAGAGCACCAGGTATCAGCACCAGTCGGCATACCGATGTGGCATACACCGTCACGTTGCCCAGCATCGACTTGCCCGATAGCTGTGCCATCGTCGAACCTATGATGAGCAGTGCCCCCGGCACGGTGATGTTGCCCACCATGGTGAGAGTCTTGCTTATCTCCGTAGGAATCCCCTTTATGCCCGCCGCCACGATTATCATTGACATGTAGGCAGCAATCATTGGAGTGCTGTACAGCACCTTCTTCTTGAATTTTCTCTTCAGGTTTTCGTAGCTCCGAAGGAGCGTTTCGTTTTCGTTAAGGTTATCGTTAACGTTATCGTCCCCGTTAGCAATCAGCATATTCCCCACCGTAAACACGAAAAAGGTGTTAGCCACGTTGAGTATGGCAGCATAGAATACCGCTTCATAGCCGAATATGCTCGCCACTATAGGGTAGCCTATGAACCCTACGTTGCCAAACATCAGTGCGAAGCCCACTACGCCCATGTCCTCCCTTCTGCGCGTCAGCAGTCGGGGTAGGGTAAGGCTCACCCCCGTCAGCAGTATGTAGGTGAGAAAACTTATGCCCAGCAGAGGCAGTATCATGTTGCGGTCGGGTAGGATGTCTCCCATCGTCGATGACAGTATCAGTGCCGGACATGTGATGTTGACTATAAGGGCAGAGAGCTTCTTGTCAAACTCCTCATTCATATATCCCACCTTGCCGGCAATGAAGCCGATGACCACGATAGCCACCAGTGATATCATTACTTCCAAATTAGCCATTTTCTATCAGAAGAGAGATTGTATCTTTTCGTAAACGGGTTTGTCGTAGCCATATATGTCGGGGAACGTCTCCATCACCCCCGTCTGTGGATTAGGGTACATCGTGTAGTACATTATAAATATGGGTACGCGCGGAGAAATCTTGTGGTATGTCAGCAGGCGGTAGGGGCGCTGCTCGTTACGGTGCGAGGCGAGCCACCTCATGCCGCGCTCCGTCTCAGGCTGCATGTCCATCGATATGCGCAGGCAGTCGCGTGTCCACTCGCTTATGCCAGGCAGGAGGAATATGGCGAGGTCATAAGGGCGCTCCACACGTATGCAGCCATGCGACACCGTGCGGCGGTCACGGCTGAATACCCCTGGCGAGTTGGTGTCATGCAGATATATCGAAAAACTATTGCTGAAGCGAAATACTATCCTTCCCAGCGCATTGCCCTGTCCGCCACGCTGCACGAAGCGTATCGCGGCGTTTTTGAAACTCTCGCCCCCCATGTGTGCTATGTTTATGGTATCGCCGGTGCCGCGGTGCACGGCGAAGTAGCGGTGACGTGCAAACCATGCCGAGTCGCCCGCATGCCGTGTGAAGTCCGATGCCGCTATCTTTGGTGGCAGGCTCCATTCCGGATTCACCTGCATGTACGCAATCTCGCTGCACAGTAGTGGTGTCTTGGTGTCCCATGCCCCCACGGCAACCTTCATCGTAAGCATCGTGTCACGCGCTATCGCCCACAGGTACTGTGACGGTATGTTGACCATCACTCTGCGCTCGTCCGCCGCAGGATGTTTTATCCTCCATCGGCATCGTTCCATGTTGGTGAGTATTCTCCATCGCTTCTCGCCGTCGGTGGTGCCCGTCAGTTCCTCCTGCAGTGCGCTGTACAGCGATGTGTAGGCAGGCATCGAGCCATGCAAGTGCTCCATGCGGCTGTCCGCCGAGAGCATGCCCAGTGCCTCGCCATAGTCAGGCACCGCCGTAGCGTAGTCATAGAGGTGAGCGTACGATGTCACACCTGTCATCCCGTTAGTCTTTTGGTACAGACGGTTGAGGAGTTTGGCAGGCTGCATAAAGCCGTATCTCATGCCCGTGACATACTTCACGTATGCCTTGGAGAGGTTGTAGTCCAATCGTGGCAGTATCTCGTTGATGTCCAGTCCGAGAGAGTCAAAGGCGAGATGGCGCACCGTAGCCACATCCTGCGTTATCTCGGGCAGACAGAAAGCCTCCACCGCCATTCCGTGGCGTGGCAGCTCATCCTCCATGAAGCGTACGAAGTCGTCAGCATCGTCAGACAGTCCCTCCTCAGCCGAAAACCACACCCACAGTGCCTTGCCCGCCGTGTCGGCTAAGCTGTCATAGCGGTGCTTCACCATGATGTCCGCCTTCCATGCCGACGAGTCAGCCGCCGTCACCCCGTGCAGAGCGCCCCTCATGCGGTTCTCATTCAGTGAGTCTTGGTATGCGCCGAAGGGCTTTTCTTCCATCACGCCCACCATACTGCCTATGCGCCCGCACCCAGTTAGGAGTAGTGTTATGAATATGACGGTATATGCTGACCTTATCATTTTTCTTAGCTGTCAGGAGTCTCTCAGCGTCTTCAGTGCCTCGCTCAGTTGGTCTGGGCACGAAGTAGTCTTCATGCCACATCGTATGCCGTGCAGTTTCTCTATTACGTCATCTATCTTCTGTCCCGTCACCAGTTTGCTGATACCCTGCAGGTTTCCGTTGCATCCACCCACGAAGTGCACCTGTTGTATAATACCATTCTCGTCAGCCGTTACGTCGATAGCCTTGGAGCATACCCCTGACGGTGTAAACATAATGTGCTTTGTCTTCATACCTTGTTTTTGTGCTATTTATGTGCAAAGTTACGAAAAGTCGAGCACAAAACAAAGAAACTCCTTTCTTTTTTTGTCGAGACGGAGTAACTTGACTCAGCACGAGTCAGAGTTACATTTTTTTTAAAGTGGGTACAAACGTGATTTATTTCTTTTGTTGAGCGTGAGAAAAATACCATAAAATAGGTATTGTGTATTATATGAAATCGCCGTACCTTTGCAAAAGATTTCACGCTTGGCATAGAGAGGCATGTACTTCGCATCAGTGTTCATCCGTGCCATCCGTGGTCACTTTTGTTAATAAGATAAAGTTCATAATGTTTTTGTATGATAAAAGGGCAGGCTGTGAAGTCCGCCCTTTTATCATTATGCCGTCTATGCATACCTTCCAACATGCTGATGCTATGATATAACATTATCTTCTGTCATTAAGTGACAATTCCTTTGTCGTCTCAACAACCTAAGTTCGCTTCGCCATTTTTTATGGAAGTACGAAAAAAATAATAAAAAACATTCTTAAGGTAAATATTCCCCCATGTTTTTTATGAATAAAGTGTTTTTAATTGCTTCAGTATCAATATGTTTCTATACTATAAGGTTTGAACGCTGATTATGTTTAGTCGGTAAAAACGGTTAAATAGCATGTGACAGGAGCAGTTCGGCAATGCAAAAAGCCAAGTGTTGAAGACAGCGTGCTAACCATCACAAATATAGGCAGTTACTAAAACATATCCTTTTGGCCTCTAAAAGGATATGTTTTAGCCCTCAAAAGGATAACTTTTAGCCCCTAAAAGGATATGTTTTCCAAACGCGGTGCAAAATGTTGTGTATTTTGCGGAAATGTTGTACCTTTGCATAAAAATTTCACGCTCGGCATAGAGAGCAGGTTCTCTGCCCTCGCTTAATCAATTTTTTGTCCTCCAAAGGATATTATTGACCGAACAATTACTGATTTTATTATGAAACGTAGAAAGACTTATATGATGATGGCACTGGCTGCCATGTTTGCATTCAGCACTCCTGCTGATGCACAGTTTGGACTGGGCAAACTGGCTCGCAAGGTGCGTAAGGCTGTGGGCGTGGAGACACAGCAGGATAAGTACGAGGAGTTTAGGGAGCAACAGGCGAAAGAGGATAAGATACGCCAGCACAAGCGCGACTCGATAAAGGCGGTGATGGCAAGCATCACACCAACGATACCACAGCCTGCTGCTGAGGGTACGGCGCCTATCGCCATCAAATGGAAGGGTACGCAGATTGGTACGTGGGACCCCGTAAGCCTTGTGATAACTTTCAACCAGACTTATGACGACGGCGCGTATGCGGGTCAGAAGGTGATATACAAACTCGACCCTGCCACGGGTAAATGGAAGAGTAGGAAGGGTACTGACGTGGGACAGATGAGTAACGACGGTACCATAGTGTCGCCCAACCTGGGAACGATAAAGTTTAATCCGCAGACCAACAAGGTGGTGAGAAATGGCGAGATAATAGGCGAGGTGAATATGCTGAGCGCCTATAGCTACGGTACTACGATAGGTGGCTACGAAACGCATGTGAGCCCCTTGCTCGTGGCTTTCACTTTCCATGGGTCGCTGATCTCTGAGAAACAGATAACTGAGTGGAAAGAGGCTAAGAAACAGCGTGACCTGGCGGCTGCCAAGGCTCGTCAGGAGGCTGCTGCGAGGGCTGCAAGCAGTAGTTCGAGCAGCAGTAGCAGCAGTTCTAACAGCAGTATGGAACTATGGCGCGGCGGCAGCAGGTTTGGCGAGATAAAGTCTAACGATGAGGTGTATATGGGTGGCAGCTACAAGGGTAAGTTCTCGGGCAACGAGATTTATGTGGGTGGCAGCTACAAGGGCAAGATAAGCGGTAACGAGATTTACAAGGACGGCAGATACATAGGCAAGGTTAGTTCGGGCGACGTCTATATCGGCGGTAGCCGAGTAGGCGAGGTGAAATCAAATGGCGATGTATATAAAGGCGGATCGTATATCGGTCGTGTGACTAATATGAGGGATGCGAACAAGGTTGCCGTCATCTACTTCTTTGACTTCTTCTAAAAACGAAATCGTAAACCATAGTGCTGTCGGCATGGTAGAAACCGCTTTAATCATAGTGCCCCATCCTGATGATGAGATAAATCTGGCGGGAGGGGTGTTGGGACTGCTTCATGACAGTGGAGTGCGTACTACGGTGCTGATATGCACGAATGGTGACTATATGGGGGAAAGGGCTGCCCGGAGAATCAGTGAGGCAAGGAAGACACAAGGGTTGTTCGGGTATGATGAACTGATTTTTTTAGGGTATGGCGACACATATGTGGGCACTCATGTGTATGACATGAGGGATAATGCGGTGGCGACGTCGCATGCAGGGCACAGGGAGACGTATGTCGCCGGGGATGAGAGGGAGTATTGCCTTGACCGAACGGGGAGGCACCATGCTTATACCCGCGAGAACTACAAAAACGACATGCGCGACGTGGTGCTCGAAAAGAGGGCAGACCTCATAATATGCATAGACCTGGACAGGCATCCCGATCACAGATGTGTCTCGCTGCTGTTTGACGAGTGCATGGGCGAGATACTCAAATGGAATCAGAGCTACCGCCCCATCATCCTGAAGGGTTTTGCTTATAATGGCGTATGGTTTGGTCCGCATGATTTCTTTGATACGCCGGTAAAGCCGACAAGCGTCTTGCTGGAGGAGGGACGCACGATAGAGGAGGAGTGTTTTCCTTACGACTGGAAGCAACGCATACGGGTAAAGAGCGACGACAGGACACAGTCGCTGAAGCTATGGCGGAACCCTGTGTTTAAGGCGCTGTGGTATCAGAATACGCAAAACGACTACAGCCGGTTGGGATATTGTGCCCTGAACCGTTTCCCCAAGGTAGCCAACCCTGACTGCTGCTATTGGTACCGTAACACGTGCAACCTCGCGCTGTCGGCACGCGTGGAAGTGTCGTCGGGTGACGCCGTGTATTTGAACGATTTCATGCTGGCGGTTCCGGAAAACTCTCTCTCTGATGACTTGTGTCATCACTCAAGGGGATGGACTCCTGACGCTGAGGACAAACTGCCTACGGTCTCCTTGCTGTTTCAAAGGCCCGTACGCCTTTCGCATATCGTGATATACCAGAATAGCGACTCAGCACTGGAGGTCGTTACCGTCAAGACGGACAATGGTGATGAAACACGCTGCCAATGTACTCATGGCAATGTAGTGACGATAGGGCTGCCTGCTCAGGGGGAGGGAACGACATTGCCTGCTACAACGACGAGACTGACGCTGCGGATGGACTCGTATGACAATCTTGTGATAAATGAGATAGAGTGCTATGAACAAGATAGCGGTTTTCCATGGGATAAGGTGCCATTCTGCATGTATGACGGCCGCCCTGCCACGCGCAACAGGTTGTTTGCTTTTCTCGCAGAACGTTGTTTCAAAGCCCTTGTAGGCATGGCAAAACGATTCAGCAAGAGGAATTTTTAGCTGAAGTGGGGTGTTGGTAGGTTAACGGTATATGTGATATGTGCCTCCGTCGCTGTTGCAGTATCTGCGGAGCAGGTCCTGGATATACTCTGCATTTTCCCTTACCCGCTGCTCGTCACCGTCATAACCGTTGATGAGTACTACGAGATGATGGGTGGATGGGGTGATCTTGGTGCGCTCGTTGTCGCTGGTAGGGGTGCCTACTCCGCCGATGGCATCACGATATACGGGCAGTCCCTGTATGTTGAGCATGCCGCGTCCGATGCCTTCGTAGGGTTCGCCCTCGCGTCCGATGCCTAATGTCAGGGTGTCGCCCTCGAACTTGTCGGCATCGAAGCCGCCAATGCTGTAGCCATAGGCTATTGATGCCAGATTGACAAGGTCAACGAGGGTGTTGAGCTGATAGAGTGCCTTGCCTTGCAGCACGCGGCGTATCAGCGCCTCGGAGGCTGGGCGGTAGCGTGAGGGGTCCTTGCCGCATGACTTGTATATGCGACGGGTGGCGGCGATACTGGTGAGATCCTTGAGGGACTCCGTGGTGAGGCTGCTGCGATACATGGCGCACAAGGCATCAATCTTTGCCCACAGCGCATCGCTATAAGGGCTGTTGGTGACGGTGGCTTCTACGCAGGCTCCGACAAAGTGAGGACATACGTCCTTAATCTCCTGTGATACTATGACAGTGATAGTTGACAATTGATAGTTGATAATTGAAAATTGAATATTAGCTTCGCTGACCCTCTCGTGAGGTGCTATGCGTTAATGTAGTTTTTTGTTGACATGTCATAGTACAGCGCTTCAAGTTCGGGCAGTGTCAACTGTTCTATGGCATGCTCTATGGCTTGTATCAGCTCTTCACGCCGATATGCGTCTGAATGTGTGAATCGGTTGAAACTTGACATTTGATAATGGATGATTGATGATGGAACGCTCGTACTGTAATAAAACAAAAAAAAGGAGTCGTTATAACCTCCTTTCTTTATACACCCTCAGGGATTCGTAATCGGACGCACCACAGGTGCTACGCTTTTACAAAGAGCTGGAGGCTCGACTGAAAGAGCCCTTGGGTGAGAAGCCCTGACAAAACAAAAAAGCAACCGTAAGGGTTGCTTTCTTTGTACACCCTCAGGGATTCGAACCCTGGACCCACTGATTAAGAGTCAGTTGCTCTACCAACTGAGCTAAGGGTGCATGCTTTTTGTAATTGCGAGTGACAAACGTGTTCGCACAAAGCAAAAAACGAGTGTCTGTGCAACAGGCTCGTGTAAGCCTTAGCTTTTTTGCGAGTGCAAAGGTACTAATAAAAGTTGAAAGTTGAAGGTTGAAAGTTGAAAGTTTACTCGTTTTTAGCGTTTATTAACAAACACAAGTAGGTAACCTTGATATTTATCAGTTTATCTTGTCGATATCGTATGGGGTCTTCTGGTAGATGTAGTAGTTGACCCAGTTGTGGTAGAAGAGGTTGGCATGGGCGCGCCATGTGACGTTGGGACCCTTGGCAGGGTCGTTGTCGATATAGTAGTTGACGGGCATGGCGACGTCGTCGCGCTTATCCATATCGCGCTTGTACTCGGTGTCGAGGGTGTCGGGGTTGTACTCCAGATGACCAGTGACGAAGATTTCTCTGCCTTCACGAGCTGCTGCTATGCCGATGCCTGAGAGTGGCGACTCGGCGAGGACAGTGATATCGGGGATGGCGAGCACGTCTTCGGAGTTGATCTCGGTGTGGCGACTCTGGGGCATATTGAACTTGTCATCGAAACCACGGAAGAGAGGTTTGTTTGCCTCGTCGGGGTTGATGGTCTGAGGGAAGATACCAAAGAGCTTCTTGGGCAGCATGTGTTTCTCGATGCCATAGAAATGGTAGAGTGCTGCCTGAGCTGCCCAACATATATATAAGGTGGAGGTGACATGGGTGCGAGCCCAGTCGAAGATGCCGCTTATCTCATCCCAATAGGTGACGTCCTCGAAGGGTTTGTCTTCAACAGGAGCACCTGTGATAATCATGCCGTCAAACTTACGGTTGCGCAGTTCCTCGAAGTTGATGTAGAACTGCTTCATGTGTTCGATAGGAGTGTTCTTTGAGGTGTGCGACTTGAGTTTCATGAAGGTGATGTCAAGTTGCAACGGAGTGTTGGAGAGTAGGCGTATGAGGTCTGTCTCGGTGGTTATCTTCAGTGGCATGAGGTTGAGTACCACGATCTTGAGGGGACGGATGTCCTGTGAGTGACCGCGTGTCTCGTCGATGACGAAGATGTTTTCGTCTTCGAGCAGCTTTATTGCTGGTAGGTTATCGGGGAGTCGTAGGGGCATATCTTAATGGTTCAAAAGTTCAAGAGTTTAAAAGTTCAAGTCGCTTCGCTGGTTCAAACGCTCGCTGGTGCGAGCTAGTTCAAGAGTTCGAAAGTTTTCGTAGCACCTTTAAGGTGCGTTTCGTAGCGAAGCGTTTCGTAAGTGCAAAGCACTGTTTCGTTATATGTTATTAAAGTATTCTTCTTCAAGTTTCTCGAGTTCTGCCTGCAGGTCGGTATATTCGTTTACCATCTGCATGTTGGCACCGTTTTCGGGCAGCATTAGGAGGTTGTCGAGTTCTGCCTTGCGTGTTTCGAGTTTCTCTATTTTTTCTTCGAGTTGCTTTTGGCGCTTAGACTCCCTCCTTGATTCTCTCTTTGGGGGTGGGGAAGTATTACCCTTGTCTTTGTGCTTCTTATTGACTTTGGGCTCATTTGGTTCTACTCTCTTCGAGAGAGGGGTTAGGGGTGAGTCTTTGTTTATCGCCTCATTGATGGTCTGTGCATTCTTGGTGCGCAGGTAATCGTATATGCCACCGAGGTGCTCGCGTACTGTGCCTCCGCCAAATTCATAGACCTTGTCAACGAGTCCATCAAGGAACTCACGGTCGTGGGATACTACGATGACGGTGCCGTCGAATGCCTTGATGGCTTCCTTGAGCACATCTTTGCTCATCATGTCGAGGTGGTTGGTGGGCTCGTCAAGTATGAGGAAGTTGACGGGCTCGAGCAACAGGCGTATCATGGCGAGGCGTGAGCGTTCGCCTCCTGAGAGGAACTTGACGTATTTGTCGCTCTCCTCGCCTCCGAACATGAAAGCGCCGAGGATGTCCTTTATGCGCAGGCGTATCTCGCCGCGTGCCACGTTGTCGATGGTCTGGAAGACGGTGAGACTCTCGTCGAGCAACTGTGCCTGGTTTTGGGCGAAATAGCCTATCTGTATGTTATGGCCTACCTTGAGTGTGCCTTCAAAGGGTATCTCTCCCATGATGCACTTAACGAGGGTGGACTTGCCCTCACCGTTCTTGCCCACGAAGGCTACCTTCTCGCCACGCTTGATGGTGAGTGCGACATCGTGAAAGACATTGTGCTCGCCATAGTCTTTCTTGACCTCATCGCAGATGACGGGGTAGTCGCCTGAACGGAGGCAGGGAGGGAACTTGAGGCGCAGGGCTGAGTTATCCACTTCATCTACCTCGATGGGCACTATCTTCTCCAGCTGGCGTATGCGCTGCTGCACCTGCACTGCTTTGGTTGCCTGATAGCGGAAGCGCTCTATGAATGCCTTGGTGTCGGCTATCTCCTTCTGCTGGTTTTCGTAGGCGCGGAGCTGCTGCTCACGGCGCTCCTTGCGCAGAACGACGTACTCATCGTACTTCACGCGGTAGTCGATGACGTGCGAGCAGGATATTTCGAGGGTGCGGTCGGTTACATTATTTATAAAGGCACGGTCGTGGCTGACGAGCACCACTGCCTGCGAACTGCTTGCGAGAAACTGCTCGAGCCACTGTATGGACTCGATGTCGAGGTGGTTGGTGGGCTCGTCGAGGAGTATAACGTCATGATGGTGCAGAAGGAGCTTGGCGAGTTCGATACGCATGCGCCATCCTCCTGAGAACTCTGACGTGGGACGGTCGAAATCGGTGCGCTCAAACCCCAGACCAATAAGGGTGCGCTCCATCTCAGCCTCTCGGCTCTCGGCTCCCATCATGAGGTATCGCTCATGGGCGAGGGTAAAGCGCTCCACCAGTTCCATATAGGAGTCGCTCTCGTAGTCGGTGCGCTCCTCCATTTCTTTCTGCAGTCGGTCCACCTTTGCCTTCATCTTGTCGACATCGGCGAATGCCTTGCGCGTCTCTTCACGCACGGTGGTGTCGTCCTGTAGGTTCATCACCTGTGGCAGGTAGCCTATGGTGCAGTCGTTGGGCACTGAGACGGTGCCTGAGGTGGGTGTCTTGATACCAGCAAGGATTTTGAGCATAGTAGATTTGCCTGCGCCGTTTTTTCCGACGAGGGCTATACGATCACGCTCATTGATAACAAACGAAACGTCTGCAAACAATGGCTTAACGCCAAACTCTACTTTTAAACCTTCTACTGATATCATTTATTCCAAATCTCCCATCCTGCCTGTGCCTGTAGGAGGAGCATCTCGAGTCCATTTTTCGTGATGGCTCCCTTTTGTTTTCCTTTTTTGAGGAAGAGGGTTTCATCAGGGTTGTATATGAGGTCGAAGAGCAGATGATGCGTGGTAAGGGCCTCATATGGTATGTTGGGACACTCATCGAAGTGTGGTGCCATGCCTTTTGGAGTGCAGTTGACGATGACGGTGTACTCCTCGAGCAACTGTGGTGTAATCTGTTCGTAGGTGATGGTGTCGTTCTTGTGGAAACGACTTACGAGGAGCGTGTCGAGACCCAACTGGCGCAGTCCGTAGTTGACGGCCTTGCTTGCGCCTCCTGTGCCGAGTACGAGTGCTTTCTTGTGAAAGAGAGGATTGAGCAGTGGCTGTATACTACGTGTAAAACCTATGATGTCGCTATTGAAACCTTCGAGGTGTGGTGTGCCATTATCCCTGTGTGTGACCTTGACGACATTGACGGCTCCTATGGCACGTGCCTCAGGCGATATGTAGTCGAGGTATGACATGACCTTCTCCTTATAGGGGATGGTGACGTTGAAACCACACAGTTCGGGTGTGTAGTCGAGTACAGCCTGTAGGTCGGTGATGACGGGCAGTTCGTACTTCTCATACACGGCGTCGATTTTCTCATTTTGAAACTTCTCGTTGAAGTATCCTGGTGAGAACGAGTGTCCGAGAGGATAGCCTATGATACCAAATTTTTTCATTGTAAACTCTATTTATATGCAACGTACATGGTGCAGATACCAAAGGTGAGCCTTTGAAACGATGCTCTGCGGAAGCCTACGCGGTGCAGTATCTCTATCATCGTCTCGCCCTGAGGGAAGGCAGCGATGGACTTATTGAGATAGTCGTATGCCTGTGCATCCTTGCTTATGAGGCGACCATAGATGGGCAACACTGTATGACTGTATATGCCAAAGAGCTGCTTCATGGGTGTGCTGATGGGAGTGGTGAGCTCGAGTATGCAGAGCATACCATTGGGTTTCAGCACGCGACACATCTCGCCCAGTCCCTGTTCGAGGTTTTGGAAGTTGCGTATGCCAAATGCCGATGTCACGGCGTCGAAAGAGTGTGAGGGGTAGGAGAGGGCAGTGCAGTCTTCATGCTCAAAGGTTATGATGTCCTGCAATCCTCGTTGTTGCACCTTGTCACGTCCTATCGCCATCATGCCATTGGATATATCCACAGCCTTGATGCTCTGTGGTCTCAGGCGGAGTGCTTGCATTATAGCAAAGTCGCCCGTACCTGTCGCCACGTCGAGTATGCTTTGAGGTCTGTGAGCAGCCAGTGCCTTTATAGCCCTGCCTCGCCAGTAGCGATCGATGTTCCATGAGAGACGGTGGTTGAGAGTGTCGTAGATAGGAGCGATGTTGTCGAACATAGCTTCTACCTGCTCATGCTTCTCGCCTTCCTCAGAATAGGGCTTTACGCTTTCAACCTTCAAACCTTAACCTTAACCTTAACGTTAACCTTAACTAAATCTTATGCTTTCTTCAACCACTCGCTGACGTTCTTCTCGATACGAGCAGCGATGTCACTCTGGTCGGTGGTGCGGTCGAACTTCTCGCCTGTGATGTGCTCGTAGAGTTCGATGTAGCGCTCTGCCACAGACTCTGCATACTCATCAGTAATCTCTGGCATCTGCTGTCCAGGTTCGTTCATGAAGTTGTGCTCAATGAGCCACTGGCGCACAAACTCCTTTGAGAGCTGCTTCTGAGGCTCACCCTTGGCAAATTTCTCTTCGTAGCCGTCAGCGTAGAAATAGCGTGAAGAGTCGGGTGTGTGAATCTCGTCGATGAGATACACCTTGCCGTCACGCTTGCCGAACTCATACTTGGTGTCAACCAGAATCAGTCCCTGCTTGGCAGCTATCTCCTGACCGCGTGCGAAGAGTTTGCGGGTGTAGTCTTCCATCACCTCGTAATCTTCTTTTGACACTATGCCCTGGGCAATGATTTCCTCCTTGGAGATGTTGAGGTCGTGACCCTCGTCAGCCTTTGTCGTTGGGGTGATGATAGGTTCTGGGAAACGCTCGTTCTCACGCATTCCCTCTGGCAGTTTCACGCCACATATCTCACGCACGCCCTTCTGGTAGTCACGCCATGCCGAGCCGGTGAGTATGCCACGGATGATCATCTCCACGCGAAAACCCTCGCACTTCAGTCCTACGGTAACCTGTGGGTCTGGTGTGGCAAGTTTCCAGTTAGGGCAGATATCCTTCGTAGCGTCAAGGAACTTTGCTGCAATCTGGTTCAGCACCTGTCCCTTGAAAGGTATTCCCTTGGGAAGGATAACGTCAAAAGCGCTGATGCGGTCTGTTGCCACCATTACCATGATATCATCGTTGATGGTATAAACGTCACGCACTTTTCCGTGATACACTGCTGTCTGTCCAGCAAACTTAAACTCTGTAGATGTTAAAGCGTTGTTCATTGTTCTATATTTTTTGTTTTAGGGTCTTTAGGGTACATTAAGGATTCTTCTCCTTAAAAGCGTTGACAATCTTGGTGACGAGGCGGTGCCTTACGATGTCTTTGTCATTAAAATTCACAATGGCGATATCGTCGATGTCCTTGAGAGTGTCGATGGCGTCACGCAGTCCTGACTTGACGCCATGTGGCAGGTCCACCTGTGTGAGGTCACCTGTGATGATCATCTTGGTGTTCCACCCCATGCGGGTGAGAAACATACGTATCTGTGCAGGTGAGGTGTTTTGCGCCTCGTCGAGTATCACCACAGCATCGCTCAGTGTCCTGCCTCGCATAAAGGCGAGAGGGGCAATCTGTATCACGTGCTTGTCCATCATGTCCTGCAGTTTGACCTGTGGTATCATGTCCTCGAGGGCATCATAGAGGGGTTGCAGATAGGGGTCGATCTTGTCCTTCATGTCGCCAGGCAGGAAGCCCAGTTTCTCACCTGCCTCTACTGCTGGTCGTGAGAGTATTATTTTCTTTGCCGTCTTCTCCTTGAGGGCTTTTACGGCAAGTGCTATAGAGAGGTATGTCTTACCCGTGCCCGCTGGTCCTACGGCAAACACCATATCCTTGTTGCTGAAGGCATCGATGAGTGCCTGCTGGTTGGCAGAACGGCTCTTGATAGGTTTGCCGGCGAGGGAATATACCACCACGTTCTTTGATACGTCGGACTTGGTAAGTTCGCCCTTGGTGATATTGAGTATGTCCTCCTCTGTGATGACGTTGTACTTCAACACATGGCGACGCATTTTCTCGATATCCTCCTCAAACTGGCACATCACCTCATCATCGCCCAGCACGCGTATCACGTTGTCACGTGCCATGATGCGCAGTTTGGGATATAGCGAGCGCACCATCTGCAGGTGTGAGTTGTTCACACCATAGAAGGTTACAGGGTCTATGTCTTCTAAAACGATATGCTTCTCTATCACTTATCTTTGACGCATTTCAATATTTTGTGCAAAAGTACAAAAAAAGTATAAATTGAGCAAACTTTTCAACCTTCAACTTTCAACTTTCAACTATTTATTTGTACCTTTGCATAGTGAAAATTAGCAAAACACAATATTTACACATTTTTACTGCCATCGTGATAGTGCTCGCTCTCTATCGCTGTGCTCATGACTATGGTGCTACAGATGGTGGTCTCTCGGCTGGCAGTCAGGCGGATACAACAGTTGTTGACACCCTGGCGACGATGCCTTCGGAAGAGCCATTGTCAGCGGAGCCTTCACCATCGGCTGTCGCCAGGCAGGAAAATATCGTCAAACCACGCCAGTGGCATCGTATCAACTCTGTGCCGAGCTACAAGGATGCCTTCCCTGATAGCAATGAGGTACAACTCGCATCAGCGAGAAAGTATGGCGTGACTCCCGTAAAAGACCGTGCCGATGCTGAGCGCCGCAAGACAGAACTGGTCTATGTCGCTGCCAATCCCTATTTCCATGTTGACAGGCTGAGGGAGAGCATACCTTATCTGGTGCCACGTGCCAGCATACTGTTGCAGGACATAGGCAGGACATTTTACGACTCGTTGTACGTGAAGGGGGTGCCTCTGCACAAGATAATAGTGACGAGTGTCTTGAGGTCTGAGGAAGATGTGGCAAGACTGCGCAAGCACAATATCAATGCCTCGGAAAACTCATGCCATCGCTTCGGCACTACGTTCGATATTTGCTATAACCGCTATATGACAGTGCAAACAGAGAAGGAACCGCGCAGACAAGTGCAGAACGATACTTTGAAATGGGTGCTCTCGGAAGTGCTCCGCGATATGCGTGAGTCTGGGCGCTGCCACATAAAGTACGAGGTAAAGCAAGGGTGTTTTCACATCACGACGAGGTAGAAAAAAAGTGGAACTCTCAGCAGAGCTCCACTTTTTTTATGTTTTGTTCTTTGTCGCAGTAGTGACAGCGCACCGTGCCGGCCAGTTTGTCGACGTTGAAATACGTCAGCATGGGTTCGTTGTTGGTGATGCACTTAGGATTGTTGCAACGTATTATGCCGCGCAGTTCGTCAGGTGTTTCCACAGTTTTCTTTTCCACCACTTCGTAGTCCTTGATGATGCTCAGCACCACCTTGGGTGCTACCACGGAGAGGCGTGATATCTCTTCGTCGGAAAAGATTCTGTCAGTAACCTTTATCAATCCCTTCTTGCCCACCTTTGACGAGGGGTAGTTCTGACCTATGGTGATAGGCTCGGAGAGTTCGTTGAGCTTTAGCAGCGATACCACCTGGTATGTCTTCTCTGCTGGTATGTGGTCTATGACGGTGCCGTTCTCAATGGCAGCCACGAGGCGTTCTTTCTTATTCATAACGGTTAATTATCAATTGTCAATTAATGATCGTTTTGTCGTTCTTGATGTCATCGAGTGTTATGCCGAGGCATCGGCAGAATATCGCCTCACGTGCATAGAGGCCGTTCTGTGCCTGTTGTATGTAGTATGCGTGTGGGTCGTCATCCACGTCGTATGCTATCTCGTTGACTCTGGGCAGCGGGTGCAGTATCTTCATGTTGGGCTTGCTCTTGGCGAGCATGGCACGGTTGAGGATATACACATTTTTGACGCGCTCATACTCCATGAGGTCCGAGAAGCGTTCCTTCTGCACTCGTGTCATATACAGTATGTCGGCATCAGCAATCACGTCTTCGTTGAATGCCGTATGTTCACTAAACTTCACATCGTGCTCCTTGCAGTACATTTTGTACTCCTGTGGCATTGCCAATTCCTTGGGTGCCACAAAGTGAAACGTAGGGTTGAAATGCCTCATGGCAGTAATCAGCGAGTGTACGGTCCTGCCATATTTCAGGTCGCCCACGAGGTATATGTTGAGGTTTTCCAGCGTGCCCTGTGTCTTGTATATGGAGTAGAGGTCAAGCAGACACTGTGATGGGTGCATGTGTGCTCCGTCGCCGGCGTTGACGATGGGCACGGGTGCTATCTCCGAGGCATACTGCGCAGCGCCCTCTATATAGTGGCGCATGGCGATGATGTCTGCATAGTTGCTTACCATGAGCAGTGTGTCTTTGAGAGTCTCACCCTTAGTGGTGCTGGTCACCTTGGCATCGCTGAATCCTATGACGCGGGCACCAAGACGGTTGGCAGCGGTCTCAAATGACAGACGGGTTCTCGTACTGGGCTCAAAGAAAAGGGTGGCAACGACCTTACCCTTGAGTAGTTCGCGGTTAGGATGTTTTTCAAATTCCTCCGCCATGGAGATAAGGTACATGATGTCGTCCTTCGACAAGTCGGCGATAGTGACAAAATTTTGCTTTCCCATTTGTGTGGTTGCTGAGATGTGAAATACTGTAATTGAGTGCGAAGTTAAGATTTTTTTTTCTAAAAAAGGCATTTTTCTCAAAGTTTTATTGTATTTTTGCACTTCAGAAGAGAATTTTTATAAAATGAGAAAGAAATTCGTACATTTCCTGTGGAAAATGATGGCGGCAGTCATTGCCTTAGTGGTCATCGTTTTCGTCTTTATCTGGAACGGATGGATAGGCTATATGCCTGACATGGAGGATCTGCAGAATCCTATCGATAAGTACGCCACGCAGATATATAGCGCCGACGGCAAGGTCATCGGCACTTGGAATCAGGATAGGGCAAACCGTATCCTCGTGAGTTTCGACAAGGTGTCGCCATACGTCGTTCAGGCGCTGGTGGCAACGGAGGATGTACGCTACTATGAGCATTCTGGCATCGACTTCATTGCTCTCGCCCGTGCCGTAGTCAAGAGAGGACTGTTGGGACAGACCAGTGCCGGTGGTGGCTCTACCATCACCCAGCAGCTTGCCAAACAGCTTTACTCTGACAAAGCGCATAGCACTTTCGAGCGTCTGCTGCAGAAACCCATAGAGTGGGTGATAGCCATAAAGCTGGAGCGCAACTTCACCAAGGAGGAGATAGTCATGATGTACCTCAACCAGTTTGACTTTCTCCACAACGCCGTGGGTATCAAGACCGCCTCTAATACCTATTTCAGCAAGGAACCACAGGACCTCACCCTCGAGGAGTCAGCACTTCTCATCGGACTGTGTAAAAACCCATCGTACTTCAATCCCGTGCGCCATGAGGAGCGCTGTAAGGAACGTCGCAACGTAGTGCTGCAGCAGATGGAAAAAGCTGGATATATATCCCATGAGGAATATACTGCCACAGCAGCAAAGCCTGTAGAACTGAAGTTTCATCGTACTGACCACAAAGATGGTACGGCAACATATTTCCGCGAGTTTCTCAGAAGGTATATGATGGCCAACAAGCCAGAGCGTGACAAGTACCCCTCATGGCAGAATGTGCAATATACCATCGACTCCATAGCATGGGAACAAGACCCCCTGTACGGATGGTGCAACAAAAATCTCAAGAAGGATGGCACACCTTATAATATATACAAGGACGGCCTGAAGGTATATACCACCATCGACTCACGTATGCAGCAGTATGCCGAGGAGGCTGTCTATTCCCACGTGGCGAAATACCTGCAACCAGCCTTCAACCGTGAGAACCGCCACAAGCCTAATGCTCCGTTTACCAACCAGCTGACACCCAGCGAGGTCAATCAGATAATGAATCGTTCCATAGTGCAGAGCGAGCGCTATCGCAATATGAAGGCAGCAGGCTATTCGGAGGAGGAAATCAGGGCTTCGTTCAAGGAAAAGACGGAGATGACAGTCTTCTCATACAGTGGTGAGATAGACACCGTCATGACACCTCTCGACTCCATACGTTACTACAAGTCGTTCCTGCGTTCTGGATTCTGTTCTATGGACGTCAGGACGGGTGCCGTGAAGGCATACGTTGGCGGACTCGACTTCACCCACTTCCAGTATGACATGGTGATGGAAGGTCGTCGTCAGGTGGGTTCCACCATAAAGCCCTTCCTATACTCCCTTGCCATGGAGAACGGCTTCTCACCCTGCGACTGTGCTCCCAATGTGCAGCAGACATATATCGTGGCAGGCAAACCGTGGACACCACGCAATGGCTCACGTTCGCGCTATGGTGAGAGCGTGACGCTCAAGTGGGGTCTGGCACAGTCCAACAACTGGATATCAGCCTACCTCATGTCACGTCTTGACCCTCAGCAGTTTGTCAACCTGCTCCACGAGTATGGCATCAACAACCCCGACATACACCCCTCTATGGCACTCTGTCTCGGACCGTGCGACATCACCGTGGGTGAGATGACAAGCGCCTATACCGCCTTTGCCAACCACGGCATCCGCTGTGCACCGCTCTTTGTCACGAGGATAGAAGATGCCAACGGACAGGTGGTGGCACACTTCGAGCCACGTGTCAACGAGGTTATCTCCGAGGAGTCATCATTCAAGATGCTTACCCTCCTGCAGGGCGTTGTCGATGGCGGCACGGGTAGCCGTCTGCGCTTCAAGTACAATGTCAACGCCCAGATGGGTGGCAAGACGGGTACCACCAACCGCAACTCCGATGCGTGGTTTATGGCTGTCACCCCCGACCTCGTCAGTGGCACGTGGGTAGGTGGCGAAGATCGTGACATACACTTCGACTCTATGGCGATGGGTCAGGGTGCCACTATGGCACTGCCTATCTATGCCTATTTCATCAAGAAGGTGTATGCCAACAGCGCACTGCCTTATAAGCCCGATGCCACCTTCGACCTCCCAGAGGATTTCGATGGCTGTGGCAGAGCTGTCGAGGCAGATGACTTTATGGATATAGAAAACGTTTTTGAGTAGTTAAAATATATTAAAGGGGTTACAACTTTAAACTTTAAACTTTAAACTTTAAACTTTTCTTTGTACTTTTGCAGAACGTACATTTTATTGAAGCGAAAAAATATAAAGCAAAACTTAATAACAAGAAAAATGAAGAAATTTAATGACAAGGATTTCCTTCTGGAAACCGAAACCGCGAAGGATCTTTACCACAACCATGCGGCTAAGATGCCTATCATCGACTACCACTGTCACCTCATCCCTCAGATGGTAGCTGAGAACAAAAAATTTGACTCTATTGCTCAGATATGGCTCATGGGCGACCACTACAAGTGGCGTGCTATGCGTTCTAACGGCATCGACGAGCGTTACTGCACAGGTAAGGATACCACCGACTGGGAGAAGTTCGAGAAGTGGGCAGAGACAGTGCCTTACACCTTCCGTAACCCACTCTATCACTGGACACACCTCGAGCTCAAGACCGCTTTCGGCATTGACAAACTCCTCAACCCTGAGACGGCAAAGGAAATCTACGACAAGTGTAACGATATGATAAAGAACGAGGACCGTTTCTGTCCTCGTGGCATGATGGAGCACTATAATGTTGAGGTAGTGTGCACCACCGATGACCCTGCTGACTCACTCGAGTGGCACAAGGTGGTTAAAGAAGACCCTACAGCCAAGACCCGCATGCTCCCAACATGGCGTCCTGACGCTGGTATGAACATCGAGGCAGCTACATGGTGTGACTACATCAAGAAACTCTCTGACGTTTCAGGCGTTCAGATTACTGGTTTCGCTGAGCTCACTGAGGCGCTGCAGAAGCGTCACGAATTCTTCGAGTCAATGGGCTGTAAGCTCTCTGACCACGGCATCGAGGAGTTCTACGATGAGCCATACACTGATGCAGAGGTTGACGCCATCATGAAGAAGGCACTCGCTGGCGAGGCTATCACCGTTGAGGAGCAGCGCAAGTACAAGCACGCTTACATGAAGGAGCAGGGCAAGATGGACTACGCTTCAGGCTGGACACAGCAGTACCACTACGGCGCCATCCGCAACAACAACTCCAAGATGTTCGCCAAGCTCGGTGCCGACACAGGCTTCGACTCTATCGGTGAGTTCACCACCGCAAAGGCTATGAGCCACTTCCTCGACGAGCTCAACTCCGAGGGCAAGCTCGCCAAGACCATCCTCTACTGCCTCAACCCATCAGCCAACGAGGTTATCGCCACCATGCTTGGCAACTTCCAGGACGGCTCCGTTGCAGGTAAGATACAGTTCGGTTCAGGTTGGTGGTTCCTCGATCAGAAAGACGGCATGGAGAAGCAGATGAACGCACTCTCAGTGCTCGGTCTCCTCTCACGTTTCGTGGGTATGCTCACCGACTCACGCTCATTCCTCTCTTACCCACGTCATGAGTACTTCCGTCGTACACTATGTAACCTTGTGGGCAACGACATCGAGGCAGGACTTATCCCATTTGAGGGCTATGAGAAGCAGCGTGTATATCAGATGATAGAAGACATCTGCTACAACAACGCCAAGAACTTCTTCCAGTTCTAAGAGCGTCAGGTGTAGCCGATTTTTTAGGTTCACAATAGATTTCTTCTCCCTGTTACGGCATCATCCGTTGCAGGGAGATTTTTTTGTTTGCAAGCAGAAAAAAGTTTTCTGCTTTTTTTTGTTGTTTCAGTCAACAGACGGTCTTATCTATAAGACCAATAATCTAATGCACTGTGGTGGAAGCATCTTTCTTACACTCTATAATCAAGGGCGGGGTGGTTGCGTATTAGAGTGACAAGCAAAACTCTTAAGCGATTTCGTCTTTCCAGAAAATCAACGGAAATGTCTGGAATTGGCTCCTTTGGAAACAAAAATCCTTGCACTTGGGGTGGAGGTGCAAGGAAATATGGTTAGGTACAGGCGCATATTATGGTTGATTTGATGATTGCATAGCTATAACCATACAGAAGCATAGCGATAACCCGATAGAAGCACAGTGATAACCCTATGGAAGCTTAGCCTTTAATTTGCTGCTGCTAAGCTTCTGTATAAAATTAACTAGTTAATTTCGCAAATTAACCAGTTAATTTTTAAAATTTACTAGTTAATTTTTGGACGTTGCTAAGCTTTTAGCACCAAGAGGCTTAGTTTCCACATGCGGAAGTGTGTGCTTCAGCATGCTGAAACTTAGTGCAGGATGCTGATGGGAGATGTATAGGTGATAAATGAAACATTGGACTTTTCAGGTGATGTTATTAGATAAGGTGTATTTTTTGTGTTTTTATTTGTCTATGTCGCAGAAAAGTAGTAATTTTGCACCTTAATAGTGTATAAAGTATAGAGAATAAAGTATAAAGTATAATTTATGGCAGACAGATTATTCATCTTTGACACCACCCTGAGGGATGGTGAACAGGTTCCAGGATGTCAGCTGAACACCGTTGAGAAGATTCAGGTGGCTAAGCAACTGGAACAGTTGGGAGTTGACGTCATAGAGGCTGGTTTCCCCATCAGTTCTCCTGGCGATTTCAACTCAGTGATTGAAATATCAAAGGCCGTCACATGGCCAACGATCTGTGCCCTTACACGTGCCGTGGAAAAGGACATAGACTGTGCTGCCGAAGCCCTACAATATGCCAAGCACAAGCGCATACACACTGGCATAGGTACTAGTCCTACGCACATTAAGTACAAGTTTAACAGTACCCCCGAGGAGATCATCGAGCGCGCTGTTGCAGCAGTGAAGTATGCCAAAAAGTATGTGGAGGATGTGGAGTTCTATGCAGAGGATGCAGGCCGTACGGACAATGAGTATCTGGCTCGCGTCATCGACGCGGTGACCAAGGCTGGCGCTACGGTGTGCAACATCCCTGACACTACGGGCTTCCGCACCCCATACGAGTACGGCGAGAAAATTAAGTACCTCTACGAGCACGTCGATGCCTTCGCAGCAGGCAAGTCTATCCTCTCTACCCACTGCCACAACGACCTCGGCATGGCAACAGCCAATACCTGTGCAGGTGTGCTGAACGGTGCACGTCAGGTGGAGGTTACCATTAATGGCATCGGTGAGCGTGCGGGCAACACCTCGCTCGAGGAGATAGCGATGATATTCAAGACCCACCCCGACCTTGGCATAGAGACAAATATCAATACACAGAAGATATGGCCCACCTCACGCATGGTGAGCACGCTTATGAATATGCCAGTGCAGCCCAACAAGGCTATCGTGGGCAAGAACGCCTTTGCACACTCGTCAGGCATACACCAGGATGGAGTACTTAAAAATACCTCCACCTACGAGATTATGGACCCCAAGGAGGTGGGTATCGACGAAAACTCTATCGTACTCACAGCACGCTCTGGACGTGCGGCACTGAAGCACCGCCTCTCTATCCTCGGCATAGAGATGGAGAGCCAGGAGCAGCTCGACAAACTCTACAAGAAGTTCCTCGAGATGGCTGACAAGAAGAAGCAGCTGGGCGACGAAGACCTTCTCGTACTTGCTGGTGTGACATCTTCTACCGACAACCTCGTACAGCTGGAGTCGCTGCAGGTGACATCAGGCAAGGGCGTCACGCCTATTGCGGCAATCAAGCTGAAGATAGCCAACGAAGTCTTTGAGGCTGCTGCTACGGGTAATGGTCCTGTGGATGCCTCAGTAAAGGCTCTCAAGCAGATCATACATCGTCAGATGGAGCTCAAGGAACTCACCATCCAGGCTATCAACAAGGGTTCTGACGACCTCTGTAAGGTTCACGTACAGGTAGAGCATGAGGGCGTGGTATATTACGGCTTTGGCTCTAATACCGACATTGTGACCGCCACCATGGAGGCGTATATCGATTGTATCAACAAATTTAAGGTAGCGAAGCTGTAAACCTTCTGACCTTTGAACTTTTATAACATTTGAACTTTCAATGAATACATTATTTGACAAAATCTGGGACGCCCACGTGGTACAGAACGTGGAAGACGGTCCCACACAGTTGTATATCGACCGCCTCTACGCCCACGAGGTAACGAGTCCGCAGGCTTTCGACACCCTGCGCGACAAGGGCATCAAGGTGTTCCGCCCTGACCACGTGGTGGCTATGCCTGACCACAACACCCCTTCCGACCAGCAGGAGCGCATCGACGACCCTGTAGGCCGCAAGCAGGTGGAGACACTGGCAAAGAACTGCGCCGAGTTTGGCATCAAGCACTTCGCTATGGGCACCAAGGACAACGGTATCATCCACGTAGTAGGTCCTGAGAAGGCACTCTCACTGCCAGGCATGACAATCGTCTGCGGTGACTCCCACACCTCTACCCACGGCGCCGTAGGAGCGCTCGCAATGGGTATAGGAACATCAGAGGTAGCACAGGTGCTCGCATCAGAGACCATTCTGCAGTCAAAGCCCAAGTCTATGCGCATCAATATAGAGGGTGAGCTGAAGCCAGGCGTGACAGCCAAGGACGTGGCACTCTACATCATGGCTCAGATGACCACCTCAGGCGCCACGGGCTACGTCGTGGAATATGCTGGTTCAACCATCAAGAATATGTCGATGGAAGGCCGTCTGACTCTCTCCAACCTCTCTATCGAGATGGGTTCACGAGCTGGTATCATAGCACCTGACGAGACCACCTTCGCCTACCTCAAAGGCAGGGAGTACGCTCCTAAGGGCTCAGAATGGGACAAGGCTGTGGAATACTGGAAGACCCTCAAGAGCGAGGATGACGCAGTATTTGACAAGGAAGTGACATACCGCGCTGAGGACATAGCTCCACGTATCACCTACGGCACCAACCCCGGAGCAGGCATCGCCATCGACGGCACAGTGCCCACATACGACTCTGTATCAGCAGAGGAGAAGGCACAATTGGAGGCTCAGCTCAGCTACATGCAGTTTGAGCCTGGACAGAAGCTGGAGGGCACACCAGTCGATTACTGTTTCCTCGGAGCATGTACCAACGGCCGCATAGAGGACTTCCGCGCCTTCGCCTCAATCGTGAAGGGTAAGAAGAAGGCTGACTCAGTAGTGGCATGGCTGGTGCCAGGCTCATGGCTGGTACGTCAGCAGATTATCGACGAGGGCATAGACAAGATACTTGAGGAGGCTGGCTTCGAGCTGCGTCTGCCATCATGCTCCAGCTGTCTTGCGATGAACCCCGATAAGGTGCCTGCAGGCAAACTTTCTATATCTACCTCCAACCGCAACTTCGTAGGTCGTCAGGGACCTGGTGCACGCACCATCCTTGCGTCACCCCTCACCGTGGCGGCTTCAGCTATAACAGGCAAGATTACCGACCCACGCACAATGATAGATTAATACTCTGAAATGTCATTTCAGAGCCTAACAAAAACAAACCATGGCTAAGGAAAAATTCAACATAATAAAGTCAACATGTCTGCCAATAAACATTGACAATTGTAACACCGACCTCATCATTCCGGCACGATACTTGGCATCCACCACACGTGATCCAAAATTCTTTGGAGATGCCTTCATGCACGACCTGCGTTATGATGCCGACGGCAATCCAGTGGCAGACTTCGTAATGAATAAGCCTGAATTCTCTGAGACACCCCGTGAGGGCGTCCGTCAGATAATAGTTGGTGGCAAGAACTGGGGTTCTGGTTCTTCTCGCGAGCATGCTGCATGGGCTATCGCAGGATATGGAGTAAGGGTGGTTATCAGCAGTAGTTTTGCTGACATACACCGCAACAACCTCCTCAACTGCTTTGTGTTACCAGTCATAGTAACACCTGAGTTTCAGGCAGAGCTGTTCGCCTCAATAGAGAAAGACCCACAGACCCTCGTCACCGTTGACGTGCCTAACCAGACCGTGACCAACGAGGCAACAGGTCACAGCGAGAAGTTTGACATCAACGGCTACAAGAAGTACTGCCTTGAAAATGCTCTCGACGACATCGACTTCCTCCTCAAGAATCAGGACAAGATTGTCGCTTGGGAAAATAAGTAAAGAATTAGGACAATGATAATCGGCATCATCACAGGTATCCTTGCAGGCTTCATTGCCAGCAAGATAACCAATGGTAAGGGCAAGGGATGTCTCATCGACCTCCTCTTAGGTCTCGTAGGCGGTTTCGTAGGTGGCACGCTGTTTGGTCTCGTCGGCATTGGTCCAGCATACAACTGGCTCGGCGAACTTATCACCTCTGTATGCGGTGCGGTAGCAGTCCTCTGGCTGTGGAACAAACTGAAGTAAGTTCAGATTGTTTCTAAGGCACGAGAACATATGTGATTGTTGTGGGGACAAAGAGAAATGACATAATACGATTGAGGACGCAGCGATTGCTGGACAGTAGAGCAGAACTGGCGACACTGCCTGATGGTAAGCTGCTCATCAATACTATCAATGCTTTCTCGTACAACAATGCGAAGAAGGATAGAGCCTTTGCTGAGGCGCTGGCAGGTGGCGACGTACTGATACCTGATGGCATGAGCGTGGTGAAGGCGTGTCAGTGGCTCGGTAATGAGAATGCTCCTGCGGAACGTGTGGCAGGATGGGACCTCTTCGTGGCGGAGATGGCACGCCTGAATGAACTAAAGCCCCTTGAGACGACGATACACCATAAGCCGAGAAAGGTGATGTTTTTCGGCTCGAGCGACAGGGTGCTGGAGATGATAAGGGAACGCTGCAGCAAGGATTATCCTAACGTGGAGGTGGTGACGTACAGTCCGCCATACAAGGAGACGTTCACGGAGGAGGATAGCCGTGAGATGGTGGGGGCGATAAATGATGCTGATCCTGACCTGCTATGGATAGGCATGACGGCTCCCAAACAGGAGAAATGGACATGGGAGCACTGGAGGGAGTTGAACGTGCACTGCCACGTGGGTACAATAGGGGCTGTCTTTGACTTCTATGCGGGTACGACGAAGAGGGCACCGTTGTGGTGGCAACAGCATGGCATAGAGTGGCTGTACAGACTGATAAAGGAACCTCGCCGCATGTGGCGCAGATATATCATAGGCAATGTGGAGTTTGTGATGTATATGATAGGAGAGAGGGTTCGAGGTGTTAAAAAAACATAATTAACAACTTGTGGAACTCAATCTTTCAATTTTCGTTTTTCAATTCTCAATTAATTTTCGTACCTTTGCAGCCGATTTTGTCCGTCATGGGCTCGAGTAAGTGCCGGCCGTAAGCAGTGATGCTATGCTAAGTGATGCCAGCCGCCCAGCGGAGGTAACCCAGTTTTACAATAAAAAAAGCATGTACGCAATTGTAGAAATTCAGGGTCAGCAGTTTAAGGCAGAGGAAGGCAAGAAGCTCTTCGTACACCACATGAACGACGTGGAAGAGGGCCAGGCTGTTGAGTTTGACAAGGTACTGCTCGTTGACAATGACGGCGCAGTGACAGTAGGCGCACCAACAGTAAGCGGTGCAAAAGTAGTTTGTGAAGTAGTGAACCCACTCGTAAAGGGCGACAAGGTCATCGTATTCAAGATGAAGCGTCGTAAGGACGAGCGCAAGCGCAACGGTTTCCGTGCTCAGTTCACTGAATTAGTAATCAAATCAGTAGTAGCTTAAAACCAAAGGAGGACTAAGAAATGGCACATAAGAAAGGTGTAGGTAGTTCTAAGAACGGACGTGAATCAGCTTCACAGCGACTTGGTATTAAGATTTTCGGTGGTCAGCAGGTTGTAGCAGGCAACATCATCGTTCGCCAGCGTGGCAACAAGCACTTCCCTGGTGCTGGCGTAGCACAGGGTAAGGATGACACACTGTATGCTCTCGTAGATGGTACTGTAAACTTCCACAAGGGAAAGTACGACAAGAGCGTGGTGTCAGTGATACCTGCAGCAGAGGCTTAAGGATATAGTCTATGCCTACAAAGTCCACGAAGCTCCAAACACTTCAATGACTTAAAACTTACAAAAACAAAACAACTTATTCCAAACAATAAAAGGGCGTCACCAAATGGTGACAGCCCTTTTTTTAGTTGACAAGTTAACGAGTTAACTTATTAAACATCATGCCCTCGCGGAGTGCTGTGGCCTGCTCGCCATATCCGAGCATGTCGAGGATAGCATAGGAGTAGGGCAGGGTAGCAGCGGGTCCGCAACCTGTTATCACGTTGCCATCGACGGTGTAGATGTCGGCAGTGTATTCTGCTCCTGTCATCTGCTCTTCAAAACCTGGATAGCATGTAGCCTTCTTGCCCTCGAGAATACCGAGACCGCCCAGCACGAGTGGCGCAGCACAGATGGCGCCGACCTTGCCGCCCTTCTGCCACTGCTGGAGCATGGCATGGCGCACCCCGTCATGGTCATTGAGATTGGTGGCGCCGGGCAGTCCGCCAGGGAGCAACAGCATGTCGGCATCGCTAAGGTCTGCCTCCTCTATGGTGGTGTCGCAGAGCATGATGACGCCATGTGACATGGTGACCTCACGAGAACCCGTGATGCTGACAGTGGTGATGTCAACGCCAGCCCTTCTCAGTACATCGACAACGGTGAGAGCTTCTATCTCTTCGGAGCCGTTGGCTATAAATTCATAAACTTTTGCCATGTTTTTTTGTCTGTTTAGCTAAAAAACTTATACTTTATTCTTTATACTTTATTTTTTTTATGTAATTTTGTATGCAAATATACTAAATGTTTGTGAAACCGCAAACGTATTGCGGTAAAAAATAATAATTCCAGCATAGATATACATGAATAACGAGAAATTGCGTTTCGCCATCTTTGGTAATGAGTATCAGGCAAAGAAGTCGCAGGCTATACAGAAAATCGTCGCCATACTGCAGCAACACGAGGCGGAGATACTGA
This sequence comes from Prevotella sp., assembly GCA_017541365.1. The sequence continues at coordinate 47,756 of JAFXZF010000020.1, forward strand.
TGGACAAGCCATTCTATGACTTTGTCACCGAGGGACAGCATATAGCGATTAAGGTCGATGGGGTGTTTGAGGATGGTGACTTTGATGCTGACTTCGCCATCTCAATGGGTGGCGACGGCACATTGCTTAAGACTGCTGCGAGGGTGAGCGACAAGGGCACTCCCGTGATAGGTGTCAATATAGGCAGACTGGGATTTCTCGCTGATGTAAACCCATCGGAGATAGAGAGTGCCATAGCGGCGATATACGAGGGTGGATATGACGTGCAGGAGCATGAGGTGATAAAGATAGAGACTGATGGCAGTGACGACATGGTGAAGGGTTCGCCATACGCCCTCAACGACATAGCGGTGCTGAAGCGTGACTTGGCATCGATGATATCAGTGAGGGTCAACGTGAATGGCGAGTACCTCATGACCTACCAGGCTGACGGTCTGATAGTGACCACGCCGACGGGTTCGACGGCATACAGCCTATCTAACGGCGGACCTATCATAACACCAGGCACGGGTACGCTGTGTATCACTGCTGTGGCACCACACAGTCTTAATGTGCGTCCTATCATACTGCCCGATACGGCAGTGATAACGATGAAGGTGGAGAGCCGCAGCCACAACTTCCTGGCAGCGGTGGACGGACGCAGCACCAGTCTCGACGAGAACACGGTGGTGAAGATAAGCAAGGCTCCGTATGCTGCACGTATAGTACGTTTCAACGAGCACAGATATTTCTCTACCCTGCGCGAAAAGATGATGTGGGGCATGGATCAGCGATGAGACTGCCCAATAAGACATATCCGACAAAGACCATCGTGAAGTGGCTGTGGCAGTCGTCGAGCGACAACCGCTTGCAGGCGATACTCAACACGGTGATAGGACTGCTACAGGTGGTGGTGAGCCTCGCCTCGGTATGGGCGGTGCAGAGAGCCATTGACATCGCCTCACACGACAGGGGCGGCAGCGTCATAACAGCAGTAGTGGTGATGGCATGTCTGGTGATATGTGGCTTTGCCCTCAACATCGCCTCAGTGTGGGTACGCAATATACTGGGTATAAAGGCGCAAAATCGTATGCAGCGACGCATGCTCGGCAGAATACTGCACTCTGAGTGGCAGGGACGCGACTCGATGCACAGTGGCGATGTGCTGAACCGCCTGGAACAAGATGTCAACAACGTGGTAACCTTTGTTGCCGAGACACTGCCCAATGCCGTTTCAGTCGTGGCACTGTTCCTTGGAGCATTCGTATATCTCTTTACCATGGACCACATGCTGGCGATGATAATCGTGGTGATGTTCCCATTATTCCTTGTGCTCAGCAAGATATACATGGGTAGGATGCGAAAGCTGACACGCGAGGTGCGTGAGTCGGACAGCATAGTGCAGAGCATACTGCAGGAGTCGGTGCAAAACCGTATATTGGTGAAAACGCTCGAGAGCGAGGACGAGATAGTGGACCGTCTGGGCGACCAGCACAGCATACTGCGACAGAAGGTGGTGAGAAAGACGCGTTTCTCAATATTGTCTAACCTCATCGTCAACGTGGGATTTGCATCGGGCTACTTGGTAGCATTCGGATGGAGCGCACTGCGACTGTCGGCAGGTTCGCTGTCGTATGGCGGCATGACGGCATTTCTACAGTTGGTCAACAAGATACAAAATCCTGCCCGTAACCTGTCACGACTCGTGCCACAGTTCGTATCCGTCTTTACCGCTGCAGAACGTCTGATGCTCTTTGAGGATATACCACTTGAGAGGAAGGGTGAGCCGCAGGAATTGAAAAGCCCTTGCGGAGTGCTGGTACACGATGTCACCTTTGCCTATGCCGACGAGCCGGACAAGAAGATTGTGGATCATCTGACATTTGACTTCAAACCAGGCACATGTACTGCCATAGTAGGTGAGACGGGTGCTGGCAAGACCACGCTGTTGCGCATGATACTGGCATTGATACGCCCTGACAGTGGCTTTGTGTATATGTATGACGCCCATGAGAGAATCGTCGCATCACCACTGACCCGCTGCAATATCACATATGTGCCACAGGGCAACACGATGCTGAGTGGTACGATACGCGACAACCTGCTGTTGGGCAATGTCGATGCTACGGACGAGGAGATGTATGCAGCTCTCGATGAGGCGTGTGCCGACTTCGTACGCGAACTACCTGACGGCCTCGATACCGAGATGTCGGAGCAGGGCGTGGGACTGAGTGAGGGACAGGCGCAGAGAGTATGTATAGCAAGGGCACTGCTGCGTAACAGTCCGCTGATGATACTCGACGAGGCAACAAGTGCTCTCGACCCTGAGACGGAGAAGAAACTACTCAACAATATACTCGAAGAGCGCTCACATACGGTGATATTCATAACACACCGCCCTGTGGTGCTCAACTACTGCGATGCCTCACTCAACATGGAGAGGCTGCGTAGTGCACAATTCACAGTTCATAGTTGATAATGAGAAAAGGCATTCTAATATTTATGGCTGTCATAGTTATGACAGTGCTGTTCTCCACAGGATGTACGGAGAAGAATAGTGGAGGTAGCGACTCGCTGATGGCCGATACCCTGTTGGCCGATACTGTTGACTCTATATCAAAGGTGGTAGATAGTACACCTATGCCGAGTGCTGCCGATGAACTGTTTGACGACTTCTTCTTTAACTTTGCAGGAAGCCGTAAGGTGCAGTTGAGCCGCATAGTATTTCCCCTCACAAAGATGGAGAATGGCAAGAGCAGCGTCATCAGCAAGGATAAATGGCAGGTGGAGCATTACTTTATGAAGCAAGGTTACTACACGTTGATATTTGACAACAAGAAGCAACTTAGCATCATGAAGGACACCACGGTCAACGAGGCGACGGTGGAGAGAGTTTCCACGGCAAAGGGTAAGGTGACACAGTGGCATTTTGAGAGAGTCAGAGGACTGTGGAAGCTATGCAGTATCAGCGTGATACCGCTGAAACAGCATCCTGATGCTGCCTTCCTTATGTTTTACAACAGATTTGCTACCGACCAACAGTTTCAGCAGTCATCACTCACGGAGTATGTCACTTTTACGGGTCCTGACCCAGAGGATGACTTCTCGACTATGACAGGCGAGATAATGCCTGAGCAGTGGCCTATGTTTGCACCTTGGATGCCGTCAGGCACCATATATAATATAGTATATGGCAAGCAGACAGCCCATGTTGCATCGAACGTGCGATATTTTCTCGTGAGAGGTATCGCCAACGGCTTGCAGACCGACATGATGTTTGTAAGGCAAGGGGGTAAGTGGAGACTGAAGAAAGTGGAAACATAAAAAATGCATTAACCATATGTTGAAGGATGTCAGAGAGTATAGCTTGCTGAAGCACAACACATTTGCCATCGATGCTAAGTGTAGCCGTTACCTGGAGTATGGTACCATAGAGGAAGCACAGCAGGTGGCAGAGATATTGCATGAGGCAGGACAGCCGTATATCATAATCGGTGGTGGCAGCAATCTGTTGCTGACACATGATTATGATGGCATCGTTGTACGCTCAGCCCTGAAAGGGATAAGTTTTGACGGCAACAAGATGATGTGTGGCTCAGGCGAGGTGTGGGACGATGCGGTGGCACGGAGTCTGCAACACGAGCTGTATGGCTTGGAGAACCTCTCGTTGATACCAGGCGATGTGGGAGCGAGTGCAGTGCAGAATATCGGGGCATATGGTATAGATGCACAGACATTTCTGGAAGAGATACATGCCGTAGAGATAGATACGGGAAAGATATGCACCATACCGGTGACAGATTGTAAGTATGGGTATCGTGACAGCCGCTTCAAAAATGAATGGAAAAACAAATACCTCATCTGCGCAGTTACATATACTCTGTCCAAAACATTCTTCCCACGTCTTGGCTATGGCAATATACGTGCCGAACTGGATAAGAGGGGTATCAAAGAGGATAAGGTGACGGCACAGCAGGTGAGGGATATCATCATAGAAATACGCAATGCCAAACTGCCCGATCCCAAGGTGATGGGCAATGGGGGCAGCTTTTTCATGAACCCCGTAGTGGATGTTGAGGTGTACGAGAGGCTGGCACAACAATATCCCGATATGCCACACTACATGACTACTGACGAGACAAAGGTGAAGATACCTGCAGGCTGGATGATAGAACAATGTGGATGGAAAGGCAAAAGCCTCGGCAGGGCAGGGGTGTATGAGAAACAAGCCCTCGTGCTGGTCAACAGAGGTGGTGCCACGGGCAAGGAGGTTGTTGACTTGTGCAATGCCATCAGGGTTGATGTGTTCAATAAGTTTGGCATAATGATACAACCAGAGGTCAACATTATATGAAACTGACATTTCTCGGAACAGGCACATCGATAGGAGTACCCGCCATAGGTTGCAACTGCGAGGTATGTCGCAGTACTGATGCGAGGGACAAGCGCTTGCGCTCTTCTGCCATGATAGAGACGGAGGGTGGGCTGAGAGTGCTCATAGACTGTGGGCCGGACTTTCGCCAGCAGATTATACGTTACCGCTCGCCCTATGCTGCACCGAGTGATGACAGGGTGTTTTTTGACAAGATAGATGCCGTACTGCTGACCCACATACACTACGACCATGTCGGAGGTGCCGATGACCTGAGACCATTCGCTTGGTTTGGCGATGTCGATGTGTATGCTCAACGTGATGTCATCGATGGACTGCATCAGACCATGCCATACTGTTTCAAGGAGGTTCTGTACCCTGGAGTGCCCCACTTGAAACTGCGTCCCGTACGCTCTGGCACCCCATTTGTGATACGCCGTCCCTATGAGGAGACCGTCGATGCCTTTGTGGGCGGTTCGACACTTGATGGTGTGATGTCACACTATCGCACCAAGAGGCTCGTGCCAGCTGCTACCGACGAACTTGAGATAACTCCATTGGCGGTAATGCACGGCACGCTGCCCATACTCGGATATCGTATCGGCACGATGGCATATATCACTGATATGAAGGCGATACCCGATACCAGTCTCCCACTGCTTGATGGCGTGGAGACACTGGTGGTCAATGCCCTGCGCTTTGAGATAGAGCACCACAGCCATCAACTTGTGGACGATGCCATAAACTTTGCACGTAAGATAGGTGCCAGAAAAACACACTTCATACATCTCACACACGATATCGGAACCCATGAGTGGGCAAACTCCCAACTGCCAGAGGGATTTGAGTTTGCTTACGACGGTCAGACTATCGATTGTTGATGCTTACACTTTGTCAATTTTAAGGTGAAAAATTGATACTTTGTTAAGCAAATGAGGTAAAAAACATAAAAAGTGCATTTTTTTTTGAAAAAAAACGGCAAAATGTTATTGAGTTACAATAATTATTTGTAACTTTGCACTCGCAAAGAGGAAATAAGTATCTTTTTGATAAAAACGCCTATATATAATAAGGTAAGAGGATATATTTCATTATAACAACAACCAAAAAAAAGAAAAAAGAAAATGAATGCACAGAAAGTGATTGAGAATCTTAAGCAGAGATTCCCTAACGAGCCAGAGTACATCCAGGCTGTATCACAGGTTCTTCCTACTATTGAGGAGGAGTACAACAAGCACCCAGAGTTTGACCGCGCTAACCTCATCGAGCGTCTCTGTATTCCAGATCGCGTTATCGAGTTCCGCGTTTCATGGGTTGACGACAAGGGCAACGTACAGACCAACATGGGTTACCGTATCCAGCACAACAATGTGATTGGTCCTTACAAAGGCGGTATCCGTTTCCACCGTTCTGTAAACCTCGGTATCCTGAAGTTCCTTGCTTTCGAGCAGACTTTCAAGAACTCTCTGACTACTCTCCCAATGGGTGGCGCAAAGGGTGGTTCTGACTTCTCACCACGTGGTAAGTCTGACGCAGAGGTAATGCGTTTCTGCCAGGCATTCATGACTGAGCTCTATCGTCACGTAGGTGCTGACGAGGACGTTCCAGCAGGTGATATCGGCGTAGGTGGCCGTGAGGTAGGTTACATGTTCGGTATGTACAAGAAGCTCACACACCAGTTCACAGGTATGCTCACAGGTAAGGGTCTCGAGTTTGGTGGTTCACTCATCCGTCCTGAAGCTACAGGTTACGGTAATGTTTACTTCCTCCTGAACATGCTCAAGACTCGTAACATCGACATCAAGGGCAAGACTGTCCTCGTATCAGGTTCTGGTAACGTAGCTCAGTATACCACAGAGAAGCTTATCCAGCTTGGTGCTAAGCCTGTTACTCTCTCTGACTCTGATGGTTACATCTATGATCCAGACGGCATCACACGTGAGAAGCTCGACTACGTAATGGAGCTTAAGAACGTACAGCGCGGTCGTATCAAGGAGTATGCTGAAAAGTACGGTTGTAAGTATGTAGAGGGTGCTAAGCCATGGGGCGAGAAGGCTGACATAGCTCTTCCATCAGCTACACAGAACGAGATCAACGAGGAGGCAGCTAAGACTCTCGTAGCAAACGGCGTATTCGCAGTTTCTGAGGGTGCTAACATGCCTACCACTCCTGAGGCTATCAAGGTGTTCCAGGACGCTAAGATACTCTACTCTCCTGGTAAGGCTGCCAACGCTGGTGGTGTATCAGTATCAGGTCTTGAGATGTCACAGAACTCAGAGCGTCTGCGTTGGACTTCAGAGGAGGTTGACAACTACCTGCACCGCATCATGGACGATATCCACGCTAACTGCGTGAAGTATGGTACAGAGCCTGACGGTTACATCAACTACGTCAAGGGTGCTAACGTTGCTGGCTTCATCAAGGTCGCTAAGGCTATGATGGCACAGGGTATCGTATAATAAATACGACAATAAGAAAGCATTAAATAAAAAGGAGGTGTTGGGATAACAATCTCAGCACCTCTTTTGTCTTTTTATATAGAATGTCAGAACTTAACCTTAAAGACACAACGTTTCTCAACCTGATGCAACGTCGCATCTTCAACGTGTTGATAATAGCCAACCCGTATGATGCCTTTATGCTCGAAGATGACGGTCGTGTGGATGAGAAGATTTTCTCAGAGTATATGCAGTTGGGACTGCGCTACCCGCCTTCATTCACTCAGGTATCGACGATAGAAGAGGCTGATGAAGCCCTCTCCGTCACTCAGTATGACCTTGTGATATGTATGCCAGGCAACGTTGATAACGATGCCTTTGACGTGGCATATGCCGTAAAGCAGATGTCGCCGCTCACACCGTGCGTGGTGCTCACGCCATTCTCACATGGCATCAGCCGTCGCATGCAGAACCTCGACCTCAGCATCTTCGACTATATCTTCTGCTGGTTGGGCAATACCGAACTGATACTTTCCATTATAAAACTTATAGAGGACCGCATGAACATCGACAACGATGTGCGTGAGGCAGGAGTGAAGTGCGTCCTGCTGGTCGAAAACTCTATACGCTTCTATTCGTCAATACTTCCACACCTGTATAAGTACATCCTTACGCAGAGTCTTAACTTTGCCACCGAGGCACTCAACTCGCAGGCAGAGATGCTTCGTATGCGCGGACGCCCTAAGGTGCTCCTCGCTCGTAACTACGAGGAGGCATGGAAACTTTATGAGAAGTATCAAGACAATATGCTCGGAGTAATCTCCGACAGCCGTTTTGACAAAGATGGCAAGGAGGATGCCAAGGCAGGACTCAAACTGCTTCATGATATCAGGGAGGCAGACGAGTATCTGCCACTGATACTACAGACGTCAGAGCCCGATGTTACCTCAAAAACTCAGGGCATACGCATACTCGACAAAAACTCCAAGAAGTTTGACGTTGACCTGCGTGATACCATTGCCGAGCATTTCGGCTTTGGAGATTTCCTCTTTCGCGACCCTGTCACCCGTGAGGTGATATGCCGCGTACGCAACCTCAAGGAACTTCAGGACAACATCTTCAAGATACCAGATAACTCCATGCACTACCATATCAGCCGCAACCACATGTCGCGCTGGTTGGCAGCACGTGCCATATTCCCCGTATCCGAGTTTCTTAAGCATATTACGTGGCACAAACTGCAGGATGTGGAGAAGCACCGTCAGATCATCTTTGATGCTATCGTGGCATACCGTCACATGAAAAATTTCGGTGTCGTAGCAGTATTCAATAAGGATCGCTTCGACAGCTATTCGCATTTCGCACGCATTGGCGATGGTTCATTGGGCGGCAAGGGTAGGGGACTCGCCTTTCTCGACAATATTATAAAGCGCCATAAGGAGTTCCATCAGTTTCCTAACGCCAAGGTGTATATCCCCAAGACGGTGGTGCTGTGTACTGACCTCTTCGATCAGTTTATGGACAACAACCACTTGTGGGAGGTAGCCCTCAGCGATGCACCAGATGAGCAGATACTTGAGGCATTTCTCCATGCTCAGTTGCCAGCATCACTGCTCGATGACTTCAGCACCATCATCGATGCTACGCAGAAGCCTCTCGCCGTACGCTCGTCATCCTTGCTTGAGGACAGCCACTACCAACCCTTCGCTGGTATATACAGCACCTATATGATATCATACTCCGACGATCGCAAGAAAATGCTTGCCGACCTTGCGGAGGCTGTCAAGGGCGTGTATGCATCGGTATATTATCGTGACTCCAAGGCATATATGACGGCTACCCAGAATGTCATCGACCAAGAGAAGATGGCAGTCATCATACAGGAGGTGGTGGGACAACAGTATGGCGACCATTACTATCCCAATATATCAGGAGTGTTGCGCTCGCTCAACTACTATCCTGTGGGTGATGAGAAGCCCGAGGAGGGCATCGCCTCTCTCGCACTCGGACTGGGTAGGTACATCGTGGATGGCGGACAGACCCTTCGAGTCTCACCATACTACCCTGCACAGGTCATGCAGATGTCCGAGATGGAGATAGCACTGCGACAGACGCAGACAAGTTTCTATGCTATAAATAACGGGACTCGAAGAGATGATCCGCAGGTGAATCACGTGGGCGTGGCAGAGTCTCGACTCATGGTGGCTGATGCCGATGCCGATGGTTCGCTGCAGTATATCGCCTCCACCTTCGATCCCTACGATCAGGTGATACGACCAGGCTTGTACGAGGGTGGCAGAAAGATTATCTCCATGAATGGCGTACTGGAGCAGGGCGTATTCCCCCTGCCCGAGCTGATGCAACTGTCGTTGAGGCTTGGTGAGGAGGAGATGCGCCGTCCCGTTGAGATAGAGATGGCATGCAACATACATCCCGACAAGACGGGTTGCTACTACCTGCTGCAGATACGTCCTATCGTCGATTCCAAGCAGGAGCTCAACGAAGACCTCCTCGCCATACCCGACGGGGAGTGCATACTGCGCTCCCACAACTCTCTCGGTCACGGCATCATAGAGGGCGTGCGCGACATAGTATATGTCAAGACGGGCGATGACTACAGCGCTTCATGCAATGATGCCATCGCCGATGAGATACAGCGTATCAACCGCAGGTTCCTTGACGCACGTTCAGCAGATGATGTTTCTCAGGAGGAAAAGTCATGTGGCGAGGCAGGGTACATCCTCATTGGCCCAGGCAGGTGGGGCAGTAGCGACTCATGGCTTGGCATACCCGTCAAGTGGCCACATATCTCCGCTGCACGCCTCATAGTAGAGGAGATACTGCCCACCTACTATGTTGACCCCTCGCAGGGCACCCACTTCTTCCAAAACCTCACCTCCCTCGGCGTAGGCTATTTCACCATCGACGTCAACCACGACCGTGAGGGCAATCCGATTAGTAAAGTTAACGTTAACGATAACCTTGACAATTTCCATAACGCCTCGCTTGAGATACTCAATCATGCATATCTCGACTCCCTCCCCGCTATCGAGGAGACGCGGTACGTGCGCCATGTGCGCCTGCCAGAGCCCTGCACCATCAAGATGGACGGCATGAAGCAAGAGGGAGTGGTGATAAGAGCGGCGACATAAAGTCCAGAATTATGACATACCAAAAAGCCCAGGGGCGTGAGCCTCTGGGCTTCTCCTTTTCCTCTCCTCACGGAGAAAGGTACTTCCTCTGCCACGCCTCGTAGAAGTCGGGCAGGTCAAGGAGTTGGTTGCCGTCTTTGTCGATAAAAAGCTGGGTGGTGCTGCCCTTACAGCATAGGGCATTGTCACCCTCTCGGTATATCTCGAACTCAAAGTCTATGCGTGCGCCACGTTTGGGTACGTAGCGGGTATGTATGACGGCGATGTCATTGAGCCTCAGGGGGGCGAGGCACTTCACCTGTATGTCGTAGATGGGGGCAGGGGTGTGGTTCGTCAGCATAGTCTGGTAGTCTATGCCAGGGTAGTGACGGTTGAACGACTCCCTGCCGTCCTCGAAGTACTTCACGTAGTTGCCGTGCCATACGCACAGCATGGCATCAATCTCCGAAAACTTTACCCGTATCTTGCAAATGTCTTCCATTATTTAAAGAGTTTCTCGTCAACAGTTGCGCCGAGCTTATAGCCAGAGAAGATGTACTCGGTGTATGAGCCACCCTTCTGGTTGAGTCGCAGTGAACGCATCTCCTGTGCCTTGCCGTCGATGGTTACCACGAATGAGGTGAACATCATCTTCTTTTGTGACGAAGGGGTGATGGTGAGCACTACGTTGGTGCCAGACTTTGCCATCTTTACGTCGCTGTTCTTCGTGAGGTCTGTCTGTCCGCCGTTGAATATTGCCTCGAGCACATCGTGGAATGTCTTGTAGCGAGAGTCGGTAGCGGCATTGGTCTTTGCCTTGAGTGGTCCCTTCTTCATGGTGAAATTGTTGCCATTCATGATGAGGGCGTCCTTGCCATTGACTATCGCCACCTTGCCGCCATTCTTTACTGACAGTGTGCCAGCCACCACCTTGTCCTTGGTTGATGCCGCCTTGTGCACCGTGCGAGTGGCGGTAGCGGTGAGTGATGTCACGTTCTTATACTTAGCCACAGCCTTCTTGAAGTCTTGGCTCTGCGCAAAGGCGCAGAAGGTAATAAGTGATAATGCAAATGTAAAAAGTAGTTTCTTCATATCTGTAAATTTTGAGTTGACGAGTTTACTTGTTAACTGTGAACTGTCAACTGTGAACTGTTTTCAACACTTCCTCGCACGTGTATTTCGCCGTCATCACCACGCCGTGCAGTCCGTGCAGCATGAGGCTCTGCCCTGTGAGGAAGAGGTTGGGCAGCGGTGTCCTTGGTGAGAGTATCGTGCCCAGCACGTTGCTGTAGTCCTTGCGGAGTCCGTAGGCTGAGCCGTATGGCGAATTGTTGTACGTGTAGTAGGTCAGTGGGGTAGAGGTGTAGCTCCGCTCTATCATGTCTGTCAGTCCAGGTATCACCTGCTCGGCAAGTGCCAGGCACTGGCGACTGATGTTGTTCTTCATCTCCACGTAGTCGTCACCACGCTTTCCTGGTGTCTTGTCAGCCCAAGGTTCCACGCACTCCCACTTCATCGGGGTGAGTATGTCCACCACGTTGGCGTAACAGTTTTCGTAGCGAAGCGTTTCGTAGCCCGCAGGGCGTATCGTAGCCGCAGGCGTTTCGTACTCCGTAGGAGTCGGGCAACTTATCAATACCCCCTTCACTTCATGCCTGTCAGGCTCCACCGCTATATTGCTCCACACATCATCGGTGGCATATACGAACTTATTGTGATTGAAGTACTTTAGTGCACCGGGCTTGAGCTTTAGTTGCAGGGTGAACATGCCACACGTATTCTTCATTGTCGTCATGCGCATGCGGAATATCTTCTTTATCACGCAGCTGTCCTTTATCATGTTTACCGTCACTGCGGGGTGGGCATCAGATATAAAGGTGTCAGCCTCAAACTCCCTGCCGTCACTGCATACGGCCTTGGCGATTCTGCCGTCCTGCTCCTTCAGTTCCACCACGTCGGCGCTGCATACCACCTCGCCGCCATGCTGCTCTATCTGGTCTGTGAGGCGCCTTACCAGCATGTTGCCGTCGCCCATCAGTCGCCAACTGCTCTCTATGAAACTGCCGTTGCCGTGGGCAAAGGTGAAGAGGGGCAGCGTCTTCTTGCGTAGCTCCATCTTGAGGCTCGCTCCGCTGATGATGCTGATGAGCAGTTTGCTGCGTATGATGGAGCACAGGTACTCGTATGCATTGGTCTGCTGCAACCACTGTTCGTCGGTAGTCTGCAGCATCTCCACATACTTCTCCAGTCCCTCGCGCTCCTCTGGGAAGTGCTTCGCCAGTTCTTCGACGAAGTTCTCATATCCCTCTTTGAAGCGGTACGTCCTGCCCCCTATCGTTATCTCGTCGAAGCCCTCTGGGTCGAGCCTTTGCCAAGGCAGGTCGAGCAGCCCCAGTTCCTTGAAGGCATCGTGCAGCGGCTGTCCCTCATCCAGTCCGCCCACGTAGTGCAGACCCGTGTCGAGCATGCACCCCTGGCGCTTATAGCTCTGCATACAGCCTCCAGGCTGCCACTGCCTCTCGAGCACCAGCACCCTCTTGCCTGCACGGCTCAGCGTCACTCCGCATGCCAAGCCACCCAGTCCGCTACCTATTATAATAACGTCGTACTTCACTTTATGGGTGCAAAGTTACGAAT
>JAFXZF010000058.1 GCA_017541365.1 Prevotella sp.
ACTTTATACTTTATACGTTTTTTTCGTAACTGTGCACCCAGATATGCAAAAAAGTAAGATACTCATAGTAAGCGACATGTGTGGCTATGGCAAAGTGGCAGCAGCTGCACAGATGCCCATATTCTCCTATATGGGTCACGACGTGTTCACCCTACCCACCATGCTCATCAGTAACACCTTCCCCTATGGCAAGTACGCCATCCTTGAGAGCACTGACTACATCAGCGAGGCACTGCAGAAATGGAAGGAACTGGGATTCCGTTTTGATGCCATCACCACAGGTTTCATGGCGAGCGAGAGACAAGCACAGATTGTGGCAGCATACTGTAGCGACCAGGCATCACGTGGCACAGCAGTGTATGTGGACCCTGTAATGGGCGACTACGGCAAACTCTATGGCGGTGCAGACGAGGGCACCATACGCTGCATGCGCGAGATGCTCAGCGTGGCTCACCTGTGTTTTCCTAACTACACCGAGGCTTGCCTACTTACCAACATGCCATACAAGGAAGAAGGAATAACCCATGCCGAAGCCATCGAACTCGTCAACAAGGTGCGCAGGACAGGTTCCTTGTCAGTTATCATCACCAGCTGCATCGTGGAAGGACAGCATGCCGTAGTGGGCTACAATCATTTCAGTGGCAAGCATTTCCTGTTGCCCTACGTGGAAATTCCTGTCCAGTTTCCTGGCACCGGCGATATCTTCTCAAGCATCATAGTAGGAAAACTGCAGGACGGCGAGAAACTGGAAATCGCCACACGATATGCCATGGACATCATACACAGTTGGATAGACCGCAACAAAGACAACGACGACATAAACCGTGGCATACCTATCGAAAGACACCTTAACGAACTGTAAGTTCGTACGAAACGGGACTGTAATCCCTACGATACGCAGGGCAAGCCTTGCTACGAAACGCCTTTGGCTACGAAAACGTTAAACCTTTTGAACCAGCACCGCAGGTGCGTTTGAACTGCGAAGCAACTTGAACCAGCGAAGCGACTTTGACTTTAATGCTATCCGTGATAGCATTATCGAGGACATCGAGTCTCATGCCGAGTGGCGTGAGGAAGTCAGTCGTGGCAAGATGTTTGGATTTCTGGTGTACGAAGGCGAAGCTCAAACCTCAAATCTCAAATCTCAAACCTCAAACATATTAAAGGCTTACTCTGGTCAGATACTCGGCCGTAGCGATTGGGAGGGCTATGTGCCAGCCATCTTCGACTATCTGCAACCCGACGGATATTTCAAGACCCACGAAGCGGAGATCACCTTATTAAATAATAGGATAAGGGAGGCAGAAGCTCTGCTGCCCAAGGGCAAGCGCACTCGTGAGATAGAGCAAATGAAGGCTGAACGCAAGGAGCGTTCGCAGGCTCTGCAGAGGTGGTTGTTCACACAATTTAGGACAACCCCCTCCCAACCTCCCCCTTCAGGGGAGGAGACTTTGGATGCGAATTATACTTCCAAGATAGATCAACATCAAGATAGAGCACTCCCCATGAAGGGGGGAGATGGAGGGGGGCTTTCTTTTTTGGACATTTTTACCTCCTATGCTCAGCGCACTGGTTCAAAGCAGACAGTGCCGCCAAGCGGAACAGGCGAATGTTGTGCTCCAAAACTATTGCACTACGCCAACACTCACGGACTGAAAGCCCTCGCCGTAGCTGAGTTCTGGTATGGCGCATCGCCTAAGGGCATCATACGCCACCACGGTCAGTTCTACGAGCCCTGTCAGGCGAAGTGCATGCCCCTGCTATGGTATATGTTGCCCGAGGGCTGCAAGGTGTATCCCTTCATGCGTGAGCAACCCCACCACGACATCGACATTCTGTGGCAGGACGACTGGTTCATTGCAATCAACAAACCTGCCGGACTGCTCTCCGTGCCAGGCAAGCGCAACCTTCCTAATGCGCAGGACATGCTTCGCAGTTCACAGTGCACAGTGCACAGCTCACAGTTAAAGCCCGTCCACCGTCTCGACATGGACACCTCTGGCATACTCCTCTTTGCCAAGACAGAGGAGGCATTCGTCAAGATGCAACGCATGTTTGCTGAGCATAAGGAAGTTAAGAAAGAATATATAGCAAAACTATCTATCCAGCTCTCAACTGTGACAGCTTACTCGATGAGCGAAGCGAATAACTGCCAACTATCCCTCCCCCTCTCCCCCGACTTCGAGCACCGTCCCATGCAGCGAGTGGATTACGAGAATGGCAAGGAAGCTATCACGGAATACCGCTTCATAGGTGACGACCGCGTACTGCTCTACCCTCTCACGGGCAGGACTCACCAGCTGCGCATACACTGCGCCCACCCCGACGGCTTAGGACGTCCCATCCTCGGCGACCCTCTCTATGGCAACACTCCTGCCGAGAGGATGTACCTGCATGCCAGCCGACTGACCTTCACCCACCCCTTCACTGGCGGGACAATAGAAATCGTAAGTGAACCACCATTCTAATAGCACACGAAACTTACAGAAATTCTATAAAAAAACGCTCTTACCTAAAAAAACTTCCTCTTTTTTTGCTGAATAAAGTGTTTTAATTGCCTCAGTATCAGTGTGCTTCTATACTATGGGATTTGAACGCCGATTATGCATAATCACTAAAAACAAGCTGGGGTCATGACATTGTTTTTCCAGCTGGCGTTATCACCTCCTCCTGCATTTTCTTCCCACTGTGCGTATAGTGTCTCTGTACCATCGTATGTCCACTGGCTGCTGCCGTTGGTATATGAGGTACTTGCCACGAGTGTGCCGTTGGCATTGATTATCTTGTTTCCCCCACTCGTTGCCG
>JAFXZF010000059.1 GCA_017541365.1 Prevotella sp.
ATCAGTATAGTAACCAGTAACTGCAGGCTCGCCCTCAAGCTCGTTGTTGTTCCAGAACTCAACGAATGCGCCCTTTCCGTCATTGAAATCCTTCAGATGACCGATTGTGTTGTATTCGTCGGCAAGAGTACAAGCCTTGTGATAGATAACCTTTGCACCAGGAACAGCATTCTTGATACCCTCAAGCAAAGAATGCTTGTGATTATCAGTAGGAGTACCGCCATAGTTTCCGTTAAGAAGCTCAACATCATCGGCATTAGGACCAACGACTGCTATTGTCTTGATATCCTTTGAAAGAGGGAGAATGCCATTGTTCTTCAGAAGAACCATAGACTCGCGAGCTGCCTGAGTTGCAAGGTCGTTGTTTGCCTCGCTACTGATTACATCAGGTGTAAGGTTAGCCCAAGGAAGCATATCAGCAGGGTCGAACATACCAAGCTCGAAACGTCCCATGAGTGTCTTTCTAAGATGGTCGTCGAGTACTGATTCCTTTATTAATCCCTTCTGAAGAGCCTCTGTAAGTACCATGAACACCTTACCGCACTCAAGGTCTGTACCATTGAGAACAGCATCTACAGAAGCAGAGAGAGGATCCTTATGGGTTTCGTGCTGTCCCTTGTTATAGAAGTTGTTGATAGCATCACAGTCAGTCAAAACTATTGCGTCATAGTTCCACTTACGGCGGAGAATATCTACCAAGAGGCGGTCACTTGTGCAGCAAGGCTTGCCTTCATAACGGTTATATGCACACATCACCTCCCTCACGTTAGCCTTCTTTACCAAAGCCTTGAAAGCAGGGAGATAGGTTTCCCAAAGGTCACGCATTGAGACGGTTGCGTTGTATGAATGACGGAGAGGCTCCGGACCACTATGAACTGCATAGTGCTTTGCGCAGGCATGAGTCTTAAAGTATTTGTCATCATTACCCTGCATACCGAGAACTGTCTGAACACCAAGAACAGCATTCATATATGGGTCCTCACCACAGGTCTCCTGTCCACGTCCCCAACGAGGATCACGGAAGATATTCACGTTAGGACACCAGAAAGTAAGCTCAGGATTGCCAGGATAGTATGTCATGCCCATAGGAACATTGAACACGTTATGGTCAGAACGGTTCCAGTTAGCACGAGCCTCGTCAGAAACGGTTGAGAACACATCATACATAAGCTTCTCGCTAAAGGCTGCTGCCATACCGATAGGCTGAGGATATACGGTATATCCACCCTGACGAATGCCATGACAAGCCTCGCTCCACCAGTTGTATGAAGGAATACCGAGACGGTCAACAGAAATTGACTTGTTCATCATCAGACCTACCTTCTCCTCTGGAGTAAGAAGAGATATAAGGTTCTCAACACGCTCCTCACGAGAGAGACTTGGGTCTTGGAAAGGATATTTATACTTGCTGTCCTGCTGGGCAACTACAGAATTTGCCTCGCCGACAACAGCTTTTGCTGAAAGAGCGCCAAGAGTATTACCCTCGGCATCAATAAGTTCAACGCTGCGGTATGTCTTACCAGAAGCATTATTAGGAGAGAAAGCCAACAACACCTTAGCCTCTTCTCCAGGCTTAATGGCATTAGAAGGATAGCGAGCTGTGATGCAGTCACAACTTGCATTCGTCTTGGCAATCCTTAC
>JAFXZF010000021.1 GCA_017541365.1 Prevotella sp.
AGGCTGTTGATGAGATGCAACTAAACGTTGAATATTGATGGAACAGAAACTATTTACATTACAGGTATATACAGAAAATATAGCAGGTATCCTCAACCAGATAACTGCTGTATTTACACGCAGACAGATAAATATTGAGTCTCTCAATGTAAGTCCGTCTTCAATTAAGGGCATACACAAATATACCATCACGGCATACTCTGACGAAGAGATGATGAAGAAGGTGGTAAAGCAGATAGAGAAGAAGATAGATGTCGTCAAGGCACATTTCTATACTAATGCAGACCTGTTCCTTGTTGAGGTGGCTCTGTTTAAACTCGCTACCGATGTAGTGGTGAAAACTCCTGCTGTGTCTCATGCCATTCGTCATGCTAAGGCACGTTTTACGGAGGTTAACGAGACCTTCTGCGTAGTAGTGAGTCAGGGAAAGACTGACGATATAGTATCTCTCTTCCATGAGTTGCACAAGACTCCTGGCTGCGTATTACAGTTTACACGTTCTGGACGTATTGCGGTAACACGCTCTTGTCAGGAAGAGGTGTCTAAATTCCTTAACGAAAGAGGTGAGGAAATAGAATAATGGATAAGGTAGAAAGATATTCATATACGGCGGATACGTTCCATTGCGACTTCAATCACGAGTTGTGCCTCGGGCATCTCGGCAATGCTATGCTGAATGCTGCTGATGTGCATTCTACCGTGAGAGATTTCGGAATGACGTATCTGAATACTATCAACAAGACATGGGTGTTGTCACGTCTTGCTGTAGAGCTGATGGAAATGCCGACAGAGCATACACCACTATGTATCGAGACATGGGTGGAGAATGCTATGAAGTATTTCACCAAGCGTAACTGGTGCATAAAGTCTGAGGACGGCAAGGTGTACGGCTATGGCAAGTCGATATGGGCAATGATAGACACCAAAACAAGGGAACCGCAAGATATTCTGGCTATCCATGATGGCAAGATAAAGGAATATCTGTATCCTGAGAAACCTTGTGAGATGGATGATGTGTCGAGGGTGAAGACACCGGAGATGACGGAATATACGGAGTTTCAGGTGAAGTATTCTGATATCGACGTCAACGGTCATCTCAACTCGATGAAGTATATTGACCACGTGATGGATTTGTTCTCGCTGGACCATTACAGAGACTACCAGCTGCGTCGTATGGAGATAGCATATGTGGCAGAAGGGCATTTCGGAGATACTGTCAGAATATATCACATTGATGAGGGAGAGCAGACCTACGCCTTTAAGCTGTGTAGGGTAGAGGAGGAGAAAGAGACAGAACTATGTAGAGTAAAATTATCTTTCAAACAAAAATAACACGTTTAATTTTTTAAAACAAAAGAAACTATGGCAAAAATGAATTTTGGTGGAGTTATCGAAGAGGTAATGACACGTGAAGAGTTCCCACTCGAGAAGGCTCGTGAAATCCTGAAGGATGAAACTATCGCAGTCATCGGTTATGGTGTACAGGGTCCTGGACAGGCTTGTAACCTTCGTGACAATGGTTTCAACGTAATCGTTGGTCAGCGTCAGGGTAAGACATTCGAGAAGGCTATTGCTGACGGATGGGTACCAGGTGAGACACTGTTCTCTATCGAGGAGGCTGCTGATAAGGGTACTATCGTTATGTGCCTGCTCTCTGATGCTGCTGTGATGTCTGTATGGCCAACACTCCAGAAGTATCTCACTCCTGGTAAGGCTCTCTACTTCTCTCACGGCTTTGCTATCACTTGGAATGATCGCACTGGTTGCGTTCCTTCTAAGGACATCGACGTTATCATGGTAGCTCCTAAGGGTTCTGGTACTTCTCTCCGTACTATGTTCCTCGAGGGTCGTGGCCTGAACTCTTCATACGCAGTATATAACGATGCTACAGGTAAGGCACTTGATCGTACTTTGGCTCTTGGTATCGGTATCGGTTCTGGTTATCTCTTCGAGACAACATTCCAGCGTGAGGCTACTTCTGACCTTACTGGTGAGCGTGGCTCTCTGATGGGTGCTATCCAGGGTCTGCTCCTTGCTCAGTATGAGGTTCTCCGTGAGAACGGTCACACACCTTCTGAGGCATTCAACGAGACAGTAGAAGAGCTGACACAGTCACTGATGCCTCTCTTCGCTGCTAAGGGTATGGACTGGATGTACGCTAACTGCTCTACAACAGCACAGCGTGGTGCTCTTGACTGGTATCCTCGTTTCCACGATGCTATCAAGCCTGTTGTTCAGCAGCTCTACGATTCTGTAAAGTGCGGTAACGAGGCTCAGATCTCTATCGACGCTAACTCAAAGCCTGACTATCGTGTAGGTCTTGAGAAGGAACTCGCTGCTCTGCATGACTCAG
>JAFXZF010000060.1 GCA_017541365.1 Prevotella sp.
AACTGTAAACTATGAACTGTGAACTGTGAATTGTGAACTGCTAAAGTGCCTCCAGCATTCTCTTGATGACCACCTCGGCACTTATCTCGCGGTTGGCTGCCTCGGGGATTACAAGACTGTTTTTGCTCTCTATGACATCATCGGTGACGATGAGGCCACGTCGTACTGGCAGACAGTGCAGGAACTTGCCGTTGTCAGTCCATGACATGTGCTCGGCATCCACCGTCCAGTGTGCCATCTGTTTGTAGTCGTGGAGTATCTTGCCATAGTCCTGTGGACGTGTCACGCCAGGACAAGACCAGTTTTTGGCATATATGAAGTCAGCACCCTCGAAGGCTTTCTTCTGGTCATACTCTATCACGGCACCCTGGGTAAACTGTGGGTCGAGTTCGTAACCCTCGGGGTGGGTGATGACAAGGTCAACGTCTGGTGCTGCCAGCATCCACTCGGCGAAGGAATCAGGCACTGCCTGTGGCAAAGCCCTGCAGTGGGGAGCCCATGTGAGCACAGCCTTCACGCGCTCCTTTGTCTTGTGCTCCTCGATGGTGATGAGGTCGGCAAAGGCCTGCAAAGGGTGTACCGTGGCTGTCTCCATAGCAAAAACGGGGCGACCGGAGTATTTCACGAACTGGTTGACGATAGTCTCGGCATAGTCAAAGTCCCTGTCGGTAAGTCCGGCAAAGGAGCGTATGCCGATGAGGTCGCAGTAGCTTCCCATTACGGGGATTGCCTCCAGGAGATGCTCTGACTTGTCGCCGTCCATTATCACTCCACGCTCCGTCTCCAGTTTCCATGCTCCGGCGTTCACGTCGAGTACTATCACGTTCATGCCCAGGTTCATCGCTGCCTTCTGTGTAGAGAGGCGTGTGCGCAGGGAGTTATTGAAAAATACCATCAGCAGGGTCTTGTTCTTACCCAGATGCTGAAAGGCGTAGCGGTCTTTCTTCACCAACTGTGCCTCGGCGAGCGCTCCTTTGATGTCGCCAAGGTCTTTTGCATTAAAAAAGGTCTTCATATTTTCGTTCGTAGTGATTATATTTTTGCCTGCAAAGTTAAGGATTTATTTTCAAACGACAAAAGAAATGTCACTTTTCATAAAAAATGTTTGCGCGTATGCGAAAATATTGTTAATTTTGTAGCATGAAACTGTGAAAAGCGTGTCCCGCGGAAGTGGCTTGCGACATGGAAAAGGTGATAATGGGCATACTCAACTGCACTCCGGACTCTTTCTATGAAGGAAGCCGGAAGCAGACGGCTGATGATATCGCAGCGAGGGCTGACGAGATAGTCAGTGAGGGTGGCTCGATCATCGATGTAGGTGCCTTCTCTACTCGTCCTGGCGCTACGGAGGTCAGCGAGGAGGAGGAGATGCGTCGCCTACGCACTGCTCTGGAGGTCATCAGGCGCGGACATGACGGGGTGACGATAAGTGTCGATACGTTTCGTCCCTCTGTGGCACGCATGGCAGTGGAAGAGTATGGCGTACAGATCATCAATGATGTCACTGAGGGTTGTCCTGAGATGTACAGCGAGGTAGCACGACTGGGTGTCGGCTATGTGCTGATGTCGGTGCAGCCAACTGTTGAGAGCATGATTGCAAACTTCAGAAGTGAGGTGGCGATGCTTAAAAGTCTTGGCGTGAAGAAGGTGATGCTCGACCCAGGCTTCGGTTTCGGCAAGGATGTCATAGATGGCAACTATGCTGTGCTGCGCGACATGGGCAGGATAAGGGATGAGTTTCCTGAGTTGCCCCTACTGGTGGGCGTGAGCCGTAAGCGTATGATATGGCGATTGCTCGGATGCACACCGCAGGACGCTGAAGCCCTGCAGGGTACGATGCTTGTCAACCTCATGGCACTCGAAAAGGGAGCGACAGTTCTCAGAGTGCACGATGTCAAGGCGGCTGCCGATACCATAAAAATGTATGAGGCCATAAACGTTAAACATTAAACGTTAAACGTTAAACCAAAAAACTTGTTCTTCTCTTTTGGCATAAAGGATGTGGTAGATATAGTGCTGGTGGCACTCTTGCTCTACTATACGTATCGGTTCATGAAGGAATCGAGAACACTTAACGTGTTTGTCGGCGTGCTGTCGTTCGTAGTGCTGTGGCTCTTGGTATCGCAGGTGTTTGAGATGCGACTGCTCGGAGCTATCTTCAATCAGTTGGTGGGAGTGGGTGCCATAGCCATCATCGTGCTCTTTCAGGATGAGATACGTAAATTTCTCTACTCCATAGGAGGTCACCGCAAGTTGTCTGCTTTCCTGAAATGGTTTGTGAAGGACAGACACTCGGACAAGGGAAGCGTGGACCGCGAGGCTATAATGCCTATCGTGATGGCATGTATGAGTATGGCACGACAGAAGTGCGGTGCCCTGATAGTCATAGAGCGTGCTACCCCCTTGAATGATATAGTCGAGACGGGTGATGTCGTTGATGCAAGAATCAATCAGCGATTGATAGAAAATATATTCTTCAAGAACTCGCCGCTTCACGATGGAGCGATGATAATATCCAAGATGCGTGTCAAGGCAGCTGGATGCATACTGCCAGTGAGCCACGACCTCAACATACCTCGCGAACTCGGTCTGCGTCACCGTGCCGCAATGGGTATATCACAACAGTCTGATGCCATAGCGATAGTGGTATCGGAGGAGACAGGGCGCATCTCGGCAGCAGTGCGGGGGCAGTTCCGCCTGCGCCTATCGGCTGAGAATCTGGAGGCTATACTGACAG
The DNA here is from genome assembly GCA_017541365.1 of Prevotella sp. The sequence continues at coordinate 2,738 of JAFXZF010000060.1, forward strand.
ACGAATTATAAGCGAAAAGATACAAAAACATATATTACTAATAATACAAAAAAAGAATTACTATGAGTTTAATTGATCAGATTGTAGCGCGTGCTAAGGCCAACAAGCAGCGCATCGTACTCCCTGAAGCAGAGGAGGAGCGTACACTTATCGCAGCAGACAAGGTGCTGGAGCAGGATATAGCAGACCTTATCCTTATCGGCAACCCAGAGAAGGTGGCTGCACTCGCTAAGCAGCACAACCTCACACACCTCGATAAGGCTACCCTCATCGACCCAGAAAACTATGAGCGTTCTGAGGAACTGGCACAGCTCCTGCAGAAACTGCGTGAGAAGAAGGGTATGACCATCGAGCAGGCTCGCCAGCTCGTGAAGAATCCTCTCTACCTCGGATGTATGATTATTAAGACAGAGGGTGCTGACGGCCAGATCTCCGGCGCTCTCTCTACCACTGGCGACACTCTGCGTCCTGCCCTGCAGATTATCAAGACCGCTCCTGGCATCTCATGCGTATCAGGTGCTATGCTGATGATAACTGACAAGCCGGAGTATGGTGAGAATGGCGTGCTCGTATTCGCTGACGTTGCCGTTACTCCTATGCCTGATGCTAACCAGCTCGGCCAGATCGCCGTTTGTGCTGCACAGACAGCTAAGAGCGTAGCAGGTTTCGCTGAGCCACGTGTGGCTATGTGTTCATTCTCTACCAAGGGTTCTGCTTCTCACGAGGTAGTTGACAAGGTCGTTGAGGCTACCAAGGTGGCTAAGGCTCTCGACCCATCACTCAAGGTTGACGGTGAACTGCAGGCTGATGCTGCTCTCGTTCCTTCTGTAGGTTCTAAGAAGGCTCCTGGTTCTGACATCGCTGGCAAGGCCAACGTACTCGTATTCCCTAACCTCGAGGTGGGCAACATAGGCTATAAGCTCGTACAGCGTCTCGCTGGTGCTGTGGCTCTCGGTCCTATCCTTCAGGGTATAGCACGTCCTGTCAACGACCTCAGCCGTGGCTGTTCAGTAGAGGATATCGTCAACCTCGTGGCTATCACCGCTTGTCAGGCTATGGACGCTAAGAAGTAATTACACCTTATTTATATATATAAGAAAGGAAGAAAAATGAAGATTCTTGTATTGAACTGTGGTTCATCATCTATAAAGTATCAGCTCATCGAGAGCGATACAAAGGAAGTGATAGCAAAGGGTGGTATCGAGAAGATTGGTCTGCCTGGTGCCTTCATCAAGTTTAATGCCGCTAATGGCGAGAAGAAAACCATCGAGCAGGATATACCAGAGCATACCGTAGGTGTCGAACTCATTTTCAAGGTGCTCACCGATCCTGTTGACGGTGCTCTGAAGTCACTCGAGGAACTCGATGCAGTAGGTCATCGTGTGGTACACGGTGGTGAGAAGTTTGCAGAGTCAGTACTCATCAATGATGAGGTGCTCAAGCAGATTGAGGCATGCAATGACCTCGCTCCTCTGCACAACCCTGCCAACCTCAAGGGTATCGCAGCCGTTACCAAACTCCTGCCTAACCTCCCACAGGTGGCTGTGTTTGATACCGCATTCCATCAGACCATGCCAGCCAAGGCTTACATGTACGCCATCCCTTACGAGCTCTATGATAAGTACGCTGTACGTCGCTATGGCTTCCACGGTACCTCTCATCGTTATGTCTCAGCACGCGCTTTGGAGTACCTCGGTATGCCAGTAGAGGGTTCTAAGGTTATCACTGCCCACATCGGCAATGGTGGTTCGCTCGCTGCAGTGAAGGATGGCAAGTGCATCGACACCTCTATGGGTCTCACTCCGCTGGAGGGTGTCATGATGGGTACTCGTTCCGGTGACATCGATGGCGGTGCAGTATCATTCATCATGAAGAAGGAAGGCCTTGATGCCGATGGCATATCCAACCTCCTTAACAAGAAGTCTGGTCTTGCCGGCATATCATGCAAGTCAAGCGACATGCGTGAGGTGTTCCAGGGTAAGGTCGATGGCGATGAGAAGTGTACCCTCGCTATCGATATGTACACCTACCGTATCAAGAAGTACATCGGTTCCTATGCTGCGGCCCTCGGCGGTTGTGACGTTCTCGTGTTTACCGCTGGTGTGACAGAGAATCAGTCCGACATCCGTGAGATGGTGTGCGACCAGTTGGAGTGGATGGGTATCAAGCTCGATAAGGCTAAGAATGCCACCATCCATGGTGTAGAGGCAGTCATCTCAGCTCCTGATTCAAAGGTCAAGGTAGTCGTTATACCTACCGATGAGGAGATGATGATCGCTATGGATACCAAGGCTCTCGTGAAGTAAACGGAGCCCGTAACCCAAATATGTAAAAATGCTCTCTCTCATATTCTGAGGAGAGCAAAACAAGAGCAAAAGCCTTGATTTCGGTCAACGAAGTCGAGGTTTTTGCATTTTTCTTTCATTTTTTCTCAAAAAGATTTTGCCATATCGGAGAAAAAGCGTACCTTTGCACTCGCTTTTGAAAAATAGCACTCGATGTTTGACATATTTCCATGGACAGAAACGAAAGTAGTACGTGAAGCTTGTACCTTTATTATATATAGAGGTATTAAGGTGAATCAAGAATTAAAGATAGAATAGATCATCCCTGAACAGACAATACAATTTTGATAGAAATTTTACGACTTTTGGAGCAGCGAGTGCAGAATGAAAGTTTACTTTCAATTATGCCGAGTCGCGACAAAAGGGTAAAAATCTGTCGAAGACATATTTTTACAATGTAGAGTTTGATCCTGGCTCAGGA
>JAFXZF010000061.1 GCA_017541365.1 Prevotella sp.
AGCGTACTGACGTGCCTATCCTCATGGGAGGAAACGAGGGCGGTCGTGGCAATGGCGAGCGTATGATGGTTGACCCTCTGAATGAGAATGTCATCTATTTCGGCACCCGTCTTGACGGTCTCTGGCGTTCAACCGACAGGGGCGTGAACTGGGAGAAGGTAACTGCCTTTCCTGATGTCAAGGAGAAATTTGATCCAAGAGACAGGGGTGGTTGGATGGGTATCAATGGCTGTGGCGTCAATGGGGTGCTCTTTGTGAGTGATGCCAAGGCTGACAATGGCAAGAATGTTACCCAGACAATCTATGTCACCTGTTCGCAGCGTGAATATGAGAGCGTTTTCGTGAGCAAGGATGGGGGAAAGACATGGGCTCCTGTGGCAAAGCAACCTATGGGCTTGCGTCCAACCCACATGTCATTGGCTTCTGATGGTCAGCTCTATATCACTTACGCTGATACTCCAGGCCCTTCTAACATGACTGATGGTGCCGTGTGGAAATACAACACCCTCAATGGCAAGTGGCAGGATATAACCCCTTTGCGAGTTGGTGAGAACGGTAAGGCTGGCTTCGGCTATGCTGCCGTATGCGTTGATCCACGCAATGCAAGGCACGTTGTCGTAACTACCCATTGCCTTTGGGGTAAGGGTGGCAACCATACGGATGAGATATTCCGCTCTACCGATGCAGGAAAGACATGGAAAGCAATATACAAGCATGGCTATGAGGATGACAACTCCCTTGCTCCATACACCAAGGTTGCCCCTCTGCATTGGATGTTTGACATCGAGATTGATCCGTTCAACTCCGAGCATGCCATCTTCACTACCGGATTCGGAGGTTGGGAGACATTCAACCTCAGTAGCGTTGAAAAGAAGAATGAGAAGGTGAAGTGGCAGATAATGTCAACAGGCATAGAGGAAACCGTCCCACTTGAACTTTATTGCCCTCCTTCTGGTGCTCATCTCCTTACTGGAGTTGGCGATTATGGCGGCTTCACATATTATGACCTCACCAAGCCTGTTGAAACTGGTGCTAATCACGATCCTTCATTCGGCAATACCGATGGTGTGTGCGGTGCCTGGCATAAGCCTGAGTTGATGCTGCGTTGTGGCAATATCTTCAATCATCTCACCAAGGATGCTCCTGTCTCTTATTCTGAGGACGGAGGAAAGTCGTGGGTGGCTTGTACCAATGTGCCTGGCAATGTCAAGCCGGGCGAGAAGGGCGAGCCTGAGCATGGTCATGTGGCAATGTCGGCTGATGGCAATACGTGGGTATGGACTCCAGAGCGCAAGCAACCAGCGTTCACTACCGACAAGGGCGTTACGTGGACTCAATGTCAGGGTTTGCCTGCAAATATCAAGGTCATAGCCGATAAGGAGAACGACGAGTTATTCTATGCCGTGGATGTAAGGAAGCAACTGCTGTATGTAAGTACCGATGCCGCACGCTCTTTCAGGGAATATAAGTTGAATCTCCACATCGTGACGCATTCCACCGATGCGCGTACAGGCGAGAACCGTGGTGACATACGTGGTGGGCAGGATCGTGTGTATAGCATTCCGGGACATAGCGGTGAGCTATGGCTTGCTGCATACGATGGTCTTTATTTCCTTGACCTTGCATCAGTACTCACATCTTCAGAAAATAATATCAATATTGTACAAAAGAACCATGTCCGCCTTATCACTGGTTTTGGCATAGGCAAGGCTGCTGAAGATAAGAACTATCCAACTCTATATCTTATTGGAGTGGTCAATGGTCAGTATGGCATTTTCCGTTCTATTGATAATGCCCTGTCATGGATGAGAATCAACGATGACGAACATCAATTTGGCAAGCTTCTTCATATAGTTGGTGATATGCAAGACTTCGGTCGTGTGTATATCGGAACTCACGGAAGAGGCACGATAATGGGAACAGAGAAATAATTACGAATTACTAATTACCTATATACATCTTATATGTGCGAGAAAATACTATCTAAAAATCTCTCCCCCTCGGGGAAGTTGGAGGGGGGCCTTAGGTCTGAACTTCTCTCTTGCCTTGAGAACAACATCCTCCCCTTCTGGCTTAGGTTTCAGGATGAGGAGAATGGCGGTTTCTATGGCCGTATGACTGGTGATGGCGTTCTCGTTAAGGAGGCAAGCAAGGGCGGAATACTCAATGCCCGAATCCTGTGGAGCTTCTCTGCTGCCTATCGTGTGCTCGGCAAGCCTGAGTATCTTGCTGCGGCTACCCGTGCCAAGGACTATATCCTCGAGCATTTCATCGACCCTGTGTATGGAGGCACATACTGGGAACTCGACTATAAGGGCAATCCCGTTGACACGAAGAAGCAGTTCTATGCCCTCGGTTTCATGCTCTATGGCATGAGCGAATATGTTCGTGCGCTTCGTCAGCGTCCTGATGCTTCCGTGAGTGAAGAA
>JAFXZF010000062.1 GCA_017541365.1 Prevotella sp.
AGATACGGCTGTGCCGCAACCAAGAAGTGTGAGAACGAATGTTCCAACTGCTTCTGCAAGATACTTTTTCATTTTCTAAGAGGTTTTAGTTATTGATAATGGTTAATTTATGATAGCTGGACGAAGCCAGTATTTAGGTGTTAGGTGATGGGTGATAGGTGGTGGTGGTTTGCACTATACGCTAACACCCAACACCTAATAGCCAACACCTGTATCTTTATCCTACAGTTCCTTCAAGGCTCACGCTAAGCAGTTTTTGCGCTTCAACCGCAAACTCCATAGGCAGCTTCTGTATCACCTCCTTGGCATAGCCATTGACGATGAGACCTACAGCCTGCTCCATCGGAATGCCACGCTGCTGACAATAGAAGAGCTGATCCTCAGATATCTTTGAAGTGGTAGCCTCATGCTCAAAGATTGCAGTATCGTTATGCACGTCCATATAAGGGAATGTATGCGCACCACACTCAGAACCGAGCAACAGCGAGTCACATGAAGAATAGTTGCGGGCATTATCTGCCTTAGAACCAGCCCTCACAAGACCTCTATATGAGTTCTGAGAATGACCTGCCGAGATACCCTTAGAGATAATCGTTGACTTGGTATTCTTGCCAAGATGTATCATCTTCGTTCCTGTATCTGCCTGCTGATAGTTGTTGGTGACAGCCACGGAATAGAACTCCGCAACAGAGTCATCACCTCTCAGCACGCATGACGGATACTTCCAAGTGATTGCCGAACCAGTCTCTACCTGTGTCCAAGAGAGTTTTGAACGCTCACCACGCAGCTCACCACGCTTTGTCACGAGGTTAAGCACACCACCCTTACCGTTCTCATCGCCCGGATACCAGTTCTGTACGGTTGAGTACTTCACCTCTGCCCTATCATTTACGATAATCTCCACGATAGCGGCATGAAGCTGGTTCTCATCACGCATAGGAGCTGTACAACCCTCAAGATATGAAACGTACGAATCGTCGTCAGCCACGATAAGGGTACGTTCAAACTGTCCCGTATTAGCCGCATTGATACGGAAATATGAGCTAAGCTCCATAGGACAGCGTACCCCCTTCGGGATATAGACGAAAGAGCCGTCAGAGAAAACGGCAGAGTTAAGAGCTGCAAAGTAATTGTCGCGGTAAGGAACCACAGTACCCAGATACTTCTTTATCAAGTCCGGATGCTCCTTGATAGCCTCACCTATTGACATGAAGATGATGCCCTTCTCCTTCAGTTTATCCTTAAAGGTAGTCTTCACAGATACAGAGTCCATGATGGCATCAACAGCAGTACCACTCAATGCAAGACGTTCCTCAAGCGGAATACCGAGCTTGTCGAAGGTCTTCTCCAGTTCCGGATCAATCTCCTTGTTCTTCGGTTTCTTTGCCAAAGGGTCGGCATAGTATGATATTGCCTGATAGTCTATCGGGGGTATGTCAAGATGCCCCCAAGTAGGCTGCTCAAGAGTCTCCCAATAATGGAAGGCCTTGAGTCGGAACTCCAACATCCAATCCGGCTCGCCCTTCTTTGCAGAAATAAGACGCACCACATCTTCTGTCAGTCCTACAGGTATTATCTCTGTATGTACGTCAGTAGTGAAGCCGAACTCATATTTCTGTTCGGCAACCTGCTTGACGAATTCATTCTTTTCTGACATTTACAATCCCTATATGATTACAGAGTCTGATTAACCTCAATCTCCATGAAGGTCTCGAGGATAT
>JAFXZF010000063.1 GCA_017541365.1 Prevotella sp.
AATCGGAAGAATGTGGTCTCCATTCCGAAGGTCAGTATCACCAATATCAATGCCACATAGGCATATAGGTTGGTCACTATACCATAACCCCCACTCTGTACCGCCAACACGTGAGTGTAAAGCGGTACGAGTAGGTAGTTTAGGAATCTTCCGACTATGCTGCTAAGTCCGTATATAGCGGTATCCTTAGCAAGACTTTTCATTGAAGCCATAAACACTTCAATTTTCTAGGAATCAATTTTATTTATTCTTCAGTCTTTGGAGCCTCTTCTGCTGGCTGATGTCCTTCATTGAAGCGTGTTGGACGAGACTTTCTGTCTCTTCTTTCGCCTCTTTCAGGACGTGCAGGTCTGCGCTGTGGCTCTACATAACCTTCTGGCTTTGGCAGAAGCACCTTTCTTGAGAGCTTGTACTTTCCAGTCTTTGAGTCAATCTCCATCAGCTTGACTGTTATCTTGTCGCCCTCCTTGATGCCAGCTTCTTCTACTGTCTCAAGGCGCTTCCAGTCGATTTCTGAGATGTGGAGCAAGCCATCATTTCCTGGCAGAATCTCTACGAAGCATCCGTAAGGCATTACAGAACGTACTGTTCCTTCATATACCTCACCAACTTCTGGTACTGCTACGATAGCCTTAATCTTTGCAAGAGCAGCATTGATGGCATCCTTGTTAGGAGCACTTACCTGTACCTTTCCTACACCATCTTCTTCGTCGATAGTGATAGTAGCACCAGTATCTTCCTGCATCTGCTGGATAATCTTACCACCAGGGCCAATCACAGCACCAATGAACTCCTTAGGAATCTCTATCTGCTCGATACGAGGTACCTGTGGCTTGAGCTCTGCTCTTGGCTCAGCGATAGTATCTGTGATACATCCGAGGATGTGCTCACGACCAGCCTTAGCCTGTGCCAGAGCCTTCTCCAATATTTCGTATGACAGGCCGTCACACTTGATATCCATCTGTGTTGCAGTAAGACCATCCTTTGTACCAGTAGTCTTAAAGTCCATATCGCCAAGGTGATCCTCATCACCAAGGATATCAGACAGTACTGCATACTTATCCTCTCCTGGGTTCTTGATAAGACCCATTGCGATACCAGAAACAGGCTTCTTCATTGGAACACCGGCATCCATCAGGGCAAGTGTACCAGCACAAACAGTTGCCATAGAAGAAGAACCGTTAGACTCCAATATCTGGCTCACTACACGCACTGTGTAAGGATAGTCAGCAGGAATCTGGCCCTTCAGACCTCTCCATGCAAGGTGGCCGTGACCAATCTCACGACGTCCTACGCCTCTCTGTGCCTTTGCTTCGCCAGTACAGAATGGAGGGAAATTATAATGCAACAGGAACTTCTGATAAGAACGCTCCAGAACATCGTCAACGAGTTTCTCGTCGAGCTTTGTGCCAAGTGTTACTGTTGACAGAGACTGTGTTTCACCACGAGTGAAGATAGCGCTTCCATGAGGCATTGGCAATGGAGACACCTCACACCATATTGGGCGGATATCAGTTGTCTTACGTCCATCAAGACGTACACCCTCATCGAGGATGCAGCGACGCATAGCATCACGCTCTACATCATGATAGTACTTGTCAACAAGAGCCTTCTTCTCCTCCAGCTCGTCCTCTGTGAGGTCTGTGTGAGCAGCAGCATAAGCCTCCTTGAAGTCTTCCTTGATTTTCTCGAAAGCATCAGCACGCTCCTGCTTCTCAAGAGCCTGCTTCACAACGTCGTAAGCCTTCTGGTAGCACTCTGTCTTAACCTGCTCCTTCAGCTCGTCGTCATTTACTTCGTGGCAGTACTCACGCTTAACGTCTGTGCCGAGTTCCTTCATCAGCTCCTCCTGCATAACACACATTGGCTTGATAGCAGCATGAGCAGCCTTGAGGGCATTCAGAAGGTCAACCTCCTGTACTTCGTTCATCTCACCCTCAACCATCATGATGTTGTCCTTTGTAGCACCCACCATCAGGTCCATGTCAGCATTAGCCATCTGAGCCTTTGTAGGATTGATGACAAATTCACCACCAATACGAGCTACTCGTACCTCAGAGATAGGACACTCGAAGGGGATATCTGAACAAGCCAGAGCACAAGAAGCAGCGAAACCAGCGAGAGCATCAGGCTGATCTACTCCATCGGCACTGAACAAGATAACGTTTACGTACACTTCTGCATGATAATCGCTTGGGAACAGTGGGCGCAGGGCGCGATCCACGAGACGACATGTGAGAATCTCATCGTCATTAGCCTTTCCCTCACGTTTTGTGAAACCACCAGGGAAACGTCCGGCAGCAGCATACTGCTCACGATATTCTACCTGCAGTGGCATGAAATCTGTGCCAGGCACTGCGTCCTTTGCAGCACAAACAGTGGCGAGAAGCACAGTATTTCCCATTCTCAGGGTACAGCTGCCATCAGCCTGCTTCGCCAATTTTCCTGTCTCAATGGTGATGGTACGACCATCAGGCAGAGAGACCGTCTTTGTAATTACATTCATCTGTTTTCTTTATTGTTTTTACTGAAACATCAAATATGGGTTTCCCCATAAAATACGATTAAATTGCGCAAATTTACTCATTTTATGTGAGGTATGCAATTTTCACCCTCCTTTTTTATATTTTTTTCACAATCTTACTGAGCCGAGAATTTGTAGGTTTTTCCTGCTTCAGTAGTGATATCATACTCATAAACAGTCTTCAGCTTGGGTGTTTCTGCCTGAGATATCTGGGTAGCAGTCAATGGTTTACGTATCTCAGCCGGAGCCATCAGGACATTAGGACAAGCGCCTTTTGCCTCCTTCAATTCCTTACCCTTCAGTGGTACATAAGAGCGAAGCCTCAACACTCCACCAATGGTAGATTGTACTGTCGCAGTGCTCAGATTGCCGTTTTTCCACTCTTCTTCGACGATGAAACCGCCTCTTCCACGCAATCCGCTTACCTTTCCCTCTTGCCAACTGTCAGGAAGTGCTGGCAGCAGATGCAGGGCTCCATCATGACTCTGTAGCAACATCTCACAGATGCCTGCTGAAACACCAAAGTTGCCATCTATCTGGAATGGTGGATGGGCATCGAAGAGGTTAGGATATGTCCTGCCTTCAGGATATTTCCTTGTCTCTGCGTCAGAAGGCAGTATGTGAAGCATATTCTTTATTATCTGGAAAGCATGA
>JAFXZF010000064.1 GCA_017541365.1 Prevotella sp.
CATGGGGAATATACCATCAGCTACTGCCACCTCTCAAAGGTCAGGGTCAGTGAGGGCGACGAACTGATAGCCGGTGACGTGGTGGCCGTCAGTGGGAATACCGGGCGTTCCACTGGAAGTCATCTGCATATCACCTGCCGCTATAAGGGCGCACTGACAGACCCCTATACATTATTATTATATATAGGGGACGTGAGGGCAGAAGCGTGTACGGCTTTGTTGGGCGAGGGCGTTACTGCCTACATCGACAGCATCAGCCAACACCAGCGGATGGATCGTAAGACGTTTCTCTCGCACTATGCCCCTGCCGCCATGGAACAACAGCGGCAATACGGCATCCCTGCCTCAGTGACGCTGGCCCAGATGGCCTTTGAGAGCGATTGGGGTCGTTCAGACCTGGCTCGCAAGGGTAATAACTACTTTGGCATCAAGTGTAGTCCGCAGTGGTTAGCCGAGGGCAGGCCTTATAGTCTGCACAATGATGACAAGCCGGATGAGAAGTTCTGTAACTATGCCACCGTCGAGGAGAGTATCGACCATCATTCCAGACTGTTGATGTCCGACCGTTACAAACGCTGTCATAGCTATCCCTCTACCGACTATCACCACTGGCTTTTGGCCCTGAAGGCCGCAGGTTATGCCACTGCCAGGGATTATGTCCAGCTCTGCGAACAGATTATCCGCAAATACCAGCTCTTTCGTTATGACCGACTCGTACAACCATGAGTGCTATGAGCTGAAACCTTGCTGGCGGCGGTACTCGTCATAGAGCATCGCCTCGTATTCGCGCTTCCTGCGGTCTTCCTCTGCACGTCTGCGACGTTCGCGCTCACGCTTCTTCTTACGCTCACGATCCCGTTTGCGTTCTTCCTCTTCGCGGGCTTTCCTCTCAGCCTCTTTGCGTCGCTTCTCTTCACGGGTCTTACGCTCCAGTGCCTCGCGTTCCTGTACTTGCTTCTTGGCCAACTCCTTCTCGCGCCTGTGACGGGCTTTCTCATCTTTCTCTTGGCGCTTATTCTCTTCTTTCCGCTCCTTATCAGCACGAGGGGCATCCTTCTTCAGGGGCTTTTCTGACGGCTTACGCTCCTTAGGTACCTTGTCTTTAGACTGTTTGGTACGAGGGATTTCCTTCTTTTTCTCCCTGGGCACGATTACCAATCCGATGAAGAGGATGGCCCATAGGATAATAAAGGCTGTAAAGGATAGTATTTTATCTATCATATATTTCTTCTTTATTAAAGATTAAATACTTTGGTGTATCAATAGCCACCCTCGGTACATATCTTGTCATAGAGGGTTTTCGTGTCTTCTCCGGCTCCCATCAGAGGCAGAATCACCTTTGCAGCCTGATAGAGCTGTAGCCATTGCTCTGGCGTTGTGTCAGCCCACCTTGCATCCTTGGCCCGGTCTCTGTTGTAGGCGTAGATGGCTGCGGATAACGAGAAGTTCTTGGCCAATATTCTCTCCCGTATCTTAGGCTTGAAATAGGTCCAATAGTCGTTGTACCTGTTGATGGGATCTACCTGACTGGCGTGGGTGTATCTCAAATAGCCCTTTATCCATTTGATACGGTCACTCCTGTTCAGGTGCTCCATCGCATCAGCAATCATCTCTGCCCCTTTCTGGTGTATCAGGCTGAAGCAGACACAATAGGACTGCAGGTCGGGTGGGGAATAGGTCATGTAGTAGATGGTGTCGCTATCCTCGAACTTCCTTATAGTACAGGCGTATGACTCAAAGCCATGAGGCGTTCTCCTGATCCATTTGACTTTATAGCCTTTCTTGGGGAATGGGTTATCTTTGTTCTGGGCTGTCGATGGCAATGCCACCATCAGCATCAGTAAAAGCATGAGTTTCTTCATCTTCATCATCGTTTAAATGGTTGCAAAGTTAACTATAATCTCGCATCTGTCGGCATTTTAACACTTTTATTTCCTAACGAATTGTGACGCTTACCACTTGCACATCGGTAATGGCTACATGGTCAATGTCAGACCCATCCCACGTGATGGCTTTGACGGGTTTCAGTGTCTTGATGCCGTTCTCCTGGTCATATACGAACATGACTTCATAGGCAAGTGTGTCTGTTATCTCAAAGTAGATACACCATCCCTCGAAGTCCAGCGTGTCAGGGTCAATGATGTCAGTAGCCTCGTTTCTTTTGGATTTACTGAGGGCATTCAGCGTATTATTGATGAC
>JAFXZF010000065.1 GCA_017541365.1 Prevotella sp.
TTATATATAGATATATAATATATAATATAAAAAATTTTGATACTCGTTTTCTGCAATTTCGAAAAACCTTCCTGTCCGAAATGAATAGTGAATAATGAATAATTAAAATTGATTTTACTACCTTATTTATTTTGCCATATCAGAAAAAAATAGTACCTTTGTACTGAAATTAGAATTTATCCCTAACACACAACAATGAACATATCTTATAAATGGCTTAAAGAGTATGTCAGTTTCGACATGACACCCGACGAGGTTGCCAAGGCGCTGACAAGTACAGGACTTGAAGTGGGAGCGCTGGAAGAAGTGCAGACCATCAAGGGCGGACTGAAAGGTCTCTACGTAGGCAAGGTGCTGACATGTGAACCCCACCCCGACAGCGACCACATGCACGTTTGCACCGTTGACCTGGGCAGGGAGGAGGCTTCGCAGATAGTATGCGGCGCACCCAACGTGGCAGCCGGACAGAAGGTGATAGTAGCCGACCTAGGCTGCGTGCTCTACGACGGCGACAAAGAGTTTAAAATCAAAAAGTCAAAGCTCAGAGGCGTGGAGTCATGTGGCATGATATGTGCCGAGGACGAGATAGGCGTAGGCACAGACCACTCTGGCATCATCGTGTTGCCTGAGGACGCCAAGGTGGGCACACCGGCTGCGGAGTACTACAACCTGGAGAGCGACTGGCTCATTGAGGTGGATATCACCGCCAACCGTGCCGATGCACTCTCACACTACGGAGTGGCTCGCGACCTCTACGCATGGATGAAGGCTAACGGCAAGGAGACCGCACTCACGAAGCCCAGCTGCGATGCATTCAGCGTGGACAACCACGACCTGCCAATAGAGGTAGAGATACAGAACACGGAGGCTTGCCGTCGCTATGCATGCCTGAGCATCACCGACTGCGAGGTGAAGGAGTCACCTGAGTGGCTGAAGAACAAACTCACCGTGATAGGTCTGCGCCCCATCAACAATATCGTTGATATCACCAACTACATCATGATGGCTTATGGACAGCCTATGCACTGTTTCGATGCCGACATGGTGAAGGGCAACAAGATAATCGTGAAGGACCAAAACGCAGGCAAGAAGTTTGTCACCCTCGACAGTGAGGAGCACACACTGGGTGAGCACGACCTCGCCATCTGCAATGCTGAGGAGCCTATGTGCATAGCAGGCGTATTCGGCGGCAAGGGCTCAGGCACCTACGAGACAACGAAGAACGTGGTATTGGAGTCAGCATACTTCCACCCCACATGGATACGTAAGTCAGCACGACGCCACGGACTATCCACCGATGCCTCATTCCGCTTCGAGCGCGGCATAGACCCCAACGGAGCTATCTACGCCCTGAAGCAGGCGGCAATACTGTGTAAGGAGCTGGCAGGCGGCAAGGTGAGCATGGAGATAAAGGATGTGTATCCTAACCCAATAGCCGACCCTGAGATGCGTCTGGACTTCAGCTATGTGGATAACCTCATAGGAAAGAAGATAGGCAACGACACAATAAAGAACATACTCCAGAGCCTCGAGATAAAGATAAACAAGGAGGACAATGAGGGTGTGGATATCACGGTGCCGGCTTACCGCGTGGACGTGCAGCGTCCTTGCGACGTGGTGGAGGACATACTGCGCATCTACGGCTACAACAACGTGGAGATACCTACGCAGCTCAAATCAACACTCACCGTAAAGGACTTCGAGGATCAGCGCCACAAACTGATGAACCTCGTGGCAGAACAGCTGGTGGGTGCAGGATTCAACGAGATACTCAACAACTCACTCACCAAGGGTGCATACTACACCGACCTCAAGGCATACCCTGCCGATAAGTTGGTGACAATAGTCAATCCCCTGTCAAGCGACCTCAACGTGATGCGTCAGACTCTGCTCTTCGGCGGACTGGAGAGCATCATGCGCAATGCCAACCGCCGTATGCCTAACCTGAAGTTTTTTGAGTTTGGCAACTGCTACCAGCACTTCAACGACAAGGTAGATGACGAGAACCCAATGAAGGCGTATGCCGAGGAAAGCCACATGGGACTGTGGATCACGGGTAAGCGTGTGGAAGGTTCGTGGATACACCCTAACGAGGACTCTACATTCTACGAACTGAAGGCACATGTGGATAACATACTGCGCCGCATTGGAATGCCACAGGGAATGCTCGTGACGGAGAAGACGGACAGCGACCTATTCGCTACCGGACTGCGCATGATGAACCGTGGTGGCAAGGTGATGATAGAGATGGGCGTAGTAAGCCCTAAACTGCTCAAGCAGGCAGAGATAAACAATGAGGTATATTATGCCGAGATAAACTGGACTGCAGTGACCAACGCCGTGAAGAAGTCTGCCGTACACTTCACCGAAATACCTAAGTATCCTGCCGTATCACGCGACCTGGCTCTGCTCATCGACAAGAGCACGGAGTTTAGCGAAGTGGAGAAAATAGCACGCCAGACGGAGAAGAAACTGCTGAAGAAGGTGGAGCTCTTCGATGTATATGAGGGCGACAAACTGCCCGAGGGCAAGAAGTCATACGCCGTGAACTTCGTACTGCAAGACAGCGAGCGCACTCTCAACGACAAAGCTATCGACGCTGTGATGCAGAAACTCATCACCAACCTTAAGAAACAACTTGGGGCTGAGCTGAGATAGGCGACTGATATTTCATTCAACTTTAAACATAAAACATTCAACTAAATAAAACAATGGGAAGAGCATTTGAATATCGTAAGGCCACCAAGATGAAGCGTTGGGGCCACATGGCAAAGACATTTACACGTTTGGGAAAGCAGATAGCAATAGCCGTGAAGGCTGGCGGTCCTGACCCCGACACAAACCCTACACTGCGTTCTATCATCGCTACATGTAAGCGTGAGAACATGCCGAAGGACAACATCGAGCGCGCCATAAAGAACGCAATGGGCAAAGACCAGTCAGAATACAAGGAGGTGACATACGAGGGATATGGCCCTCACGGCATAGCAGTGTTTGTTGACACTCTGACCGACAACACCACCCGTACCGTAGCTGACGTGCGCTCAGTATTCAACAAGTTCAACGGAAACCTCGGTACTACGGGTTCGCTCTCGTTCCTCTTCGACCACAAGTGCGTCTTTACATTCAAGAAGAATGACAGCATAGACATGGATGACCTCATTCTGGAACTCATAGATTTCAACGTGGACGACGAGTTTGACGAGAACTACGACGAGGAGAAGGATGAGACAACCATCTCAGTATATGGCGATCCGAAGTCATACGCACAGATACAGAAGTTCCTTGAGGAGAAGGGCTTCGAGGATATCGGCGGTGAGTTTACCTACATACCTAACGACCTGAAGGACGTTGACGCAGAGCAGCGTGCCACCATCGACAAGATGATAGAGAAACTCGAGGAGTTTGACGACGTTCAGACCGTCTATACTAATATGAAGCCTGAAGAGGAATAAAGCCCCTCTAAATCTCCCCCATGGTGGAGACCTATTTGAAGAAAGCACTAATAGCGAACCACCCCCTTCCCTCCCCATTGGGGGAGTTGGAGGGGGTAATAAACCCTAAATCACAACATGAAGAAAATCCTTTCTTTGCTCGTAATCATAATTTTCAATTGTCAGTTTTCAATTGTCAATTCGGTAAAAGCCGAAGGTTGGGACACCGCACTCTACAAGCAGATAGAGAGTCGCATCGTAGCACCAACCTTCAAGGATAAGACCTATAACGTAAAGAAATACGGCGCTTCACCAAAGGCCGATGCTGCCAAGAACCAGAAGGCTATCAACAAGGCAATAGAGAAATGTTCGAAGGCTGGTGGCGGTAAGGTCGTTATCCCTGCCGGCACATACCAGACGGGAGCCATACGTCTGCTGTCAGGCGTGAACCTCGAGATACAGAAAGATGCAAGGATAGTCTTCGCCTTCCAACCCGAGTTATACCCCAATGTGGTGACACGCTGGGAGGGACTGGACTGCATAAACTACTCACCATGCATCTACGCCTACAAGGCGCAGAATATAGCCATCACAGGCGAAGGAACCATAGATGGCAACGGAAGCAACGACACCTGGTGGCAATGGAACGGCAACCCCAGATTCGGGTTTAAGGAGGGCATCACAAAGGAGTGCCAGAACCGCATTCCATACAAGGGAATAGCCAAGTACGAGAAGAATGCTGAGGGCAATATGCTCTCCAACCGTCAGGCCCTGCAGAAAATGATGGACGACGGAGTACCTACGGAGCAACGTGTATTCGGTATGGGACACGGACTGCGTCCGCAATTGCTGAACCTCGTATCATGCGAGAACATACTCATTGAGGGCGTGCAGATGGTACACTCCCCCTTCTGGGTGATGCACCCTCTGTTCTCTAAGAATATAACGATACGCAAAGTCACAGTAACCAACGAAGGACCTAACGGCGACGGGTGTGACCCAGAGTCATGTGAAGACGTGCTGATAGAGGACTGCATATTCCACACCGGCGACGACTGCATAGCCATCAAGTCAGGACGCAATGCCGACGGACATCGCACACCTATACCATCGCAGAATATCATAGTGCGCCGTTGCGTGATGGAGGATGGACACGGTGGTGTGGTACTGGGCAGTGAGACATCGGCAGGCGTAAGGAACGTCTTTGCTGAGGACTGTAAGATGGACTCACCCAACCTCGACCGTGTGCTGCGCATCAAGACAAACTCATGCCGAGGCGGCGTGACGGAGAATATCTACATGCGCAACATAGAGGTAGGAGAATGCAAGAGGTCTGTCATGCGCATAAACCTCAACTACGAACCAAGCGAACCATCACCACGTATATATATACCTACTGTGCGCAATGTGTATATGGAGAACGTGACAAGCCAAAAGTCAAAGTACGGCATACGCATAGACGGACTTGAGAAGGATGCGCAGATTTACGATATCTACGTAAAGAACTGCTCGTTCAACGGCGTTACCGATGCGCCAATACTTTATTCAGGACGCTCCAAGGACATATACATAGAGAACGTGAAGGTAAACGGCAAGGAACTGCTCTCAAAGGCTCCTTACTGCCGTTACTCGGAGTGGATGGCATGGAGCGAGATGCAGAGAGTGCCCAACCCCATATACCTTGACTTCACCAACCCTGAGAAACGTCCGCAAGGCAAGTGGAACTACGGTATGGGACTGGAGCTGGAGGCTATACTGGACTGCTACAAGACTTATGGCGACACTATCTTCGCTAACTATGTGGGAAAATACCCTGGACAGATGGTGAAGGAGGACGGCTCGGTGGTGGGCTACAACTATGATGAGTTTAACCTCGACAATATACGTCCTGCACGCCTGCTGCTGCAGTACAACCGCCTCTTCCCCGAGGCAAAGGTGACAAACGCTCTGCCTACCTTCTTCAAGCAATTAGAGAACCACCCAAGGACGAATGAGGGCGTATGGTGGCATAAGAAGATATATGCCAACCAAGTGTGGCTCGACGGCATATATATGGGGTTGCCTTTCTATACCCTCTCGGCTCAGGAACTGAAAGGAAAGAAGCAGGCAAAGAAATACTACGACGATGCCGTTGACCAGATAACGAAGACCTTCCGTCGCACATACGACGTGAAGACGGGACTGTGGAAGCATGCCTGGGACGAGACACACTCAATGTTCTGGGCTGACAAGGAGACTGGACTGTCAAAGCACACTTGGGCAAGAGCTATGGGATGGTTCGTGATGGCGATGACCGAGATACTCGATGCACTACCCCAAGACTACGCACGCCGTGCAGAGGTAATCAACATTCTGCACCAGGCTATGGCGGCAGCAGTGAAATATCAGGACAAGGACAGCGGACTGTGGTTTGACGTGATGGACGTAAAGTCTGACAAGAACTACCTCGAGTCAACAGCATCGGCTATGTTCACCTACGTACTGCTCAAGAGTTCACGACTGGGCTACCTGCCTGAGCCAGAGTTCAAAGAGGCTGGTGTGAAGGCTTACAACGCCATCATAGAAAAGATGATAAAGGTGAATCCTGACATGACAATATCACTCACTGACTGCTGCGCCGTTTCTGGTCTGGGACCAGACAACAACCCAAGGCGTGACGGAACATTCGAATACTACATGTCAGAACCCATCAGGGATAACGACCCTAAGGGCGTAGGACCATTCATCTGGGCTTCACTCGAAATGGAGCGTGAATAATTCACAATTCTCAATTTTCAATTTTCAATTCTCAATTTTCAATTAGTAGTAAGTGGCAACAGTTGACGACAAGAAGATAATCTTCTCAATGGTGGGAGTTTCAAAAATCATCCCACAAAACCAAAAGCAAGTATTAAAGAACATATACCTCTCGTTCTTCTACGGAGCGAAGATAGGCATCGTGGGTCTAAACGGTGCGGGTAAGTCAACCCTGATGAAAATTATCGCCGGACTGGACGATAAATTTCAGGGTGAGGTGGTATGGAGCCCAGGATACACGGTAGGCTACCTACCACAGGATCCTCCACTCGACGAGACAAAGACCGTGAAGGAAAACGTGCAGGAGGGTGTGCAACATGTTTATGATGCTCTCAAGGAGTATGACGAGATAAACCAGAAATTCGGACTGGAGGAGTACTATGGCGACCCCGACAAGATGGACAAACTGATGCAGCGACAGGCTGAGGTGCAGGACATCATCGACTCCACCGATGCATGGAACATGGACTCAAAACTCGAGAGGGCAATGGCAGCTCTCAACTGTCCTCAAGGTGATAGCTCTGTAAAGAACCTCTCAGGTGGTGAGCGCAGGCGTGTGGCTTTGTGTAAGCTCCTGCTTCAGAAACCCGATGTGCTGCTTCTCGATGAGCCCACCAACCACCTCGATGCTGAGTCAATAGACTGGTTGGAGCAACACCTACAGCAATATGAAGGAACAGTTATTGCCGTAACCCACGACCGTTACTTCCTCGACGATGTATCGGAATGGATTCTTGAACTCGATCGTGGTGAGGGCATTCCTTGGAAGGGCAACTACTCTTCATGGCTCGACCAGAAGACCAAGCGAATGGCTCAGGAGGAGAAGACGGCATCAAAGCGCCAGAAGGCTCTCGAGCGTGAGTTGGAATGGATTCGTATGGCTCCAAAGGCACGCCAGGCAAAGGGTAAGGCACGTCTGAACTCTTACGATGCTATGCTCAACGAAGAGACAAAGGAGCGCGAAGAGCGTCTGGAGATATTCATTCCTAACGGTCCACGACTGGGCAATAAGGTTATTGAGGCAAAGGATGTTTGCAAGTCGTTCCCACAGGCTGACGGAACGGAGAAAGTGCTGATGAAGAACCTCAACTTCATGCTGCCGCCTAACGGCATCGTGGGTGTCATAGGTCCTAACGGAGCAGGTAAGACAACACTCTTCCGACTCATCATGGGACTGGAGACACCAGATTCTGGCACCTTCGAGGTTGGCGAGACCGTTAAACTGGCATACGTGGACCAGCAACATCAGGATATCGACCCAAAGAAATCCGTTTACGACGTTATCTCGCAGGGCGTAGAGACATTCCGCATGGGGGGCAGAGACGTCAATGCTCGTGCTTACCTCTCACGATTCAATTTCTCAGGCAATGACCAGGGAAAGTTCTGCGGAGTATTGTCAGGTGGTGAGCGTAACAGGCTGCAACTTGCGCTCGCTCTGAAACAGGAAGGCAATGTGCTGCTTCTTGACGAGCCCACCAACGATATCGACGTAAACACTCTGCGAGCCCTTGAGGAGGGCCTGGAGAACTTTGCAGGATGTGCTGTAGTCATCTCGCACGACCGCTGGTTCCTCGACCGTATATGTACCCACATCCTTGCCTACGAGGGTGACGGAAACGTGTTCTTTTTTGAAGGCTCATACTCAGACTACGAGATTAACAAGGCACGCCGCTTAGGTACTGACGAGATAAAGCGTCCGCGTTACAGAAAACTGATGGAGGATTAACAAATAATTCCTAATTCCTAATTTCTAATTTCTAATTAAGAAATTGATTTACCCTGACAACTTTGAAAAGAAGATAGGATTTTCTGAAATCCGCAAGATGCTGAGAGGCAACTGCCTGAGCACACTCGGATGGGAGTGCGTGGGCGACATGGAGTTTATGACTGACGCTGATGCCATAAACACCCGACTGAGCGAGATAAAGGAGTTTCGGAGAATACGCGAGGAGGAAGACGACTTCCCCCTCAGCTATTTCTTTGACGTCAGGCAGAGTGTGGCACGACTGAAACTGAAAGGGACACACATGGAGGAACAGGAACTCTTTGACCTCATGAGGTGTCTTATCACCATATCGGGCATCAAGCAGTTTCTTGCCCCGATAGACGACTCCACACCACCACGATATCCTCACCTGCACCAGTTGTCGAAGAATGTTCTCACATTCAACAACGACATACGCAGCATACAGGGAATACTAGATAAGTTCGGTCACATAAAAGACCAGGCATCATCAGCCCTCTTCCATATCCGTATGGAACAGAAAAAAATGGAGGGAAGCGTATCAAAAACACTAAGTGCCATACTGCGCTCGGCTCAGGCTGAGGGACATATAGACAAGGATGTCACACCAACGATGCGCGACGGCAGACTCGTGATACCCGTAGCACCCGCCATGAAACGCAAGATACAGGGCATAGTGCATGATGAGTCGGCAACGGGCAAGACACTCTTCATAGAACCAACAGCTGTAGTGGAGGCAAACAACCGCATACGTGAACTGGAGGCAGAGGAGAAACGCGAGATAATACGCATACTCTGTGAGATGAGCGACAAACTGCGTCCTGATGCCGACGGAATACTTGAGTCAGTGAAGTTCCTTGCGAAGATAGACTTCATACAGGCAAAGGCACAGCTTGCCGACCAGTTTCGAGCTTACGAACCAGAAGTGCTCCCCCACCCTCACATAGACTGGATCAGAGCCATACACCCTCTACTACGAGAGTCACTACAGAAACAAGGCAGAAACGTAGTGCCACTGGATATAGAGTTAAATAACAAGGATTCTGTTCCTTCCCTACAGAGGGATGTTAGGAGTGGGGTCATTCTCATAATCTCTGGTCCTAATGCTGGTGGCAAGTCCGTATGTCTGAAGACCGTTGGACTGTTGCAGTACATGTTACAGTGCGGACTGTCCGTTCCGCTTGGCGACCGTAGCACCTGTGGCACATTTGAGAACATAATGATTGACATAGGCGACCAGCAGAGCATTGAGGATGACATATCGACATATTCATCACACCTTCTTAATATGAAGATGATGATACGAAATGCCAACAGCAAAAGCCTACTGCTCATTGACGAGTTTGGTGGCGGTACCGAACCCCAGATTGGCGGTGCCATAGCCGAAGCCGTATTAAAGCAATTCTGCGAGAAACGTGCATGGGGCATCATAACCACCCACTATCAGAACCTCAAGGACTTTGCCACAAGACAGGACAACGAGGCTCCAGAGACGGCATCCAAAGTCATTAACGGTGCTATGCTCTATGACCGACATGAGATGAAGGCACTGTTTCAACTGCAGACAGGCAGACCAGGTTCTTCCTTCGCCATAGAGATAGCACGCAAGACAGGACTGCCCGAAAGCGTGATACGCGATGCCTCAGACATTGTGGGGCAGGACTACATTCAGTCTGACAAATACCTGCAGGACATCGTCAGGGACAAGAAGTATTGGGAGCGCAAACGCGAGACCGTTCACCAGCGTGAGAAGGATATCGAGAAGACCATCACACGTTACGAAACATCTGTTGAGGAAATAGAGAAAGAACGCAAGGCAATACTGCGCAGAGCAAAAGAACAGGCTGAGGAATTGCTCCGTGAGGCTAACCGCAGAATAGAAAACACCATTCGCGAGATACGTGAAGCAGAAGCCGAAAGAGAAGCCACACGCCGACTGCGTGAAGACCTCAACGACTTTAAGTCTGAGGTGCAGAGCATTGACAGCACACAGCAGGATGAGGCAATAGAGAAGAAGATGAAGCAAATTCTTGCTCGCAAGGAACGTCAGGCTAAGCGCAAGGCGGAGAAGGTTAAGAAAGAGGAACAACAACAAGTATCAGCCAACAGTATAGGTAATACCTCCTCTCTCTCGCAGAGAGGGGTTAGGAGTGAGTCTTCTCTTTCTCCCAAACTCTCTGCCCTACTCGACCACTGGCAGGGAGGCGGCGAGGTAAAGGAAGACAAGCGTGTCAACCAAACACGTAAGGATTCGAGAATGACCCGTCAGGTTATAGACGAGCACAAGGCTGGTTTCCGTCAGGAGATAGATGTAAGGGGTATGCGTGGTGACGAAGCCCTGCTTGAGGTACAGCATTTCATCGACGATGCCATACTGATAGGTTCACACAACGTAAGGATTCTTCATGGCAAGGGCAACGGCATCCTTAGGGAGCTTATACGCAACTACCTCAATGCCATCCCCAACGTCATAGGTTGCAGGGACGAACACATACAGTTCGGAGGTTCGGGAATAACGGTCGTTGATTTAGATTGATTCCCAACTCTATAATGCAAAGGCTCCAACATTCATACAGAGGGTTGGGGCATACTATATTCACATCCACAATAGAGTTGATTGTAAAAGCCATTCTCACGAAGTAATTGGTTACGACGTTCCTGCAGTCCACCTTTACGCCAATTACGTTCCCAGAACTCAACGCCATCAACCTGTTTTGCAGCCCACAAACCAGCTTCATTGATTTGATTGATAGACTTCCAACGACTTGATGCAAGAGTAGTAGTAAACAAGTCTATGCCAAGTTCTGCGCACTTTTTTGCAGTACGAAGCAGACGAAGTTTGAAACATTCAATACAACGGGAACCCCTTTCGGGTTCATGTTCCAACCCCTTAACACTTTTTCTCCATACATCGTGATCGTAGTCATCATCTATTATGACCAATCCTAATTTCTCTGCATAGCGGGAAATTTCATTCTTGCGTATGAGATACTCCTCTTCTGGATATATATTAGGATTGCAATAATAGATGACAGGCTCAATATCATTGTTCATCATCCACTCTATTATGGCAGACGAACACGGAGCACAACAACTATGTAGGAGAACCTTTTTAATTGTGAATTATGAATTATGACACGAATGTGATGAGCTTTGCGAACTAATTATGAATTATTCTATGACCTTAAACTCGTACCCTTGCTCCTTGAGATAACGTAGGGAGGCAGGAAGTGCGTAGCGTAGTTTTTCGATGGACTTGAGAGAATCATGAAATGTTATGATAGAACCATTGCGGGCATACAGCACAACATTTCTAAGCACATCGAAAGCATTGAGCAGGTGAGAATAGTCACGAGTAACAAGATCCCACATCACTATCTTATACTTACGGCGTAACATGTTGTATGCTCCAAACCACATCCAACCATGGGGAGGGCGGAAGAGGTGAGAATGTATCACCTCATTCGCCTTCTCCACGTTGTTGTAGTATGTTACTATATAGTGCTTGAGCGATCCCATGTGGTTATATGTATGATTGCCTACCTGATGTCCTTCTTCCACTATACGCTGGTATAGGTCAGGGTGTCTCTTTACATTCTCGCCCACCATAAAGAATGTTGCTTTTGCATCATACTCCTTAAGAGTGTCAAGAATAAAAGGTGTGGACTCAGGTATCGGCCCATCATCAAAGGTAAGATATACGGCACGCTCCTCTGGATTTATTCTCCACAAAGCTTTGGGATATATCCACCTAAGCCACTTTGACGGTTGCTCTATCAGCATTTTCTACTAAACTTATAAAGGTCAATAATTAAATGTACCGCCACGCTGCTCATACAGGCGCATATACTTAGAGAGAGACTCTGCAATCTTGTCACCGTATGACTTATCGTACTCGTCGGCTATATCCAAAATGGACTGCATGATGTACAAATTATACATACAGTCGCGCTGATTAGAGTTGAATGCAGACTGTTTCTGTCCAAGGTAGTAAGACATATACTGAGAGCAGTTCTTGTACATCTTGCCAAGAATATGCTCTGCTTTCGCTTTATTACCCAACTTATAATAGGCTTCGGCAAAGTCGAGTCCACCTCCCATAAAGTTATATGGGATATTGTACTCCGGCAGCATCTTGTCAGCATATTTTATTGCTTTAATGGCCTTATCCTTCTTACCCTCGTCGAGCAAATGCTTTATCAACATAGCAAAAAGACGACGATGTGTATAGCACATACGTGTGACAGTTTCATCTAAATAAAGTCCTGGCTTATCCAACCCACCAAACTTAAATCGTGTCATGAGGTTGGTATAAACTTTTTCCGTATCAAAGTTGTTCTTCTCATTTGTATGGAATGGGGTGATACGGTTGACAAGACCCTCCTGAATAAAGTTCTCGCCAAGGTTCATATAATTCTCAGCACCTACAGTAAGCGCCACATATAGCGGACGTGTCCAGTTGCTGTTGGCTACCATCTCAAGAAGCATAAGGTCACCCTTGTAAAGAGAACGCTTACCCGTGAGACTTATCGCCATACGATCTGGTATCTCCATTACTTTACCAGTAGAATCCTTGGGGAGCATCATGCCAGATTTCAGCACCTTATCCTTGTCAATATTGAGATATAATGTGTCCGTCGGAATAATGTGCAACTCATCATCATCCTTGTTATTGCGAACCCAGTATTTCAATATGTTATGAATCTCAAACGGATCATCGCCAAACTGCTCACGAGCCTCCTTAGGATTGGTAGCGTAGAAATCAATTACCTGTTGCTTGTATTCTGGCTTTATTTCTACATATTCGTTTGTACCAGAGCAGTAATTGATACGTGGCCATGTGATAGGCAGCGAAGGAGAATTCCATGCTGGACGTACCATCTGATCTATGTACCAATCTGTCTGCAGGTATGACAGGTTGCAGACACGAGCGTCAGTGCGCACTTGCTCTACGTCCTGATTGTACCACAGAGGGAAGGTGTCGTTGTCACCATTGGTGAATATAATAGGATAGCCTTCATCCTGCATGGACATGAGGTAGTTCTGACCAAAGTCACGACATGTATAGCGACCTGAACGATCGTGATCATCCCACGTCTGTGAAGCCATCTGCAATGGTACTATCAAAGTGAGCAGAGCCACAACGGAGGCTATTAGCACGCTCTCACTCTTCAGTTTGCGCGCTATGAGGTCTATTATAGCAGCCACACCCATGCCACACCATATAGCATAGGCATAGAACGAGCCTGCATAGGCATAATCACGCTCACGTGGTTGCATAGGTGTCTGATTGAGGTAAATGACGATAGCAAGTCCTGTCATAAAGAAGAGGAAGAACACTACCCAGAACTGCTGTATGCCCTTTTTACCCTTGTAAGCTTGCCAGAATAATCCTATCAAACCTAAGATGAGAGGCATACAGTAGAATACGTTGTGTCCTTTATTCTCCTTTAGTTCATCTGGCAACTTAGACTGGTCACCAAGCATGGCATTATCTATCACGGAGAATCCTGTTATCCAGTTGCCATGCTCCGACTCACCATTACTTTGGAGGTCATTCTGACGTCCTGCAAAATTCCACATGAAGTATCGCCAGTACATGAAGTTACACTGGTAGGAAAGGAAGAAACGCATATTCTCCAAGAAAGTAGGAGTTTTTACCGTCACTATCTGTCCGCAGCGATCATAGTCTGTCACAGTTCCATCTACTCCACCCATCCAGTCTTCATATGCCTGAGCATGTCCTGCATCATGCATACGTGGGAAGAGCATATTCTGTGCATATACATACTTATCCTTTGTACGTACTACAAAATAGCGGTCTGGCTCGTCTGCTGATTTTTTCTCCACCCTCTGGTATATCGGAGCACCTTCCTTCATGCGTGGAATACACATATTGCCCTCTATGTCAAGTGCTACCTGCGAGGTATATGCTTGTCCGTATATCAGTGGGCTGTCTCCATACTGATCACGTGACAAGTAGCTGCCCAACGTAAAAATATCCTCGGGGGAATTTTGGTCCATCGGAGGGTTGGCACTTGAACGTACTACGATTAGAGCATAAGTAGAGTATCCTATCATCAACATCAGCATACAGCAGAGTGCCGTATTCTTTATGCGGTTGGTAACGATGTTTTTACCACTCCTTTTGAAGTTTACAGCAAACCATATAACCACCAGGATGATAGCACCTACTATGGCAGCACTCCATCCATAGCCATAGAACGGGATACCCAACATACCTATCGCAAGGGTGAATGCCAGATTGCCACGTTTTACGCTGTTTCTATATGTCTCGTATATAGCCCACAGCACTATTGATATGAGCAAGACGATATAGATTATAGCACCTGTATTGAATGGCATGTTTAGGTGGTTTACGAAAAGTAATTCAAACCAACCGCCTACTGTGATTATACCTGGTATCACACCATATAGCACAGCAGCCATGAGTATTACTGATATAAACAGAGCTAACAGAGAACCCTTTAAATCTGCATCAGGATACTTCTTGTAATAGAACACCAGCACAATAGCAGGGATACACAAAAGGTTCAGCAGGTGAACACCGATAGAAAGCCCCGTCATGTAAGTGATGAGTATGAGCCAACGATCAGAACCAGACTTATCTGCCACATCCTCCCACTTTAGTATCAGCCAAAAAACTACCGCTGTGAAGCATGAAGAGTATGCATATACCTCTCCCTCTACTGCAGAAAACCAGAAGGTGTCGGAAAAGGTATATATCAGAGCACCTACTACGCCTGAAGCTTCTATTGCTATCATCTTAGCTGGAGTCAGTTCCTCCCACTTGTTGATGAGCAAACGACGCACTAAGTGAGTGATGGTCCAGAAAAGGAATAATATACATGCAGCACTGAGTATTGCCGACATAGTATTGACCATCTTTGCTACCTGTGTAGCATCACTCGCAAAGTGTGTAAACAAATTGGCAGTAAGCATAAAGAAAGGCGCACCAGGTGGATGGCCTACTTCAAGCAGATAACCCGTAGTGATAAACTCCGGACAATCCCAAAAGGATGCCGTAGGTTCAATGGTAGAACAATATACGACAGCAGCTACCAGAAAAACCAGCCAGCCTAATACATTGTCCACAAGTCTGAATCGTTTCATTGTTTTCTTTTATTATTATTACTTATTTTTGCTCTTTATAAGTTATGGCCTGCCATTGCTCCTAACAAGACCTTCAGATGAACAGATGCAATAACCAGTTTACCAGATATGCTCCGTATATTAGAAATATGTACCTAAGTACTTTTCCTAATGTTATGGAGAAAAAGGTAATGAAGATATTGGCACGCATCAGTCCAAGAAGTATGGTGATTGCAGAACCCAGCAGTGGAATGAAAGCGAAGAAACCCATATATGCACCTCTGCCTCGCATGAAGCGTCGTGCTTTATCCATCTGCTCTGGCTTTACATGAAGGTATTTCTCAAACCATTCTTCCTTTCCCAGTCTGCCGACACAATAGTTGAATACGCTTCCAAGTACATTACCTGCTGTACCATATAGTATAAGCAACCAAGGGTCAACACCCATCGCCAATAGTGCCAGCATTACTGCCTCACTTGAAAAAGGAAAGAAACTGCCAGCAAGGAAAGCAGCAAGAAACATTCCCAGGGGTCCTATCTCAACCAAAGTCTCTATCATAGCATCGTCTCACTTATTTTTCCTATCATCGTAGTTATATATGAGATATTGCTGAAAATCCAAAATGGCAAACAACACCAAAACGGAGTCAGCAACCCGATAAGTGATGCCCAGAACATACGTTTTGAAGACACCTTCATAGGACCATAGAGATATACAAGATAGAACAGAAATGCTGCCATTGCCCATATCCAGATGATAGAAGCGATGCCGATACACAAACCTGCCTCATACGCTCTGTCTGCCTTCTCACTCCTGTACGTATCTCTCGTAAGAAAGAAGCAAGCCATCATCAAACCAGCTACACATGAGGTCTTATGGTATCCCGTCAGATATATGGCAAATAGTATTGCCACACAAAGCGTAATCTTGGTATATGTATGTTTTAAGAAGTACTTCTGCATTTACAAGTCAGCACCTATATCGCGACGATTGTACTTTCCTTCAAATTGTATCTTCTCTGCCTCTTGGAATGATTTCTTCAGGGCCTCTTCCTTGTTCGCACCATACGAAACAACGCAGATGACACGACCGCCAGCAGTCACCACTTGGCCGTCTTTCACAGTTGTTCCGGCATGAAATACGAGAGAGCCCTCGACACTCTCTATACCTGAGATAGGAAAGCCTTTCTTATACTCCTGCGGATAGCCACCACTCACCATCATTACGCATACTGCTGAGCGTGGATCAAACTCTATCTTTTTTGTATCAAGATTTCCATGTGCTACTCCGTCAAAGAGTTCTACTATGTCACTCTTCAGACGCAACATCACAGACTCTGTCTCAGGGTCACCCATGCGGCAGTTATATTCTATCACCATTGGTTCACCTGCCACATTGATGAGTCCAAAGAAGATGAAGCCTTTATATACGATTTCTTCTTCTGCCAGACCTTCCACGGTAGGCTTTATGATGCGTTCTTCCACTTTCTGCATCCATTCCTTCGTAGCAAAAGGTACAGGGGAAACTGATCCCATGCCTCCTGTGTTGAGACCCGTATCTCCTTCACCGATACGCTTATAGTCCTTTGCCTCAGGCAGTATCTTGTAGTTCTTACCGTCAGTAAGGACAAATACAGAACACTCTATGCCAGAAAGGAATTCTTCTATTACTACTCTACTTGATGCGTTGCCAAACATTCCGCCCAGCATCTCCTTAAGTTCCTTTTTTGCTTCCTCGAGGGTATCCAGTATTAGAACACCCTTACCAGCGCATAGTCCGTCAGCCTTTAGCACATAAGGAGCCTTTAGTGTTTCGAGGAATTTCAATCCTTCTTCAAGATGCTCACCATCAAAAGTTTCGTATGCAGCAGTAGGAATATTATGACGCTTCATAAAGGCCTTGGCAAAATCCTTTGAACCCTCAAGTACTGCACCAGCCTTTGAAGGACCTATGACTGGAACTATGGGGTTAAGCTCGTCATATATACCCTTTACCAGTGGATCTTCTGGACCCACGACTATCATTTCTACGTTGTTGTCTTTTACAAAAGCCTTAATAGCTTCAAAGTCATCAGCTTTTATAGCTACGTTCTTTCCTTTGCCACCTACACCATCTGTACCAGCATTACCTGGTGCGATAAAGAGAGTATCGCATTTTTCACTCTGGGTTATTTTCCATGCTAAGGCGTGCTCACGGCCGCCAGAACCTAAAAGTAGAATGTTCATATTACTTTATATTTGTTTTTGTTACGTTTTACTATTTACTGTTTTTACAAATGTTCCTCAAAATATCTCGTTATCTTTTCGTGTAGATGCACGGATTTATGTCCTTTCATATTATGCCCTTCTCCAGGATAGACGTAGAAATCAGGATATACATCTGCCTTATTGCAGGCGTCAATAAACTGTAACGCATGCTGGGGTAGCACTACGGGGTCATTCATTCCATGTATCAAGAGCAGCCTTCCTTTCAATTCTTTTGCACGATTGAGCAGCGAAGTCTTCTCGTATCCTTCTGGATTGTCGTCTGGTGTACCCATGTATCTCTCTCCATACATTATCTCATAGTACTTCCAGTCTATGACAGCACCTCCTGCCACTCCGACCTTGAAGATATCCGGATAGTGTGTCATGAGACTTAATGTCATAAACCCTCCAAAACTCCATCCGTGCACACCCATACGCTTGATGTCAACATATTTCAACGAACGTAAAAAGTCTATTCCTTTCATCTGGTCGAGCATCTCTATCTGCCCCAACTGATGATATGTCACCTGTTCAAACTCTTTACCACGGTTGTCAGAGCCTCTGTTATCCAGTATATACACGATGAAGCCTTTCTGAGCCATATATGTCTCCCAACTTCTTGAGTTCCAGTGCCACGATGCTTCTACATTATGTACGTGAGGGCCACCATATACATAGACCACAGTGGGATATTTCTTCGTTTCATCAAAGTCTGGTGGAAACACCATCCTGTAATACAGGTCTGTCACCCCGTCAGCGGCCTTTATGCTTCCTTGCTTAAATATTGGTGTTGCATAACCTTTCCACGTATCGTCATAACGGAAGTATTCCGTCGTGTGTTTTGTTCTTACGTCTATCACATTATATGCGAGTGGTGTTTCGGGAGTGGTGTAACCATCTGCCAACAGGTTTCCGTCCTTCGACATCTTGCCTTTGTGCACCCCTACTCCATTATCGAGTAAAGTACGTTTCCCCGTTTTTATGTTGACAGAGAAGAAATTGCTCTGTAGTGGCGACAGTTCATTGGAACGTATTACGACGCTCTTCGTTTCCGTACAGAAACCTACTATCTCCATAACCACATACGAGCCTTTCGTAAGTTGCTTTAGCATCTTTCCATCTGTGTTCATAAGGTACAGATGCCAAAAACCATCTTGCTGGCTCCACAAAATAAACTTTTTACTGTCCCACGGTAAGAAACTGATGGGATGCTGTGGCTCTACGTATTTATCATCTTTTTCGGTATAGAGCGTAGCAATATATTTGCCGTCTGTAGCAGAATATTGGTCGAGTTTGGCTACGTTCTGCTTTCTGTTTACCTCTATGAGATAAATGCTCCTGCAGTCAGGCGCCCATGAGATATTGGTGAAATACCTGTCAGTAGGATCACCACAGTCGAGGTATATGGTACTATCCGTCTCTATGTCGTATATCCCCACAGTCACTTGGTGGCTGGTCATGCCTGCCATTGGGTATTTCTCTGGCTCACAGGATGCGATGCGTCCGTCTGTATTTACGAGAGGATAGTCTGTCACCATCGACTGGTCCATGCGGTAGAATGCAAACTTTTTCTTGTCGTGCGAAAGAAATATTCCCTCTGTTATTCCAAATTCGTTACGATGAACAGGTTCTCCATATACCAGGTTTCGGTTTCCGTCGGTAGTCACCTGCTTTTCCTCAGCTTCTTCCGATTTCTTTAGGTAGATATTATGCTCTCTCGTCGTTATCTGGGGATAGTCCACGGGAGGTGGTGTCTCATCACTGTTTTTCAACGTGTTGCCGTCCCACCACAGTTTCAGCGGTTGTGGATTCATAGTCTTGTAGTTTTTCCCTCCAAAGTTTAGGTCTTCGAGGGTAAACTGCTTGAGACTTCTTTCTCCATCATTTGTCAGTTGCTGGGCAGACATATTCAAACACATTGTTGTCAAAAGTATGATAAAACCGCATCCCTTTACCATAACTACTATTCCTCGTTTTTCTTAAAGAATTTCTTGCGATTCTCCTGTCTGTCGGCACGTGATTCGTGTTTCTTGAAGGATCTTCCGCCTTTTCTTTCATCACCATTGAATGACTTGCGTGATTTTCTCTCCTGTGCCTTACGCTTTGCTCTTTCTTTATCGAGTGATGTGAAGTTGAAACTGAGTATGTCAGCCGACTCATTATCTATCAGATTCTCCTTCTTTCTGTCATACTCACGCTTTTTCCATGACTGGCGTTTCTCCGCCATCTTTTTCTTGTCATCCTCTGACTTCACCGTGCCGCCATCTTCCCTGAAGGCCTTAAACTTTCCGTCAAAAAGCTGATACTTTCTAAACTCGCACTCGAGCGACCCGTTATACAGGGGTATCTTCACACTTGGTTTCAGTCCTATCTGCTGGAAACACTCCTCCTTGTATGACAGTATCCAGGCATCACCTTCCTTGAAGGCATGCTTCAGGCGCTCGCCTATCATCTTGTATGTTTCAAGTAGGTTGTTTGTTGAGATACGTTCTCCGTATGGCGGATTAGTGACGATTATTGCCGGCTCTGTTATACCTTTGAAGTCCTTGAAATCCTGTTGGGCAATGGTTATGTCATTACTCAGTCCAGCTGCTTTTATATTGTCTGTCGCTATGTTAATAGCCTTGAAGTCTATATCGTAGCCATAAACATGATGTTCAAAGTCCCTTTCGCCTGAATCATCGTTATATATCTCATCAAAAAGGTCTGCATCGAAGTCTGCCCATTTCTCAAAGGCATATTCTTTACGGAATACTCCTGGGGCGATATTGCGTGCTATGAGGGCTGCCTCTATCAGCAGGGTACCCGAACCACACATGGGATCGATAAAGTCCTTCTCTCCCTTCCAGCCCGTCATGAGTATCATACCTGCAGCAAGGACCTCATTCAGTGGTGCTTCCATAGTACCCTGTCGATAACCTCTGCGGTGTAGCGACTCACCACTTGAGTCAAGGCTTACTGTGGCTTCCTCGCCATTGATATGCACGTTGAGTCGAACGTCTGGGTCAGCAACAGATATGTTGGGACGCACACCCGTCTTTTCCCTAAACTGGTCAACGATAGCATCCTTCACCTTATATGTCACGAAACGCGAGTTGGAAAATGTATCACTATATACTACAGAGTCAACGGTAAACGTCTTACCCTCAGCGATATACTCACTCCAGTCGATTTCCTTTATCTTATCATATACCTCCTCTGCTGACTTTGCCGTGAAGTGTGTGAGGGGTTTGAGTATGCGTATTGCTGTACGAAGAGCAAAATTTGCCTTATACATCAGCGCTTTGTCGCCAGTGAAAGTCACCACGCGACATCCTTTCTTAATATCCTTTGCTCCTAAAACTTCAAGTTCCTGTGCTAATATCTCCTCCAGACCCATAAAGGTCTTGGCTACCATTTCAAATTCCATTTCCGTTTTCAAATCCGCTGTGTATCTTTAAGTTATTATAAATCTTCGTATTTCTTGCGACATTATCCGTCACCCACTTATTTGCACCGATCACGCTTCCTTTACCTATCGTGATACGACCCAGGATAGTAGCATTACTATATACGATTACGTCATCTTCGAGTATTGGGTGACGAGGTATGCCTTTTATAGGATTGCCATCCTTGTCGAGTGGGAAACTCAGTGCACCCAAGGTGACGCCCTGGTACAATTTCACATTATTGCCTATTATGCATGTTGCACCTACGACTACACCCGTACCATGGTCTATCGTGAAGTGATGACCTATCTGGGCTGCAGGATGAATGTCGATGCCCGTCTCTGAGTGTGCCAATTCTGTTATCATACGAGGGATCAGCGGCACTCCGAGCAGATGCAGTTCGTGAGCCAAACGGTAATTGGTCAGCGTCCTTATTACAGGATAGCATGATATTATCTCCCCAAAGCTTGTAGCAGCAGGATCACCATTGAATGCAGCCTCTACATCTGTAGCCAATATGCTGCGTATCTCTGGAAGTTTCAATACCATTTTCTCAGTTATCTCTATCGCCTTCTTACGCATACTATCCACGCAGAAGCACTCGTCATCCGGCGATATGGTAAAGCATAGTCCTGCGAGTATTTGCTTCTTCAACAGACGAAACAGACGCTCCACATTAACCCCTGTATGATATTTCATGGTTTCGGAACTCACCTTGGAATGTCCGAAATAACCTGGGAAGAGTATCTCACGTGCAAGGAGAACAATCTCGGTCAGTGCAGTATTGGAGGGCAAAGGCACATTATCACGCACCTTGTGAAAAAGCACACCAAGGCTCTCATCTGATACCAATTGCTCTACTGCATCACTTATAGCATGGTTGTTGTTATACATTGTACTACGTTTTTTTTTAGAAATTTGGTCACAAAGGTACGCAAAAATTCCGACACTCACAAATATTTACTAAGTAAATATCTTTCGCGAACCATTTTAACGGTACAAAAAAAGAGCATAGCTTTCCATTCACGAAAACTATGCCCCTTGTCATGTGCTGTAGTTACCTACCTGCGTTTACGTTTCCTTCCAAATCTGTTGTAGAGTTTCCAACCGAGCAGCATACCATCTATTATCACTGTAGATGACGAGATGAATGACAGCGCCCGCTTCGTCGGTGAGAAAGCGGTTGACACAGACTGCTCCTTATGAAACAGCCCGTCCCAAAGTCTTTTCAGCTCACTCTCTTTCTGGCTCATCTCCATCTTAACAGAGTGACGCTTTGCCTGCAATGTTTTTAGAGAGTCTATCATACTTCCTTGTTATTATCAAGCAGTTCTTCACTATACACATCTTCTGCAAGCACACTCATGAGGAAATGTACCAAAGGTCTCTCGATGAGAGCATGACGAGACATGTACACCACTATGAGCAACAATAGATATACCGCACTGACGCACAGATAACCTATCACTTCGCTGTCAAATACATCAGCCAACACCCTTGCGAGGGCGAAAGAAAGGAAAAGCATAAAGATGACCAGTATTATCGAAAGAACGACAAACAATAACAAGGCGGTCAATATGCGTACTATCTTGTCAACTGCTGACAGTCTGGTGTACTTCGTCTTTAGCTCAAACCAGTGTTTCGCTTCCTCTACAAACTGGGCTATGTATTCTATGTTCTGATCGTTGGAAAACACTCTTGAAACAATTTAATTTTTATGCTTCAGCTACTTCTTCAACAAGTTCTTCTACCTGCTTCTTTGTCAGGTTGATATTATGCTTCTCGCAGAACTCCTTGATGGTGTCCTGAACCTTGTACTTATCCAAAAGTTCTTGTACAGAATTCTGAAGTTTTGCACGTGTGTCCTCACCCTTTTCAGGAGCCAAAAGAAGAGCTGCTGTTGCACCTGCTACCGCGCCACCTACTATGGCTGCAAAATAACCTAATGTTTTCATAATTTAATGTTTTAGTTTTGGTTAATAATTTTATTACTTTTCGTAACTATTTGCAAATGTAATAAAAATATCGATAAATTCAGACATTTTTAATGTTAAAAAAGGCAAACGTCGTGTTTTTCCACTTTTTTTTTATTACCTTTGTGCCATCTTATTTCAACTTATAACACATTATTTAATAACCGAGAACAAAATGAAAAAGCATCTTATCTTTGTTGCAACAGTTTGCGCAAGTTTGGTATTTGTAAGTTGTGGCTCTTCAAAGGAGAGCGCATATCGTAAGGCATACGAAAAGGCAAAAGCTCAGGAGCAGGCACAGCAAGCCACGCAGCCTGTACAACAAGCACAACCATATGTTCAGGAACAGGCTCAGCCCGTACAGCAGGCTCCTGTTGTGACACCTCTTGTTGAGGCTCCAGCACAGCAGCAGACTGTTGTCACCAACAACAACGTGGCAGTAAGAACCGAAAAGGTCAGCGTGGTAAATGGTGCTGGTCTGAAGGCTTACTCTGTTGTGGTAGGTTCCTTCGGCGTACGTGCTAATGCTGAGGGTCTCCAGAGCACTCTGAAGAATGCTGGTTACGACGCTCA
Source organism: Prevotella sp. (assembly GCA_017541365.1). The sequence goes on from JAFXZF010000065.1 coordinate 23,309, forward strand.
GGTGGCTTACAACCAGGAGCGCAATATGTACCGCGTGATCGTCGCTACATTCGACACTCGCGATAGTGCTACACAGTGCAAACAGTCACTCCAGGGCACATATCCTGACGCATGGCTGCTGATGCAGCAGTAAATGATGGCTCGCATACTGGCGATAGACTACGGAAAAAAGCGTACCGGACTCGCTGTGACCGACGTGTTGCAGATAGTGCCCGGTGCGCTTGATACTGTAGATACCCCTCATCTGATGCAGTACTTGGAAGACTACACCAAAAGGGAGGATGTGGAACGTATCATCATCGGCGAACCATACCAACCTAATGGTGAAGCATCAGAAAATCTAAAAAGGGTGAAGCAATTCGAGGCTCTGTGGCAAAAGAAGCACCCCGAGATACCCATCGAGGGATACGATGAGAGGTTTACATCTGTCATGGCTCACCAGACGATGCTTTCTGCCGGATTAGGCAAGAAGGCTCGTCAGGACAAGGCACTGGTGGATCGCATCTCAGCAACCATTATACTTCAAAGCTACCTGAGTTCAGTTCACAATTCACAGTTCACAGTTCACAGTTAGTTCGCAAAGCTCATCATATTCATGTCACAGTTCAAAGTTGCCCACTCTTAACTCTTAATTCTTAACTCTTAATTTTTTACTCCCTTGATTTTACCAATTTATACATACGGACAACCCGTGTTACGCAAAGTTGCGGAAGATATCACCCCCTCCTACCCCAATCTCACCAATCTCATACAGGATATGTGGGAGACACTTGCGTCAAGTGAAGGTATCGGACTGGCAGCCCCACAGATAGGCCTGCCCATACGACTTGTTGTGATAGACCTTGACCTGCTCAAGGAAGACCTGCCGGAATATGACGGCTTCAAGAAGGTGTATATCAATCCCCACATCATCGACTACGACAAGAGTCAGACCGACTCTTCGTCTGAGGGTTGTCTGTCGCTGCCTGCCATACGTGAGAACGTGGTACGCCCCAAGCGCATCAGGGTAAAGTATCAGGACGAGGACTTCACCGAGCACGACGAGTGGGTGGAGGGCTATCTCGCCAGGGTGATGCAGCATGAGTTTGATCACCTTGAGGGAACCATGTTTATCGACAGGATATCTCCTCTGCGCAAGCAGCTGATAAAGTCCAAACTGCGCTCGCTGCTGCAGGGACGCTTCCGTACAGGATACAAGGTAAAGGCGCCACACAAGTAAAAAGAAATTATTACACCCCTCCCTCATATCAAGAAGTTTCTTTTCATATTGTTTTCGTTATATTGTTGCCTCCACGCGAGTGCTCAGTATAACGTAAATCGTTTGCTTACAAGCGGACGAATCGCACTTCATTATGAGGACTATGTACTCTCCATACAGTATTTCAATCAGGCTATAAGTCAAAAGCCCTACATGTGGGAACCGTGGCAACTGAGAGCTATCGCCAAGTACTACCTCGACGACTGGCAGGGAGCAGCAGACGATGCTTCGCAGGCTATCAAGCTCAATCCCTACATCACCAACCTCTACGACCTGCGTGGTATAACATACATACGTCAGGGCAAGTATGACGAGGCTATAAGTGATTATAGTAATGCCATAGCGCTGGACAACACGAATAAGGGTTTTTGGTGCAATAGAGCCGCATGTTATCTGGAGAAAAACAGCTACGATACCGTTCACGCCCAACTCGACATCATCATCAACAAATGGAAGAAGTACGCCCCTCCATACCTCATGAAGGCCGAGACATACCTGAAGCAGGGCGACACCATACAGGCTTCCCAATGGTTTGACAAGACAATAAAAGTTGAGTCGTATAATTCCGAGGCATGGAGGATGAAAGGGTATATCGCCTTACAACACGAGAAGTGGCAGCTTGCTGACTCCTGCCTCTCTAAGGCTATTCACTACAAACCCAAAAACGTTTTTTGCTATATCAATAGAGCGTTAGCACGTCTCAAGCTATACAACCTGCGGGGAGCCATGTCCGACTATGACACAGCCCTCGAACATGACCCCAACAACTTCCTGGCTCACTATAACCGCGGTCTGCTCAGACAGCAGGTGGGCGATGACAACAGGGCAATCGAAGACTTCAACTACGTGCTTTCGTTAGAGCCTGGCAACATCATGGCACTCTTCAATCGTGCCACCCTACTCGACCGTACTGGCGACCTGCGCGGTGCAATACGCGATTACAGTATGGTGATAAGTCAGTTTCCTAACTTCTGGACAGGATTGCACTATAGGGCTGCATGTTACAGAAAACTAGGAATGAAGGCAAAAGCCGAGATGGATGAGTTTCGCATCCTGAAGGCGCAGATGAACAAGCACATGGGCATACAAAACCGTTGGAGCAAGGCAAAACTCAGCGCCATGCGCAAACTCAGCGACATAGACCCAGAGAAGTACAATCAGATAGTCGTAGATGACGACATCAAGAACCAGCATGAGTACACCAGCACCTATCGCGGCAAGGTGCAAAACAGATATACCTCCGAGCTATTCCAACCGTATATAGCGCTGACGATGTCGCGTGGCAACTCCAACGACGTATCGACCTATATCCCCTACGAGCAGCATGTCTCGCAGTTCTTTGATGAGGTTTACCACGTCACCAAGAACAACGAGCTATTCACCATGCGTCTCGGCAATATCAGCGAGACTAATGGCATGGAGGTCTTTGCGGCAATCGACTCGCTTACTGCCATGATAGAGCATACCAACGATACAGAGGAGGCGATACGCCTTTCGCTGATGAGAGCTGTAGCCTACTCCTCTTCTCTCAATTACCAGGATGCGCTTAATGATATCGCCAACGTCCTGAAAGAGCAGCCCAACAACTTCGTCGCCCTATGGCAGAAAGCCGTCTGCTCCGCCATGATGGCTGAGTATGAGAGTGGCACATCTCCCCATAACAGCAAACTGCGAAATATCAGTATCACAGAGGACTTCAACAATCTTATCCGCCTCTCCCCCGACAACGCCATGATACTCTACTGTCTCGGCACATACTACGCCCGTAACGGTGAGTACGACAAGGCTACGGAGTATCTCACCAAGACCATAAAACTATCCCCACAGATGCCCTACGCCTACTACAACAGAGGATTGGTACACCTCAAGCAGGGCAACACCTCTGAAGCTCGCAGAGACTTCTCCAAGTCTGGCGAACTGGGACTGTACGGTGCTTACAATCTGCTAAAGAAATAACTCTACCACTTATATGAGCAAAATAATTCTATCGATGCTGTTTTGTATGCTCAGCCCAATATACATCTCAGCACAAAGCGTATCTGAGACGTTTGTCAATATGCCCGACACCATCCTACCCTATCTGGCGATCCAGCAACGCAAGGACCTTGTAGAATTAAAAAGGATGGAGCCTGACAGCACCGCCATCATCAACAGCGGTCTGGGCAAGATTGAACTCACACGCCTCACGGACAGTATCATCTCTCTTTGCCTGTCGGAGCACAACAGTTTCGAACTTGGCATCATCTCCCCTGACACCTTATACATAATAAAGACTTACGGCGCTCCGTTACAGGAGAGCGTCTGCACGCTGTATAGCGGCACATGGCAGAAACTCCGCACTTTCGATTTCGCTGATACCGTTTTTGAGGATTTCGAGGATACATGCGAGTTTTCATTAGTCAGCGCCACGATAGGCAGTTCACCCAGCGAACTGATACTCCAACTCAACGTACCCCTCCTCACCCAAGAGGACAAGGAAAAGACAAACGGCAAAACAATGCAAAAATATACAAAATGGAACGGCAAAATGTTTAATTAATGTAAAAACATAACCGTTTCCAATCATTTTCTCATGAAAAAACTTGCATATCACTTCCAAAAGGAGTATCTTTGCAACGTGTTTTTCATGGTATTAGATTATTAAGGTTAATGAAGATTGATTGTCGTGAGACAATCAATTCTTTTTTATGCAATATCTACACACTATCACTCCCCAACAACTCCCTTTTTACCCCCTTATCACTCTCCCAAAGTTAAACATAAAATCACATAAAAGTTGTGTATGTGAAAAAAATATAGTAATTTTGCACGAAAATACGTAAAAAGTCCATGAGTAATGTTCTTGTCACAGAGGTTAAGACCGAAAAGCAAATGAGTGATTTCATATCGCTCAGCAGAACATTATACAAAGACAACGACCTGTACGTTCCTGATTTGGATGTAGAAATACGCGATTTCTTCAATCCGCAGAAGAACAACGATCTGGCATTTGCCGACGTGCAGCCCTTCATAGCCACAAAGGATGGCAAGGTTGTGGGACGCGTGGTTGGCATCGTGAGCCACAAGTCAAATGCAGCTTGGGACAAAAAGATTGTCCGCTTCACCTTCCTCGAGTTTGTTGATGACCGTGAGGTGTCCGGGGCTCTGCTTAACGCAGTTGCCACCTGGGGTAAGGAAAGGGGCATGAACGAGGTTCAGGGACCTATGGGCATAACCGACTTCGACAAGGAGGGAATGCTCGTTGAAGACTTCCACCTGCGTGGTTGCTTCATGGAGTTCTGGAATCCCTCCTACTACAAGGACCACATGGAGGCGCTTGGCTTCGAGAAAGCCACCGACTGGCTGCAGATACGCTTCAAGGTGCCTGAAGAGGTGCCGGCACGCTTCCAGCGAGTAGCCGACTATGCCAAGCAGGAGTTCGGCATCCACATGGTGCGCAAGTCCAAGAAGGAAATAAGGGGGAGCTATGGCAAGAAAATCTTCTCCATGCTCAACAAATCCTTCGCACCGCTATATGGCTTTGCCCCGTTCTCCGACAAGCAGGCAGACGACATCCTTGCGCGCTTCCTCCCTCTGATTGACATGGACATGATTGCCTTGGCTGAAGACAACAAGGGCGAACTGGCAGGCGTGGCGATAACATGCCGCGATTTCTCAGACGGCATACAGAAAAGCAAGGGAAAACTGTTCCCCTTCGGCTGGTTCCACATACTCAGAGCCCTCAAGTTTGGCAAACAGGACAAGGCACAGCTGATGATAATAGGCATACAGCCTGAGATGCAGGGCATGGGTGTCAACGCGGCGATGTTCGCCCACCTCATCCCCATCTACCATCGCCTCGGCATAAAGTGGTGCGAGACAAATCCGCAGCTCGAGACAAACATACGCGAGCTCTCCCAGTGGAAGCCCCTCAGTCCCGAGACGGTGAAGCGCCGCAGATGCTGGAGGAAGGAGGTATAGTTCGCAGTTCACAGTTCACAGTTCACAGTTTAGAAATATAACAACGAGATAATGAACAGAGTAGTAATCACAGGTATGGGTATATGGTCCTGTCTCGGACAGACCCTTGACGACGTTCGTCAGTCCCTTTTTGAAGGCAAGAGTGGTATAATCTTCTCACAGGAGCGCAAGGATGCAGGCTTCCGTTCTGCCCTTTGTGCCGACGTGCCAAAGCCAGACCTCAAGCCTTTCGTACCACGCAACATGCGTCAGTTCATGCCCGAAGAGGCACAGTATGCCTACATGGCAACAAAGGATGCTCTCGAGGCTGCAAAGATAGACCAGGACTTCCTCGACAACAACGAGGTGGGCATCATCTACGGCAACGACTCAGTGGCTGAGGCTACCATGCGTGCCCTCGACAAGTTCCGCGAGTTTGGCGATACGGCAGCTTGCGGCTCAGGCGCCATCTTCCAGTCCATGAACTCCACAGTGACGATGAACCTCGCCTGCCTCTTCAAACTGCGTGGCATCAACCTCACGTCAAGTGCGGCATGTGCCTCCAGTTCGCTTGCTATAGGCAACGCCTACCTGCTCATCAAGAACGGCCTGTCAGACTGCATCATAGCTGGCGGTGCACAGGAGGCAAACATGTACTGCGTAGCATCCTTCGACGGCATACAGGCGTTCTCTACACGCGAGGATGAGCCTACCAAGGCATCACGTCCATTCGACAAGGGTCGTGACGGACTCGTTCCTGGCGGTGGTGCTGCTACCGTTATCCTCGAGAGCTACGAGCACGCCGTGAAGCGCGGCGCACCAATCCTTGCCGAGGTCGTTGGCTGGGGTTTCTCAGGCAACGGCGACCATATCTCTACGCCAAACGTGGCTGGTCCGGCTCGCTCACTCGAACTGGCACTTAAGAACGGCGGCATAGACCCTCGTCAGATAGGCTACATCAATGCTCACGCCACCTCTACACATGCCGGCGACGGACGCGAGGCTATGGCTATAGCACAGGTGTTTGGCGACTACCGCGTGCCTGTCACCTCCACCAAGTCACAGACTGGTCATGAGATGTGGGCGGCAGGTGCGGCTGAGACAATCTACTCTATGCTCATGATGAAAAACGACTTCATCGCAGGCAACATAAACTTCTCAGAACCAGACGAAGAGACCGCTTGCATTAATATAGTGCCTGAAACCATTCAGACCCACTTCGACATGTTCCTCTCCAACTCCTTCGGCTTTGGCGGAACCAACTCTACGCTGATTATAAAGAATCTGTAAGAGCTAAGAATTAAGAGTTAAGAGTTAAGAAAATATCTGATCACTCAGAATCACTCAGAATATTCAGAATTAATAATAACACTAAAAAACAAAAAAGTTATCATGACACGCGAAGAAATCATTTCAAAGGTAAATTCAGTACTCGCTGAAGAGTTTGAGGTAGAAGAAAGCACCATCACTCCAGAGGCTAACGTCAAGAACACTCTCGCTCTGGACAGCCTCTCACTCGTTGACCTCGTGGCACTCATCCAGTACACTTACAAGATTAAGATTCCTGCTGAAGACCTGCCAAAGATTCAGACCTTCAACGACCTGTACGACTACATCGAGTCTCACGCATAAGGCAGTGAACAAGATGGACATCACACAACTTATACCACAACGCTCGCCGATCGTCATGATCGACGAGCTGTTGTGTGTTAACGGAGACGAGGCACAGTGCCAACTCACCGTGCGCCCCGACAATTTCTTTATCGACGAGGACACGCTCATGGCTGAGCCAGGACTGATAGAGCACATCGCCCAGTCGGCAAGCGCCTTCGCTGGCTACCGCGCCGTGCAGGCAGGTGCCACAGAGCCACCAGTGGGCTATATCGGCGAGGTGAAGAACTTCCACCTATACCACCGTCCCCAGATAGGCGACGTGCTCGTCACCACCATCACCATGGGACCCGAGGTGGAGGGCATCACCATCATTCGCGGTGAGACAAAGTGCGGCGATGAGGTTGTCGCCGATACCACCATGAAAATATTTGTAAAGGAATAAAAGTCAAGGTTAAGGTTAACGTTAACGTTAAGGTTAAACATGTTCTTAGAAAACAAATTCTACAAGATACTTGGCGAAGACAGGCTGTCTGACGGCTCTGCCACCTACCATGTCGCCATACTCCCCGACTGCAACGTCTATGAGGGTCACTTCCCCGGCGACCCCGTATGCCCCGGTGTGTGCAACATCGAGACCATCAAGGAGTGCGCCTCACGCCTCGTGGGCAAGGCGCTGCGCATCAATACCATCAAGCAGTGCCGCCTTACCGCCATCGCCACACCTACCGTGTGTCCGGAGGTCATCATCACCGTCAGCGCCACGCCCAAGGATGATGCCTTCGTGGTCGTAGCCACCATAGCCGACGACAAACAGTCATACATGGAATTCAAAGGAACACTTTGTTAATTCATAATTCACAATTCATAATTCACAGTTAAGAGTTATGACAAACTTATTTATCGCCATCTACCGTTTTTTCCGTAACCATCGCGCCCTCATGTGGCTCACGATGGTTATACTGTTCTTAGTCACGGGTTTCTTCTCAAGCAAGATACACCTTGAGGAAGACCTCAACAAACTCATGCCGTCGTCAAAGAACCCTGACGGCACCACTAAGATGGCGTTTGCCGACCTGCGCATCAAGGACAAGACCTTCCTGCTCTTCGAGGCAAGGGCTAAGGACGGCAGTCCCATGAAGCCCCAGGACATGAACGACGCCCAGATAGACAGTCTCACCACCGTGTGCGACGCCTTTGTCGATTCGCTCCTTGCCATGGATGGCGACACAGCCCACCGCATCATCGGCGATGTGTTCTACCAGATTCCCGAGGACCTCATGCTCGAGGGCATCAGTTTCCTGCAGGAAAACGTGCCCTCATACATCGACACCTCAGCCTACAGCGCCTTCGACACCCTGCTCACCGTGCCCCACATGAAGGCACAGATGCAGCAGACGGCAGAAGATCTCCATACCGAACTTGGCGAGACATTCCCCGAACTCATACAGTCCGACCCCATCGGCATGCGCACCGTGCTCATGCAGCAGATGGCACCCCTCATGCAGGCAACAGGCGGCAGCTACAAGACCATCAACGACCACTTCTTCGTGCGCGATTCCACCGTCTGCGTGGCATTCATCTCGCCAGCATTCTCAGCCACCAACACAGGGCAGGGCTCACAGCTCTTTATCAACCTCAACTCGCTGATAGACCGTTTTCAGCAAGCCCACCCCAACGTCAAGATAAGCTACCACGGCACGCCAGCAAGCGGCTACTATAACTCGTCAACCATCAAGGGCGACCTCACGTCCACCATAGCGTGGTCACTCGTCATAGTCCTCGTGGTGCTCTTCATCTGTATGCGCAACTGGAACACCATCCCCCTGCTCATACTCCCCGTAGCCTTCGGCACCCTCTTCGGGCTCTCCATGATGTACTTCATCAAGGGGCAGTTCTCCCTGCTCGCCCTGGGCATAGGCTCCGTGGTGCTCGGTGTGGCAATGAGCTACGTGCTCCACATCCTCACCCACTACAAGTACGTTGCCGACCCCGAGGTAGTGCTGCGTGACGAGACCAAGCCCGTGCTCCTGGGCTGCCTCACCACCATAGGCTCCTTCATGGGGCTCATCTTCATCAAGACCGACCTCCTGCAGGACTTCGGACTCTTCGCCGCCTTCGCCATCGTGGGCACCACCATCTTTGCCCTCATCTATCTGCCCCACCTCATGGTGCTTGAGAAGAACAAGGTGAACCACAAGGCATTCGCCCTCATCGACCGCATCAACAACTACCCCTTCGAAACCAAGAAACCGCTGCTCGCCCTCATAGGCGCTGTGACAGCCGTCTGCGTGGCATTCTATGTAGTCAAGGGCACCGACTTCGATGCCGACATGGGCAACCTCGGCTACCTCTCTGACAACACCGAGTATTCCGAGGCACTGCTGCGCAACAAGACCTACACCGCCGACAAGTCCAAGTACTTCGCCTCACAAGGCAAGACCATGGAAGAGGCACTGCAGAACTTCGCCCTCCTCTCCCACAAGCTCGACTCGCTGCAGAAACTGGGTCTGGTGAAGGAATACACCCACACCGATGCCGTCTTCGTACCCCTCAAGGTGCAGCAGGAGCGCATCGACGCATGGAAGGCATACTGGACACCAGAGCGCCTCGCCAAGGTCAGGAACCTCATAGCCCAGACAGCCCCGTCGGCAGGACTCACCGCCGACAGCTTCCAGCCCTTCTTCGACCTCGCCACGGCAGACTATGAGCCCACACCGCTCTACTCTGCCGACATCATACCCGCAGGCTACCAGTCAACACTCATGGAACAGACAGCAGCAGGCGACTACCTCTGCTTCACCTCAGTGCGCTGCGCCAACGACTCCATACGCGGCAAGGACACCGACTACAACCGCATCTGCGACGCCATAGCAGACGAGCCCAACATGATGGTGCTCGACACCTACTACTACACCACCGACGGTCTGAACGACCTCAACAGCGACTTCAACATCCTCCAGTGGGTCAGCATGGCATTCGTCTTCGTGGTGCTCCTGCTCTCCTTCCATTTCAATCTCAGGCACACCTTGCTGGGCTTCGCCCCCATACTGCTCTCATGGCTCATAGTGCTCGGAGCAATGGCAATCTTCCAGGTGCGCTTCAACCTCATCAACATCATCATCTCCACATTCATCTTCGGCATAGGCGTTGATTACTCCATCTTCATCATGAGCGGACTCATAGCCGACAAGAAGAACGGAAACATGCTTAGCGAAGCGTCAGAGCGCCAGCAGCAAGGCAAGGTACTCGCCTACCACAAGACGGCGATATTCTTCTCCGCCTTCATCCTCATCGTCACCGTCGCCTCCATGCTCTTTGCCAACCACCCGGCAATCAAGTCAGTAGGCTTCGCCACACTCGTAGGCATGGTCTCCGCCGTAGTACTCTCCTACGTAGTCCAGCCCGCCGTGTTCAAATTGCTGGAAAAAGGCAAAAGGAGTTAAGAAGTTAAGTAGTTAAGACGCTTCCTCTGCGGAGCCTTGATATTCCTACCTACGCACGCGGTTATGTCATGTAACAGACTGGTCTTCATAGTCCTTAACTCTCTCTCTTGCAAAGGTACGAATAAATGAGCGAAAATGCAAATTTATTTGCAATTTAAATATTAGTTGTGACATTTGTAACATTTGTAACATTTGTAACATTTGTGACTTCTGGGTACATGTACCTTTCTCTATATCAAATAGCTGATGCTTAAATAGGATACAACGACTAAGAAAACTTTTCTTTGTAAGAAAGATAATTATATATATAATTCTCTTTCTTATTTCTTATAAGTATATTATATATATATATAGGCGCGTGCGTGTGTCGAAAATGTTACATTTGTTATATTTGTTACACTAAAAAAACACTTGTAAATGTTAAAATGTACTATGCACAA
>JAFXZF010000066.1 GCA_017541365.1 Prevotella sp.
CTTGAGGAACTGAAACGGATGCATCGTGTGGCTGGTCACGATATGAAGGACGAAGCCATACCTGAGAAGAATCCACTGTATAAGACATTAAAGAAACGCTATTTTTTCGGATTTGGAGCTTATGGCTAACCGCACTATACCACAGACGTTGGCTGAACGCAGAAGACTGCGGCAGTTGGCTCACGACTTTGTCAGCGAAAAGGCATTGCACCCTCCTGTGATGCTCAGCGACCTTGAAACATTGGCTGCTGAGTTTATCCGGAAGAATAATCTTGATGAGGGATTGCGAGACTGGCTGATGGTCGAGATACACAATGCTGTGTGGTTGCCTATGGTGGCAAGCATTCCATATTCACGACGTCTGCTGCTGCTGCCTAAATGCCTGAGAGACTCCAAGCGTTGCGAGGGAGAAATGGATGATCTCGGACTGCTCTGTCATCGCTGTGAGCGTTGTGTCATTCCCGACCTTCAGACTCAGGCTGACCAGATAGGAATGCTCTCAATGGTTGCGGAGGGTTTCACTTCCGTTATCGAATTGATACGTCAGCATGTGGTAGATGCGGTTATTGGTGTCAGTTGTCTTGATTCCCTTGAAAAGGCTTTCCCTCTGCTTGTCAGTCATGCAGTTCCTGGAATAGCCGTGGCTCTTAATGATGGAGGATGCAAGGACACTCATGTTGATACCGGCTATGTAGCGCAGTTGTTGTCGAAGCGTAGTGAAGAAACAATGGTGCTACTTGATTATGACAGCGTACGCGAAGAGGTGGATAAATGGTTTGAGCCAGAGGCACTTGCCTCGGTGCTTACTCCAGTAAGAGATACCACGACAAAAGCTGCTTTAGAGTGGATGCTGTGTGGAGGTAGTCGATGGCGTCCGTTCCTGTTGGCTGCTGTCTATGCTGCGATAAAAGTAGAAAGTGAAAAGGGCAAGGCTGAAGATCGTTTTTCAATTCCCGACGAGGTGATGCGCGCAGCTATAGCCGTGGAATGCTTCCATAAGGCATCGCTAGTGCATGATGATATACAGGATAACGATGAAGAGCGTTACGGTCAGCCTACCGTCCATGCACGATATGGCGAGGCGATGGCAATCAATATTGGAGACCTGTTGCTTGGTGAGGGTTATCGGTTGTTGGCATCCTTGCCTAATAAGGAACTGCTTGGCGTTGTTGCCAATGCCCATGTCAGCCTGTGTCTCGGACAGGGAGCGGAGTTGTCTTGGCAGTCAGGACAACCCGTAACAATTGAGGAGGTACTGCAGATATTCCGTCAGAAGACGGTGCCAGCCTTTGAGGTGGCTCTTTCTTTGGGATTGCTCTCAGCAGATGGTGACGAGCATACAGCCCAGAAGCTTCACGACTATTCGGAAGCATTGGGCATAGCCTATCAACTGAAGGATGATATGTCTGATATAGACAGCGAGCATACAGCCAAGCCTTCGGCTGTATATGCACTCAGACTACAATTCCCGGGAATATCGGATGAAGAGATAAGGGATAAGATGTCGGCCATGGTGGAAGAATATCAAACCCGTGCTCTTGCATCATTGGCAGAGATAGACAGTTTCGAGTTAAAGCGACTACTATTTCAGGCTACGGAGAGAATTTTGAGAAATTAAGATATTGAAAAAACTCTTAATCTCACAATCATCTCTTTCTTTTAAAATTAAGAAAACAATTGGCGCGTACATTATCATATCGATTGTTGCAGGCTTTGCAGCGTGGGGCAGAACAGCTGAGTGCTGATGCCCGTCAGCGTGTATGTCAGTATGTGAACAGTCAGCGTATGACGGATGAGGACTTTATGAATCGTGGTGGGCAACCAGACCTTTACTACACGATGTTTGGTTGGATGCTATGCTATGTCTTAGGTATCAATACTGACAGTTCTCTGCGAAAGGCATACTTGAAAGCTATTGAAACGGCAGAGCTTGATGCTCTTCATCAGACTGTATTTACAGTATGTAAGCAAATCGACAGTCTCATGTCCTTGCCAAGGTTTATGCCTCCATCTCTATTGGAGAGGGCGAGTGGAGATACAATTCTCCGTTTCTTTGATATCTACCAGAGTCATGGTAGTGGAGAAGGAACCAACGCATGGGCTGCACGACTTGCCATTACAAAAGATAACGATGCCGGACTTGTTGATAAGCTGCTATCTATGCAGCATGAGACAGGAGGCTTCAAGGCTCATGAAGGAATAGTCTTGCCTGATATGCTTAGTACTGGCGTTGCACTCTTTGCTCTTTATGAGAAGGGAGTCACACCAAAATATGATGTCCGCCCTTTCATCGAGGCACATTGGCAGGATGACGGTAGTTTCGTTGCTACCCTGCTTGATGAGCAGGGCGATGTGGAATATGAATTTTATGGTCTGCTAACATTAGGATGTTTGCTATGACAACGGAAGAGAAGATACAGACGATAGTAAACGATGCGTCAAAGTGCCTGCTCTCTATGAGGCGCGAAGACGGAATGTGGGAAGGACACCTTTCGAGTTCTGCCATATCTACATCTGTCTCTATATTCGCTCTGAGTGTGATAGACCACGAAAGATATCAGAAGGAGATAGAACGTGGCATACTTTGGCTTAGACAGACAATGAAGCCGGAAGGAGCATGGGGTGACAGTATAGAAAGTCCTGTGAATATGACAGCGACACTTCTGTCATACACAGCTCTGAGCCATCTACATCAAGTACCCGAAGCCACCGAACACTATATTCGTGAAACGTTGGGATGGAAAGATGAGGCGCAGCTTATCGATGGTGTATTAGCCTATTATGGTAAAGACCTGACTTTCTCAGTACCTATCCTGATGATGTGTGCCTTGGCAGGAGTAATCAGCAACTGGAAGCGCATACCGCCGTTTCCTTTCGAACTGGCAGTGTTGCCTCAAAGCACATTCCGA
>JAFXZF010000067.1 GCA_017541365.1 Prevotella sp.
CAGGCACAATCACCCAGAGGTAATAATAATTTTCAACTTTCAATTCTCAATTTTCAATTTGACGGCAGCTTCGCAGCCGTCATAATCTCGGCACTTTTTTTCGCTGGCGTACATTTCAATCCAGCACAGATGCCCCATGCCTTTATCGTAGGCTGCTTGTTAGGTTGGCTCTTTGTGCGCACCAATAGCATCGTGCCTGGCTTCATCCTCCATTGGATAAACAACTCTGCCGCATACGTAGCAGTAAAGATGTTTCCACACATGCCGATGGATGCTCCCTTGGTTAGTTACTTTGGTTCTACAGCGGCAGTAGTGCAGGCAGTTGTCTGCTCACTCATGATTGCCCTGCCTGCCCTCTATCAACTCAATAGAGTGCTGAAGAAATAATAGTATTATTATACGAATAAAGGCTGGAACCTTTTGGTTTCAGCCTTTATTGTTTCTTAGATAGAGTATGGTCTCTGGTCCCTCGTTGAAAAGAAGGTCAAGGATGGAGAGACCAGAGATAAAGCCGTGACGACGTTGGAAGGTTTGGTAGTAATGAACGGGAACGTGAACGGGAACGTGAACAACTCTTCCCCCTTGTGGTGGAGTTGAGGGGAGGCTCGTTAGTTTTATTTCTTTCTTTGCCCCGATTAAATCCAGCATTTTCCTCATTATGGCAAGATTATAGTCGAAGAGGTGCTGCCAGTTGTTAGCCTTGAAGGTTTCCTCATCAAAGAAAGGGTAGATGTCATCCTTATAGTAATCAAAAAATGGTGACATACCGTAAGCACTCTTCAGTGCCTCCCAGTGCTGATGACGCCAGTTGCCATGCTCGCTGACGAGAACCTCCTTAACGTTAACCTTAACCTTAACTTCTTGAACTAGCGCGTCAGCGCGACTTGAACCTCCTTGAACCAGAGCCGCAGGCTCGTTTGAACTCCTTGAACCGCGAAGCTCTCGTCCCTTCGTCGTGACGGGCACCGTCAGTATCTGCTTACCATTCGCCGTTGCTATCTCGCAACGGTTACGAGAAGTTTGTTTGATGTAGCTCTCGTGAGCATCAATATACACGGTTTCATCGGTACTGAACAATTGCCTGTACCAATCCACACTGCCGAAATATGTTGTATGTAAAACGATAACGTGTTGTACGTTTAAAAGAGTAGTTACTTCTTTTTCTTTGGTCTGCGACGAGCCCAGCCCTCTTCCTGTCCAAGCATCTCAAAGAGAGCCTTGCGTTCATCAAAGGCTTTCTTGCGAGCCGCATTGTCACGTCCCCTGCGAGTGGATTCCGTATTGTCAGGCTGAAAGTCTTTGCTCTTGCCCTGTGGACGAGCCTTCTTCTCGCTATCCTCCCTGCACGTTACTTTCTTGTTGTGATAAAAAGCGTGGCTGAGTGCCTTGATAACTTTCTTGGCATCCTTGGTGGGCACTTCGATGAGACAGAATGTAGGCATGATGTCGATATGTCCCACATCCTGCCTGCCTGGCACGTTGCGATTGATAAACTGCATCACCTCGCCAGGGAAGAAACGGTCGTTTCTGCCAAGGTTGATGAAGAGTTTGGTATAACCCTTCTGCACTCCCTCGCGCGGTTTCTTTGCTTTCCAGTCCGTGCCGCCTTTGTCCTTCTTTTCCTTCTTGCTGAGCACCACCTCCTCTATCTCTGGAGCATTGGCATAATACTGCAGGAAGCGGCCAAACTCGCGGCTCACCACCTTCTTGAGTATCTCCTCCTTATCCACATACTCGAAGTGGCGGCGTATCTCCGTCATGAAAGGCTCTATCTGCTCATCGTCAACGTCAGTTTTCTCGATTTCATCGATAGCGCGAAACAGTTGCTTAGTACATATCTCCTCTGCCGTAGGTATCCTGCCTGCCACGAAAGTCTTGCCGATAATCTTCTCCACCTCGCGCACCTTGTGGCGCTCACGGCTGTGTATGATGGCGATGGACGTACCCTTCTTGCCTGCCCTGCCCGTTCTGCCTGAGCGATGGGTGTATGACTCGGTGTCATCAGGCATGGAGTAGTTGATGACGTGCGTGAGGTCGTTGACATCCAAACCACGTGCCGCCACGTCTGTTGCCACGAGGAGTTGTGTCAGGTGATTGCGGAAGCGCTGCATCGCCAGGTCACGCTGCTGCTGCGACAGGTCGCCATGCAGAGCCTCAGCGTTATATCCCTCCTTGATGAGTTTGTCGGCAATCTCCTGTGTCTCTATCTTTGTTCTGCAGAATATGATGCCGTATATCCTCGGATTATAGTCCACCACACGTTTCAGTGCGAGGTATTTGTCCTTGGCGTTCACCATATAATATATATGGTTGACGTTCTCCGCCCCCTCGTTGCGCGAACCCACCACTATCTCCTCATGGTTACTGAGGTATTTCTTCGCCACCTTCTCCACCTCCTTGCTCATCGTAGCAGAGAAGAGCAACGTCTGGTGTTCCTCTGGCAGAGCCTCAAAGATGGTGTTGATGCTATCCGAGAAACCCATGTTGAGCATCTCGTCCGCCTCGTCGAGCACTATATGGCTCACACCGTCGAGGTGTACCTTGCCACGTTCCATGAGGTCTATGAGTCTGCCTGGCGTCGCCACTATTATCTGTGCGCCGTGTCTTAGCGAGCGTATCTGGTCGCTGATGCTCGTCCCACCATACACCGCCACGATGTTGATGCCCTTGAGGTACTTGGAGAAGTCACGCAGGTCGTCCGTTATCTGCAGACACAGTTCTCGTGTGGGGGATAGCACAATAGCCTGCGTTGTGCGGTCTTTGGCGTTTATCCTCTGCAGCAGTGGCAGTCCGAATGCCGCCGTCTTGCCCGTACCCGTCTGTGCCAGGGCTATGAGGTCCTTGTTAACGTTAACCTTAACCTTAACCTTAACTTCTTGCTCCTCTTGAACCTTTGCTCCGAGCTTGCTCGCCTGAGCACCTACTGGAGCGCAAGAGCCTTCAAACTCTTGAACCAGAGCCGCAGACTCGCTTGAACTCTCTTGAACTCCTTGAACCAAGAAAGGTATCACCGCCTCCTGCACGGGCATGGGCTGTTCAAAGCCAAGCTCATCGATGGCGTGGCATATTTCAGGTATTATACCCAGTTCTTCAAAACTCATCTATTTCCTTTTTAACTGTGAACTGTGAACTGTGAATTGTGAATTGTGAATTATTCCACTATCGTAAAGTCCAGTTGTTTTTTCTCCAAGTTTGCCTTTGCCACCTTTATGCGCACCTCGTCGCCCAGTTGGTAGCGGTTATGATGGCGACGGCCCACGAGGCAGAAGTTTTTCTCGTCAAACTCATAGTAGTCGTCCTTCAAGTCATGTATCGCTATCATACCCTCGCAGTGATTTTCATCGATTTCAGCGTATATTCCGTGGCTTGTGATACCCGATACGTGAGCATCATACTCCTCGCCGAGGTGTTCGCCCATAAACTCCACCATCTTGTACTTTATAGAGTCACGCTCAGCATTAGCCGCCACCTGTTCCATCTGGCTGGAGTGCTCGCACAGTTCCTCGTAATAGTTCTGGTTGGCACTCTTTCCTCCCTCCTCGTAGCGTGTCAGCAGTCTGTGCACCATAGTGTCGGGATAGCGTCGTATGGGCGACGTGAAGTGGGTGTAGTAGTCAAATGCCAGTCCGAAGTGCCCTATGTTGTGCGTGCTATACTTCGCCTTCATCATCGCTTTCAGCGCCACGAGCTGTATGGCGTTGCTCTCTGCCCTACCCTCAAACTCATCCATCAGCGCATTGAGAGCACGTGCCGTAGCGCCCTTGGTGCTCGTTGACTTCATCCTATATCCGAAGCGCACCACAAACTGTTTCAGCTGTTCCATCTTGATAGGGTCAGGATTGTCGTGCACGCGGTATGGCAGTGTCTTCGCCTTCTTACCCTTAGGCACCTTTCCCACGCTCTCCGCCACCGTCTTGTTGGCTATGAGCATAAACTCCTCTATGAGTTTGTTGGCATCCTTTGAACGCTTGAAATATACCCTTGTCGGCTTGCCCTTCTCATCGATGTCGAAGCGCATCTCCTCGCGGTCAAACTTCACCGAACCGTTCTTAAATCTCCTTGCCCTTAGTTTCTTGGCGAGGGCATCGAGGGTTATGAGTTCCTTGGCATATTCGCCCTCATACTCTTTTTTCTTTGGTGCAGGCTCGCCTGTGCCGTCCTTCACCCCGTTCCTCTCCAGTATCTCCTGCACCTCTTCGTAGCAGAAGCGGCGGTCGCTCCTTATCACCGTGTGCACTATGCGGTAGTCCTTTATCTCCGCCTCCTCGTCCATGGTGAATATCACCGAGTACGCCAGTTTGTCCTCGTCAGGCCTCAGCGAACAGATGTAGTTGCACAGCCTCTCAGGCAACATCGGTATCGTCCTGTCCACGAGGTATATGCTCGTAGCCCTCTTCTGCGCCTCCTTATCGATTATCGATCCCTCCGTCACGTAGTGGCTCACGTCAGCGATGTGCACGCCAACCTCATAAAGTTTTTTCAGTTCACAGTGCTCAGTGCTCAGTTCACAGTTAGAGTTATCGTTAAGGTTATGGTTAAGGTTATGGTTATGGTTATCGTTATGGTTATGGTTATCGTTAAGGTTAAGGTTAAGGTTATGGTTAAGGTTAACCTCCCTTATACTCAGTGCATCGTCAAAATCCTTGGCATCATGCGGATCTATCGTACATGTGAATACCCCACGAAAATCCTCTCTGCGGTCTATCTCCTCCTGTGTTATCACGTCGCTTATCTTGTTGGCGGCATCCTCCACAGCCTGCGGGTATTTATATGGCAGTCCATACTGAGCCAGTATAGCATTCATCTCAGCGTTGTTTTCGCCCATTTCACCGAGTATATCCACCACTTCCGCCAGTATGTTGCGGTGCTCGGCATCAGGCCATGCCACCACCTTCACCACGGCGCGGTCGTTGGTCTTGCCGCCCTTGAGTTTCGACTTAGGTATTATGATACTCATCGCCAGCGGCTCCTGAGGTATGAGGAATGCGAGGTCGCTGTCCACCTCCAGCCTGCCCACAAACTGTTCCTTCTTTCTCTCTATAATCTCTATCACCTGTGCCTCGCGTATATGGCTGCGTCGGCGTGCCATCATGCAGAAGCGCACCCTGTCGCCCGTCAGAGCCCACAGTGAGTTTCTCTCCGCCACGAATATAGGTTTCTCACTACCCACTGGCGTCACCGTATTACGTCCGTTGGCCTTAGCCTGGAACACGCCCTCCATCACCTGTGTGCTGTCCGCCAGTTTGTACGATGAGTCCGTCACTTTTACCAGGTAGTCATCCCATGCCATCTCCTCCATGATGTCGATGGCGAGCATCTTCATGGGGTGCGTGTCGAGCTTCAACTGTCTGAACACTTCCTTAAACGATACCACCTGTCCCGGACGGCTGTTAAAGAACGCCTCCAGTTTCTCTGCCAACAGCGGCCTCGTGATTCTCTTGCCGCCCTTCTTTTCTCTTGTTTTCTTTCCCATAACTCCTATTACTTTGTACGAAACGTCACTTCGTGACTACGATACGCCTTCGGCTACGATACGCTGACGCTACGATACGGGGCTAAAGCCCCTACAATACGTCACTTCGTGACTACGAAAACTGTCAATTTTCAATTTTCAATTATCAATTTACCAATCTCCTCCACTGCCCGCTTCACCTGCGTGTCTTCCCTCAGCATGCACGCTATCTTACCCCTTTGGTAGTAGTATGCCGTGATGATCTCCTGTTCCAGCATGTGCGTTATCATCTCGCGGTTGTTGTCCAGTTCACGTTCCAGGTTATGCTGCAGTTTCTTTTCCAGTGCATCAAACTCACCCTTCGCTTCATCGTAGTAGCCCTCAAACTTTGCTATCTCTACGAGTTTGTCATACACCTTGCTCGTCTCGCGGTCATACTTGAAGCCACTCTCCATCACCCTTCTCTTGAAGTCGGCGTAGTCGCTCTCCGTGATGTGAAACTCCTCCACTGGTGCTATCCTCTCATGACTGTTCACGTAGTCCGTCACGTAGTAGTGCACCACCTCCGTAGAGTCCAGCGCCCCACGGAAGAGGTACATCGTCAGGTTGGTCATCGTGTCGGGCTTCACCTCTATGTCGGGCATTATGCCGCCGCCGTCGCGCACCGTCCTGCCCTTGCGGGTCTTAAACTCCCTCGTCAGCGAGTCAGGTATATGCTCCCTGTATCCCCCTCCCGTATGTTTGTAGTTTACGGCCTGTATGCATCTGCCGCTCGGTATGTAGTATTTCGATACGGTGAGTTTCAGCGACCCGTCATGTGGCAGGTCGACCGTCTGCTGCACCAGTCCCTTGCCGTACGTCCTCGTGCCCATTATCACTGCCCTGTCGAGGTCCTGCAGCGACCCCGCCGTTATCTCGCTTGCCGATGCCGAACTCTCGTTTACCAGCACCACTATGGGCATCACCGTGTCGAGCGGTTCCTGTTCCGTCACGTACACCTTGTTGGAGCGTTTCAGTTTGCCCTTTGTCGTCACCAGCGTCGTACCCTTCGGCACAAACATACCCGTTATCTTTATCGCCTCCTGCAGTGCACCACCTCCGTTGCCTCTCAGGTCAAACACCAGTCCCTTCATGCCCTTACTGCGCATGTCTATCAGTGCACGGCGCACATCCCTCGAGCAGTCCTCCGTAAACTGTGTCAGCACCACGTAGCCCACGCTGTCATTCACCATGCCGTAGTACGGCACGCTGGGCAGCTGTATCGCCCTTCGCGTTATCTTTATCTTCAGCGTCTCCCCCTTTGCCTTTGAACTCCCTTGAACCTTTGAACTCCTTTGAACCAGCGAAGCGTCTTGAACTCCTTGAACCCTCTTGACCTTCAAGAGGAACGTCGTCCCAGGCTCACCCCTCAGATGGCTGCTCACGTATGCCACCTCTCTGTCCACCATCGACGTATCGTCCACGGCGAGTATCACGTCGCCCTTGCGCAGTCCCGCCTCCGCGGCAGGCATACCCTCGTACAGCTCGTCTATCACCACCTGTCCCGTCCTGAGGTCTTTCTTTATCAGCGCCCCTATGCCCGCATACTTACCCGTCAGCATCTGTTTCAGGTTCTTCATGTCGCTCGCAGGGTAATACTCCGTGTAGGGGTCCAGCGAGTGCAGCATGGCATTGATGCCATAGCCCACCGTCTCGTCAGCATCCAGAGTATCCACATACATCATGTCGAGACTCTTGTATATAGCAGAAAACGTCTCCAGGTTTCTCGCCACCGCAAAGTTGTGGTTCTTCTCCTCACCATGCGCCACGGCCGCAAGCGCCATCAGCACCGCCACCATGCATATATATCTTATCTTTCTCATCATTTCAACTGTCAATTATCAATTATCAATTGATTACAAAAGTACATATTTTATTCTTAACAGCCACACCGCCCCCACTTTTTTTATTATTATTTCAAGTCTATTGTTAAAAAATACAAAATATAGAATAATTATGAATTGCGAATTGTGAACTGTGAATTATTTTTCGTACCTTTGCACTCGCTTTTGAGACATAAGGCACACATCTTGCTTCCTTAGCTCAGTTGGTTAGAGCATCTGACTGTTAATCAGGGGGTCCTTGGTTCAAGCCCAAGAGGGAGCGCGCTGAAAATCAAGCACTTACGAGAAATCGCAAGTGCTTTTTTCTTCTATTTGCGAACGATTTGCGAACGATAAGTAAATATAAAAACATATAAATAAGGTGTATTAGAATGCGTGATAGCCGTAGATTGATGAATATTTATTTCTTATGAAA
>JAFXZF010000068.1 GCA_017541365.1 Prevotella sp.
CATCATTACTTCCCACGTACCTACCATCTTGGTAGAGTTTACATTTACCTCATCATCGTCATCGCCACTGTCATCATCACCTGAAGATGAACCATTCTTCTCCATAGTGTATGTGTAACTCATAGATTGACCGCCAGCTGTTACAGTAACAGCAGCATTAGCACTACTTCCACTAATATTTACAGTACCAGATATCGTCACTGTGCCTATCCTAGCAGAAAATGCTTTTGAGTCATTGTCGTAGGTAAAGGTGCCTTCGTCACCATTGCTGGTGAATTTACCATTAGCATAGAAAGTCATCACGGTTCCAACACCAGGTCCGCCCTGACTATTTGCAGGCGTCACCTCTGTAAGAGTCCAAGAACCGAGGATGTTGGAGTTGCTACCACCGCCACCGCTAGGGCCATCATCATCACCACATGCAACGAATGTGAATGCACTCATTACAATAAATGCTAACGCACTGAATAGTTTAATGCTTTGTTTCATCATAGTTGTTTGGTTTTTAGTTGTTTGATTAATAAAATACAGTTACATTTAGTTATTTGGTGCAAAGTTTTACTTGATTACTTTCTTACCAGCCTGTATCGTCAGGCCCTTACTGTCAACACTTACCTGCTGACCTGCTGCGTTGTAGCACTTGCCTGCGAGCTTTGCTCCCTCAGCCGTTACTTCGCCTACAGCAGAAGTTTCATTGTATTCTACTCCATTCAGATACACCTTATAATTATAGTTTTCTGCTGAGTTGACTGCCTTGTAGTCATTCCACTTCTTGGCAACGTTCTCATTATTACAATAAATTATCAAGTTACCCACGTACCAACCACCAGGGAAAACGTGCTCTCCTATAGTGATATTGCCACCGATATTGCAGGTTAGATCGTAAAATTTTACATTATGAAACGGTTCTGTGTACATATTGATTTGGTTAAACATAGAGCGAGGAATATCACAATCACCATCATAGTTAAGGGTTACTTTCTCGATTTCGTTGTATTTTGTGAAGATGCTCTTACAAAGGGCTACGTTGTCTATCTCTATTATGTCCGTATTATCTTCTATCAGCAATTCTCGACCAGCCATCTGCTTTGTCATGGTTTTGAATGATGACTCCAAACAATTCTTGTCAAATTCTGTAAACTGGGCAGGCTGAGAATTGTCAATACGGGAGAGCTGAAGAGTACACTTGCCAATGTGCTTTTTTCCATCGTCCTCCACTGTCTTACCAATAAGCTTTCCTTTAAAATTGTTGCTAGCATCCGAGAAAGATACCTCGAGATAGTAAGGCTCTCCTTCCTCTGGCAGGATGGTTATATCGCTAACTACGAAGTCATCAGCCTTTGCTCCCATTGTTATTGCCATGAGCGCTACTAATAGGGTAAAAATCTTCTTCATTGTTCTTTTTTTTTTAGTTTATAAATAAGGTTAGTCCTAATGCTGAGGAAAAGACAGAAAAAGAAAACGTGGACTTTTTTACTTTCGTCTACGTTTCTCGAGGCATCGCCAAACGCCTAACACACTATATCCGAGTAAAAGCCCACGCTTGACAGCGTGAGCATCCGAGCTTTTTACTCTTGTGTGTTTCTTTAAATTTGGCGAATTTCGAGAAACAAGATTCTAAGCGGACGCTTCTGTTCTATATGTCTTTAAGTCTATCTTATGTCATAGGCTCGTAATTTTTATGATTGATGTCGCAAATTTAAGTAATCTTTTCCTTTCCTCCAAGTTTTTCCTCAACTTTTTTACGCTCAAACCCTCTGTGTGCGTTCACAATTCATTATATCCCCCAAAAGTAGTAGTAGAAAAACCTCATTTTTGAGTATTTATCAGGTTACTAAGATATGGGGATGTCTTTTAATGGTACTTTCTGCCAGTCAAAGAGTGGGATGAGGTCAGAGGGTAAACAAGGTTCGTCCTTGTCCGTGATATGGGCGAGGAAAGCGAGATGCCCTATAATGTCCTCTGCAGAGCGGTGCTCTTGCAGTTGGCCGAGGTCCATACTCTTGTCACGCTTGGAGAGCCGCTGACCAGCCTCATTGCAGAGTAGTGGCAGATGGGCATACTGCATGCGTGGGAAGCCTAGCAGACCTCCAAGGTATATCTGCTGACCAGCACTCTGTAGCAGGTCTCTGCCCCTCACCACTTCTGTCACGCCCATCAGCGCATCATCAACGACCACAGCGAGTTGGTATGCCCATGCGCCATCTCTACGTCTCACTATGAAGTCACCGATATCGTTCTTTATATCGACGGTCTGCGTGCCATAGTGCCTGTCCACATATTCTATCATGCAGTCTGAAACGCGCAAAGTGAGTGCACCAAGCACATTTCTCTCCCCTCTCTTCAAGAGAGGGGCTGGGGGTGAGTCTCCCTCCTGCGGTGCACTCACTGCCAGTCGCTCTGCCCTTGTCTTGTATGAAGTGTAGAGCAGTCCTTTTTCGTTCAGTATATTAAGGTATTGCTCGTAGATATCTTCTCGTTTGCTTTGGTAATAAGGTCCCTCGTCCCATGTCAGCCCCAGCCATTCCAAGTCCTCCATTATCTGGTCGGCAAAGTGTTGTTTACTGCGTTGGGGGTCTATATCCTCTATGCGCAACAGCCACTCGCCCCCTTGACTCTTTATAGAGAGCCATGAGAGTAGGGCACTCATCACGTTGCCCAAGTGCATCCTACCTGTCGGAGATGGTGCGAAGCGTCCCTTTGTCAGTTCACAGTTCATAGTTAACAGTTATTTGAGTTCTTTGTCAAAGAACTCAAAGACCTCCTGCTGCATCGCTTTGTTGAAGAAATGTTTCTCATCCCACAGTTTGGTGACGAGTTTCCTTTCAGCTTTATGTGCTTTCCATGCCTTGTGCATAACTCCGTATGCCGTCTCCACACCGCTGACGGGGAAGAGTTTGTCCTTCTTGCCATTAAAAAAGAGTGCTGGCTTTGGTGCAGCCAGTGCTGCCACCTGCGGATAGTCCGCTATGTTGCGTATGCCAGGGATGAGCATGGAGTATGCCGAACCGCCTTTGTTCTGGTTGTTGTCAAGTGTCATGAGGTGCTCCGTGTCGTTCATCCAGCAGATGGAGGCTGATGCCTTGATGTCATCGCTCAGCGCTGCAAGCATCCACGAACGGTAGGCTCCCATGGAGAAACCTAAGCACCCTACCTTCTTGGAGTTTACCATGGGCAGATGAGCGAGAAACTCCGCCGAGCGGATGTCATCCCACGTTATCCACGCAGCCCACGAGGTACCCATCTGCATCATGTTTGATGCTAATGCCTGCTGGCGTTCGTAGAGGGAACGATTTATTTCCTTAATGGTATTCCCTTCCTTGTCTTTCTCGTTCAACAATGGTGAGCGGTCACCCCAGAACAATGCGTCGGTGCACAGTACTACATACCCTTGTTTGGCAAGTTCGTCGCCCACATATACCCCATCGTAGCATTTTCTCACCCACTCGTCAGCGTCAGCTATCACAAGTGAATCTACACCAAAGGGTCTCACCATCTTCTCCTTACCGATGGTGAAATGCGCCCCGTGGTCATGGAGTAGCAAAATCCCCTCTCTGCCTTGCGAGATGGAGGCAGGTATTAGCAGATATGCCAGCACCTTCTCCCACCTATTTATATTATAGGCTATCTTCTGCGCTACATAACCATCACGCTGTTCCTCTGCTATGACCTCATAGTTGTAGTCCTTAGGTGCTGGTGGTGCCATCTGCATGGTGGCAAGTACGCGTTCACGTGTTACCCCCAGTGCCTCCGACTGCTGCTGCACTGCTCTCAGTGAGTCCTTCAACAGCTGGTAGAATACAGGCATGGATTTCTCCAGTCCGTGCGTCTCATATGATGACATCCCTACGGTCGGGTGGTAGGCTGTCCGCCATGCCCCTGTCCTAACAGCCATATTATGCTCTATGCAGTCGCTGTATAGCCACGGCTCGCAACTATGTATGTCGCCTACATTGATAAAGTCTTTATAGGGAGGATACTCCGCACCGCTGTAACCACTGACCACAAGCACATGATGCTCTGGCGACAGCGTTACGGTGATGCTGTCATGTAGCACTGCAGGGGTGGCATCAGTACGCCAGTTTACTGGATTGATGGCAAAGCATGAGCCAGAAATTACGGGTTTTATATACTTCACATCCTTCACCGTGTTATAACAAATGGTAACGCCAGTGTCGCTCTCGCCTTGTGCAGGACGTATGTGGTGACATGTAGCTGTATCTGTTGGTGTCACCTTGTAGCCCATGACATAGGCAGCAGCCAACTGCTGATAGGTATCATCGCCGATATGTTTCAGTAATTCTACAACAGCTCTGCCTCCCTGACTGAATCCTGCGATGATGAGTGGACGGCTCTTGTCACGCTGCTGCTGAAACAGGTCGAAAGCCTCA
>JAFXZF010000022.1 GCA_017541365.1 Prevotella sp.
GATATTGCCTTGCCTTGCTGCTACTATATGGTCTTCAACAGTGGAGAGAATCTCGACATCGGGCGACAGTGCCTTGTGGATATAGGGAGCACGGATAAAAGTCATGGGGAAGTCGGGGGCTATGCCCTTGACTTCTCCTTTTGCATTGAAGCTGCCCAACTGCCTGCCGTAGGCGTTGCGGCGCACATCGATGTCCATGGCACCCAAAGCTCCTGTGCGTGGCTTGCCGTCCTCCTGCTTTGCCAAAAGTATAAGTCCGGCGCAGGTGGCGAAAACGGGCAGACCGCCGAGGATGTCATGACGGATGGGCTCCATAAGTCCCAACTCACGCATTAGCTTTGCCTGCACGGTGCTCTCACCGCCTGGCAGTATAAGACCGTCCTTAGACTGTTGCCAGTCGCTGAACTGTCTTATCTCGAAACTCTCTACACCGAGCCGGTGAAGCATCTGCTCATGTTCTATGAATGCCCCTTGCAGGGCAAGTACTGCTATCCTCATCTATTTTCCGCGCTCTGCCATGAGCAGTTCTATTTCCTGTTCGTTGATACCTACCATAGCCTCACCGAGGTCCGCAGAGAGTTCTGCCAGTAGCTTGGCATCCTTGTAGTTGGTGACGGCCTGCACTATAGCAGCAGCACGTTTAGCAGGATTTCCGCTCTTGAATATTCCACTGCCAACGAACACTCCCTCAGCACCAAGTTGCATCATTAGGGCTGCATCGGCAGGAGTTGCCACACCGCCTGCGGCAAAGTTGACTACGGGAAGTTTACCGTTTTCGTGAACATAGCGCACAAGGTCGAGTGGTGCCTGCAACTGCTTTGCCGCCTCAAAGAGTTCATCTTCGCTCATTGAGACAAGACGACGTATCTCGCTCTGCATCATGCGCATGTGGCTCACAGCCTGCACCACGTCACCTGTGCCCGGCTCACCCTTTGTCCTTATCATCGTCGCACCCTCGGCAATACGACGAAGAGCCTCGCCGAGATTTTTTGCACCGCAAACGAAGGGCACGTCAAATTGCATCTTGTCGATATGGTAGATATTGTCAGCAGGCGACAGAACCTCACTCTCGTCGATATAGTCTATCTCTATTGCCTGCAATATCTGAGCTTCAGCAATATGTCCAATACGGCACTTTGCCATAACAGGAATACTCACCGCCTCCTGAATACCGCGTATCATCTTAGGGTCACTCATTCTTGACACTCCCCCTGCGGCACGTATGTCAGCAGGGATGCGTTCCAATGCCATCACCGCGCAGGCACCAGCAGCCTCAGCTATCTTTGCCTGTTCGGGCGTGGTAACGTCCATGATCACTCCGCCTTTCAGCATCTGTGCCAACTGGCGGTTAAGTTGTTGTCTGTCTTTGTTCATTTGTGTTTGTATTATTGTATTTATATTCTGTAGGCGAGATGCCCTTATGCTTTTTGAAGAAACGCGAGAGGTGTGCCTGCGACGAGAAGCCGAGACGCTGTGCTATATCCTTTAGGGGATAGTTGGTAGCAGTAAGCATAGTGGCAATCTCGCTGACTATGCGCTCGTCAATGATATACTTAGGCGAACGGCCGGCTATGTTTCGCGTAACCTGAGCAAGGTAGCGTGGACTCACATTGAGTTGCTCGGCATAAAATGATACATCAGCATAGTGGCTGTAGTATCTATCTACCTCGTCAAGGAAACGGTTGTAGAGTTCCTCGCTGCGGCTGTTGCCCTCGGCGTATGCAGCAGGCAACTGCTTGAGAAAGGTGCGTGCATGGAGCATAGCATCGGCTATCTCCTCGTCTTGGCTGAGATAGAATGCCACTGCCGATGACAGTTGGTTGGCATGACCGTGACGGCGTGATGCCTCGGGCAGGTCGGAGGGCTCAAGCACCACAGTGCATAGAGGTATGAGCAACCGCTGGATTGCATCATATACATCGGGTGACACGAGTTTGTCGCCATGCGTGGAACGCAGCACGGGGGCATAGATGATGTGACGCGGCTTGTAATGGCTGAGCACCTCTGCCAAGGTCTCTACGACATCGATACGTCGCAGCAGACCAATCTTGACAACCTGCGGCTGTAAGTCATTGATGATAGCCTCCACCTGCTGTCGGACCACGGCGGCAGGGAGATCATAGAATTCTTGAATGCCGAGCGTGTTCTGCACCGTTATTGACGTGACCGCCGATGCTGCTATACCACCCAACTCACCTATGAGACGTATGTCTGCCTGCACACCTGAACCTCCGGTACCGTCGCTACCTGTTATCGTAAGTATTGTATTGCGCATGTTACTTTACGTTTGCGGATGCAAAGTAACAAAAAAATACAGAAACTGGCAAGATTATTTCCTTTTATGTAAAAAGAATATGCAATTTTGCAAAACAGCCGAGATGCATCAGTCATTTGCATCTCGGCTGTCTTTTATTCCCATTAAAAGTTAACGATAGTGTTACTTTATATTGTCAACCATACGGAAGAGGCGGTTCCACCTCACTCCGTTGAAGCCACGACGGTCAGGGTCGCTTGACCACCAAATGAAGATGGGTTTGCCTACGATGTGGTCTTCCGGCACAAATCCCCAATAGCGTGAGTCGGCACTATTGTGACGGTTGTCACCCATCATCCAGTAGTAGTCCATCTTGAATGTATATTCCTTAGCCACCTTGCCATTGATGAGTATCTTGCCATCGCGAGTCACCTCAAGGTCGTTGCCTTCATACACTCGGATAGGACGCTCGTAGATGGGGAGATTCTCCAGCGTCAGCTTCACGCTCTTACCCTTCTGAGGTATCCACACTGGACCATAGTTGTCACGAGTCCAGCCATAACGGGCATTGAGCGGATATATATCGCCAACGGTCTGTTCGAGGTTTGGCTTGATGGATGCCACGAGGTCCTTACGCTTGCTGAGCTCAGCCACAGCACGCTTGGTGAGCGGCATATAGCCAAATTGGTTGAGCTGCGTGATATCCTCCTGTGATATACCGAGTTCCTTCATGAGGTCATCAGGCAACATGTTATTGAGCTTCACGAAGTAGGTATATTGCACGTTGTCTGGCTCCTTGTTTGCCTTACCGTCGATATACACTATGTGGTTCTTTATCTGGAGGGTTTGCCCTGGCAGTCCTACACAACGCTTGACGTAGTTCTCACGACGGTCAACAGGACGTGAGATGAGTTTGCCATACTCCTGTGGGTCGGACAAGATATACTGTCTGCCTGCCTGATAAGCCAGTTCGTAGTAGTGACGCAGGTCCATGGGTTTGAGACTGTCGAGCTGCACATTGATGCCTTGCTGCATAAGTATCTGCTGACCGTAGCCATAGCACATCTGATAGTAGTCCTGGGGTTGCCAACGTGGCTCGCTCACCACGGTATCACCTGCTGGGTAATTGAACACCACGATATCATTTAGCTGTATCTTTCCCAAGCCAGGCGCACGGCGGTAGTCCCATTGCGGCCATTCTATGTACGACTTGATATTGCCTACTGGCAACGTATGCTGCGTAAGCGGCATGGTGAGAGGGGTCTGCGGAATGCGAGGTCCGTAGCTCACCTTGCTTACGAAGAGGTAGTCGCCGGTGAGTAGTGACTTCTCCAAGGAACTTGACGGTATGACGTAGTTCTGGAAGAAGAACAGGTTGATGAAATAAACCGCCACGAGGGCGAATACCAGGGCATCGACCCACGACATAAGCATGCGTGGAAAACTGTCGAGGTCTTTCCACCAGTCCCAACGTATCTTCTTTGAAATGTAGGCGTCATAGATGAACGGAACAACAATAAGTCCGAGCCAGCTCTTGAGCCACCACAGGAATGCGAGGTATAGCACGAGGACGATGACGAACTTCGTCCACTGCACCTTCATATTTGGTTGATTCTTCTTACGCATCTTTTAGAACTTAAACATATCGTCAATAGTCAGCAAGCCTTCGTGCTCCGCAGTGTATTCGGCAGCGAGTACGGCACCGAGTGCAAAGCCCTGACGTGAGTGAGCATCGTGAGTGATGGTTATCATATCAGCAGGCGAGTCGTAACTGATGCTATGGATGCCTGGCACCTCGCCACGACGCACATCGTCAATGCGCAACACATCGGGAGATGTCTCATGAAGTCCCCACTTGCTCTTGCGGTCGAGACGGTCAACAATTTGCTCGGCAAGGGTGATGGCGGTGCCTGACGGTGCATCAAGTTTGTGCACATGGTGGGTCTCCACCATATTGACATCATACTGTGGAAACTGGTTCATTATCTTTGCCAGATACTTGTTGACAGCAGAGAAGATTGCCACGCCCACTGAGAAGTTCGATGCCCAGAAGAGAGTCTTGCCCTCGTTGGCACAGGCATTGCGCACCTCGTCACCATGGTCTTTGAGCCATGCCGTAGTACCGCTGACAACCTTCACACCAGCCTTCCATGCCTTGAGGTAGTTGTCGTAAGCCACCTTGGGGTTGGTAAACTCTATTGCAACGTCAGCACTGGCAAAGGCTGCAGACTCAAAGTCCTGCTGGTTGTCAATGTCAATGATACTTACTATCTCGTGACCACGAGAAAGGGCAATCTGCTCTATCATTTTGCCCATCTTACCATATCCTATTAATGCTATCTTCATATATTTAAGGGAGTTAAAGGAATTAAAAAATTAAAGGAGTTAAGACAATACATGAGTGCCTCACTCGTAACTATTAACTGCGAACTGAATAAGCTTCTGCCTCGGCCTCGGCTATGATGTCCTCGCGAGACTTCCGTTTCATTCTTACGTCAACATCCTCAAGGGTGAGATCATCAACTTCACGCTCTGCTTCACTCGTCACTTCATCATTATTGACATCGTTGATATCCTTTACAATCACGAGGTCATCACTGGGTGATTCTACATCAGGTGCCACGCTGACAGGCATCTCCTCCATCTGTGTGCGAGCGGTCTTTGCTGCAAAGATTCTGTCGATAAACTTACCATCGGAACGTAGTTTCTTGAGTGTCATCTCGCAAGCGTGCTGTTGGCTCTCTTTCTTAGAAAATCCTTCTGCAGAACATCCGTCGATATCCTCCAATACCACGGTATAGACAAACTTTGGTGAGCCATTCTCATCCTGCGACTGATCATCTAAGCGGAAGCTTAGATTGATGCGGTTCTTCTGCGACCATTCCAGTATCTTTGACTTGAAGTTGACCTCCGTATAAGCTATCCTATCAACATTCATGTACTTGCCCATGACACGCTTCTCCCAAAACTGACGACATGCGTCATAGCCACGATCGAGATACACAGCTCCCACGAGAGCCTCAAAAGCGTTGCCGCCGATATAGCTGTTATGGCTCACGTTGCGTCCACTCGCCATTATGAGTTTTGATAGTCCCATCTGCTGCGCCAGCTTGCCGAGTGCATCACGCTGCACCATCTTGGAACGTGCATTAGTAAGAAATCCCTCTGACTTACCGGGGAAATATCTGTAGGCTACAGCGCCCACGACAGCATCAAGTATGGCATCGCCAAGAAACTCCAGACGCTCGTTATTGAGAGGGCGACCCAATTTCTTGCCTTTCCTTGCGTCCGCTTTCCCTCTGTCTTTTCCCTTGGCATTCTTAACCATTGACTTAGCCAGTACCTTCATCTCTTTCTCAGTTGCCCGATGTCCAAGGCTCTTGTGCATAAGAGCTATCTTGTAGAAGGTGATGTTGCGTGGAAAGAATCCCAGTATATTATATAAAGCAAGATAAAGCTCCTTCTCCTTACGGAAAGGGAGCTTTATCCTATCTATTATATTACTCAGCATACTTCTTGAATATAACGCAGGCATTGTGACCGCCGAAGCCAAACGTGTTGCTCAGAGCGGCACGAACCTCGCGCTTCTGTGCCTTGTTAAAGGTGAAGTTCATATTGTAGTCTATCTCCTCATCGTTGTCACCATCCTCATGGTTGATGGTAGGCGGTATGATATCTTCCTCTACAGCTTTCACGCATGCCATAGCCTCTACAGCGCCTGCAGCACCGAGGAGGTGACCTGTCATAGACTTGGTAGAGGATATATTGAGCTTGTAAGCCCACTCGCCGAAGAGGTCCTTGATGGCTTTTGCCTCAGAGCGGTCACCTACAGGAGTTGATGTGCCATGAACGTTGATGTAGTCAATATCTTCCGGCTGCATCTCTGCATCCCTCAGTGCCTCTGCCATGACAATCTTAGCACCCAAGCCTTCTGGATGTGATGCTGTGATGTGATGTGCATCGGCTGACATGCCTGCACCTACCATCTCACAGTATATCTTAGCACCACGTGCCTTGGCATGCTCCAGTTCCTCGAGGATGAGACAGGCCGAACCCTCACCCATCACAAAACCGTCGCGACTGCCAGAGAACGGACGACTTGCCTTCTGTGGCTCGTCATTGCGTGTTGACAAGGCGTGCATAGAACAGAAGCCGCCCAAGCCAGGGTCGGTGATAACAGCCTCAGCACCGCCAGCCACGATGATATTTGCCTTGCCCAGACGTATGAGGTTGAAAGCGTCTGCGAGAGCATTTGTAGATGATGCGCACGCACTGGTGGTCGCATAGTTGGGTCCATGGAAGCCATAGCGTATAGAGATATGACCTGGTGCGATATCACCAATCATCTTAGGAATGAAGAAAGGACCGAACTTTGGCTGATCCTTATGCTCAGAATAATATTCGAGCTCTTCCTGCATTGTCTTCAGACCACCGATACCCACACCGTAGATAACACCTACGCGGTCCTTATCGATTGTCTCAAGATCCATACCAGAATCCTTTATTGCCATGTCAGCTCCTGCAATAGCCATCTGACAGAATTTGTCCATCTTACGTGCTTCCTTCCTGTCAATCCATACCGTTGGGTCGAAGTCCTTCAGTTCACAAGCAAAGGTAGTCTTGTAACGTGAAGCATCAAACTGCTTGATAGTATCAGCACCGCTTACGCCTGCAAGCATATTCTTCCATGTCTCCTCGGCAGAAAGTCCCAGTGGTGTAACGGCACCCAAGCCTGTCACTACAACTCTTTTTAATTCCATTGTCGTTTATTTTTCTTTTCTGAATAATCCGATTATTCTGAATGTTCTGAATACTCCGATTATCTCTTTAAAATAAAAAAGTGATGGATAAGTGATTTCTCACCTAACCATCACCCATGTATCATACGGATTCACGCATGCAAGGATTATTACTTGCCAGCGTTCTCGATGTAAGCAATAGCATCGCCTACAGTCTGGATCTTCTCTGCGTCAGAGTCAGGAATTGTTACGCCGAATTCCTTCTCGAGTTCCATGATAAGTTCTACTGTGTCGAGAGAGTCAGCACCGAGGTCGTTAGTGAAAGAAGCCTCTGGCTTTACCTCAGCTGCATCAACACCCAGCTTGTCAACGATAATCTCTACTACTTTTGATTCAATTTCAGACATGATTTTTAATGTTTTTGATTTGTTTTTAAATTGTCTATTCTTGTTGATAAATTCCCTTAGGGGGAACACCAATATTTTATAAATTCGGGTGCAAAATTACTAATAATCTATCAATTGACAAAACATTTTTGAGAAAAAAGCATTTTCTTGTGCACACTTGACTATCCTTTGTGCATTATTTTGCCCAAAAACAAGGGTATTTTGCTATTTCAGTTGTTCTAAAGCACAATTTACGACATCACTGTGTGCGTTTACAATACGGAAATACTCTGTCATCGTCCATAAGTCGCGAGCTATCAGTGCTTTCAGTTGCATAGAGATACTTTCGTCTGTCTTTTTTACCATCTCGCTGTCCTCTGGACGCTTTACCTTTTGCTTGTCGCCCTCGGCATATATATTGTCAATGAGAGAGCGTGGCACCTCATAGTCACTGTCAAACTCTTCAAAGGTCTTGTACTGTCTGAGCAACGACTTACGGTTCTTGGATGCGTACTTCAGGTTTGCATTGATAATGATGCCTTTGGCTGCCAGTTCACGATGGTACTTGGTATATTTCGTAGTATCGAGTGGCACGAAGTAATCGGGCATGATACCTCCGCCACCATACACTGTGCGATGTTTCTTCAACGTCTGAAACTTCAGCGAGTCAGCGAAGTGTATGCTATCGGCATTGGTAAACTCGCCATGCTTGTATCGGTTGTCGATATCCATGGCATAGTCTTTGAGTTCGCCCTTCTTATAAGGCTTCTGTATGCATCGTCCTGATGGTGTGTAGTAGTGTGCTACGGTGAGACGTATCATAGAGCCATCGGGCAGGTCAATTGGTCTTTGCACCAGTCCCTTACCAAATGTGCGACGACCTACCACGACACCTCGGTCCTGGTCTTGCAGTGCGCCCGACACTATCTCTGCAGCTGAGGCAGAGTACTCATTGACAAGTGCCACTACTCTGCCCGTGCGGAAAATGCCGTTGCCCTTAGCACGAAATTCCTGGCGTCTCGTTCTCCTGCCCTCTGTATATACTATGAGGTCATCATCATCAAGCAGTTCATTGAGCACATCGACAGCAGCCTGCAAGTATCCACCTCCATTCTCCTGCAGGTCGATGATGAGATCTCTCAGCGGTGTGCCCATGCTGGTGCCTTGCTCTTGAAGTTTCTTTATACCATCGACAAACTCCTGATGGGTGGTAGCACCAAAGGATGATATACGTATATAACCTATGCCAGGACGTATCATGTAGAGCGCATCAACGGTATTGAGAGGTATCTTGTCGCGTGTGACTGTAAAAAACACCGTTTCATCAACTCCCTGGCGCTTCACGCCGATCTTCACCTTTGTCCCCTTCGGACCACGAAGACGCTTCATGATGTCTTCTTTAGACATCTTTACACCAGCTATGATCGTATCATTGACACTGACAAAGCGGTCACCTGCCACTATGCCCACCTTCTCCGACGGGCCATCATTGATAGTTTGCACCACGAGGAGCGTATCCTCCAACATATTAAACTGCACACCTATTCCCTCAAAGTTTCCCTGAAGCGGTTCGTTCAGTGCTTTCACCTCCTTTGGTGTAGCATAACTGGAGTGAGGGTCAAGTTTCTCAAGCATGCCGCGTATAGCGTCCTCCACGAGTTTATTCTCATCAACACTATCTACATACAGATTTACAGTGGCCATCTCAGCAATGGCGAGTTTGCGAAGTGCCGACTCACTATTGCCACCGATACGCATCTGCGCACTGAGCGGCATACTAAAAAGGAGCACCAGCTGAACTAACAACAGTCTGTTCTGCCATGCCCCCCTACACCTTATTATATTATATATGTGTCTCAACTGTGAACTGTGAACTATGAACTTTGAACTAAAAGACCTCCTCTTCCCTTACGAGGTCTTCCTCTATCACCAGGTTGTCTATGATAAAGTTTTGGCGCTCCATAGTGTTCTTACCCATATAATACGCAAGAAGCTTATCCACCTCATCGCT
This sequence comes from Prevotella sp., assembly GCA_017541365.1. The sequence goes on from JAFXZF010000022.1 coordinate 9,391, forward strand.
CTTTTGCAGTGTAACTTGCTCAAGGCGTATATCGGGACCTATGAAGCCAGCAAACTCGTCGGGCGAAATCTCTCCCAGACCTTTAAATCGCGTTATCTCGGGGTCAGGGCCAAGAGCCTCTATGGCATTTACGCGGTCCTCCTCGCTGTAGCAATAACGTGTTATGAAGTCCTTCGGTTTCTCACCACGTTCCTTAAGTTTCTCATCCTCCGCAGCGATAATCTTCTTGTCCTTTATCTTCGTGCGGCGGTTTCTCACACGAAAGAGAGGCGTCTGCAGCACATACACGTGGCCCTTCTTTATCAGTTCAGGGAAGAACTGCAGGAAGAATGATATGAGCAACAGACGGATGTGCATGCCATCGACATCGGCATCGGTAGCCACTATGACTTTATTATAACGCAGATTATCAAGTCCGTCTTCTATGTCAAGAGCAGCCTGAAGCAGGTTAAACTCCTCATTCTCATATACTATCTTCTTGGTGAGTCCGTAGCAGTTGAGCGGTTTGCCACGCAGTGAGAACACCGCCTGTGTGTTTACATCGCGACTCTTAGTGATAGAACCGCTGGCAGAGTCACCCTCGGTAATGAATATGCTCGATTCCTCCTTACGGTTATTCTTAGCATCAGAGAAATGTATGCGGCAATCGCGTAGCTTACGGTTATTGAGGTTTGCCTTCTTGGCACGCTCGCGTGCCAGTTTTGCCACACCAGCCATCGCCTTACGTTCGCGCTCGCTCGCCTTTACCTTCTCTTCTATTATCTCCGCTATGTCATGGTTACGGTGCAGGTAGTTGTCCACCTCTGTCTTCACAAAGTCGCCCACATACTTGTTTACCGACACACCATCAGGTGACATCGTCAGCGAACCCAGCTTAATCTTTGTCTGCGACTCGAAGATTGGCTCCTCTACATTTACCGCTATGGCAGCCACGAGTCCATTGCGTATGTCTCCATATTCGTATTTTCCGAAATACTCCTTGATGGTCTTGGCTATATGCTCTTTAAACGCGCTCTGATGAGTACCACCCTGCGTGGTATGCTGACCATTGACAAATGAGTCATACTCCTCGCCGTTCTGGTTGGTATGTGTAAAGGCTATCTCTATGTCCTCCCCCTTCATGTGCACGATAGGATAGAGCGGTTCGCTCGTCATCTGATCACGCAGCAAGTCCTGAAGTCCGTTTCGCGATACTATCCTCCTGCCATTGAACATTATCGCCAGCCCCGTATTGAGGTACGTATAGTTGCGCAGCATCGTCTCCACTATATCATCGTGGAACGAATAGTTCTTAAACAGACTGTCATCAGGCTCGAAGTATATGTACGTACCCGTCTCGTCGGTGGTGGGTTCCGTGGTGTCGCTTACCAGTTTTCCATACTCAAACTTTGCCGTACGCACATTACCGTCGCGGTAGCTTCTCACCTCAAACTTTGTTGACAGGAAGTTCACAGCCTTGATACCCACGCCGTTCATACCCACCGACTTCTTGAAAGCCTTTGAGTCATACTTACCGCCGGTGTTCAGTTGGCTGACAGCAGCAATCATCTTGCCCTGTGGTATGCCACGTCCGTAGTCACGCAGTGATATCGCCTTCTGCTCATGCAGATCCACCTCTATACGCTTGCCGGCATTCATCCTGAACTCATCGATACTATTGTCTATCGCCTCCTTCAGCAGTACGTATATACCATCCTCTGCATACGAGCCATCGCCCAGCCTACCTATGTACATACCAGGCCTGCTGCGCACATGCTCTACATCACTCAGCTTTCGGATGTTTTCGTCATCATATTTTATGATTTCCTCTTCCATTATATCGTTTTCTTATAGCTACGTAATCGTTTTACCGTTTTTGCATCGAAATACTGCCAGGCAGAGAGTACTCCGTCGTTGGTCTCCATCATGGCGAGGGTGA
>JAFXZF010000069.1 GCA_017541365.1 Prevotella sp.
CAAGGCAATATCCATAGGAAGCGGTGACAGCATACGCGTCATTACCATACACAAGAGTAAGGGACTTGAGTTCAGACACCTCGTAATGCCTTTCTGCAACTGGAATATGGCAGCCCGACATACAGAGACGCTTTGGTGTACCATCAACGAGCAGCCGTTCTCTGAACTTCCATTCATCCCTGTTGACTATACAGGCCGTACGAGCCTACAGAACTCCATCTACGAGCCTTACGGTATAGAGGAATGGATGCAAGGCATAGTTGACAACCTCAATCTTCTCTATGTGGCATTCACACGCGCAGGACGCTCTCTCTTCGTCATTACCAACCAGAGTGCAAAGGAGGACAACCGTTCCTTCGCCATTGCCGAGGCTTTGCGCAGAATCGCCGAATCCAACGAACTTGAAGGCTGTTCTTTCGAGGACAACGCTACCGAGGAAGACACAGAAAACGCATCTCCGTCCATCTTCACCTTCGGAGAGCACTATTTCGAGAACAAGGAGGAAAAGAGCAAGGAATCCGACAATGTATTTGAGCGCACTCCTACGGCTATCCCTGTAAGCATAGAAAGCTATGCCTCTGAGAATATCTCCTTCCGTCAGAGTAACAAGAGCCGTGAGTTCGCAGCCGATACGCTCAATGATATCGACAGCAAGCGATACACCACGATGGGCTCTGTCATGCACATGCTCTTCTCTCGCATCCACACCACAGCCGACATAGACAAGGAACTGCGCCAGTTTGAGTTTGACGGTGTGATATACGATGAAACCATAAGCGCAGAGGAGCTACGCAACGAGTTAAAGCATAAATTCAGCAATGCGACTGTATCTTCTTGGTTTTCCGACAAATGGACTATATTCAACGAGTGCAATATCATGCAGCTCAAGAACGGCAAGATTGTAGAAGACCGTCCAGACCGCGTAATAACCGACGGCAACGAGACAATAGTCATCGACTATAAATTCGGCCACAAGAATGCAGCTTACAGCAAGCAGGTACAGCGCTATATGAACCTCATGCAGCAAATGGGCTACCCTAACGTTAAAGGCTATCTCTGGTACGTCAACCTCGATGAGGTTGAGAGTGTAAAGTAGATAGTGGAAAGTGTAAAGTAGATAGTAATATGAAGTCATTCCTGAACATAGTAGCACAAGATATACTCGCAAAATACGGCACCAACCTATCCGAAGTGGTTGTCGTATTCCCAAACAAGCGAGCATCCTTATTTCTAAATGAAGAACTAATCAAGTTCTCCGACAGCAAGCCGGTATGGAGTCCTAAGTACATGACCATTAGCGAGCTCTTCCGTTCCCAGAGTCAACTTATCGTTGCCGATCAGATAAAACTAGTCTGCGAACTATACAAGCATTACGCAGAAAAGACCGGAACCACCGAATCCCTCGATGATTTCTACGGTTGGGGCGAACTCATGCTATCCGACTTCGACGACCTCGACAAGAACATGGGCGATGCTAAGCATATCTTCGAAAATACCGATGAGATTCACTCGTATGACAGTGCCGACTATCTATCTGAAGACCAGAAGGAAGCCCTCAAGCGTTTCTTCTCCAATTTCAGCGATGATGACTCTAAGGTGAAGCAGAACTTCGCCCAGCTATGGAACAACCTTGGAGGTATCTATACCTCCTTCCGCGATAGTCTTCGTAAGCAAGGCATCGCCTACGAGGGTATGCTTTACCGCGATGTAGCCGAGGAATTAAAGACCGCAACC
>JAFXZF010000070.1 GCA_017541365.1 Prevotella sp.
GATAACGCGACGATAGAGGTCGTTGAGATCGGATGTGGCAAAGCGTCCACCATCCAATGGTACGAGAGGACGAAGCTCTGGAGGAGTGACAGGAAGAATCTTCATTATCATCCACTCTGGACGATTCTGGTCGCCATTCTCGCCACGGCTGTTACGGAAAGCCTCTACAACCTGCAAGCGCTTCAGAGCCTCTGTCTTACGCTGCACAGAACCCTCGTTGGAAGCCTGGTCGCGCAACTCGTATGAGAGTGTGTCGAGGTCGAGATCACGCAACAATACGTAGATAGCCTCAGCACCCATCTTGGCAATGAACTTGTTAGGATCACTGTCCTCGAGAAGGTCATTGTTTGCATCTATGCGGTTGTCGATGATGTCGATATACTCTTCTTCTGAGATGAAGTCAAGCTTGTGTGAACCGTTAAGTTCGTTGCCGTCCTCATCCTTTACACCTGCCAGTTTGCCTGGCTGTATGATAACATACTTCTCATAGTATATCACTGACTCAAGTTTCTTGGTAGGAATGCCGAGAAGGTAACCTATCTTGTTAGGCAGAGAACGGAAATACCATATATGAGCCACAGGAACAACGAGTTCGATGTGACCAGCACGCTCACGGCGCACTTTCTTCTCCGTTACCTCTACGCCACAACGGTCGCAGACGATACCCTTATAACGGATACGCTTGTACTTTCCGCAGGCACACTCGAAGTCCTTGGTAGGTCCGAAGATGCGCTCACAGAAGAGGCCGTCACGCTCTGGCTTATACGTACGGTAGTTGATGGTCTCGGGCTTGGTAACCTCGCCGTATGAGTTTTCGAGAATATCTTCTGGTGAAGCAAGACCAATGGTGATCTTGGTGAAGTTATTCTTTATTTTATTATCTTTCTTGAAAGCCATATTATAATTTCAATTTGACGATTTACTGTTTACAATTCACTTGTTTCATTGTAAAGTTTAGTCAAGCTTAATGCTAAGACCAAGACCACGGAGCTCGTGGAGAAGCACATTGAGTGACTCTGGGATGCCTGGAGTAGGCATATTGTCACCCTTGACGATAGCCTCGTAGCTCTTAGAACGTCCTGTAACGTCATCAGACTTAACAGTAAGTATCTCCTGGAGCACGTGGCTGGCACCGAATGCCTCGATAGCCCAAACCTCCATCTCACCGAAACGCTGACCACCAAACTGCGCTTTACCGCCCAGTGGCTGCTGAGTGATAAGACTGTAAGGACCGATAGAACGAGCGTGCATCTTGTCTTCTACCATGTGGCCGAGTTTGAGGAAGTAGGTGACACCTACTGTAGCAGGCTGGTCGAAGCGCTCACCTGTCTCACCATCATAGAGGTGAGTAGAACAGTAGCGTGGCAGTCCTGCCTTGTCGGTCCACTCGTTAAGGTCTTCGAGCTTGGCACCATCAAAGATAGGAGTGGCAAACTTCACACCGAGTTTCTTACCAGCAGCACCAAGGACAGCCTCGAATATCTGACCGAGGTTCATACGTGAAGGCACACCCAGAGGGTTGAGTACCAAGTCAACAGGACGACCATCCTCAAGGAATGGCATATCCTCCTGACGTACTACCTTTGAAACGATACCCTTATTACCATGACGACCAGCAAGCTTATCACCCACGCCGATCTTACGCTTCTTAGCAATATAGACCTTTGCCATCTGGAGAACGCCTGATGGCAGTTCGTCACCGATAGTGATAGCAAACTTGCGACGCTTCAGTTCTGCATCGAGAAGTTTGTACTTGCGTATATAGTTCTTGATGAGCTGCTTTATCATACCGTCAGTATGCTCGTCGCCAGTCCAGTTGCCAGACTGTACGCCATCATACTCAAGGTTTGCCAACATAGGAGCAGTAAACTTGCTACCCTTGGTGATGATCTCTGCACCTGTTGAATCAAACACACCTTGGCATGTCTTGCCCTTGGTAAGAGTCATGAGTTTGTCAACAAGAATCTCCTTAAGATCGTTTCCCTTTGCCTCGTACTCCTGGTCAATCTTAGCGAGGGTTATCTTATCCTGCTTCTTTGACTCACGAGTCTTAACGGCACGAGAGAAGAGTTTCTTATCGATTACTACACCAGAGAGTGATGGGTTAGCCTTGAGTGAAGAGTCCTTCACGTCGCCTGCCTTGTCGCCGAAGATGGCACGAAGCAACTTCTCTTCTGGTGAAGGGTCGCTCTCACCCTTTGGCGAAATCTTACCTATCATGATATCACCTGGCTCTACACGAGCACCAATACGTATGATACCATTCTCGTCGAGATCCTTTGTGGCATCTTCTGATACATTAGGGATATCGGCTGTGAGTTCCTCCATACCACGCTTTGTCTCGCGTACCTCGAGAGAATACTCATCAACATGAACCGAAGTGAGGACGTCATCACGCACGATACGCTCTGACAAAACGATAGCATCCTCATAGTTGTAACCCTTCCAAGGCATGTAAGCCACAAGGAGGTTGCGACCCAATGCGAGTTCACCATTCTCTGTGGCATAGCCCTCAGTAAGGATGTCACCAGCCTTGACACGCTGTCCCTTCTCACAGATAGGACGAAGGTCAATGGTCATATTCTGGTTTGTGCGACGGAATTTTGGTATGCGATACTCCTTGATTGCAGGTTCGAAGCTTACAAACTCCTCATCTTTCGTGCGGTCATAAAGAATACGTATTGTAGTAGCATCAACATACTCTATCACGCCCTCACCCTCAGCAACTATCATTGTGCGGGAATCCTCACACACCTGCTTTTCCAAACCTGTACCTACGATAGGTGCATCGTTGTGAAGCAATGGTAC